>NZ_CP041217.1:3412500-4148156 GCF_006542275.1 Saccharibacillus brassicae
ATAAAAACATAATTTGGGAAAATAGAACCTGGGCTTTTAGCATGTACTGAGTAGGGGTTTTTTCCAAAAGTATGGGTCTTTTGATTCGATAAATGCCGCTGCTGTAACTTCTGGACAAGAGTCGTCGATATAAAGATTATAAACGCGCCGCCTCAGGACGAAAGTTGAATCCGACACTGAATATTCATGCATATTCAATCGGATCACGCGGCGTAAGCTATTTACCACACGACTCCCGGATTGCTCCAAGAGCAATCTTCAAGCAGGACACCGGTTTTGAGCCCAGGGGCGGAGGAGAAACCGGATTATCGATAACAGATCGCGTTCACTTTTCGGTTCTTAAACAACATTTGGAGGGATACATCTTGAAAAGAAACAAGATCATCACGGCGATTGTGGTACTGTCTTTGGGTTTGGGAAGCGGCATGGGTTCGTTGGGTCAAGCCAACGCCGCAGCTTCTGACACGTATAAAGCTTCCAAAGATTTCAGCTCGACGGCGCAAGGACAGAGAAGCTGGTCGTATCAACAAGGAGCAGCGGGTCCTTATTCGGAACTGGCTTACGACGCAAACAAAAAAGTATGGAGCGACGCTTCGGGCTTCCCGTGGATCGCGTCGAGCTCGCAGTATCCGGGCGAGACCGCGGATGCGGTACGTACATGGATCGCGCCAGGACCGGGAACGGTCGAAATTACGGGCATTGTCAAAAAGAGCGGCAATAAAGGCGACGGAATCGTAGCCAGCATCAAAAAGAATGATACGGTGCTCTGGAGCGCTGTGATCAAAACGAGAACGGGCGAGAAGCCGCAAAACGTAGACGCCATTCCGGTCGAAGCGGGAACGGCCCTCTATATGGTCGTTAACAAAAACGGAACGACCGAAGACGACGAGACGCTGTGGAATCCGAGCCTCTCCTTTACACCGGGAGCTTCGGCGCCGACGGTACCGACAACGCCGGCACCTACCGATCCCGCACCGACAACGCCGGTAACGGAACAACCGGCTCCGGTGCAGCCAACAACGCCAGCCCCAACAACACCAGCCCCAACAACGCCGGCGCCAACAACGCCGGTACCAACAACGCCGGCCCCAACAACGCCGGCCCCAACAACACCAGCGCCAACAACGCCGGCGCCAACAACACCGGCGCCAACAACACCGGCGCCAACAACGCCAGCGCCAACAACACCGGCGCCAACGACGCCAGCACCAACAACGCCGACGCCGGCTCCCGCAGCCAATCGTCTGTCGGTTACCGATTTCGGAGCGGTCGCGAATGACGGCAAAGACGATTACAACGCGTTTGCCGCAGCGGCCAAAGCAGCCAAAGATCAGAAAAAGACTCTGTACGTTCCGGCAGGCGAATTCACGCTGAGCCGTATCCTTACCCTCGACAGCATTCGTGTGGAAGGCGCGGGCAAAGAAGCGACCGTTCTCGTCTCCACGAATCCGGACGGCGGTTCGATCGACCTCAAAGGCGACGGCGTGCAGCTGCGCAGCCTCAAGCATGCTTATCAGACGACGATCGGCAGAGGAAACGGCGCGCACGACAAAAACAGCATCACGGTACGCGGCGCGAGCAACTTCGTGATCGATAACGTGTATGTCAGCAAATCGAGCACGGCGGGCATCATGATGGCTTACGGCTCGAACAACGGGATCGTATCCAATAATACGGTCGAGAACACGGGTGCGGACGGTATCCACATGACGACGGAAAGCCACCATATTACGGTCGAGAACAATACGGTCATGGGCGTAGGCGATGACGGCATCGCGATGGTCAGCTACGGCACGAGCCCCGTACCGGTCAACAACATCGTCGTACGCGGCAACAATATCGGGAACTTTTCCAAAGCGCGCGGTATCTCGGTCGTAGGCGGGGTCGACGTGTTGATCGAAAACAACAAAATAGCCGATACCATGATGGCCGGCCTCTACATTTCGGTCGAAGGATCTTACAACACGCTGAACGTGAACAACGTCAAAGTGGTCAACAACACGATTCGCCATACCGGCATTCAAGAACCGCAAAATCATCCGAACGTGCTCGTGTATGCTTCCCAGGGCACGATCGACAACGTCGAGTTCTACGGCAACACCATTACGGACGGCGCGCATCGCGGCATCGGCGTATGGGGCGGCGGCACGATCAAAAAAGTGAAGTTCGAGCGCAACACGTTGATCAACAAAAACGGCGCAGCTACCACTTTTGAAAAAGGAAATATCACTCTCGTGAACAACATCGGCTTCTGATTCTTATCCAATCTTCTCTCACAAAGATTCGATTTCGCGGGGACCAGCTGGAACTGGTTCCCGTTTTGTTATGCCGATATTCCTACATTCAAAGTTGGAAGCAGCGCCGTTGGGCGTAATCTGGATCTTGAATTCCGTTTGTTTCAAAAGCTCTATAAGATGTATAACCGCATTTAAAAAAGGTGAAACATCGATTGTAAAAAAAGTATAATATTTAAAAAAGGAGCGGAGAGTATCGTTTGGACACGGTTATTCGTTTAAGCTTATGAATCCGGCGGAAAGGAGGAGAGGCAGATGGAGAAGACGTTTGCGGCACTGATCCGGGAGCACGGCGCAGCGCTATCCGCGTACTGCCGTTTCCTGACGGGGTGCAAAAGCGAAAGCGAAGACCTGCTGCAGGAGACCTGGCTGAAAGCCTGGACGGCTTACGGCGCAAAAGAACGCACGTGGAATCGCGCTTATCTGCGCAGCATCGCGTATCATGCCTGGATCGACCGGGTGCGCAAAGTCCGTGAAGAGAGCGGGTACGAGGCGGACGAGGAAGCGACGACGTCCGAAGAAGATGATCCGCTGCGTCTATGGGCAGCAGCCGAACGGATCGTTCGCCTGCTGACGCCCGAGCAGCGCACGGTCTACCTGCTGATGGAGTATATGCGGTTTACCGCATCCGAGACGGCTGCCCTGCTGCGGACGACGGAAGGCGGGGTCAAAGCTTCCCTGCATCGCGCACGCAAAAAACTGGGCGCGCAGCACAGAGAACGAATCGAAGAGTGTTCCGGACTTCACGGCGAAGAGCGCGTACAACCCGAAGAGTCGACTGTGTTCGCCTATCTGGAAGCGATTCGGCTGCAGGACGTGCGGGCGCTGCTCGTTCTGCGAAACGGCGGAAGCGCGGAAGACGCCGCAATCGCTGTGCGCTGCGCCGGAAACGGCGGAGCGGGGCGTTCTGCCGCGGACGCCGAACGCCGAGTTCCGGCGGCTCCGGTCTCTTCCCTGGCACGCAGCAGGGCGGCCTGACGATTGGGCGGCCGCGGATTCCATACCGATAGACGCAGGGCGCGCAGGCGCTTTTACGAGGAGGAACAGGCCAATGAGCACTTTTATCCCTTATGTGGTGGAGCAGACGAGCCAGGGCGAACGATCCTACGATATTTATTCCAGGCTGCTCAAAGACCGGATTGTGTTTCTCGGGTCCGCTATCGACGACGCGGTGGCCAACAGTATCACGGCGCAGCTGCTGCTGCTCGAAGCGGAAGACCCGGACAAAGACATCTATTTGTATATCAACAGTCCCGGGGGCGTGACGACGTCGGGCTTTGCGATCTATGACGCGATGCGTCACATCAAGCCCGACGTGCATACGATCTGTACGGGCATGGCGGGTTCTTTTGCGGCGATTCTGCTGTTGGCGGGCACGCCGGGCAAACGCTGCGCGCTGCCCAACAGCGAGGTTATGATCCATCAGCCGCACGGCGGAGCGCAGGGGCAGGCAAGCGATATCGCGATCAGCGCCAAACGTATCGTCCGGACGCGCGAAAGATTGAACGCGATCGCCGCCGAGCATACGGGCCAGCCGCTCGACCGGATCGCCCGCGATATGGACCGGGATTACTTCATGTCCTCTGAGGAAGCGCTGGAGTACGGCATCATCGACCGGATTATCGATTCTCCGAGACGTCCCTGAATCAGGTGAACTTCAGAAACGATCAGGCCCTCCGCATATCGGAGCGGCCTTTTTTTGCATACGGAAAAAGGAAGAAGTCCAACGATCGACGGCGAGGCGCAGGACTTCGCGCGCGGATGGAGAAAAGAGATAAAGCCCGGCTTGCCTACACTTGAAAGGAGCGGATGCACGGATGGAGATCAGAAAATTGACCGAACGCGAATTTGACGCCAATATCGAACTGACGCAGTATGCTTTTTTGTATACGATAAGCGAGCAGCAGAAGGAGGAGCGCCGCAGCCGGTTCGGGGAAGAAACGGTTTGGGGCGTGTTCGAGGAAGGGGCGCTGTGCGCCAAGCTTGCGTTGATGCCGCTTGAAGTGTACGTGCACGGGGTCAAAATCAAAATGGGCGGGATCGGCGGAGTCGCCACCTGGCCCGAGAAACGCCGCCGCGGGATGGTGTCCGGACTGCTGCGCCGCGCGCTCGAAGAGATGAAAGCGGAAGGACAGCTGCTGTCTTACCTGCATCCGTTCTCGATCGCTTTTTACCGCAAATACGGGTGGGAGCTGTTTACCGACAATAAAAACTACACAATCCCTGTGGATAAGCTGCCTGCCCGCCAAAACGTACCCGGCCGCGTCGTACGCGAAGTGCGCGATATCGAGACGCTGCGGTCCGTGTACGATCAAGCGATCCGGCGCTACAACGGCCCGATGACGCGCAGCCGCGACTGGTGGGAGCAGCGGGTCATGAACGGTATTCCGTACACGGCCGTCTACTATAACGAAGCGGACGAACCGGAAGCTTACGTGCTGTACGCGATCGAAGACCGCAAATGGATCACCGAAGAAATTTTCTGGCTGAACGAGACGGCCCGGCAGGGACTGTGGGACTTTATTGTCAATCACGATTCCAAGTTAAAAGAAGTGCAGCTCAAGCTGCCCGTGGACGACCCGCTGTCGATGCTGCTGCCCGATCCGATGGTCAAACAGGAGATCGAGCCGTACTTCATGGCCCGGATCGTCGAAGCGGCGGCGTTTATCGAAGCGTATCCGTTCGCGCCTTCGGCCGATGCGGCGCACGGGTCCGTATTTGCGCTGCAAATCGAAGACCGCGACGCGCCGTGGAACGACGGCCGGTGGATCTGGAGTGTGTCGCCTGACGGAAGCGGCAAACTCGAACCTTTCCGCGCTTCCGGCGATCCGGAATTCCCGGCTGATCCGGCTCTCGCAGCCGTTCCGTCCGTTACCGTGACGATCGGCGTGCTCACTTCGATCTTGCTCGGATACCGCCGTCCTTCGGACCTGCAGCGCTTCGGCCTTCTGCGGACGACGGAAGCGGCCGCTGCCGCATTGGACGCGCTGATTCCTGTCCGCACGCCTTACCTCGCCGACTACTTCTGAACAGGTTACCCACAGTACTCGAATAACTTTGTGTAAAGAAGCTTTTTTTTGAAACGTTGTCCACATGTGTATAACTTTAGGACCGCAGCGGGTGTGCTGCGGTTTTTTGTGTTGGGTTAGTGGGGGAGAACGGCGGATTTCCGACCTGCGCTCCGCTTGGTTTCCTCCCCTTGTATCGTATAAAAGATTTAGAGGAAGGGGAGGAAATCCAAAATCGCTTCGGTTCGGAAATCCGCCGTTCTCTTCGGGGGGGGGTTCGAGTGTGTGTTCGTGACAACTGTCACCTTGAACGGATGACAGTCCATACTGATCGGGGTTTACTTTTCCGGATAAGATTAAGACATCCAGAACAAGCGGACAAAACAGACAGGTGGCCCGCATATAAACGGAGGCGGACAAGATGACACATCCCATAGTGAAGAAGGCGGCGATCGAAGTGAAGGGCGTCGTCAAAACGTTCAAAAGCAAAAAGGCGGTCGACGGCGTCGATTTTACGATCCAAGCGGGCACCGTTACTGCGCTGCTCGAAGGCACGCTCGAACTTGCGCCGCGTCCGGGCCGCGGCACGTCGCTCAGCGTCCGGATTCCGCTCGTCGTGCGCGAACAATAAAGAGGCACAGCGATATGATCCGTATTATAATAGCCGGGGACCAGCGTCTTCTGCGCGGCGCGATAGCTTCGCTGCTGGGGCTCGAACCCGATATCGAAGGGGTCGGGGAAGCCGGCGACGGTGAAGAAGCGCTGCGGCTGATCGACAGCCTGCGGGAAGAGAAAGGCTGGATTTAACAGGAAACGGGGAAATCAAACATGAACGTAACGATACCCGCGGCGGATCTTGCGCTTGCGGCGTGGCTGCTCGTGCTCAATCTGGTCGCTTACGCGGTCATGGCGTCGGATAAGCGCCGAGCCAAAAAACGCGCGCGGCGCATTCCGGAACGGACGCTGTTTGTATGGGCGGCCGTCGGGGGAGCGCTCGGGATCTGGCTGGCGATGGCGCAAAAACGGCACAAAACGCAGCATGCGTCGTTCCGCTTCGGCATCCCGGCGCTGCTGCTGTTGAACGTGCTTCTCTACGGAGGCGCGTTCTATCTGCTGCACCGGTAATGACCCGCGCGGCAGAAAAAGCAAGCAAGGACGTTTGAGCTTCCTTTTTAAAAGGGTAATAAAGAGTGTGAACGGACATTCGGCCGCCGGTCATCGGCTGGCCGGACGAAGTCCGAATCCGAAAGGAAGAAAGAGGTGCTTCATTATGCTGTTCTCCAAAGTTCTCGTGGCCTATGACGGTTCCAAAGCGTCCAACAAGGCGCTCGATCGCGCGGCCGCGCTCGTGAAAGCTTCGCCGGACGCCGTGCTGGAAGTGCTGCATATTTACGATTATCCGCGCTTTTTCGTCGGAGACGGAATCGCGCCGGTACCGGGCAGCGTCAACAAGGAGTTTTTCGATCTGGCGGAGCAGACCGTGGAAGAAGCTCGCCGCCGCCTCGCGGAAGCGGGCGTGGACGCGCGTATCGAGATGCGTCAGGGAGCGCCGGCCGTCCTGGTTCTCGAATACGCCAAAGAGCTGAACGCGGATCTGATCGTGATCGGCAGCCGCGGGCTCGGTGCGATTCGCGAGTTCGTGCTCGGAAGCGTCAGCCATAACGTCGTGCAGCAGGCCCAGGTTCCGGTGCTGGTCGTCAAGTAAAGCCGCGAATCTGTCGCGAAGATCGCTCTTCGTGCCTTCGGGATAAGAACGTGCAGAAAAGGTTCGGGAAACGCGCCGCGTTTTCCGGGCCTTTTTGCGCTGCGGAGGACGAACGTTGGAAGACCGATACCGGGTTCGAATTCATGAATTCGGCGCGATAAGAACGAAAGAAGACATTTTTGCCGATAATTTGCTGGGTAGAAGTGAAAAAGCGAACATTCGGATTTTACGTTTTTAAAATGTTCGGCTTTTATTTGACACGGGATGTACGAAATTGTTAAACTGGAACGGAAGCGAGGCGCGTGCAACCGCGTCTGTTGAAAGCAATTGAACCACACCGTATAAAGCCGGGGATAAGGCCCGGCAGTATCTACCCGGGAACCGTAAATCCCCGGACTACGGATCAAACGACTGTCCTTGCGGCGGCCCGGCGACAAGCCCGGTGCCTCTGTCGGGTTCCGGCGCCGCCGATCGGCCGCCGGCCGCCGCTCACGCTTTTCCCGGCCGAGAATCCGTTTGCCGCCTGCTTCCGCCGGCCGCGAAACGTGCATTTTCGTCTTTGCTCGTCCGAATGGGCGGGATAAGCCGGGCAGTCCCGTTTTTTCCGAGTCCGGTTTCCCGAGAGATCCTAGCGATTTTGCGGAAGTGCCGGACTTTTTCTTTTTTAAACTGATCGATATGGAGCGTGAATTATGTCTTTGCAGATAGCGGTCATCATGGGAAGCACGTCCGATTGGGAAACGATGCAGCACACTTGCCAGATCCTTGAGGAACTTCAAATTCCGTATGAGAAAAAAGTCGTCTCGGCTCATCGCACGCCGGACCTGATGTTCGAATACGCGCAGCAGGCGCGCGGGCGCGGCCTGAAGGTCATTATCGCCGGCGCGGGCGGCGCGGCGCATCTGCCGGGCATGGTCGCGGCCAAGACGCCGCTGCCGGTCATCGGCGTGCCGGTCCAGTCGGCCGCGCTGAAAGGCATGGATTCGTTGCTCTCGATCGTGCAGATGCCGGGCGGCATTCCGGTGGCGACGGTCGCGATCGGCAAGGCCGGCGCGATCAACGCCGGCCTGCTGGCGGCGCAGATCGTCGGCGCTTTCGACGACGCGGTCATGGACCGCGTCTCGGCCCGCCGCGCGAGAATCGAGCGCGAAGTGCTGGAAGCGGAGCTGCCATGACGGAAGGAACGAACGGCATGGGACACGGCGGAGCGGCGGAAGCCGGGCGGGAGGCCGGCCCGGTGGGCGCGGCTGCGGAGCGCGGCGCAAGCGGCCGCGCGCGCGTGATCGCGCCGGGCGCGACGATCGGCGTGCTGGGCGGCGGCCAGCTCGGCCGCATGATGGCGCTGGCCGGAGCGCCGCTCGGGTACCGCTTCATAGCGCTGGACCCGGCGCCGGACGGCCCCAGCGGCCAGGTGGCGGCGCAGATCGTCGCCGCTTATTCCGATCAGGAAGCGGCGGCGGAGCTCGCGCGGCGGACAGACGTGATCACGTACGAGTTCGAGAACGTGGACGCGGAAGTAGCCGCTCTGCTCGAAGAGCGGTCGTATGTGCCGCAGGGCAGCCGGCTGCTGTACACGACCCAGCACCGCCTGCGCGAGAAGGCGGCGCTGGAAGCGGCGGGGGCGACGGTTGCGCCTTACGCGGAGATCAAGAGCGAAGCGGATCTGGACGCGGCGGTGCAGCGTCTCGGCACGCCGTGCGTGCTCAAGACCGCAACCGGAGGCTACGACGGCAAAGGGCAGTACGTGATCCGCGGCCGCGGCGAAGTGACATCGGCCTACGCGGAACTGGCTGTCGCCGGCGCGGAGCTGGTGCTGGAACAGTTCATCGCGTTCCGGTGCGAGATCTCGGTCATCGCGGCGCGCAGTTCGCTCGGCGAGACGAGCACGTTCCCGCCGGCGGAAAACATTCACCGCGGCGGCATCCTGCACGCTTCGATCGTGCCGGCCCGGGTGCCGGCGGACGTGCTCGCCGAAGCGGAGCGGCTCGCCGCCCGCATCGCCGAATCGCTCGGCGCGGTCGGGCTGCTCGCGGTCGAGATGTTCTACGGCGAAGACGGCCGGCTGTACGTGAACGAAGTCGCGCCGCGGCCGCACAATTCCGGCCATTACACGATGGAAGCCTGCACGACGTCGCAGTTCGAGCAGCATGTGCGCGCGATCTGCGGGCTGCCGCTCGGAAGTCCCGAGCTGCGGACGCCGGTCGTCATGGTCAACGTCCTCGGCGAACATCTGGACGGCGTGACGAAGCTGATGCTGTCGCCGGGCAGCGTCGGCACGGAGAAGGTGCGGCCGAAGTTCCATCTCTACGGCAAGGCCGAAGCGAAGACCGGCCGCAAAATGGGACATATCAACCTGCTCTGCGGCGACACGGCCGACGGATTATCGTGGATCGACGAAGCCGGCATCTGGCCGGCCGGATAATGCTCTTCGGACTTTTTTTAACGCAAACGAACATCGACTCTGCGCATCCTTGCGGATTCGCCCTATATAATGGAAGAAGATCCGCGCGCGGCAGCGGCCGTGCTTGGGACAGGCGGCCGGATCGGAGAAACGCGGCGGAACTCAAACTTACCCCTTTGGAGGATATACCCCTTATGATCGAACGTTACAGCAGACCGGAAATGCGCAGCATCTGGAGCGAAGAGAACAAATTCAAAGCCTGGCTGGAAGTCGAAATTTGCGCCTGCGAAGCCTGGGTCGAACTCGGCGTCATTCCGCAGGAAGACGTCAAGTTGATCCGCGAGAACGCCACTTTCGATATCGACCGCATCTACGAGATCGAGCAGGAGACGCGCCACGACGTGATCGCGTTTACCCGCGCCGTCTCGGAAAGCCTCGGCGACGAGCGCAAATGGGTGCATTACGGCCTCACTTCGACGGACGTCGTCGATACGGCGCTCGGCTACCTGCTGCTGCAGGCCAACCAGATCCTTGAACGCGATATCCTGAATTTTATCGAAATTTTGAAAGATAAGGCGATCGCCTACAAGAGCACGCCGATGATGGGCCGCACGCACGGCGTGCATGCGGAACCGACCACGTTCGGTCTCAAAATGGCGCTGTGGCACGAAGAAATGAAGCGCAACCTGGAACGTTTCCGCCATGCCGCCGACGGCGTGCAGTACGGCAAAATGTCCGGCGCGGTCGGCACGTACGCCAACATCGACCCGCGCGTGGAAGAGATCGTCTGCGCCAAGCTCGGCACCAAAGCGGCCCCGATCTCGACCCAGACGCTTCAGCGCGACCGCCACGCCGAGTACATGGCTTCGCTCGCCCTGATCGCGACGTCGCTCGACAAGTTCGCGACGGAAGTGCGCGCGCTTCAGAAAAGCGAATTCCGCGAAGTCGAAGAAGCGTTCGCCAAAGGCCAAAAAGGCTCGTCGGCGATGCCGCACAAACGCAACCCGATCGGCAGCGAGAACATCTCCGGCTTGTCCCGCGTCATTCGCGGCCATATGCTGACGGCGTACGAGAACGTGGGCCTGTGGCACGAACGCGACATTTCGCACTCGTCCGCGGAACGCGTCATCCTGCCGGACGCGACGATGCTGCTCAACTACATGCTGAACCGGTTCGGCAATATCATCAAGAACCTGACCGTATTCCCGGACAACATGAAGCGCAATATGGAGCGCACGTACGGCGTGCCGTTCTCCGGCCGCATCCTGACCAAGCTGATCGACTCCGGCATGAGCCGCGAGCAGGCGTACGACACGGTCCAGCCGAGAGCGATGCAGGCGTGGGAAGAACAGCGCAGCTTCAAGGAGATCGTGCAGGCAAGTCCCGCAATTACGGACGTGCTGAGCGTAGACGAGATCGAAGACGCGTTCAACCCGGCCTGGCATCTGAAGCATGTCGATACGATTTTCGCCAAGCTCGGTCTGAACGAGTAGGTGTAGAAGGATCGCCGGAACCGGGCGAACAGAGCCGGGCCCGGCGTACCCATCCGTTTGTTAAGGGGGAAAAGCAATCATGTTCGTATCTTCGCAGGCTCTGTCCACCGCGGAACATCTGGTGGACGCGCCGCTGCTCTATAAAGGAAAAGTACGCGAACTGTACGATCTCGGCGAACATTACCTGATCGTCGTGACCGACCGGATCTCCGCGTTCGACTACGTGCTCGATCCGGCTATCCCGTTCAAAGGCGACGTGCTGAACAGCCTGAGCGCCTACTGGTTTCGCCAGACGGCCGACCTGCTTCCGAACCATGTCGTCCATACGGACGTGCTGAAGCTCGGCGCGGTCGCCAAAGATCCGCTGGCGCTGAAAAGCCGCATCATGGTGACCCGCAAAGCGGAGCGTATCGATATCGAATGCGTCGTGCGCGGGTACATTACCGGCGGCGGCTGGCGCCAGTATCAGGCGGACGGCCGTATCAACGGCATCCAACTGCCGGAAGGCCTGCGCAAAAACGACCGGCTGCCGGAACCGATCTTCACGCCGGCCGCCAAAAACGACGTCGGGCACGACGAAGACATTCCTTTTCACGAAATGGAAAAACTCGTCGGAGCCGAGCTCGCCGCCGAACTGCGGGAGAAAAGTCTCGCGCTGTACGATTTCGCCCGCAAACGCTGCACGGAAAAAGGCATCATCCTCGCCGACTGCAAGTTCGAGTTCGGCCTGGTCGACGGCCAGGTGATCCTGATCGACGAGATCTTCACGCCGGATTCTTCCCGCTTCTGGGCGGAAGACAAGTACAAGCTCGACGTCGAGATCGACAGCATGGACAAAGAGCCGGTACGCGCTTACCTGTCGAGCACCGATTGGGACAAGAACAGCGCGCCCGACCCGCTTCCGGCGTCCGTCGTCGAAGAGACGACGAAGCGCTACCTCGGCATCTACGAGCGCCTGACCGGCAAATCGCTGACAGGGCTGTAACTTAGAGCTTCAAAGTGTTCAAAATGATCCCATTCGCTTGGATCAGGCGGCGTCTGCCGGATTATGGGGCTCCGTCGTCCAAGCGTGTCCCGTCAGGGACGAAAGCGGCTCGCCGCGCCAATCCCCACCATTACACAGCCGACTTCCCGATCCCGCCGACGTTTTCGACAAGCCAACAGATTCGGGAAGGGCTTATTCCAGGAGGATATCCATGAAAGCCAAAGTCTACGTTACCATCAAGCAAAGCGTGCTCGACCCGCAGGGCGTTGCCGTTCAGGGCGCGCTGCACTCGCTCGGCTTCAACGAAGTGGAAAGCCTGCGCATCGGCAAGTATATGGAGATCGAACTCGGCGACGTTACCAAGGAAGAAGCCGAAGGACGCGTGAAATCGATGTGCGAGAAGCTGCTGGCCAACACGGTCGTCGAAGACTACCGCTACGAACTGGAGGGTTGATAACGATGAAATTTGCAGTCCTCGTGTTTCCCGGTTCCAACTGCGACATCGACTGTTACAAAGCGGTGGAGAACGTGCTCGGCGAATCCGTCGATTACGTCTGGCACACCGCGACCGACCTGACTCCCTACGACTGCATCATCGTGCCGGGCGGTTTCTCGTACGGCGACTACCTGCGCTGCGGCGCGATCTCGCGGTTCGCTCCGGTCATGAACGAAGTGGCGAAAGCGGCCGAAGAAGGCAAGTTCGTGCTCGGCATCTGCAACGGTTTCCAGATTCTGACCGAAGCCGGGCTGCTCCCGGGCGCGCTGCGCCGCAACATGTCCATGAAGTTCGCCTGCCGCGACACGGTGCTGAAGGTGGAGAACAACGCCACGCCGTTCACCCGCGACTACGAAGCCGGCGAAGAAATCGTGATTCCGATCGCGCACGGCGAAGGCAACTATTACTGCGACGAAGCCACGCTTGAGGAACTGCGCAGCAACAACCAGATCGCGTTCCGCTACAAGAGCAACCCGAACGGTTCGGTCGACGATATCGCCGGCGTGACGAACAAACAAGGCAACGTACTCGGCATGATGCCGCACCCGGAACGCGCCGTGAACGAGATTTTGGGCACGACGGACGGCAAAAAGATGTTCACATCGATCATTAACGCTTGGAGGGAACAACATGACGCAGCAAATGTCCGTTAAGGAACCGACGGCGGAGCAAATCGCGGATCAGCAAATTTACAAACAGATGGGTGTATCGGACAGCGAGTTCGAGCTCATCTGCGGTTTTCTCGGCCGTAAACCGAACTACACGGAAATCGGCGTTTTCAGCGTCATGTGGTCGGAGCACTGTGCGTACAAGAACTCGAAGCCGCTGCTGCGCAAATTCCCGGTCACCGGACCGCGCGTCCTGATGGGACCGGGCGAAGGCGCGGGCATCGTCGATATCGGCGACAACCAGGCCGTCGTGTTCAAGATCGAAAGCCACAACCACCCTTCGGCGGTCGAGCCTTTCCAGGGCGCGGCGACAGGCGTCGGCGGCATCATCCGCGATATCTTCTCGATGGGCGCCCGCCCGATCGCGTCGCTGAACTCGCTGCGCTTCGGCAAGCTTGAGAGCGACCGCGTCAAATACCTGTTCGAGCACGTGGTCAGCGGCATCGCCGGCTACGGCAACTGTATCGGCATCCCGACGGTCGGCGGCGAAGTGGTGTTCGACGAGAGCTACGAAGGCAACCCGCTCGTCAATGCCATGTGTGTCGGCCTGATCGACCACGACAAGATTCAGCGCGGCGTGGCCAAAGGCATCGGCAACCCGGTGTTCTACGTCGGCCCTCCGACGGGACGCGACGGCATCCACGGCGCGACGTTCGCGTCGGAAGAACTGACGGAAGAGTCGCAGGAACGCAAAACGGCGGTTCAGGTCGGCGATCCGTTTATGGAAAAACTGGTCATGGAATCGTGCCTTGAGCTGATCGACAGCGGTATCGTCGTCGGCATTCAGGACATGGGCGCGGCGGGCCTGACCTGCTCCAGCTCCGAAATGGCGAGCAAAGCGGGCAACGGCCTTGAGCTGTACCTCGATCAGGTGCCGCAGCGCGAAGAAGGCATGACGGCGTACGAAATGATGCTGTCGGAATCGCAGGAGCGCATGCTGTTCGTCGTCGAGCCCAAAGACGAAGCGCAGGCGATGGAAATCTTCGAGCGCTGGGGCGTCATCTGCGCGAAAGTCGGCAAAGTGACGGACGACGGCCGCCTGAAGCTGCTGCACCGCGGCGAAGTCGTCGGCGACATGCCGGTGAACGCGCTGGTCGACGAGTGCCCGATCTACGACAAGCCTTCGAGCGAACCGGCTTACTACGCGAAGAACGCGACCGTCGACACGACGGCTTACAACGAAGTGACGGATCTTGGCGGTGCTCTCAAAAAAGTGCTGGGTTCCCCGAGCGTGGCGAGCAAAGCGTGGGTATACGAGCAGTACGATTACATGGTGCGGACGAACACGGCCGTGCGTCCGGGTTCGGATGCGGCGGTCGTGACGATCGACGGCACGCGCAAAGCGCTTGCGATGACGACGGACTGCAGCGGACGCTTCGTCTACCTCGACCCGGAAGTCGGCGGACGCATCGCGGTCAGCGAAGCGGCGCGCAATATCGTCTGCTCCGGCGCGGAGCCGCTTGCGATCACGGACAACCTGAACTTCGGCAGCCCGGAGAAGCCTGAAATCTTCTGGCAGATGGAAAAAGCGGTCGACGGCATGGCGGAAGCGTGCCGCGAACTCGATACGCCGGTCATCGGCGGTAACGTCAGCCTGTACAACGAAAACGCCAAAGGCTCGATCTATCCGACGCCGGTCGTCGGCATGGTCGGCCTCGTGCACGATGTGGACCATATCACGACGCAGCATTTCAAAGGCGAAGGCGACGTGCTGATCCTGACGGGACTCACGCGCGCCGAGCTCGGCGGCACCGAGTTCCAGCAGGTGATCCACGGCGTGACGGAAGGACGTCCCCCGCAGCTGGATCTCGCGGTTGAGAAAAAGCTGCTCGGCGGCGTGCTCGAAGCGATCCAAAGCGGCCTCGTCCGTTCGGCGCACGACCTGTCGGACGGCGGCCTTGCGGTCGCGCTGGCGGAGAGCTGTATCGGCGGCGGACTCGGCGCGCAGGTGAGCCTGCATACGGAAGAGATCGGCGAAGCGGGACTGCGTGCGGACTTCGCGCTGTTCAGCGAGAGCCAGTCGCGCATCCTGCTCTCGGCGACGCCGGAGAACGCGGAAGCGCTGCTGAGCGGCCTCGGGGCGCACGGCGTTCCGGCGGCGAAGATCGGACGCGTCTCGGGCCTGCAGCTGCATATTACGGTAGACGGCAAAGAAGTGCTCAGCGAAGAGATTCATACACTCAAACACGTCTGGGAGGATGCGATTCCATGTCTGATGAAGTAAAGCAGCCGTTGTGGACAGGGGACTACTACAACGAGGGAGCGGTTCAGATCGATCCGTTCGATACTCTGCGCGAAGAATGCGGCGTGTTCGGGGTCTACGGACACCCGGACGCCGCTTCCCTGTCCTACTACGGCCTGCATGCACTTCAGCACCGGGGAGAGGAAAGCGCGGGAATTTGCGTCAGTCAGCACGATCACTTCAACTATCACCGCGGATTGGGCCTTGTCAAAGAAGTCTTCGACAAGGATACGCTCGCCGGCCTTCAGGGGAATAACTCGATCGGACACGTTCGTTACTCGACGAGCGGAGGCGGCGGCCTGACCAATGCCCAGCCGCTCGTGTTCAAATACAAAGGCGGCGACATCGCCGTCGCCACCAACGGCAATATCGTCAACGCGCCGGAGATCCGGCGCGAGCTGGAAGAAAGCGGTTCGATCTTCCAGACGACGAGCGACACGGAAGTCGTGGCGCATCTGATCGCCCGCTCGCCGAAAGACTTCGTCGAAGCGGCGAAAGACGCCATGAACCGCATGGTCGGCGGCTACGCGTTCATGCTGCTGACGCACGACAAGCTGCTGGTCGCCTGCGACCCGAACGGCCTGCGTCCGCTGACGATGGGCCGCCTCGGCGACGCGTATATCTTCACGTCGGAGACGTGCGCGCTGGAAGTGATCGGCGCGGAGATCGTGCGCGACGTCCGTCCGGGCGAGATGCTTATTCTCGATCAGGACGGGCTGCACGAAGACCGGTTTACCCCGATGCAGCGCAAAGCGCTCTGCGCGATGGAATACATCTACTTCGCCCGTCCCGACAGCGACATGAACGGCTCGAACCTGCACTCCGCCCGCAAACGCATGGGCAGCGTGCTGGCGCGCGAGCGGTTCGTCGACGCCGATATCGTCACCGGCGTGCCGGATTCCAGCATCTCGGCCGCGATCGGCTACGCCGAGCAGACCGGCATCCCGTACGAACTCGGCCTGATCAAGAACAAATACACCGGCCGGACGTTTATCCAGCCGAGCCAGGAACTGCGCGAGCAGGGCGTCAAGATGAAGCTCAGCGCGGTGCGCCGCGTCGTCGACGGCAAACGCGTCGTCATGATCGACGATTCGATCGTGCGCGGCACGACTTCGCGCCGCATCGTCTCGCTGCTCAAGGAAGCGGGCGCCACGGAAGTGCATGTGTGCATCACGTCGCCTCCGTTCAAGAACCCGTGCTTCTACGGCATCGACACGCCGGACAGCCGCGAGCTGATCGCTTCGATGCGTACCGTCGAAGAGATCCGCGAGGAGATCGGCGCGGATTCGCTGGCGTTCCTCAGCTACGAAGGACTGATCGAAGCCGTCGACGGCGACGACCGGGCTTCGTACAAAGGCGGACTGTGCATGGCCTGCTTCGACAACGATTATCCGACGCAGGTGGACTTTGGCGGGGATGAGAAAATTGGGTGCGGGTGCTAGGAGTTGAGTATGGCGGTTCGTGGGCGCTCTGGAGGTGCTCCAGAGGCGCTCCGGGTGGAGGGGCCTTCGATCGCTCGTTTCAATCCGATTTCTTCATTAGGTAACACATTTAGAGGTAGAAATCGGATTTCAAAGGCGAACTACGGCGTATGCTTCCGATGCAGCTTTCCTATGGAAAGCTTTTAGTTTCTACGGCTCCCTCCACCCTCCGCTTACCTTGGCGCATCTTCAATTGCCCCGCACCCGGTTTTGGGGTGGGGGAGAAGGGCAAGGTTTGCTTTTTCTTCTTTTGGAAAAAGCGGGGAGGGCAGGCCAGGGCGAAGGGCTTGGGTTTGGCTTTGCCAAAGCCGTAAGGAGCGGGCGGTGGCGCGATTCGTAGTTTTGAAATTAAAACAAAGTGGGAAGAAGCGCCCGGCTTCTCCCAACAAACAGAATTTTAATTCAATCATAAAGGATGTGTCGGTTGTGTCTGAAGCCTACAAAAATGCCGGAGTCGATATCGCGGCGGGCAACGAAGCGGTCGAGCGAATGAAAAAGCACGTCAAGAAAACGTTCCGTCCGGAAGTCATGACGGATCTGGGCGGGTTCGGCGCGCTGTTCGGTCTGAACAAAGACGCTTACGAAGAGCCGGTGCTCGTCTCCGGAACGGACGGCGTCGGCACGAAGCTCAAAATCGCGTTTGCGATGGACAAGCACGACACGATCGGCATCGACGCGGTGGCCATGTGCGTGAACGACATTATCGTGCAGGGCGCGGAACCGCTGTTCTTCCTCGATTATCTGGCGACCGGCAAAGTGGTGCCGGAGAAGATCGAAGACATCGTCGCGGGCATCGCGGACGGCTGCCTGCAGTCGGGCTGCGCGCTGATCGGCGGCGAGACGGCGGAGATGCCGGACATGTACAGCGAAGGCGAGTACGATATCGCGGGCTTTACGGTCGGCATCGTCGACAAGAAGAAAATCATTAACGGCCAGTCGATTTCGGCGGGCGACGCGGTGATCGGGCTGGCTTCGAGCGGCGTGCACAGCAACGGCTTTTCGCTCGTGCGCAAGCTGCTGCTGGAGCAGCACGGCTACCAACTGACCGACGAAGTGGCGGAACTCGGCGGCACGCTCGGCGCAACGCTGCTTGAGCCGACGAAGATCTATGTCAAGCCGGTGCTTCAGCTGCTGAAGTCGATCGAAGTCAAAGGCATGGCGCATATTACGGGCGGCGGCTTTATCGAGAACATCCCGCGGATGCTGCCGGAAGGCGTGAACGTCGAGATTCAGCATGGCACCTGGCCGGTACTGCCGATCTTCGATCTGATGCAGGCCAAGGGAAGCATCTCGGACAGCGACATGTACACGACGTTCAACATGGGCATCGGCCTCGTCATCGTCGTTGCCGAAGCCGACAAGGAAGAAGCGCTGCGCCAACTGCAGGAAGCGGGCGAATCCGCCTACCTGATCGGCCGCGTGACGGAAGGCGACAAAGTCGTGACGTTCTCGGGGAACGCGCAATGAGTCGCGTCGACCCAGAGGACCAAGAGATTCTGACGGGCGCCGACGTCACGTCGCCGAATGCTTCCGAAGAAGAGGTGCCGCAGCGGCCGGGCCCGATGCCGGGCCTGCCCGATGAGCCGGCGGTGCCGACGATTTCCCGGCCGGAACCTGCGCCGCCGACGCCCGCTCCGCAGCCCGAGCCGGGCATTCCCGGGCCGGTCACACCGGATGGCGTCCCTGTACCGGACGCTCCGCAGCCGGTCACGCCGGGCGGCATTCCCGCTCCGGGCGCCGATCCTTCGGTCGATCCGCTGACGCTGCCGGGACTTCCGGCCGTCGCGGAACCGGGCGATGCCGGCGAAGCTCCCGGCGCGGACAGCGATCCGGCCGCGCAGCTGCTGGAGCTGGAACAAGCGCTCCCGCAGGGCGAAGGGCCGGAGCGGCCGTACCGGATCGCGGTATTCGCGTCCGGATCGGGCAGCAACTTCCAGGCGCTGCTGGACTCGGCGCAATCGGGACGTCTGGGCGCTCAAATCGCGCTGCTCGTCTCCGACAAGCCGCAGGCCAAAGCCGTCGAGCGTGCCCGGGCAGCCGGCGTGCCGGTGTTTGTGTTTGCGCCGAAAGACTACGAATCGCGCGAAGCTTACGAGCGCGAGATTCTCGGCGAGCTGCAGCAGGCGAAAATCGACCTGATCGTGCTGGCCGGCTATATGCGGCTGATTACGGACGTGCTCGTCGAGCCTTACGCGGGGCGGATGATCAATATTCATCCGTCGCTGCTGCCGTCTTTTCCGGGCAAGGACGCGGCGGGCCAAGCGGTCGAGCACGGCGTGCGCCTGAGCGGCGCGACGGTGCATTTCGTCGACGGCGGCATGGACACGGGGCCGATTATCGCCCAGCGCGCCGTCGAAGTGACGGCTGACGACACGGCGATCGAACTGCAGCTGCGTATTCAGGAACAGGAACGCCTGCTGTATCCGGAAGTCGTCTCGTGGTTTGCGGCCGGCCGCGTGAAGCTGGAAGGGCGCCGGGTGCTGTTGTTTTAGCGTTATTTTTAACAGAGAAAAGAAGTGAAAAGGCATGCCGATCGTAGTCGGAACCGGAGCGGTCATTGTGAACGAAGAAGGCCGGGTATTATTGGTGCTTCGCAAAAAAGATCCCGAGAGGCACAAATGGAGTATTCCCGGAGGGAAAGTCGATCCTTTTGAGACGCTGGAACGTTCGCTGGTTCGCGCTTGATGCCCTTCCGCCGACCGAAGAGATCGCCGTTTTTTCCCGGGAAGCCTTGAGATTGATCGAAGTACATCTATCCCACACCCCCAAGGAGGACTTTTCATCGTGAGTATCAAAAGAGCGCTGGTCAGCGTATCGGACAAAACGGGTATCGTCGAATTCTGCCGCGAGCTGTCGCAGCTCGGCGTCGAGATCATCTCCACCGGAGGCACCAAAAACCTGCTGGCGCAGGAAGGCGTTCCGGTCATCGGCATTTCCGACGTGACGGGTTTCCCCGAAATCATGGACGGCCGCGTCAAAACGCTGCATCCCGCCGTACATAGCGGACTGCTCGCCGTGCGAGACAACGAAGAGCATACGCGCCAGATGCAAGAACTGGGCCTGGACTATATCGATCTCGTCGTCGTGAACCTGTATCCGTTCCAGGAGACGATCGCCAAGCCGGACGTCGCTTACGAAGACGCGATCGAGAATATCGATATCGGCGGGCCGACCATGCTGCGTTCCGCGGCCAAAAACCATGCGTTCGTCAGCGTGGTCGTGGACAGTTCGGATTACGGCAAAGTGATCGAGGAAGTGCGCGAAAGCGCCGACACGACGCTTGATACCCGCAAAAAGCTCGCCGCCAAAGTGTTCCGCCACACGGCTGCCTACGATGCGCTGATCGCCGATTACCTGGCCAAGCAGACGGGCGACCCGCTGCCGGAGCGCTACACGGTCACTTACGAGAAAATCCAGGATCTTCGCTACGGGGAAAATCCGCATCAGGCGGCCGCTTTCTACCGCGCGCCATTGGCGCCGGCCGGCACGCTGACGACCGCCGAGCAGCTGCACGGCAAAGAGCTGTCCTACAACAATATCAACGACGCCAACGCGGCGCTCCAGATCGTCAAGGAATTCAGCGAGCCGGCCGTCGTGGCCGTCAAGCATATGAATCCTTGCGGCGTAGGCGTAGGCACGACGATCGCGGAAGCGTACGGCAAAGCGTACAGCGCCGATCCGGTGTCCATTTTCGGCGGCATCGTGGCGGCCAACCGCACGATCGACGCGGAGACGGCGCAGCCGCTCAGCGAGATTTTCCTCGAAATCGTACTGGCTCCCGACTTTACGCCGGAAGCGCTCGACATCCTCACGAAGAAGAAAAATATCCGTCTGCTCAAAATGGGCGAACTGACTTCGGCGGAAGGCCGCGCCGCGGCGCACGTCGTAACGTCGATCGAAGGCGGCATGGTCGTGCAGGAGAGCGACGTGCATTCCCTCGGCGAAAGCGACCTCAAAGTCGTGACGAAGCGCCAGCCGACGGAAGACGAGCTGAAGCAGATGCTGTTCGGGTGGAAAGTCGTCAAGCACGTGAAATCGAACGCGATCGTGCTGGCGGCAGGCGACATGACGGTCGGCGTCGGCGCAGGCCAGATGAACCGGGTCGGTTCGGCCAAAATCGCGCTGGAGCAGGCCGGAGACAAAGCGCAGGGCGCGATTCTCGCTTCCGACGCTTTCTTCCCGATGGGCGACACGGTTGAACTTGCGGCCAAGCACGGCATCCAAGCGATTATTCAGCCGGGCGGCTCGATCAAGGACGAAGAATCGATCCGGGCGGCCGACGAAGCCGGTATCGCGATGATCTTCACGGGCGTGCGCCACTTCAAGCACTAGGATCGGGTTAGGCGAATATCGACGCGCGGCGCGCCGGAACGACGGATTTCCGCGGATAGGCGGACCGTTTGCCGGGGCGCCGTGCGTTTTTTTATCGGGAAAAGGAACACACAAGGAAGCGGGAGGGATGTTCGAATGGATATTTTGGTTGTGGGAGGCGGCGGCCGCGAGCATGCGATCTGCGTATCGCTGTCGCAGTCGCAGCGAGCCGGGAAGATCTACTGCGCGCCGGGCAACGCCGGCATCGCCCGGACGGCGGAATGCGTCGATATCGGCGTGTTCGATTTTGACGCGCTGACGGCTTTTGCGCTGGAGAAAAACATCGGCCTGGCCGTGATCGGCCCGGACGATCCGCTGGCGGGCGGCATCGTGGACGCGTTCGAAGCCAAAGGCATTCCGGTATTCGGCCCGCGGGCGAACGCGGCGGAGATCGAAGGCAGCAAAGCCTTCATGAAAAATCTGCTCAAAAAATACAACATTCCGACGGCTGCGTACGAAACGTTCGACGATTATGATACGGCTTTGGCTTATGTGCGCACACAGGGCGCTCCGATCGTAATCAAGACCGACGGCCTGGCCGCGGGCAAAGGCGTAACGGTCGCGCAGACGCTCGAAGAAGCGGAAAAAGCGCTGCACGACGCCATGGTCGGCGGCACTTTCGGCACGGCGGGCAGTACAGTCGTCATCGAAGAATGCATGACGGGCGAAGAGATGTCGATCCTGGCGTTCGTCGACGGCGAGACCGTTCGTGCGATGCCGGCGGCGCAGGACCACAAGCCGGTCTACGACGGCGACCTCGGCCCGAACACCGGCGGCATGGGCACGTATTCGCCGCTGCCGCATATCGATCCGGCGATCGTCGAACGCGCGATCGAAGAGATCGTCAAGCCGACCGCCCTCGCGATGGTCAGCGAAGGCCGTCCATTTACCGGCGTCCTGTTCGCCGGCCTGATGATCGAAGCCGACGGCACGCCGCGCACGATCGAGTTCAACGCGCGCTTCGGCGACCCGGAGACCCAGGTCGTGCTGCCGCGTCTGGAGAGCGACCTGCTGGAGATCTTCCTCGCCGCCGTAAACGGCACGCTTGCGGACGCGGACATCCGCTGGAGCGACGAAGCGGCGGTCTGCGTCGTGCTGGCTTCCGAAGGCTATCCGGCTTCGTACCCGAAAGGGCGGGTCATTACCGGCATCGAAGATGCCGAGAGCGACGAACGTTCGCTCGTGTTCCACGCAGGCACCGCGCGTAACGAAGCCGGCGAGCTTGTGACCGCCGGCGGCCGCGTGCTCGGCGTCGTCGGCCGCGGCGCCGGCCTCGCCGAAGCGCGCGACGCCGCTTACGCGGCGGCGCAGCGCATCGCGTTCGACGGCGCGCATATGCGCGGCGACATCGCGGCGAAGGCGCTGCCGCGGGGGTGACGCGGGCCGGGAGCTGGCGGCCGCGTGAGCGCACAGGTGCGGCGGTCGCGGGGTTGCCTGGGGCCGGGGGCTGGCGGCTGCGTGAGCGCACATGTGCGGCGGTCGCGGGGTTGCGTGGGGCTGCGGGACTGAGCAGCGTAAGGCGCAGGATTGCCTAGGGCTGCAGCTAAGCGAGCCGGCGACGGCATGAGGCGCCGATGGCCTCGTCCGGCCGGCGTCCTATCTGCCCGGCCCGGCGGCGCTAACGAATCGTAGACGCCTTATTGGGCCGTTTCGGCCGGTTTTCCCGATCTAACGAATCGTAGGAACGCTATTCGACGATTTTGCGCCGGTTTAGGCCGGGAATCGGGAAATAGCGTTACAGCGATTCGTTAGAATCGCAAAATAAGCCTAATCGACGGATTAGCGGTATGAGGATTCGTTAGAATGCTGCGACCCGCGACCCGCGATCAGAGGCGCCGATGGCCTCGTCCGGCCGGCGTCCTATCTGCCCGGCCCGGCGGCGCTAACGAATCGTAGAGGCCTTATTGGGCCGTTTTGGCCGGTTTTCCCGATCTAACGAATCGTAGGAACGCTATTCGGCAATTTTGGGCCGGTTTAGGCCGGGAATCGGGAAATAGCGTTACAGCGATTCGGTAGAATCGCAAAACAAGCCTAATCGACGGATTAGCGGTATGAGGATTCGTTAGAATGCTGCGACCCGCAATCAGTAGTGAGCGACTAGCCGGCGATCAGCGAATAGCGATAAGCGGCAAGCAGCGAAAAGCCTCGGCCGGCACGTTATCGCCGCCCCGGATCGGCCAGGCGGGAGGAACGACGCCGGATGCACCCTGAATCCGCCGCGCATCTCAACCGCCGCGATGCGCTGCAAGGCTAGCTAAGCGCTCACAGCTAAGTCCTCACAGCAAAGTCCTCACAGCAAAGCCCGGACCTTTATAGGTCCGGGCTTATTCTTTTACTGGGAAGGATTTGCCTACGCCGATCTCCGCGCATAGGTTTTTACGCGCGCACGCCTGCGCGCTCCCACACCCGCACCCCCTTCACTCCGCCTGCTTCTCCACCGGCACGTACAGATCCATTTGCAGGTTCGAGTCGCCGTCGCTGCGGGCGTCGTACAGTTCGAATTCGACGCCGCCGGACGCGAAAGTGTAGCCGGAATTCGGGAACCATTCGTTGTAGACGTAGGTGGTCATACCCTGAATGGCGTCGGAGAAGGCGCCGTTTGCGCGGTCTGCGGCGGGCGTCGTGAACACGGCGTACGTGGACGCCGGAAGGACGGCGGTCTGCATCCGCTCCGGCACGCTGTCGAAGTCGGCGACTTCCACGCCGATCAGGTACAGGAAATGCTCCGGCTTGCCGGGCAGCATAATGCACGCGCCGTATTCGGCAGGGCTGACGGGAGCCAGCGTCTCTTGCAGATCCCGGCCCCGGTTTTCTTCAATATAGCGGTTCCAAAAAGCGGGAATTTCGGTCAGGTTCTCGCCGTTCATTGTGGTCTCCAGGGCATAGCCCGCCAGCTTGATTTCGGGTTTGGTTACAAGGGTAGGTCGCATCATTATTCCTCCGGTCATATGGTAGTCGGCCAGCTTCGCAAGGTCCACCCGTTCGGGAACGCGGCCGGTGGCGTGGATGCGATACTGTTCGGGGGTCAAACCGTACGTTTTGCGAAAAGCTTTGGTGAAGCCCGCATGCGTCTCGAACCCGTAGTCCAGCGCGATCGCAAGCAGCGTTCGGCTGCCGGCCATATCGGCCGCGGCGTGGGCGAGCCTGCGCCGGCGGACGTAATCCATAACGGGCAGGCCGGTCCGCGAGTGAAACACTTTATAGAAGTGATACAGCGAGAACCCGGCCAGATCCGCCAATTGTTCGGCCGTCAGCGGTTCTTTGAGATGATCTTCGATATGGTCCAGCGTGCGCTGGAGACATGCGGTATAGTCCATGTGTGCGTTCCCTCCCGATCGGTGATTTCAGTGTAGCAGAAGGGAAGGGGCGGACGCTTGTCCGTTTTTGCGCTTTTGGAAAAGAAGGCCGAATCAAGGCGAACCGCCTGCCGTCCCGTCGCGCCGACGCTGTCCGATCAGCCGGGAATCTGCGGAAAATCCGCTGTCCGGCCGGTTCCTTTTGCGCCCGAAGCTTGAATTTTCCGCTCAATCGCGTTACCTTTAAATTTAATGGCTGGCACTGTCGGGATAGCATACAGAGAAACAAAATCAGGAACGAGGAGAACGAGATGAAAACCGAACCTACTGCGGAATTGGACGATAACAAGAACGGCGATACGGTGACGATGGAAGATATCGTACGGGCGCATCACCGGCTGCGCGAAGCGATCGTGCGCACGCCGCTGCACCGCGATGCGACCCTGTCGGCGAAGTACGAGTGCGACGTGTACCTGAAGCGGGAAGACCAGCAGGTGGTGCGTTCGTTCAAGATTCGCGGCTCCTATAACAAAATCCGCAGCCTGACGCAGGAGCAGCATGAACGCGGCATCGTCTGCGCGAGCGCGGGCAACCATGCGCAGGGCGTCGCTTTTTCGTGTCAGGCGCTCGGCATTCACGGCAAAATCTACATGCCGAGCACGACGCCGAACCAGAAAGTCAAAATGGTGCGCAAATTCGGCGGCCGCAACGTCGAGGTCATTCTGACCGGGGACACGTTCGACGACGCCTACGAAGAAGCGATGAAAGTCTGCACCGAGCAGGCGCTGACGTTTATCCATCCGTTCGACGATCCGATGATCATCGCGGGCAACGGCACGGTCGGCATGGAGATTATGGAGAGTCTGGATCGGCCGGCGGACTATGTGTTCGTGACAATCGGCGGCGGCGGATTGGCGGCCGGCGTATCGCAGTATATCAAGACGATGAGCCCGTCCACGCGCATGATCGGCGTGGAGCCGCTCGGCGCCGCTTCGATGAGCGAAGCGATGGCGCGCGGGCATGTCGTGACGCTCGATACGATCGACAAGTTTATCGACGGCGCGGCGGTCAAGCGGGTCGGGCAGCTGACGTTCGACATCTGCCGGCAGCGTCTCGACGAAGTCGTCAAAGTGCCGGAAGGCAAAGTGTGCACGACCATTCTCGACCTGTATAACGAGAACGCGATCGTGGCCGAACCGGCCGGCGCCATTCCGGTCGCCGCGCTCGATCTGTACCAAGGCGAGATCAAAGGCAAAACGGTCGTCTGCGTCATCAGCGGCGGCAACAACGATATCGACCGGATGCAGGAGATCAAGGAACGGTCGCTTATTTTCGAAGGACTGAAGCATTATTTCCTGATCAACTTCCCTCAGAGAGCCGGCGCGCTGCGCGAGTTTCTCGAGAAAGCGCTCGGTCCGAACGACGATATCGCGCGCTTCGAATATACGAAGAAGAGCGACAAGGAGAACGGTCCGGCACTCGTCGGCATCGAATTGACGTCCCGGGAAGATTACGAACCGCTGATCGCCCGCATGGACGAACAGGGCATCAACTACACCGAGCTTAACCGCGATCCGAGCCTGTTCAGCCTGTTGATCTGAGCGGGGCTTCGGCGCAGGGCGGCAGCGCAGCCTCAATCCGATCCGATTCCCAACCGAACAGCCTGTCCGCAGCCGGGGAAATGCCCGCTCGCGGACAGGCTTTTTGGCGGGAACTTTTTGCGCGGGATAAGCGTTTATAAGGCGAGATACCTACCTGGCAGTATCCGGCGTAAATTCTTTTGTAATCGTAGGCGAATTTGCATAAGATAGGAACGATAGCGGGATGTATTTCGCAAGAAGGAGGAAAGATTTTGCTGTTTTCTGTAAAAGAGAACGAAACGACGAGCCGGCGTGACCGGATCTGGCTGATCTCGATCATGGCTTTTGTGCTCGCGGTATCGGTGTTCGTCGTGCTGTCGCACAACAATTACTTTTTGCTCGGCGATCTGAACGAACCGAATAACGACGACGTCAAATACGTGAGAAGCGCCGAGACGCTGCTCGAAGGAGGGCCGCTCACGTACATCAACCTGGACAGCGGGACAGAGCCGAGCGCGTTTATTATGCCGGGCATGCCGCTGCTGCTGGCCGCTTTTATCGGGCCGCTCGGGCAGGAAGGCGGGATCACTGCTTTCCGGTTGTTCCAATGTCTGGAGCAGGTCGCGTGCGTCTATCTGCTGTTCCTGATCGCCCGCCGCGTATTCAACCGCCGGATCGCTTTGGTGGCCTGCGTGCTGGCGGCGTTGTATCCCCCGGATTATTTCTCTTCGGGCGTCATCTTGACGGAATCGACGTTTCGCCTGCTCTGCATGCTGCTCGTGCTTGCCATGATGGTAGCCGTCGAGCGGCGCAAGCTGTCCGGTTACATAATCGTGGGCATTCTGACGGCCGCGGCCGCCTATTTCAAGCCCCAGGCTTCGCTGTTCCCGGCCGTGCTGCTGTTTCTGTGGCTGCGCGACGGATACAGCTTCAAGGAAATGCTGCGCTATGCGGGAGCGGTGCTCGGCACGTATGTCCTGCTGCTGTGTCCGTGGTGGATCCGCAACTGGAACACGTTCGGCGAATTCATCCTGTTCACCCGTTCGGCCGGCAGTCCGTTCCTGCTCGGTACCCGGATCAAATACGGACTGCCGCCGGCCGGATTCTTCGACGCTTATCCGCAGTATGACCCGGCTACTATTTTCAAAGGCTGGGACAGCAGCGCGATCGACAAAGGGCTGGACATTTTGCGTTACGGCTTCTCGCATCATTTCTGGACGTATCTGCATTGGTACACGCTCGGCAAGCTGGAAGGGCTGTACATCGAGTCGTATTACTGGCGTCCGATCTGGCCGATCCAGCGTCCGTTCATGGATGCGATGCAGAAGGTGCTGGTGTGCGTGACGCTGGTCGGGCTCGTGTCGGCGCTGGTCCGGGAACGCTTCGGCCGCCTGCTGCCGCTGCTGCTGACGTTCGCTTATTTTACCGCGCTCTATATTCCGTTCGTGGCGTTCGGGCGTTACGGCTATCCGACGATCGTGTTCATGCTGCCGTTTACGGCTTACGCATTGTGCAAAGTGTGGGATCTGCTTCGCCGCCGGCATACGGTATCGGGCAGCGCGGGCGAAGGTTATACGTTTAAGTGAGAAAAGCACCCAAATCAGCGCCTGACAGGCCGGTTCGATCGCAAAAAGCGGGACCGGCCGCGGGAGAGGAGCACCGACCATGATCCGTTATCCATTTTTGAGAGAAGGCACGACGATCGGAGTTACGGCTCCTTCTTACGGCGTCGCGCCGGACATGCACGACCTGCTGAAGCAGGCGATCGGCCGCATGGAAGAAGCCGGATTCGCGGTATCGACCGGCGATACCGTCTGGACGCAGCACAAAGCGAAGTCCGCGCCGGCCCGCCTGCGCGCGGAAGAGTTGAACCGGATGCTGCAGGACGACCGGATCGGGCTCGTGCTGCCGCCCTGGGGCGGCGAGCTGCTGATCGAAGTGCTGGAGCATCTCGATTTCGACCGGATCGGCGACAAGTGGCTGCTCGGGTATTCCGACATCAGCCTGCTGCTGCTCGCCGTGACGCTCAGAACGGGCTTGGCGACGGCGCACGGCACCAACCTGCTCGATCTGCGCGGCCGCGTCACGGACAGCACGACGGCCAAGTGGCGGGACGCGCTGACGACGCCGGCCGGCGGTTCGTTCGGGCAGCACTCTTCCGATCTGTACCAGGTCGAGTGGAAAAGCCGTCCGGAAGCCGAAGAAGCGAATCCGGCAGAAGCGGAAGCGGCGGACGATTCCGTGTTCAACCTGACGGAACCGACCGTCTGGAAAAGCGTCTCCGGCGGCGACGTCGGATTCAACGGCCGGCTGCTCGTCGGCTGTATCGACGTGATCCGGCATCTGGTCGGGACGCCGTACGGCGACGTGCGCACTTTCCGGGACACGCATCTGCCCGGCGAACCGGTGCTGTGGGTGCTGGAGAACTGCGAGATGAATACGGCGGATCTGCGCCGCTCGTTGGTGCAGATGAAGCTGGCCGGCTGGTTCGACAACTGTGCCGGCCTGATGTTCGGCCGCAGCCCGGCCAACGGGGCGGTCGACGGGTATACGGCGGTGGACGTCTACCGCGATATGGCCGAAGAACTCGGCGTGCCCGTGCTGTACGATATCGACTGCGGCCATATGCCGCCGCAGCTTACGCTCATCAACGGCGCGATGGCGCAGGTGGAGTTCTCGGAAGAGAAAGGGACGGCGAGCGTGCGGCAGATTTACAAATGAGGGCGCAGCGGAAAAGGACGCGGCATTGGGATACAGCCCGATGTAACGGGAAATAACGGGGAATAATGAGAAGGAACGTTACGGAAAAAAGCAAAAAAGACCGGCTGAAGTTCAGCCGGTCTTTTTTGTATGGCGCAAACCTGCGCGCTGCGGGATGCTTGTCCGGCTCCGCTCGCGCTTACCGGAGTCGACCGGTCGCTTACTGCGCGACCGTGCTGTTGTACTCCTGGATCTTCTGCGTGATCTCGGCCGAAGCGCGATCCAGCGCGTCCTGCGGCGTCGCGGCGCCGGTGAGCGCTTCTTCGATCGCCGTCTCCGTCAGCTGGCGCGCTTCCGGGAAGACGCCCATGACGGCGCCCTGGGTAGCCGGAGTCGGCTCCGTGCCGTGCAGTTGGTCGACCGCAGTCTGGAACTGCGGATACTTCTTGAGGTTTTCCTTGACGAGGTCTTCGTCGTAGGCCTGCTTCGTGATCGGGAAGTAGCCCGTGTTCACGTGCCAGTAAGCCTGGGTAGCCGGTTCGGCCAGGAACTTGATAAAGCTCCAGGCCGCCTGCTGTTCGGCTTCCGGGCGGTCGTTCATGATCCACAGGCTGGCTCCGCCGACGACAACGCCGCCTTTGTCGGCATCGGCCGCGGTCGGCTTCGGCAGCGGTGCCGTGCCGACTTCGAACTTGCCTTCGGCTGCCTGCACGATGCCGCGCAGGGAAGCGGTGCTGTCGAGCGTCATGGCGATTTGTCCGGCCGCGAACGCTTTTTTGGTGTCGTCGGTTTTGCGGCCGAGGTTCAGCATCGTGCCGGCGTCAACCATCTTTTTCCACCATTCGAGCGTGCGCACGGCAGCCGGCGCGCCGAGCTGCGCCTGATCGGCCATGCCCGCACGGCCGTTGCTGTTGTTGAGCAGTTCCGCGCCCTGATTGGCGAGCAGCTGCTCCATGAACCAGCCGTAGATCGCGAACGATCCGCCGGTCATACCGTCCTTGGTCAGCGTCTTGGCCGCTTTTTCCACTTCCTCGTACGTCTTCGGCGGGTTCTCGGGATCGAGTCCGGCCGCTTTGAAAGCGTCTTTGTTATAGTACAGAATCGGGTTCGAAGTGTTGAAAGGCATCGAGTAGAGACGATCGTCGAACGTGTAGTAGCCGAGAATGTTCGGCTCCAGCTTGGACACGTCATAGCTCTCGCCGTCGATAAACTGCTGCATCGGCGTGATGGCGCCGGAATCGATCATAAAACGGCTGCCGATCTCGTACGTCTGGATCATCGTCGGTCCCGTGCCGGAGCCCATCGCCGTTTTGAGCTTGTTCAGGCTCTCGTCGTAAGTGCCCTGGAACACGGCTTCGACTTCCACGTCATCCTGCGATTCGTTGAACCGCTTGACCAGCTCGTCCACGACTCCGCCGAGCTCGCCGCTCATGGCGTGCCACCAGACGACTTTCACCGGAGCCGCGCCGTCTGTCGTCTTGGCACTTTCCCCGGTGGCCGCTGCGGCTTCCGCCGTCGCTCCGCCGGCTGTCGAACTTCCGGCTCCTCCTCCGCAGGCGGTCAGGATGACCATCATCAGGCACAGGCAGGCGAACATCCACTTCTTGCTACTTTGCAACAAACTTCCCACTCCTTCTTCTGAATATAGTATGTGTATGGGTTGAAGCGTTGAAGCCGCAAAAAAGACCCGGAGGAAGGCGGAGCCGCAGATGCCTCCGCGTGTCCGTCCGGGTTATCCGGAGATCCGGGCGTCCCGTCAAGGTAGGGGGATGTCGGGACGCAGACCGGATTCCACGAGAACCGCGCTTCGCGCAGGGCGAAGACGCAGACCGTTTCGAATCGATGCGGAAGGAGATGTACCTTCCGCGGATTGCCGAAGAGATCGGCAGCACGTGAATCAAGGGTGACCCGGCGGGGGCCGGGCCGGAAGCCGGACGGATTTGCGCCGTCTCCGCTCAGGCGGCGAACGTGTCGTTCGTCGTCTCAGCGGGGACGGCGGCTCTGCCGCTTACTGCCGGTCCGGGAGAAGTTCGCTCTCCCGGACCGGCAGCGGGCGGAAGAAGCCGCCAAGCCGGACGATCAGCCTTTTAGCGCGCCGGCGGTCAGCCCGCCGACGAGCCGGCCGAGTCCGAGCGCCAGCATGACCAGAGACGGCAGCAGCACGAGCACGAGTCCGGCCATGACGAGGTTCCAGGCCGTCATCTCCGAAAATTGGAGCATGCTGACGCCGATCTGGACGGTGCGCATATTCTCGCTGCTCGTCACGAGCAGCGGCCACAGATACATGTTCCAATGGTTCAGGAACGAATAGACGGCGAGCGTCGCAAGACCCGGCATGGACAGCGGCACGGCCAGCCGCAGGAAGATGCGGACATGCCCGCATCCGTCGATCCGCGCCGCTTCCATCAGCTCTTTGGGCAGCTGGAGGAAAAACTGGCGCATCAGGAACACGCCGAACGCCGTCGCGAGGAACGGGACCGTCAAGCCGGCGTAGCTGTCGAGCCAGCCCCAGCTGCGGATCGTCAGGTAGTTCGGGATGATCGCGACTTCCCACGGAATCATCATCGTGGACAGGAACAGCGCGAAGATCGCTTTTTTGCCGGGAAAACGCAGGAACGCGAACGCGTAAGCCGCCATGCACGACGTGATCAGGCAGCCGACCGTAATGGCGCCGCTGACGACGAAGCTGTTCGTAATGAAGCGAAGGATCGGAATCGTAGCCAGCACCTGGGCGAAATTGTCCGGGTGCAGCCCGGTCGGCCACAGCTTCGGCGGATACGCCGCCGATTCGGCTTCGGTCATGAACGCGTTCGAGACGGTGATCCAGAACGGAAACAGGATGAACAGCGCCGCGACCGCCGAGAACGTGTAAGCGAGAAGACGCGGCAGGGAGATCGGTCTCACTGGTAATGCACCTTCCTTTCGGCGAACACGAACTGGAGCACCGTAATGAGCAGCACAATCGCGAACAGGACGAGCGCCTGCGCGCTGCCGACGCCGAAGCGGAAGTTCACGAACGCGTCTTCGTACAGCTTGAACACGAGCACGTTGGTGCTGTTGACGGGACCGCCCTTGGTCAGGATATTAATCTGTCCGAACGCCTGAAATGCGCCGATGACCGAAGTGACGGAAGCGAAGAACAGCGTCGGCGACACGAGCGGAAGCGTCAGGCGCCAGAACGTGCGCACCGGGCCGGAACCGTCGATTTTGGCGCTCTCGTAGATTTCTTCCGGAACGCCCTGCATGCCGCCGAGCAGCAGGATGAACAGGAAGCCCACGTTCATCCAGACCGTCATGAGCGAGATCGACAGCAGCGCCATATTCGGGTCGGTCAGCCACTGCACCGGGGTCAGGCCGATTTTGCCGAGCAGATAGTTCAGCGTGCCAAGCGTCGGATGGAACAACACCATCCACATGATCGAGCCCGTGCTGACGGATACCGCGATCGGAAGGGCGAAGACGAACCGGAACAGTCTCATGCCCCGGATTCGGCTGCGGCATACGGCGGCGAAGACGAGCGCAAACGCAAGGCTTGCCGGAACCGTCAGCAGAATGAACTTGAGCGTGACCATCAGGCTGTTCGGGAATCCCGGCGACTGGAACAGGTTGCGGAAATTCGCGAGACCGACGAAGTTCGCGACCTGGCCGCGCGGATTCGTCGAATGCAGGCTCAGATACACCGATTGCGCAAGCGGATAAAAAAGAAAGATGCCGAACAGCAGCAGGGCCGGTGCGATAAACGCTACCGCCAGCGCTCCTTCGCGCCATCGGCCGAGGCTTGCTGCCTTCGATGGTTCGCCGCTGATGCCGGCTGCACGCGTTCCCCGGCCGGTCGGCCTTTTCTGTTCGAGCGGAAGCGGAGGGGAGTTCTTCATGTTTTCCATGCGGTGCTGTTCCTCCTTATGTACGTCGGGGTAATGCCTGCATTCAGACTACCAGCGTATTGTTAAATAAAATCCCCCTGCTGTGTAAAAGTTCCATTTTACGGTAAACGTTTGCGTTTAACATGGCCTTTACGCAAGCTCGTTATACTGGACGAAGACGGACCCCGAACATACAAGGGCGGCCAGGCGGCCGCACCGGAGAAGAGGCGATCATGATGAACGAACCTATTCGCGGCACGCATACGATCGATACGGAATTACGCACGGCGGACGGCCAAGCGGCCGCTCCGATTATTTTCGCGCACCGGGGAGCTTCGGGCACACGGCCCGAAAACACGATGGTGGCATTCCGCCGGGCGGTGGAACTCGGGGCGACGGGCATCGAGACCGACGTGCAGTTAAGCGCGGACGGCCAGCCGGTGCTGATCCACGACGAGACGCTGTCCCGCACGGCCGGGGCGTCCGGCTGGGTCGGGGACAAGACCTGGGCGGAGCTGCAAAGCCTGGACGCGGGCGGCTGGTACCATCCCGAGTTCATGGGCGAGCGCATTCCGCATCTGGACGAACTGTTGGAGCTTGTCCGGCAGACGGGACTGATCGTCAACCTGGAACTCAAGAACACGGTCCGTGCGTACGAAGGGCTGGAAGCGACCGTCATCGAAGCGGTGCGCAGGCACGGCGTCGAGCGGCAGACGCTGATCTCAAGCTTCAATCATTATTCGCTGGCGCTGTGCAAACAGCTGGCTCCGGACATCCGCACGGGCATCCTGTATATGGAAGGATTGTACCGGCCGTGGGAATACGCGAAAACGATCGGCGCCGACGCGCTGCACGCGTACGATCCGGCCGTGCGGGCGGAATGGGTGCAGGGCGCGCGCGCGGCGGGCGTCGATTACCATCCGTTCACGGTCAACGACGAAGGCCGATTGCGCGAGCTGATCGAGATGGGGACAGCGGGCATCATTACCGACCATCCCGACCGCGTCGTGCGGCTGCTCTCGCAGCGCCGGCCGAATGCGAAGCAGATTCATTGATCTTCTCGTCCGAAAAGTAAAATCCGTGTAAAAAAACAGGGCGGTGCTCATTGCGCCGTCCTGTTTGGTTTGCTAAGGTTAAGGCTAATGAGATAAAGAAACCGGTTTGCGATTACGGCCCGGCCGGATACCGGGCGCCGGAGACAAGGAGCTGTCCATTCCATATGACCACCACACCCGAAATCAGCCGCCCCGAGGCGGCGCAGACGAGCCTCAGAGCGGGCATTATCGATATTGGTTCGAACTCGATTCGGCTCGTCGTCTATGAAAGCGACAGCGGCGGCTCATACCGCGTGCTGACCGAATCGCGCGAAGCGGCACGGCTCAGCGCGCTCGTCACGCCCGAAGGCATCATGCCTTCGCCGGCCATCTATTCCGTCGTCCCGGTGCTGAAGCAGTTTACGGAAGTCTGCGAAGCGTACGGAGCGACGCAGATCCGCGCCGTTGCGACGGCGGCGATTCGCAACGCGTCGAACTCCGGCCAGATCATCGAAATTTTGAACCGGGAGACCGGTCTTAAGATCGAACTGCTGCCCGGCGAAATGGAAGGCCATTACGGATTTATCGGCGTCGTCAACAAAATCGACATCGCCGAAGGCTTCATTATCGATATCGGCGGAGGCAGCACGGAAGTGACGCTGTTCCAGGACCGCCGCCGGGTATCGAGCTATTCGTTCCCGTTCGGCGCGGTCAACATGAACGTGCGTTTCGGCGGAAGCGGCAGTTGGACGCACGAGCGCGTGGGCGAACTGGAACAATTCGTGCTCGCCGAAGCGCGCAAGCAGGCATGGATCTCCGATTATCCGGGCCTCGATCTGGTCGGCCTGGGCGGCACGATACGCGGACTCGGCAAAATGGATCAGCGGCGGCGCAATTATTCGTTGTCGTACACGCACAACTATGTCATGCAGGGCGAAGACGTGGACCATTTCTACGCCACGCTGCCGGGCATGGACAACAACGGCCGCAAGCAGGTGCCGGGCTTGTCCAAGAGCCGGACCGACATCATCGTGCCGGGCCTGATCATCCTGCGGACTCTGTTCCTTCATATGAAGGCGGCGCGCTACGTCGTCAGCGGCACCGGCCTGCGCGAAGGGCTGTTCTTCGAGCTGCTGCATCCCGAACAGGCCGTGCACGAGAACGTGCTGGAATTCGAACTGCGCGCGCTGCTGTCGAAAATGCCGAAGCAGCGTCAGCGGCATCTGCGTCACACGGAGCAGTTCGCCCGCATTTTGTACGAAGCGCTGGGCGAAGAAGGAGAGAGCCGCTGGAACGCCAAGCTGCTGCGCATCGCCGCCTGGACGTACCAGACCGGCACCGAGATCGGCTATATCGATTACGAGGAGCATACCCAGTATTTGCTCACCAAGCGTCCGCTTGCGGGACTGACGCACCGCGAGATCATCCTGACCGCGCTGATCGCCGGCATTGCCGGCAAGGTCAAATGGCGCAAAAGCACCACGGCGCAGACGTACAAAGACATCCTGCTGGCGAAGGACGAGGAGCGTACGCGCCGTCTCGGCGCCGTGCTCCAAATGGCGGCCGCGCTGGACGCCAGCGAGACGCAGGCCGTTACGGCGCTTGCGGCCAGACGCAGCGGCGAACGCTTCGAACTTGAGCTGACGTGCCGGACGGAAGCGTTCATGGAGATTCGCGACCTCAAAGCGGCGGCCAAAGACTTCGAGAAAGAATGGAACGTCAAGATCGAGCTGAAGATCCAGGTCGGCTGACCGGCTGAACGGCTGAACGCCGGACCGCGAAATCGCGGATCGGGATCGGACGAATTAACAAGACGACAAAAAGCCCGCTTCCCCGGATCATCCGGAGAAGCGGGCTTTTTCGGTTCGGCCTCAACTCAAAGGCCGTTCGGATCTGAAGATCGGAGGCTCGGAGGCTCGGAGCCAAGCCCCGATGCGGCCGGGATCAAGGCAGCATCCGGTCCGCAGCGGGACCCGGCCTTGATCCGATCAGGCCAGCGTCGATTTCCAGGCGCGGATATCTTCCGCACGGAACTGGCTGCGGAACGGTTCTTCGCCGTTCTCGAACGATTCGTAGCCGCCGCTCGAAGTCAGCATGCGCGCTTTGACGTTGTCTTTGAGATACAGCTTCAGAATGTTCAGCAGCGTGTCCTGGCAGCCCGGATCGAGAATCGGGCACATCAACTCGACGCGGCGCGTCAGGTTGCGGGTCATCCAGTCGGCGCTGGAGAGGAAGATCTCCGACTTGCCGCCATTTTCGAAATAGTAGATCCGGGAGTGTTCCAGATAGCGGTCGACGATGCTGCGCACCGTAATGTTCTCGCTCAGGTCTTTGACGCCCGGACGCAGACAGCAGACGCCGCGCACGATCAGGTCGACTTTGACGCCGGCTTTGGACGCTTCGTACAGTTCGTCGATGATCTGCTGGTTGGACAGCGAGTTGAACTTGGCGATGATGCGCGCCGGCCGGCCGGCTTTGGCGTGATCGGCTTCGCGGCGGATATTCGTGACGAACGTGCCCATCATCGTATCCGGCGCGACCGAGATTTCCTGCCAGTTCGGATGGCTGGAATAGCCGGTAATATGGTTGAACAGTTCCGAAGCGTCTTCGCCGATCGAAGCGTTCGAAGTCATCAGGCCGACGTCCGTATAGAGCTTGGCCGTCGCGTCGTTGTAGTTGCCCGTGCCGACGTGCACGTAGCGGCGCAGACCGTCTTCTTCACGCCGGACGACCAGAATCGCTTTGGCGTGCGTCTTGAGTCCGACCAGTCCGTACACAACGTGGCAGCCGGACTGCTCCAGCGTCCGCGCCCAGCTGATATTGCGTTCTTCGTCGAATCTCGCCTTGAGTTCGACGACGACCGTCACCTGCTTGCCCGCTTCGGCGGCCGCGGCGAGCGAGCGGATGATGGCCGATTTGCTGCTGACCCGGTACAGCGTCATCTTGATCGCCATAACGTTCGGGTCTTCGGCGGCCTGTTCGACGAAATCGCTGACGGCATCGAACGTCTCGAACGGATGGTGCATCAGCACGTCGCGTTCTTTCAGCACGCTGAAGTAGTCGGTGTCTCCGCCGTCCCCGAATTCGGGCGGGTAGATCGACAGCCGGGACGGATAACGCAGCGCGTCGCGGTTCTTGACGGAGCCGGCGAACGACGTCAGGAAGCCGAGGTCGATCGGGCCGTCGATTTCGTACACGGCGTCTTCGATCTCGAATTCTTCCTGCAGCAGCTGCAGCGCGTACGGATGGAAGCCTTTTTGCACTTCGAGCCGCACCGGCGCGCCGCGGCGGCGCTTGCGCAGCTTCTTCTCGATCTCTTCGAGCAGATCGTCCGCTTCTTCTTCGTTGATCTCAAGATCCGCGTCGCGGCTGAGGCGGAAAGCGTGCACCGTCTTGGCCGTATAGCCGCTGAACAGCGTCTGGATATGGTGGCAGATCAGTTCGTCGATCAGGACGTAGGTCTGCCGTTTGCTGTGGCTGCGCTGGGTTACCGACACGAGCCGCGGCAGGATCGACGGAACCTGGACGATGGCGAAAAAGAACCGTTCTTCGTCGGGCAGGTCTTCCGGCGTGTTGTCGCGTTCGAGCAGCGCGGCCAGATAGACGTTCTGGCTGTGCACGAGCGGAAACGGACGGCTGAGATCGACCGCCATCGGCGTCAGGACGGGGAAGATGACGTCATGGAAGTAATCGTCCGCCGCTTTTTGCTGGGTCGCGCTCAGATCTTCGTAGCGGTTGAGCACGAGGCTCTCCTTGGCCATGAGGCGTACCAGTTCGCGGTACGTCCGGTATTCGGCCGCCACCATCTTCTCGATGCGCTTGGACAGGCGTTTGTACAGGACGGGCGGCGTGTAGCCGGAGAAGTCCTTCTTCGCGAGGCCGGCCTTGAGCTGGTTGCGGATGCCCGCTACGCGAACGCTCATGAACTCGTCCAGGTTGCGCGAGACGATGCCGAGGAATTTGGCGCGTTCGAGCAGCGGCGTATCCGGGTCCTGCGCTTCTTCGAGCACGCGGTAATTGAATTCGATCCAACTCAGGTCGCGATTGATGTAGTAAGGGGACGATCCCCGTTGAGCGGAATGGTTGTCCATAGTTCCTCCATAGTAGAGCGTGCGGGCAGGACGCAAGTCGAGCCGCAGACGCCGAGTATTCGTGCGAATCCGTTTCTTTTCCGCATGGGCGGTCGAGCCTTCCGTCAGACATGGAATCGTGTGCGCATGAGGGCGAACGCAGGTTGCGCGGCGTTCGCACTTTTCTTTTACCCGCCGGGCAGCGCGCAAAATCGGTGCGGCCAAGCGGGACTATTCTCCGGGAAGCTCTTTTATTAGTATAACCTGCTTTTGTTAAGCGAATGTAAAAAAGTCCTTTTTCCAGTTTACTTACATTGAAACGTTTTCGATTCAGGTTAAAGCGTTATCATCCTGTTTTTTCTTTTTTCCCAAGGCGTCTGCATATAAAAAAACGACAAAATCGTCAAATGCAAGTTAAAAAAATCTCTCGAATCATGAAGAAAGTTTCATCGTAAGCGGGGTCGTAAACCGATAAAAGCGAAGCGTTTGCAGGATATGGCGGCGGCCGGCGCGAAAAGGTAGGGACAGACGCGAAGCCCGGGCCGCGTTCGGCCTGTCCGGGGAGCGAAGCGGCAGCGCGCCGCGCAGCGGTCGGCCATCCGGCCAGCCGCGTCCGCGTCTACAGTCCGGCAGGGACACAGGAAGGGGAATCGACATGGAACGTTTGCATTACGGAGTCGCTTATTACGACGAGTACATGCCTTACGATCGACTGGCGACTGATATCGAGATGATGCAGGCGGCGGGGATTACCGTCGTACGCATCGCGGAATCGACCTGGAGCACGCACGAACCGCAAAACGGGGTGTTCGACTTCGCCTCGGTGGACCGCGTATTGGATGCCATGCACGCGGCGGGCATCTCCGTCATCGTCGGCACACCGACGTATGCCGTGCCGGCCTGGATGGTGCGCGAGCATCCGGAAGTGCTGGCCGAGACCCGCACCGGACCCGGCAAATACGGGGCTCGGCAGATCATGGACATTACGAGCCCGGCTTACCTGTTCTATGCCGAGCGGATCATCCGCAAGCTGATCGGCCGCGTCTGCGGCCATCCGGCGGTCATCGGTTACCAGATCGACAACGAGACCAAGCATTACGGCACCGCCGGCCCGAACGTGCAGCTGCGCTTCGTCAAGGCGATGCGCGACAAGTTCGGCGGCGATCTCGGCGAGCTGAACCGCCGCTTCGGGCTGGCGTACTGGAGCAACCGGATCGACGCCTGGGAAGACTTTCCGTCCGTGCTCGGCACGATCAACGGCAGCCTGGGCGCGGAATTCGCCCGGTTCCAGCGGCAGCTCGTGACCGATTTTCTCGCCTGGCAGGTCGGACTCGTCAACGAATACAAGCGTCCCGGCCAGTTCACGACGCACAATTTCGACTTCGACTGGCGCGGCCATTCGTACGGCGTGCAGCGGGACGTGGACCATTTCAAAGCATCCCGGCCGTTCGATATCGCGGGCGTGGACATCTACCATCCGTCGCAGAGCGAGCTGACCGGCGCGGAAATCTCGTTCGGCGGCGACATGGCGCGTTCGCTCAAGCAGGGCGGCTACCTTGTGCTGGAGACGCAGGCGCAGGCTTTCCCGCATTGGACGCCGTATCCGGGGCAGCTGCGGCTGCTGGCGTTCAGCCATCTGGCTTCGGGCGCGAGCCTGGTCGCATATTGGCACTGGCATTCGATCCACAATTCGTTCGAGACATACTGGAAAGGACTGCTCAGCCACGACCTGCAGCCGAATCCCGTATACGAGGAAGCGCGGACGATCGGAGCCGATTTTGCGCGCCTCGGCGGCTCACTTGCCGGCCTGCGCAAAATCAACCGCGTCGCGATGCTGGTCAGCAGCGAAGCGCTCAGCGCCCTCGACTGGTTCCCGCTGCCGGGCGGCGTGCTCTACAACGACGTCGTGCGGCGCTGTTACGACGCGCTCTACAAGCTGAACGTCGGCTGCGATTTCGTCCATCCGGACACCGAAGCGAAAGTGTTGGCGGAATACGACCTGCTCGTCGTGCCCGCGCTGTACAGCGCGCCGGACCGGCTGCTGGAGAAGCTGAACGATTTTGCGGAAAAAGGCGGGCATGTGATCTACACGTTCAAAAGCGGGTTCGCGAACGCCGACGTACAGGTACGTACCGGCGCGCAGCCGGGTCTGATCGAGCGATCCTGCGGCGTGAACTACCAGCTGTTCGCCGAACCGAACAAGGCGAGCGTCCGTTTTGCCGGCGGCGGGTTCGAGGATCTGGGCGCAGCGGAGAAGGAAGTCGGGACGTGGATGGAGCTGCTGACGCCGACGACGGCGGAAGTGCTGGCCCGGTACGACCATCCCGAGTGGGACGGGTACGCGGCGATCACGACAAACCGCTTCGGCGAAGGCACGGCGACTTACGTCGGCTTCCTGCCGACCGAAGGGCTGCTGCTGCGCCTGTTCGAGCGGGTGCTGCGCGAAGCGGGGCTGTGGGGCGAAGACCAGAAGCTCAAGTTCCCGCTGGTCGTCAAATCGGGCGTGAACGCGGCAGGCTGCCGCGTGCGCTATTTCCTCAACTATTCCGGCGAGCCGGCGGGATTGCGATACGGCTACCGCGACGGCAGGGAACTGGTGTCGGGCGAAGACGTCAGGCACGGCCAGATGCTGAACCTGCCGGCCTGGGGCTTCGCGATCGTCGAAGACCGCGAAAGCGCGGCCTGCTCGGCGGCGATGGAAGACGGCGTGGCCAAGGATTGAAGATCGGCGGATCGAAAGGTTAAAGGATTGAAAGGTTAAAAGATTGAAGGATTTTAGAGGGTGGGCGTTCGTCGGGCACGGAGGCGGAGAAGACGGGCGGAGGCCCGTCTTTTTGGCGTGGCGCGGAGGGCCCGTCAGGCAAGCCTAAAGTACCTTTTTACATCCAAGCGCGCTATGATGGAAAAACGACACGCCGAGGCGTGCGCAGACGAAGACGAAGGAGGAACTTTTGATGATGGAGACGCATGAGTATATCCTGACCGGCGAAGAACTGACGGTGACGATCAAGGCGCCGGAGACGTGTACGGGAACGCGGTTCGACCGCACGGGCTGGATTACGCAGGTAAGACTGGAGAGCGCGGGCATCGACTTTTGCGTGCCGGAGAGTCTCGTTGCGGGGCAGGGAACGGGCGGCGAAGGGTTGTCCGGCGAGTTCGGCATCGAACGGGCGATCGGCTACGAAGAAGCCCGGCCGGGCGAAACGTTCGTCAAACTCGGCATCGGCGCGCTGACGCGGATCGACGACGAGAGTTACAATTTTGCGCGCACGTATCCGGTCGAAGCGTACGAAGTCCGGACGGAGACCGAAGCGGCGCGGATGACCTTCGTGTCGGAAGCACCGGAGCATAACGGCTATGGCGCGGCGCTCGTCAAGACGATCGAAATCGACGGACGCAGCCTGCATATCCGGTACAAACTGACCAATACGGGCACGAAAAGTTTTTCGACCAGCGAATACGTACATAACTTCATGGGCATCGGCGGGCATCCGGTCGGGCCGGATTACGTGCTGAACCTGCCGTACGAACCGAAGCTTAGGCTGCTGGGCGACGGGGGCGTGGAAGACAAGCTGGAATTGTCGGCCGGGCGGATGGCGTGGAACGCCGAAGCGGGCGGCGAATATTACGCGCTGTTCGGCGGCTTCGCGGCGGGCGAAGCGCCCTATTGGGAGCTGCTGCACGTACCGAGCGGAGCGGGCGTGCGCGAGCGCGGCGACTTCGACGCGTCCAAGTTCGCCGTATGGGGTTCGGGGCATGTGGTCGCGCCCGAAGTGTTTATCGAGCTGAATCTTGCGCCGGGCGAGACGCGCGAGTGGACGCGGACGTACGACTTTTTCGCATAAGGAGTGGGGATCATGAACGCGGCCAAAAGCAAACCGGACCGGCTCTTCTTTCCTTCGGTTCGTCTCTGCCGGGCGGAGTTCCGGGGCGAGGGCGTTCTTCGTCCCAGAGAGCTGGACAAATGCGGTCTGCTTGCGGTCGAAAGCGGCCGGGCGGCTTTGTCGATCGACGGGCGTACCCATACGGCGGAAGCGGGCGACCGGTTCTGGCTGGTCCCCGGAACCGCGCTCGGCGGACGCTGGGAAGCGGGATTTCGCGTCACGCTGCTGCTGTTCTCCTGCTGCCGCATGCAGAAATACGCCGGGCAGTGGTTGGCGGCGGAAGCCGAACTTCCCGCTTCGGGAAGATTGGAACGGTCGGCCGGGCTTCCGGAGCGCCTGCCGGGAATGGCGGGGGAAGCGCCGCCTCGCGACCGGCTGGAACTCAAGCATGCGCTGCACCGCTGGATGAACGTACGCCGGGCGGAATCGGCGGCAGGTGATAGGCAGAACGGACTTTTGAAAAGCACGGAGGAAGAAGCCGGGCGGTCCGGGATCGATCTCGCTTTGGCGTACATGTCCGGGCATTATGCGCGGGAAGTGAGTATCGAGGAGATGGCCGTTCGATCCGGAATGAGCGTCAATCATTTTATTCGGACGTTCAAGGCCCGAACCGGACGGACTCCGGCCCAGTATCTGCTGCATCTGCGAATGACCCGGGCGAAGCAGCTGCTGTTCTCAAGCGACAAGATCAAGACGATTGCGCGAAGCGTCGGCTACAAGGACGAGCATTATTTCAGCCGGGCGTTCAAAAAGTCGGAAGGCATTGCCCCCGGCCAATATATGAAGCGAAGCGATCTGCGGATTGCAACCGTCTACTACGGGCTTGACGACTATCTGACGACGCTCGGCATTTCGCCTGTCGCGGTATTGTCTTACGAGCGGAGGCTTCCGCGAATCGGCGAATCGGCCCCGGCGAAGTCTGATGAATCGGGAGCATCCGTCCGGCTCGACAGTTCGGCGTTCAGTTATGCCAAGCTGGGACGAGCCGCGCCGGATCTGATCCTGACCAGCAGCCGCCTGGACGCCGACGCGCAGTTGGAGCGGATGGCTCCGACCGTCACTCTCGCCTACTCCAATGACCTGGTGCGGCAGCTTAGGCAGATGGGCGGCATCTTCGGTCGGCAGAATGAAGCGGAAGACTGGATAGGCCGGTACGAAGCGAAGCGGAAAAGCATGCGCGTACAGCTGACAGCCCAAGCGGGGCGCAGGATGACGGCTTATTATATTCGGGTCGGTGCGACATTGTGCCGCGTATACGGAGCGCTGAATCAGACAGGAGCGCTGCTGTACGACGATCTCGGTTTGCAGCTTCCCGACCATTTTCCGGCAGGCGAATGGGCGTTGAATATCGGTCCCGGGCAGCTTCCCCTTTTCGATGCGGACTGGCTGTTTATGGCGGTGGAACCGACGCCGGAAGCGGCGGGACGCATGCGCGCGATCGAAGCTTCCGAAGAGTGGCAGTCGCTTCGGGCGGTCAGGGAAGGGCGGGTCTGCGATGCGCAGGGACTTTTGTTAAAAGCGCTTGGCCCGGCGGGCCGTCTCGAGGCGATGCACGAACTGTTTGACCGAATGACCGAAGAAACCGGGTGAATTTGTCCATACAAAATCGGCGATAATGTCCATTGAACCGAAGGCGCTTCTTCCCTAGTATAGAGTGATAATGATTATCACTTATAGGGGGATGAACCGTGCAGCATACAAGAAACGGATCGAATACGGGAAAAAAGAACAGGCCCAGCAGAGAAAATAGAGAAAGCGGGAGCGGTAAGACTGGTTTCGGCGCTACACGCGTATCGTTCGCTGCGGGCTGGATGCTGCTGATTGCGGCGGTACTGATGCTCTCCGCCTGCGGATCGGCCATGCCGAATTCACAGACAGGGAAGACCGAAGCGGCGGCACAAACAGAAGCCGCTTCGGAGACAAAAGCGTCTTCCGGCGAAGCCGCGACTTCGGAAGCGGAAACTTCTTCTTCCGCCGACAGCGGAAAGTCAGCCACGATGGCGATTACGCATCTGAAAGGAACGGCGGAAATTCCGGCTTCGCCGAAACGGGTCGTCTCTTTGTCCGCCGCGTATATCGACCATATGCTGACGATCGGCGAGAAGCCGGTGGGCGTCAATACGGAAGATCGCTACGGCGGCGATTACCTGCCTTATCTGGCGGACGAGCTTGAAGGCGTGGCTACGGTCGGATCGGCCGAAGCGCCGAATCTGGAAGCGATTCTGCTGCTGGACCCGGATGTGATTCTGGTCGAAAGCCGGACAGGCGAGACGACCTACGAGCAGTTGAACAAGATTGCACCGACTGTCGTCTTGGGCAACGAATGGAAAGACTACGACGAAGATCCCGACTTTTGGACGGAAGACTTGTTGAAAATTGCGGAGATGTACGGCAAGACCGGGTTGGCACAGGAGAAAATTGCCGAACTCGACAAGAAAACGGCGGAGGTTCGGGTGCAGGTCGAACAGTCGGAACATCGTAAACTGGCGTATATCCGGGTGCGGGACAAACTGCTGCAAATCTATGCGCAGAACGGGCATCCGACGAACGGACTGCTGTATCACGATCTGGGCTTCGAACCGTCTTCCCTGACGCCGATCGATCAACGCGAAGATTTGTCGTTGGAAGGGGTGGCCGATCTGGATGCCAATCGGCTGATTCTGGAAGTCGACCCCAATGGCGCGGACTTCCTGGCTGCGGCGCAAAAAAGTTCGGTCTGGAAAAACGTTCCGGCTGTACAGCAGGCGCGCGTATACGAAACGGATTCTTTCTGGTTGTTCAAAAGCTGGGGGGTCATAGGCCGGACCGAGATTCTGGAAGATGTGCGAAAGCAGGTCGAATAGATGGATAAGTCGGAGCAGCCGGAGAAACTGAAACTGCCGGAGCCGCCTGAAGAGCGGCAGTCGGAACCCCTGGAAGCTTTTCTGAGAGAACGGTTTGCGATGGTAAGGAAGCGGCCGGGCAAGGATGCGGAGTTCGAGGAGGAAGACGTACAGAACTTCCCTTACTCCGTTCAGGATCTGCTGGACCCGGACGTCCTGCGCCTCCTGCTGCTCCGCCAATCCGTGCTGTTGGGAGGAGCCGCACCGGACGTAACCGGGACCCTGTTCGCCAAGCGATACTCGGTTCTTGCGGCCGGTTTGTTCGCGGCCTACAGCGCTTATGGAGTTGTGCTGTCTCCGGAGCCGGGCGATATCCGGCTGCGGATCGGTGCAGGAGCCGCGATGGGATACCGGGTATGCGAAGAATCTCGCCTGACGTACGCCTATCCAAGTCTGTCCGCTTATGCAGGGAAAGTCGAAGCCCAGGTTCGAACCGTGCTGCGCGCGGTGCAGCGGGCATCGGGAGCGAATGGCAGTGTGCTGCATACGCTCGTCCTGCATCAGATTCATACGCTGTACCTCTGCCTGGAAGCGGAATCGCAGCAGGCCGGTTCGCCGCTTGCCGCTCGGGCAGACACGATGCGCAGGCACCGGCAGGAACTGAATGCACCGGCAAACCCATGGTTCCATGCCCGGTTCCGTTCGATCGGTCCGGATGCCGCAGGGAGGCCGCTTCTGCTTCGCCGGCACTGCTGTCAGGCTTATCGTACCGTGCAGTCCGGCCGCTCGCACGGCTACTGCGACAGCTGTCCGAAAAGCGAAGCCTACAAACGGACCTGACGGAACCGATGGACTTGAAGGACCTGACGGACCTAAAAGAACCAAGGAAGCTTGTCTGTCCGGCTGCTGCACGGCCGGCCAGGATGCCGTAGGCCGTGATTTGTCCGGGGGGGTCTGTGGTAAGCTGGAACAAGAAAGCGGGATCGATCCAACCGAATCGGATTCCCGGAGCATACGATCCATAGAGGAGGATGTTCGATGATTGTTATTCATGCCGATATGCAGATCAAGCCGGACAAGCGGGAAGCTTTTCTGCAAACGGTCCAGCCGCTCGTCGCCGGTTCGCAGGCCGAAGAGGGCTGTATCCGTTATACGCTGACGCAGGACGTCGCCAATCTCGACCGGTTCACGATGGTCGAAGTGTGGGCCGACGAAGCCGCGATCGAGCGTCATAACGCTTCGCCGCATTTTACGGGCTTTTTCAAAGTATCCCGGGATTTCTTCGCGATGCCGCTCAAAGCCCAAAAGTTTAACGCGGCGGATCTCTGAGCAGCCCGGACACGGCGCATTTTATACAGGTGGAAAAAGAACGCCCATTCGATAAAGGAGGCCGGCCGATGAGCCCGAAAATCAGGTTGCACCTCGTGAGACACGGGGAGACGTACTTAAATCGCTACGGAAAAATGCAGGGTTGGTCCGACAGCCCGCTCACCGACGAAGGCAAGCTTGTCGCCATTGCCGCCGGGCAGCGGTTGGCGGACACCGAATTCGCTTACGTCTATACGAGCGATTCGGGCCGAACGCTGGAGACGGCGGAACTTATCTTGAACGAGAGCCGGCATCCGGTACCGGTCATTCATCGGATCAAAGCTTTTCGCGAAACGTTTTTCGGCGGGTTCGAAGGGGAATACTCGAAGGTCGCTTTGGGCCAGATCGCCGAGAACAACGCCGGGATAAGCTTTGCGGAATTGATGCAGACGGTGACGGTAGCCGAATTCGCGGACATGACCAAAAAAGCCGATCCGTACCATCACGCGGAAAACTTCGAGGAACTGTGGACACGGATCCGCGGCGGGCTGCAGACGGTCATCGACCTGGATTACGCGGGCGACGCCAACGTCCTGATCGTTACCCACGGCAATACGATCCGCAACATCGTCAACCAGCTGTGCGAAGGCGTCGACGTCACGATCGAGATCAAAAACGCCAGCGTGACGATTCTGGAGCACGAAGACGGGAAGTTCAACTGGATCGGGTTCGATCAGTAAGCCGGGTACGCGGTTGAGCGAGTGCGCGGAGCCAAGACAGGCGAGTAACAGGCCCGACGAATAAAAAAATAGACGAAAAAAGTAGAAGAAAAGCCGGATTCCTCCTCGATGTGCAGAGACGGGGAATCCGGCTTTTTGCCGATGAAGCAAACTAGAGCACGCCTTTTTTCAAAAGGATGTTGCCGTACAGCGCTTCTTCGCCGGTCACGACGATCGCGTAGGCGCCGCGGGCGCGTTCGTAAAAAGCGAAACGTTCCTCGAACGCGATCTGCGCGGACGCGTCGTGGCGGGCGATCACTTCGCGGTACGTGTCCCAGATCGTCGGCACGACCTTGTCGCCGGGCACGACGCTCATCAGCGCCGCCTGATGCCCGGCGTAAGGATCGAGCGGCAGCAGCTCCAGTATGGCATCGAGCAGCGGAGGAATGCCGAGGCCGTCGCAGCGGATGACGCGCCCGTGCAGCGAGTGGCCGGGGAAGTTGCCGTCCGCCAGCACGATCTCGTCGCCGTGGCCCATTTGCATCAGGGCATGGACGAGGTCGGGAGACAGCATTTTGGGAATCTTTTTCAACATTAGGCATCTCCTCCCTGGCTAGAAGCCGTAGAACGCGCGCAGTCCGACCAGCTCGTCGATCCGGTGCTGCGGCAGTTCGCGTTCGCCGTCGATCATGCGCGTGAGGAAAGTCAGCTTGGCCGTGTACTCCAGACGCTCCATGTTCATGTAGGCGTCCATCACGCTTTTGCCCCAAGTCAGCGCGCCGTGGCTTTCGAGCAGGACGGCCGTTTTCTTGCCGAGAAAAGGCATGATCGAATCGGGAATCTCTTCGGTCGACGGCGTGCCGTAGACCGCAAGCGGGATATCGCCCATCGCGATGACGGACTCCGGCATCATCATCTTGTCGAGCGCTTCGCCCTTGATCGCGAACGCGGTCGCATAAGGCGGATGGGCGTGGACGACACCGTTCATGTCCGGGCATTCGCGGTAGACGCGCAGATGCATTTTGACTTCCGTGGACGGCCGGTATCCGTCCGCCGCTTCGACGATCTCGCCGTCCAGATTGACTTTGACGAGCATATGCGGCTCCAGATAGCCTTTGCTGACGCCGGTCGGGGAAGCGAGAATCTCCGTCTCGGAGAGGCGGGCGGAAATGTTGCCGTCGTTGGCGGCGATAAAGTCCTTGTTGAACAGATTGCGGCCGATATCGCAAATTTGCAGGCGCAGCAGGCGCTCGCGTTCGACCGGATCGGCGATGGAATGGGGTTGGGTCATGGGTAGGGGCCTCCTTTTTGGGTCATGGGTGTGGATTATGGATGTGGAGCGGGTTGGGTGAGGTCAGGCCTAGCCAGGAAGCCGGAACGGGTTCCGGCGCAAAGGCTGCGGCGTGCTAACGAACCGTCATAACGCTATTTTCATAAATAGCGGGATTTGGAGCGGCTAACGAATCGGGGTAACGCTATTTTGCTTTTTTGCATTGTATTTGTCCGATTTGGCAGGTATAGCGTTGTTAGGATTCGTTAGAAAATAAAATCGACCGATTTGCCCGTTTTAACGTGATCAGGATTCGTTAGCGTCTACGGCCGGCCGCAGCTCAACGAGCAGCCGGCCTATACCGTTCGAGCGCAAACGAGCGCCCGAGAATCTCCGCCCGGCGGCCGAAGTCCAGCTCGCCGAGCGCGGCAAGCTGGATCAGCGCGCTTCCGGCGGCGCTCGCTTCCACCGGCCCCGCGATGACTTCGCGGCCGGTGCGCTCCGCCGTCAGGCGGCAGAGCAGCCGATTGCGGCTGCCGCCTCCGACGAGATGGACCGCCGCGATCCGGCGGCCGGAGATCGACTCCAGCTCGTCGATTGCCCGGCCGTAGGCATCGGCCAGGCTTTCGAGCACGACGCGCGCAAGCTCGCCGTGGTCGCCGGGAACCGGCTGCCCGGTATCCCGGCAGAACTGCCGGACCCGCTCCGGCATATCGCCCGGAGCGGCAAAGCGCGGATCGTCGGGATCGATCCGCGAGTCCGCCGGTCCCGCGGCCTCGGCCAGCGCCGCGAGATCGCCGTGGCTGAGCGCTTCGCCGCCGGCGTTCCAGTGCCGCCGGCATTCCTGAAGCAGCCACAGGCCCGTAATGTTCTTGAGCAGGCGGCTGCCTCCGCCGTAACACGCTTCATTCGTCAGGCCGCATTCGTAAGCGGCATCGGACAACACCGGCTGCGGGGTCTCGATCCCCGCAATAGACCAGGTGCCGCAGCTGATAAACGCGGCGGCTCCCCGCGAAGCGGGCTGCGTTTGCGCCGCGGCGCTGTCCGGCGCGGGGTTCTGCGGCGATCCGGCCATACCTGCCGCCGGGCTCAAACCCGCGGCGCTGTCTATCGCGCCGTTCTCCGCCGTCCCGGTCATACCCGCCGCCGGGCTCAACCCCGCTGCGCCTCGATCCGCGCCGCCTGCCGCCGCATCCCCGCAGCCGTAAGGCACCGCCGCCACCGCGGAAGCCGTGTCGTGCGAAGCGCCGGCCACGACGCGCAGCGGGCCGCAGCACAGCTGCGCCTGCAGGTCGGGCCGAAGCTCGCCCAGCACGGTGCCGGCCGGCACGACCGGCGCGAGCAGGGCGGCCGGAATGCCCAGCCGCGCCAGCACCTCGGCGGAGGGTTCGCTGCCGCCGGCTGCCAGCAGCCCGCCGGTGCTGAGAATGCTCCGCTCCGCGGCCATGACGCCGGACAGCCGGTAATGGAACAGGTCCGGCATCATGAGGAAGTGCGCCGCAAGCTCGCGCAGCTGCGGTTCCTGCTCCAGATCGGCAAAGAGCTGGTACGCCGTATTGATGGCGTTCGGCTGATTGCCGGTCAGCTCGAACTGCTCGCGCGGCGGCAGGCGGCGCACAAGCTTCGCCGCGTGCCGCGCCATGCGCGCGTCGCGGTAATGGTGCGGCGGACGCAGCAGCTCCCCGCCGGGTCCGATCCAGCCGTAGTCGACGCCCCAGGTGTCGACGCCGATGCCGAGGATCGGATGCCCTTCGGCTGCGGCAAGCCGGATGCCCGCGACGATTTCGGCGAACAGCCCGTCGGCGTCCCAATACAGGCCGCCGACACTTTCGATCGGCACGTTGTCGAAGCGGTGAATCTCGCGCAGCTCCAGCTTGAAGCCGTCGTAGCAGGCCAGCATGACCCGGCCCGAGCTGGCGCCGAGATCGACGGCCAGCACTCTTTTGACGGAAGGATCGCTATCGCCATCATCGCCGCCAAGCGGCCGCGCAGGCTCCGCAGCGACGCTGGTTTTTGCACCTTCGCTGGCTCCCGCACCTACGTTTGGCTCCGCACTTTCGCCCCGCTCTACAGCTCCCGCATTCTCCTTCGGCTCCGAGTCTCCCGAACTCTCGCCGGACCCGCCAGCTCCGTCTCTTCCGACAGGCTCCGCAGCGACGCTAATTCCCGCGAGTCCTGCACCTTCGCCGCCACCCGCACCTACACCGCCGTCCGCGCCCCGGCCGGTCGCGTTCAGAACTTCCGCACGTAATTCCCGCGGCTTCATGGGCATGCCCCGCTTTCCGTATGAAATGGCGCCCGCGTCTCAGTACAGCGGGCCGAAGTTCCGGCAGGCGGCGTAATCGGCCGCTTCCGGGTTTTCCGTGCCGAACAGCGACCAGGCGCGCGGCCGGAACACGTCTTGTTCGTCCACGTTGTGCATGCTGACCGGAATGCGCAGGATGGAGGCCAGGGTAATCAGGTCGGCGCCGATATGGCCGTAGCTGATCGCGCCGTGGTTGGCGCCCCAGTTGTTCATGACGTCGTAGACGTTCGAGAACGAGCCTTTGCCGGTCAGCTTGGGCGCGAACCAGGTCGTCGGCCAGGTCGGATCGGTGCGCTCGTCGAGCGTGCGGTGCACGTCTTCCGGCAGGTCGACCGTATAGCCTTCCGCCAGCTGGAGCACGGGGCCGAGCCCTTTGACCAGATTGAGGCGAACCATCGTGACCGGCATGCCGCCGCGGGTCAAATAATCGGTCGAAAAGCCGCCGCCGCGGAAATATTCCTGCGAAGCCGGCCGGAACAGCGTCTTGTCGAGGCATTTGGCCGCTTCTTCGTCCGTAACGTCCCAGAAAGGCTTGATCGCGGGCTTGCCGTCGATCTCCTGCTCGCCCGTTCCGTCGAGCGCCGCCGAACCGGAGTTGATCAGATGCAGCAGCCCGCCCTGCGCCGCGCCTTCAAGCCGGTGTCCCGTTACGCGTTCCACCGCCGCCGGACTCCAGAATGTGCGCACGTCCGCGAAGATCTGCGCCGTGCCTGTCAGCAGATGGTTGAACAGCATGACGACGCCGTTGAGGCTGTCGTTTTCGGTGGCGACGATGTACGGCGCGCGCCGTCCGTTCCAGTCGAACGAGGAATTGAGGATCGTCTCCATGAAGTCGGCGTTCGGGAAATGGTCCGTCCAATGCCGCTGCCCCTGGAAGCCGCCCGCGATCGCGTAATGCCCGCCGGCTTCTTCTTCGAAGCCGAGCTCCGCCAGCCGCGGATTGCCGACCATGAGGTCGCGCGCGATCAGCGTCATTTTGACGACGAATTCCCATTGTCTATTCTGTTCTTCCTCGCCGATGACCAGATGTTCGGGATTGTTGTTGGCGCCGAGTTTGCAGTTTGCCCGGGTCCAGGACAGCGCTTTGGCGTATTCGTCCGGGTCGTAGATATTTTCCTCGACGCGGCGCACGAATTCGGACATGTCCACGTATTCGTTGCGCATGCCCAGATAATGCTGGAACAGGTTCTCGTCGATGATCGAACCGGCGATGCCCATCGAGACGGACCCCATGGAGAGGTACGCTTTGCCCCGGATGAGGGCGGCGGCCAGCGCGGACCTTGCGAACCGGAGCAGCTTGGTCTGCACGTCGGCCGGAATCTCTTCGCTGCCCGACTCCTGCACGTCTTCGCCGTAGATGCCGAACGCCGGAATGCCTTTTTGCGCGTAAGCCGACAGCACCGCCGCCAGATACACCGCGCCCGGCCGCTCCGTTCCGTTAAAGCCCCAGACCGCGTGCGGAATCGAAGCGTCCATGTCCATCGTCTCGGAACCGTAGCACCAGCACGGGGTAACGGTGATCGAGACGCCGACGTTTTCGCGCTTGAACTTGGACGCCGCCGCGGACGCTTCCGCCACGCCGCCGATCGTCGTGTCCGCGATGACGCACTGCACGGGCGAGCCGTCCGGGTAGCGCAGATGCTCCTGCAAAAAAGCGGCCGTGCGCCGCGCCATGCCCATCGTCTGTTCTTCCAGCGATTCGCGTACGCCGCGTCTGCGGCCGTCGATGGTAGGGCGGATTCCGATTCTCGGATACTGCTGCGTAACGGTGGCTGACATGTGATTCCTCCTTGGGTGTGGGAAAATGGCGAACGGTGAAGTCTGTCTTCCTTATAACAGGATAAAAGGCTTGTCCGACGAACAGCGTCCCTCAAAAGTATGCGCTTGCAAAAAAAATGCGGCAGCAGCGGTTCGCTTCTGTTTTCCTCTTCATCTTAAAAGCGTTAAAAGCCAAAGTCAACACGAAAACCACACAATTTCTTTTTATATTTGTGGTTTTGTTGGTTTCAAGAGGGCTATGATGAGAACGAATTGTGGTTTCTGCTGTTTCATGCTACGGTAAAAAAACAATCGGGACACGGGGAGCGGATACGCAGTGAAAGCGGAGCAGCGGCGGGAATGGATCATCAACGAATTGTATCGGAACAAAAAAGTGCAGGTATCGGCGCTCGCGCAGACGTTCGGCGTATCGGAAGAAACGGTGCGCCGCGATCTCGACAAGCTGGACAAGGAAGGCATCGCCCAGAAAAATTACGGCGGGGCCGTGCTGAGCGCACCGGTCAACCGCGATCCTTCGTACGCGAGCCGGCACGATCTCAACCTCGAAGCGAAGCGCCGCATCGCCGAGCAGGTGCTCGGCCTGGTGCACGACGGCGACAGCGTCATGGCGGATACCAGTTCGACGGCGTTCGAAGCGCTGCGGCTGCTGACCGAACGCAAAAGCAATCTGACGCTCATTACGAATTCGCTCGTCGCGCTGTCCGCGTTCCAGCAGTCGGGGCATCGGCTGATCGGCACCGGCGGCACGCTCGGCGCTTCGACCAGCTCGTTCGTCGGACCGGACGCGGCGCGGACGATCGAACGCTATAACGCGGACGTTGCGCTGCTCGGCTGCAAAGCGCTGTCCATGCACGGCGGCATCTGCGATTCCAACGAAGCCGAGAGCGAGCTCAAGCTGCTGATGCGCCGGCAGGCGAACAAAACGATCCTGCTGGCGGACCGGTCCAAGTTCGATCGGCTGGCTTTTATCCGGCTGTTCGATTTCGGGCAGATCGACTTCGTCGTGACCGACCGTCAGCCGCCGGAAGAATGGGGCGAATTTCTGCGCGGGCGGGGCGTGACGCTGGTGTGCCGGAGCGAGGAAGCGGAATTTGGAAGCAAGGAAGAAGAGCAATCATGAGAAAAAGGCCGCTGCCTCGGGAGAGTCCCGTTCAGGCAGGGCCTTTTTTTAGCTTACAAACAAGGGTACAGGTTGCCGGTGTGCTCTTCACCGTCTGCGCAGCAGCGCAAACTGCCCGATAAACCCAATCGCCGCGATGACGAGGCTGATCTGGAACGGAATCGTAATCACCGGCGTGAAGCGAAGCAGCAGCAGGCCGGCAAAGCCGATCGCGATCAGCACGATCAACGTGGAGCCGATTCCCCGCATGTTGAATTTCGGCGGAGCGGGCACCCCTTCTTCGGGATCGCGCCGGATCAATCGCATCAGCACTTCGAACAGGGCGATCGCGCCGAGGATGACGATGAGCAGCGTGCCGGTGTTGACCTGCTGCGTCTCCGGCGCAAACAGCGCCGTCAGTCCCAGCAGCAGAAACGTCCAGCTGAGCGCCGTCCACGGCACGAGGATATAGGCGCGCAGCGTCGCTTCCGGCCGGCGTTTGGGCAGATCCGTCAGCGCGGCTTCGGCGTAAGATATCGGGTCGGGCCCGAACAGCCGGGACGCCGGCGTGCCTTTTTGCTGGGCGGCGATCAGCTCGCTTCCCCGCGCCAGCAGCCAATCTTCGCCGCTTTCCTCGACTACGCGGCTCGACCGCACGTGGACGATCACTTCATCGAAATATTCGGCGTTTTTGGTATTCAGTTGGTCGCGGACTTTGTTGATCGCGCGAATCTTTTTCCTGACGCTCAAACCGGAAAGCCTCCTTCTCATGGGAAAATAAATAACGTAAGCGCGGCGGTAAGCTGCAGCGGGACAGAGGCGGGCGAGATTACTTCAAAGCCTGTCCGCGTTCGTCGGTGTTCCACGACTGCGACTGGAAAGCGAGGAACAGTCCGACCCAGCGGTCCCCGTCGGCAAAATGCACGAGAATCGCGCCGTCGCGGAACGCGCCGTTGTCGCCCTGCCACGGGCCTTCGTTACCCTGGTTCATATGAATATTGTGCACGCCGCGGCCGGGCCGGAAGCCGAAATAATAATCCGGCGTTTTCGGCTCGGGTCCCCAGGCGTCGCCGAACACGTACAGATCCGCGCCGGCGATCACCGCCGCGTCGATGCAGGCGACGATCTTCTCGTTCAGATCGTTGTCCGGTCCCGGCAGGCTGGCCGGCAGCGGCACCATGTCTTCCCGGCGCAGCAGCGGACGGCGCACGAAGTCCAATCCCCGAACCGGCAGCCCGCGTTCGATCGGCGTGAAGCCGCCGGGCAGAAGCTTGAGGCGCTCCGCGTCATCCGGCAGACAGGCGCCGATCCGGTAGAGCAGTTCCGACGGGTACGCTTTGGACCGGATATTGATCGACGCCCGGTATTGAACGCCCCGGTCGTCTTGCAGGCAAACGTGAAAATGCGGCTGACTGCCGAATCCGTGGATGGACCGTATCGCTTTTGCTTTCAGCACGCCGTACCGGTAGCGGCTCACTGGCATTCCCTCCCGAGCTTTTTATCCCGTTAAGCATAGCGCAATCGGGGTTGGCGGTCTACGCCGACCTGCCGCTTCGTCCGGGCGGGGCGGACGGCACCTGAATGTCCCGATTGACAACGGGGACGGATCGGCGTTAAGATGGGTGTAATTCATACCAATTAACTAGGGATTAAAAACAGGGAGGCTGCCGCCATGGAACGCCAGATTCTGATCCGCCACGAACAGCATGATTTGACCGCTACGATTCATTACCCGACTTCGCAGGGCTGCGAAGGACGTCTTCCGCTGACGGTCATCTGCCACGGATTCGTGGGCAGCCGGATCGGCGTGGACCGGCTGTTCGTCACGACCGGCCGGGAGCTTGCCGCCGAGGGGCAGTTGGTCGTCCGGTTCGACTACGCCGGCTGCGGAGAGAGCGGCGGCGTCTACGGCGAGGAAGGGATGGAGTCGATGATCCGCCAGACGCGGACCGTGCTCGATTACGCGATGACGTGCGCGGACATCGACCCGAGCCGGGTCACGCTGATCGGGCACAGCCTGGGCGGCGCGGTCGCGCTGCTGACCGCCGTGCGGGACCGCCGGATCAAAAGCCTGGCGCTCTGGTCCGCCGTCGGCTATCCGTTCAACGATATCGTCAAGATCACCGGCCGGGCGCGGTACGACGAATCCGTGCGTACCGGCAGCGCCGATTATTTGGGCTATTCGTTCACGCCCGGCTTCTTTGAATCGCTCGGCGCGTTCCAGCCGTTCCAGGAAGTGAACAAGTTCTACGGCGACGTGCTCGTCGTGCACGGCACGTCCGACGACGTGATCCCTGTCGATTACGCGTTCTTGTACCAGAAGCTGTTCTGGACGCGGGAAGACTCGCGCTGCGACAAAGAGATCATCTTCCAGGCCGACCATACCTATTCGTCCGGCCCCCACCGCCGCCAACTGCTCGACATCACCAAGCGCTGGCTGCAGGACCGGCATAAGAACGAGATCGACTGGCAGCACTGGACAATTTAGAAATTTGTCCAACGCTGCGCAGCTTACTGGCAGCACTGGACAATCTGACGTTGTCCGGCGCAGCGCAGCTTACTGGCAGCACTGGACAATCTGACGTTGTCCAACGCAGCGCAGCTTACTGGCAGCATTGGCCTCTGATTATCCGCTTTTGCAAGCGGGGGAGGGGCATTCAGGCTGCTGCTCCCGATTTATCGGGAGTATCTACATAAAATTCATCATTCGCGATGTCTGCTCTCGAAATAACTGCGTAACGACAACTATTTCCGCCTTTTTGTTCGAGTTAGGCCGAATAGCTGCGTGACGACAGTTATTTCCGCGCGCGTCCGTCGAAATCACCTTTTTCCCGCAAAATAAGTGGATTTGAGCACTTATTTCGTTTACGCCGGCCTTTTAGCCGAAATAAGTGCTCTCAGGACGTTAATTGCGGCGTCAGCTTGCAGCGTCAGCTCGCAACTCGCAGTTCGCCTCCGCGTTTCGCCCGATCGCGGCGCACTTTGCCGCGCGGCCCGCAGCTTCCGTCCGCGGCCCGCAGCTTACGTCTGCGGTTCGCCGACTTCAACGCGCTTCCGCACGCTTTTGCTCTTTTTCACGTGCTTCCGCCCTTTTCAACGCACTTCCGCAAATTCCTGCTCTTTTTCGCACATTCCCACTCGAATTCAACGCACTTGCGCGCATTTCTACCCTTGTCAGCCTGCTTCCGCCTGCGGCCGAACCGCATGCGCAGCGTAGTCTGTATCGGTCGGCCCTGATTTCCCGCTTTTGCAAGCGGGGGAGGGGCATTCAGTCTGCTGCTCCCGATTTATCGGGGGTTTCTACATAAAATTCATCATTCGCGATGTCTGCTCTCGAAATAACTGCGTGACGACAGTTATTTCCGCGCGCGTCCGTCGAAATCACCTTTTTCCCGCAAAATAAGTGGATTTGAGCACTTATTTCGTTTACGCCGGCCTTTCAGCCGAAATAAGTGCTCTCAGGACGTTAATTGCGGCGTCAGCTCGCAACTCGCAGTTCACCTCCGCGTTTCGCCCGATCGCGGCGCACTTTGCCTCGCGGCCCGCAGCTTCCGTCCGCGGTTCGCCGACTTCAACGCGCTTCCGTACGCTTCTGCTCTTTTTCGCGCACTTCCGCCCTTTTCGACGTACTTTCGCAAATTCCGGCCCTTGCCGCAGATTTTCGCCCTTTTCGACGTATTTCCCACTTCCGCACGTGATCGGAACGAATACGCGTTACCGCAGCGCGGCCTGTACCGGTCTGCCCCTAATAGGAACTTCAATGTTTGCTCAAGAGCCTTCCACAAAACCTTCTTATAACTCGCTCTGTATCCAAATAGTATCTTGATCTCTCTCACCGCTTCGTCACCTCGCTCTAACTACCTCGCACCCGTCAGACCGCCGGTCTTTTTCACCTTTTCGATCCCTTTCCCCACCTTTCCAGTCCTTTTCCCGCCCCTTTTTCAGGTTCATTTAACGAACGCCACGTAAAGTGAGTTCAACCCACCAAGCCGGCATAAGCGTCAAAAAAGAACGGCAAAGCAGAAAAAGGGCGCTTTTTGTTAAAAGGGGTCGGTTTTTCTGTAAAAACAGTGTGAAAATCGGCAGAAGTTTTCTTTAATCCCTTACATCGTTGTGCTAAAATGATGGAGGTCGCAGAAGCGGCTTCAAAGCCTTGCCCGTTTTTGGCCTTGAACATTTGAAAAGGGGTTTTAAAATGCGTGTAAAAAAGAAGGATATTTTCTTTCAAACACTCGAAGACATGGCGGATACGATCGTGGAGGCCGCGGATTATTTCTCGAAGCATGTCGCCGATTTGAAAGACGTCAACGTCTTCGTCAAAGACATGAAAGATTTCGAGACCAAATGCGACGGATTTACGCACACGATCATCACGGAGCTGAACAAGACGTTCATCACCCCGCTTGAGCGCGACGACATTCTCAAACTGGCCACGACCCTGGACGACGTGTTGGACGGACTGGAAGCTACCGCTTCGCGTTTCTACATGTACAACCTGGGCCAGCCGGACCAATATATGATTCAATTCGGAGAGATTTTGCGCGAATCGGCGTACGAGATCCAGAAAGCGATCCATTTGCTGTCGCAGAAAAAGCTGCTGGCGATCCGCGAATACACGATCCGTCTGAACGATCTGGAGAACCAGGGCGACCAACTGCTGCGGATCTGCATCACGGAACTGTTCGCGAACGTAACCGACCCGATCGAACTGATCAAGCGCAAAGAGATTTACGAACGCCTGGAGACGACGACCGACAACTGCGAAGACGTTGCCGATATTCTGGAAACCATCATTATGAGCAACTCCTAAGCGGAGCCTGCCATTTTAGGTCCAAAGGAGGTCAAGACCGCTTTTTCCGGAATTCGGCTTTCGCGTGCGGGCATGTCCCGGTATTCGGCGCCTGTTTCGTAAAAGGACAGCGGCACGGCATTTGCAAGGCTGCAAATGCGGCGTAGCCGTCTTTCTTCATGCGGTTCACACATTATGGAAACATCTCTATTTGTTCTTGCGATTGTCGTTTTTCTGGCGCTCGCCTTCGACTTCATCAACGGATTTCACGATACCGCCAACGCGATCGCGATGTCCGTATCGACCCGGGCGCTGAAGCCCCGCACCGCGATCCTGCTTGCGGCGGGCATGAACTTCCTCGGCGCCATCACGTTTACCGGCGTGGCCAAGACGATCGGGGGCAGTATCGCCGATCCGACCACGCTCAATAACGGGATCGAGATCGTCATCGCGACACTGATCGCGGCGATCATCTGGAACCTCGCGACGTGGTGGTTCGGCATTCCGTCTTCGTCGTCCCACGCCATGATCGGTGCGCTTGCAGGCGCGGTGTTCGTCGGCGCGGGTGCGAACAGCGTCAACTGGAAAGGGTTCCTCGAAATCGTCGAAGCGCTCGTGTTCTCGCCGCTGATCGCGTTTGCCGTCGGGTATATCATCATGATTATTCTCAAATATACGGTAGGACGGCGCAGCCCGCACACGGTCAACAAAGGATTCCGCTCGATGCAGGTGCTGACCGCCGCGCTGCAATCGTTCGCGCACGGCACCAACGACGCGCAGAAAGCGATGGGCATCATGACGTTCGCACTGATCTCGGCCGGACGTTGGGATTCGCTGGAGCCTCCGCTGTGGGTCAAGCTGTCCGCGGCGACCGCAATCGCGCTCGGCACGTCCGTCGGCGGCTGGAAGATCATCAAGACGCTCGGTACGAAGATTTTCAAAATCGAGCCGATCAACGGGTTCGCGGCCGACGTGTCGTCCGCTTCCGTTATTTTCACCGCGACGCTGCTGCATCTGCCGATCAGCACGACGCATGCCGCCACTTCTTCGATTCTCGGCGTCGGCGCGGCCAAGCGCTTCCGCGAGGTCAAGTGGGGCATGGCCGGCCGGATCATCGTCGCCTGGTTCATCACGATCCCGATCGTGGCCATCATGGCGGGACTGATCTACAAATTGATGTTCTGGTAAGCGGGAAGCCGCCAAGCCTTGTTGTTGAAAAGAAAGCCTTCCGGATATTCCGGGAGGCTTTTTTGCGCGTGAATTGCACGAAAGCGTAACAATTTCCGGCCGAACCCCGTCTAAAAGAGAGGAGGTGTACACCATGAACAAATCTGCGAAAATGGCAAGTCTGGCTTCCGCGCTGCTGCTGACGTTCGCTTTGACCGCGTGCGGCCAAGCGAATGCCCCGGCGCCCGAACCGATCAATGTGCCGCCGAACAGTACCCAAGAACCGCCGGCCGACCCCGCCGAGGCGGAAGAGACCGATCCGGCGGAACCCGCCGACCCGGCCGATCCCGACGGGGAAGAAGTGCTGTCGGCGACCGGCGAATACGGCGGGCAAGCCGATCCGCACACGATCGAAGTGAATGTGGACGGTACGCCGACTTCGTTCCAGTTGGCCGAAGGCGTCGAAGCGCAGTTGGACGGGCTGAACGAAGGCGACACGATCTCGTTCGACTACGTGGAACAGAAGGTCGAAGGTAGCGACGTGCCGCAGCTTGAGATTCGATCGCTGCACGCAGGAGGCGATTCGACGTCTTCCGGGCAGGGCACGTCCGGCGCAGCCGCGTCGACGGACCGCCCGGCGACCGAGAGCTTCGTAGTCGGCGACGGCGAATCGAAGACGCTGACCGGCGAACTGCAGGACGGCGACGGCTATTCGCTCTACGTGCTGGACGGCTATACGCTCGACGCGTCCGCGAACCGGCTGTCGCTGACCGAAGATCCCGCTTATTACGCGGAGATCGAGAAGCTTCCGGCCGACTACAACGTCGACCATCTGCGTCTGCAGGGAACGGCCGAGCTTGAAAAAGCCGGCGGCACGGTCAAAGAATTCGACAGCGATACGCTGGTCGAGAGTCCGATGGTGAACGCTTCGCTGTTCCTGCAAGGCAGCGGCGCGGACGAAACGCGCGACTATATTCTCTGGGAAGCGGAAGACGGCAGCGGGTACATTTTCCGCCTCGTCATGCCGGAGAACGAAGACGGTTCGCCGTTCTATATGGAAGCGACGACATCGCTGTCCACGATTCTGGGTCTGTAATTCCGCTGCCGCGGCGGCGGCGGGAAGAAGATACGCAAGCGTCCGTTCGGAAAAATCCGCCAGACCCGCAAAGCCCGCGTTTTCGTCCGCCGACGAAGACCGGGCTTTTTGTGTTCGCGTGCTAACAAATCGGTGAGGACTTTCTGTCCGTTCACGCAATCTTCCCGGAGACCTGCTCGTCCGTACTTGAATCGTCAGCTAAAAAAGAGTATAAATGAACGGAGATGTTTATCTTTTTTATCTAACAAAAATATAACAAATAGCTGAACGGGGGACGCTTCATGTTGGAAACGCGTACGGATCGGGAATGGATCGGGCAGTTGGACGCGGAGTTGAAACATAATATTTTAGCGTTTTGGTTGAAGCACGCGCCTTCGCCGACGGACGAAGGATTCGTGGGCGAGATCGGAGCGGATCTCGGCGTGCATGCCGAAGCGGATCGGAGCCTCGTGCTCAACGCGCGCATCCTGTGGACGTTCGCGGCCGCGTATCGGCACTATGCCGACATTGCCTATCTGGACATGGCGGAGCGGGCGTACCGGTATTTGCGGTCGAACTTTGCCGATGCCGAGCACGGCGGTTATTATTGGATGCTGTCCGCGCAGGGCGCGGTGTCCGAAGACAAAAAGCAGGTGTACGGACAAGCGTTCGTCATCTACGCGCTGAGCGAATACGCGCTGGCGCTGGACGCGCTGCGCGAGCATGAGCTGGCCAAAGACGCCGCGGCCGGGCAGCAGAATGGTCTGCGCGCCGAGCTGGAAGAAGAATGCCGGCGGATCTTCGCGCTGCTGGAGCGGCACAGCCTCGATCCGCAGCACGGCGGGTATATCGAAGCGCATGCGCGCGACTGGTCGGAGACGGACGACCTGAGCCTGAGCGGCAAAGACCTGAACGAGAAGAAGTCGATGAATACGCATCTGCACGTGCTGGAAGGCTATACGAACCTGTACCGGATCTGGCCTTCGGAGACGCTGCGCCGCTCGCTTGCGGAGCTGCTGGAAGTCACGCTGACGCATATCGTCGATGCGCAGACCGGCCATTTCCTGCTGTTCTTCGACGAAGCGTGGGACAGCAAATCGCGCCATGTCTCGTACGGCCACGACATCGAAGGCAGCTGGCTGCTGTTCGAAGCGGCCGAAGTGCTCGGCGGCGAAGAGCGGATCGAACGCGTGCGCGGCGTCGCGCTGCATATGGCGCAGGCCGTACTGGCGCGCGGCGTCGATACGGACGGCGGGCTCTGGAACGAAGCCGAAGACGGCACGCTGGTCGACGACGGCAAAGACTGGTGGCCGCAGGCCGAAGCGATGGTCGGCTTCTATAATGCGTACCAGCTGTCGGGCGACGAAGCTTACCGCGAAGCGGCCGGACGTTCGTGGGACTTTATCCGCGAACATCTCGTGGACCGCGAGCGCGGCGAATGGTATTGGAGCGTGTCGAACGACCGCGTGCCGAACACCAAGGAACCGAAGCTCGGCGCCTGGAAATGTCCGTACCATAACAGCCGGGCCTGTCTTGAAATGCTGGTTCGGCTGGAACGCCGGTCGCAGCAGCACTAAGCGGCGGGGAAGCGGTTATACGGCGGGTAAGGGAGAGCGCAGCGGGTGCGACAGCAAGGCCGAGGCTCAACCGGGAATGTCGGTATCTAAGCGGGTAAGCCGCTTCGGATCGCCGCCGCCACGCAGTCTCGAACACCAAAAAGCGGACAGTCTGCCCCTCGGGGTAGACTGTCCGCTTTTACGTGCGTGATTTTCTTCTTCGCGTGTGGTCTTCTTCGCGATCTTTGCGCGAGCCTTATTTTTTCGCGAGCGCTTCAAGAGAGCGTGCTCCACGTCTTACGACGTCAGCCGATCGGCGCCGATTCCCCGCCTACCGGTTCCGGCTCGCTGCGCAGCTCCTTGACCGAACCGCGCAGCACGAGTTCCGACGCGATCAGGATTTTCTCCAGCGGCGCTTTGGGATCGCGGGCCCGCTCGATCAGGCGCAGGGCGGCCCGGCGGCCCATCGCTTCCTTGGGCACGTGCACGGTCGTCAGCGCCGGCGAAGACGGCGAACCGGCTTCGTGGATATGGTCGAAGCCGACGAGCGAGAGATCTTCCGGCACGCGAATGCCGAGTGGTTCCAGATTGCGCAGGGCGACCAGCGCCACGTCGTCGTTGGCGCAGACGAGCGCCGTCGGCAGCGTGCGCTGCTTGCGCCGCTTGGCCAGCCATTGGCGCAGCTCCGGTTCGTAGTCCGCGCCGTCGATGCCGCGCAGCGCGTTCATCGGATCGCCCGCGTCCTGCACGGGCAGCCCCTGTTCTTCCAGCGCATTGCGGAAGCCGTTCCACCGGTCGCGGAAACTGCTGGAGAAGCCGGTGCTGCCGATAAAATGCAAATTGCGGTGGCCGCAGCCGATCAGATGGCTCGTCAGCCGCATGCTGGCATCGACGTTGCCCGCAAACACCGTATCCGCCGGAATAAGCGGATCTTCGTGATCGACGAGCACGGTCGGCAGCCCGATGCGGTGCACTTCCAGCAGCAGCGGCGTCGAGATCTGCCCGATACCGATCAAGCCGAGAAAGCCGTCGGGGTTCAGGATGCTCGTCACGGCGTCCAGCCGCTGGTCGGACAAGATGACGACGCCCAGCCCGCTGCGTTCGAGCGTCTCGGTGACGCCGTTCAGGATGCGTCCCCAGTACAGCGATTCCGGCGTCTGGAAGCGGACGTTCGGCATCAGCACGAGGACGGATTGGCGGCCGGACGCGGCCGGCTGCGGCTCGGGCGCTTTGCGCGATTGTCCGTAGCCGCGCGGCTGCGTGAAGTAACCGAGCTGCGAAGCGGCCTGGATCACCCGTTCCCGGGTAGCTTCGCTGACGCCTCCTTTGCCCGAAAGCGCTTTGGAGACGACGAATTTGGAGACGCCGAGCTGGTCGGCAATTTGCTGCATCGTTACTTTTTTGGCCATGAACCGTTTCCCCCGCCCCTATCGTTAGATAACAAGAGTATAACAAAAACGCTTTTTAAACGTCCATCTACAAAAAAGTTAGCTTCGCCGGCCTCGTTCCCGCTGCTGCGAAGGCATCAAGCGAACATTGCAAGCATTCGGACGAGGGATTACGATAGAGAAGCCTTTGCGGCATACCAAGCGAAAACAGAAGGAGGGCGGCCGCTTTGATCCGGACGCTTGCGGTAACGCACGACCACCAGGTTCATCTCGACATTCCGCTGACCGAGCTCGACCCGGCGCAGTTCAAATGGTTTTGGGCCGATTTTCAAAAACCGACCACGCGGGAGACCGAGCTGCTCGGCAGCTATTTCCATTTTCACCCGCTGGAGATCGAAGACTGCCTGAACGACGTGCAGCGTCCCAAGATGGACCCGCACGAGAAATACGTGTTTCTGATCACCCACGCGCTTGGCCGGGGCGGCAAGGAAACGGGCGAAGTCGACATGTTTCTCGGCTCGACTTTTTTCGTCACGTTTCATTTTGACCGGATGCGGGAGATCGACGAAGCGTGGGAACGTATCCGTGCCCGGGCCGTCGATCCGTCCAAAAAAACGAATCCCGTCGCCGCCGCCTATCTGGTGCTCGACGCGCTGGTGGACGAATATTTCCCGTGCGTGTTCGGCGTCGAAGACGAATTGGCCGACCTGGAAGAGAAGGGACGCCGCGAATCGGTCGACCAACTGCTCGCCCAGGTGTTCGACCTGCGTTCCCGGCTGCTCAAGCTGCATCATACGATCGTGCCGATGCGCGACCTGCTGTACCGGATCATCAACTCGCAGCACGTCGACGATTCGAAGGAGTACCGGGTGTATTTTACCGACATTTACGACCACCTGTTGAAGCTGTCCGAGATGATCGACTCCAACCGCGAGATGACGGCCGACCTGCGCGACAGCTATATCTCGCTCAATTCCAACCGCATGAACGGGATCATGAAGACGCTGACCGTTATCACGACCGTGTTCATGCCGCTGACGCTGATCGCCGGCATCTACGGGATGAATTTCGAGCATATGCCGGAACTGCGCTGGACCTACGGCTATTTCTTCGTGCTCGGAGGCATGGCGACGCTTGCGCTTACGATGGTCGGATGGTTCTGGCGCCGGGGATGGTTCAAGTAAAGAGCATTTAAGCGGAAAAGAAGGCATGCGGCAAAAAAAGTACGCGGACGGCGGACACTCTTACCGGGGAAATTCGACAAAGCGCGATGGGGCGGACGCGTCTGTCCGTTCGGTCTGCATCGCGTGAAACCGTTAACGCTTGAAAAACATAACTTGGCCCGCTACAATATAAAGGAAGCACACATATTCGGCCTTCGGGCATAAGCCAACATAAACGGTACACACCAGTAAACGGTAGGGGATGATCTTTCAGTGCAGCTGAAAAAACTAAACGATAAAACGGTCGATCAATTGTTCGAGGCCATTCTGACGCTCAAGGACCTGGAAGAATGCTACGTCTTTTTCGACGATTTGTGCACGGTCAACGAGATCCAATCGCTGTCGCAGCGCCTCGAAGTGGCACGCATGCTCGGCAAAGGCAGCACGTACAACCAGATCGAAGCGGAGACGGGCGCAAGCACCGCGACGATCTCGCGCGTGAAGCGCTGCCTCAACTACGGCAACGACGGATACAAGCTGACGCTCGAACGCCTGGGACGTTAAGCGCATGAACAAAACGGGCGCGCTGATCATCAGTCACGGTTCGCCTCAGCCCGAATGGGTGGAGGCGGTCAATGCAGCGGCCGGCGAAGTGAGAATCAAGGAACATATGCCGGTCGCGGTGTCGTTTCTGGGCAATGTGGAAGGCGCATCGATCCAGCACGGTATCGACGCGCTGGAGTCGGAAGGCGTTACGGACATTTTGGCCGTCATGCTGTTCGTGTCGGAAGGCAGCACGCATATCGACGAGATCGAATACGCGCTCGGCATGAAGGACGCGCCGGACCGCGAGACGGATCTTGAACCGTTCGCGATCCGGGCGCGTATGCACGTCGGACGCCCGATGGGCGACGACCCGGACGTGGCGCGCATGGTGTGGGACAAAGTCTCGCCGGCTTCGGTCAATCCGGAGCGCGAAGTGATTCTGCTGGTCGGACACGGCAGTATCCACGACGGATTCCGGCAGCGCTGGGAAGCCGGCGCTTCGGCGCTGACGAAGCGGGTCGGCGCAACGAGCGGGCTGCTGTGCGATTACGCGCTGCTCAATCCCGACAACGTGCGCGCCAAAGCGGAGGAATGGATCGGAAAAGGCCGGCGCGTGCTGATCGCTCCGCTGTTCCTCAGCACGGGGTATTTCCTGCAGACGGTCATTCCGCGCAAGCTCGAAGGACTGGATTACGGCTACACGGGCGAGGCTCTGCTGCCGCATCCGCTGCTGCCGGTCTGGATCGAGCGGCAGGTCGAAGAACTGCTTGCCCGCGTCGATGCCGAAGCGTAACTTCGGCGCGGCGGAACATCCGGCGGTCTTCGGATCGGGCGGGGCTGTGGTCACGCGAATTTTACGCACATACGCACAATCGAGAGCAAGTCTTACCTGAAGCGAAGGTTCCGCGAGAGCGGCGGCCTTCGCTTCGAGTTGTACACAAGGCCGCCGCGCCTTCGGGCGCCCGGCGGCAAGAACCTATAAGGAACAGGTGGAGTTCGATAGATGAGAAGAGCGAGGCTGATCTACAATCCGACTTCCGGACGGGAAGAGATGCGGCGCCGGCTGCCGGATATTTTGCAGCGCCTCGATGAAGGCGGAATCGAGACGACGGTGCATGCAACGACGGGAGAAGGCGACGCGACGCTCGCGGCGATCGACGCGGCGCAGCGGGGCTATGACATTGTTATTGCCGCGGGCGGCGACGGCACGATCTACGAGGTCGTCAACGGCCTCGCCGATCAGGAGCACCGGCCGGGTCTCGGCGTGTTTCCGCTCGGTACGACAAACGATCTGTCGCGGGCGCTCGGCATTTCGAGGCAGTGGGAAGATTACTGCGATCTGGTGCTGCGCGGCGAATCGCGGCCGATCGACCTGGGACGGGCAAACGATCGCTATTTCATCAATATCGCGGGCGGCGGCTCGCTCACGGAACTGACGTACGAAGTGCCGAGCCGCCTCAAGACGATGATCGGCCAGCTCGCCTACTACTTCAAAGGCATCGAGAAGATGGTCAATCTGACGCCGATGCAGCTCAAGATCGAGGCGGAAGGCCAGGGCGAGATCGAAGGCGAATTCATGATCTTCCTGATAGGCAATACGAATTCGGTCGGCGGGTTCGAAAAACTGATGCCCGACGCGCGGATCGACGACGGCCTGCTCGACGTGATCCTGCTCAAAAAGTGCAATCTGGCCGAGCTGATCCGCGTCGTCTCGATGGCGCAGCGCGGCGATCATTTCAACGATCCGAACGTGATCTATTTCCGCACGCAGCGGCTTGAAGTGACGTCGCCGAACAACGTCCTGCTCAATCTGGACGGCGAACTCGGCGGCAAGCTGCCCGGCGTGTTCGAAGTGCTGCCGCAGCATCTGCGGGTGTTCGCGTAAGGTTGTATAAAGGGCGACAGCCCGGAAGCGGCCCGGCTACGCGCGGACGAAAATCGGGTCCCGCCGGCCGCGCATAACGTGTTACAATACGGGAGGAAGAACCGCGTCCGGTGGCAGAGCAGCACGCCGGTCGGAGGGCATCCTCCTTTTTGGCGTGTCCGGAAAAAGAGGCGCGTGCGCTTGAAAAGCAGGGTGTGCAGGATGTGCAGAGCGCATAGGGGCGAATGCCCGGCCTGGACTAGTGTGTGGCTAGTGTAAGACTCACGTTGTATCACTTACGCTGCCTCGAAAGCAACGTAGAACTCCAAAAGTGTGCACGCTGGAAGCTACGCTGCTTTTTGGGACATGTAGAACGCGAAACGAGGCCATAACCGTTGGAAAAGACGTTGCAGGTTGCTTTTTCGGCAATATGGCTTGGCCTATAAGGCTAAAATCGGGGTTACGTGTCCCGCAAAGCAATGTAACTTCGACCCTACCCCTTTTACGAACGACTCCTTCATGAATATAAGCGAAAGAAGTGAATAGAATGAACAAAAACAACAGCAGCCGCGGCAGCGCGGGCAAAAGCGGCGGGCAGGGGCGCGGAGGCAAAAGCAAACCGCCGGTCGGATCGTCCGCAGGCGGCAGCCGCCGCGGCGGCGCAGGCCGGACGAACGCCGGCCGCGGACGCGGCGGAGCGCGCCCGGAAGAAGAAATCGAAGGACTGCCGGTCGCCAAGAACGACGAAGTCAATCTCGACATCATCGGCATGAACCATAACGGCGAAGGCGTCGGCCGCGCGGACGGCTACACGCTGTTCGTGCCGGGCGCACTGCCGGGCGAGAAAATCTCGGCCAAAGTGATCAACACCAAAAAGCAGTACGGCTATGCCAAAATGAACCTGCTGCTGCAGGCCAGCCCTTCGCGCGTCGAAGCGCCGTGCGAAATCTTCGACCGCTGCGGCGGCTGCCAGATCCAGCATATGGATTATCCGGCGCAGCTCGAATGGAAGCGGCAGCAGGTCGCGGACAGCCTGCAGCGGATCGGCAAGCTGAACGTGCGCGCGTTCGGCGCTCCGTCCGCGGGCGAAGCTTCGCATGGGGCGGAAGCGGGCGAGCCGCTTGAAGGCGACACGCGCGTGTCCGCCGATACGGCGGAAGCCGGCGCCCATGCGGCCGGACCCGGCGAAGCGGGCCGGCCGGGCGATGCGGCTTACGAAGTGTCGCCGGCCGCCGCGGAGAGCGCAAGCAGCGGCAGCCTCGCTGCCGGCTACGCGCCCGAAGCTTCTTCGGGCCAGCCTCTGCCGGCACTTGAGGCAGCGGCATTCGGCGGCGGCGAAGGCCGCGAGAACGGGCCGGCGCCGGCCGGCGGAGAAGCTGCGGAAGCCGGAGCGCCGGGCGCGCTTGCAGGCGCGGGCGGCGCGCAAAGCGCCGACGCGGCCGCGCAAGAGGCGGCGGCGCCGGTCTCCGGCGCTGACGCAGCCGGCGAAGAAGCGCTCGGCGTGCTTGTGCCGCCGACGCTCGGCATGAGCGACCCGTGGCGCTACCGCAACAAAGCGCAGGTGCCGATGGGCGAAGAAAAAGGCCGCCTGATCGGCGGCTTCTACGCGCGCGGCACCCACCGCATCGTCGATATGGAGACGTGCATCATCCAGCATGAAGCCAACGACGAGATGGTCGAGACCGTCAAAGCGATCGGCCGCGAGCTGGGCATTACCGCGTATGACGAAGAGACCGGCCGCGGCCTGCTGCGGCATGTCGTCGTCAAAGTCGCTTTTTCAACCGGCGAGAAAATGGTCGTACTCGTTACGAACAGCGAGCGGCTGCCCAAGTCCGAGCAGTGGATCGCCGCGATCCGCGAGCGCGTCCCCGGCGTGCAGAGCATCTGCCATAACGCCAACATGCGCCAGACGAACGTCATTTTCGGAGAGACGACGACCGTCCTGTGGGGCCAGGAAGTCATTCACGATTACATCGGCGACATCAAGTTCGCGATCTCTGCCCGCTCCTTCTATCAGGTGAATCCGGCCCAGACCGAAGTGCTGTACGGCAAAACGCTGGAGTACGCCGGCCTGACCGGCGAAGAGACCGTGATCGACGCCTACTGCGGCATCGGCACCATCTCCTTGTTCCTCGCGCAGAAAGCGAAGCGCGTCTACGGCGTCGAGATCGTCAAGGAAGCGATCGAAGACGCCCGCAAAAACGCCGAGATCAACGGCATCACCAACGCCGAATTCGAAGTCGGCGCGTCCGAAGACGTCATCCCCCGCTGGCGCGAGCAGGGCATCACGCCCGACGTCATCGTCGTCGATCCCCCGCGCAAAGGCTGCGACATCCGCCTGCTGGAGACCATCATCGAGATGAAGCCGCAGCGCGTCGTCTACGTCTCCTGCAACCCGGCTACGCTCGCACGCGACCTGCGCGTACTGGAAGACGGCGGCTTCAAGACGACGAAAGTACAGCCGGTAGACATGTTCCCGCAGACGGTGCATGTGGAGGCCGTTGCTTTGCTGGTACGGCAGGACTAAGAGCAAACAAATAGGTGATCTAAGGCGCGAGCTTGCTCGCGTCTTTTTTGTGCGCGCCGATATTTTTAGAGCAATATAATTTCAGAATGACAGTCATTTGACGGACTTTCCTGCACCAATGCCTTTGATTGCAACCAGGTGTTGTCTATTGAAGAGATCAAATAAAAAAACCTTCAACTATTTTATGCAACTAAGATGACTAAGAAAACGTTCTATAGATACATTCAAAATGGGGTGATTTCGATGAGAAGTAAAGCTTGGGATCCATTAAAGCAGTTTTCTATAGCAGTATCTATTATGATAGCGTTTGTGTTTACTCTTACATGTATTTTAGGGATCTTATTTTTCTCTCATTTGTGGATATTTTCTGAGAAAGAATCTACGATCCAATTCAATAAAGGACATTACATGATTCTAGTTTCGGCAAATGAAGAACAATATGACTTATACAATACGGAAGCGGATAAAATGCTTAATGCAGTTAATGGCTACACTAAGCAAAAAGATAAAAGTTATGTATTTAACGAAAACAGCATGGCTATAATTGATGAAAAAAAGGGTCTAATAGAAATAAAGGCTCTTGCAGAAGCAGATGAAAGCGAAAGAGAAATGATTAAGAAGAAAACCCTTATCCATGTAAGTGAACATAATTAAACGCTTGAGATATTAGTAACCCATATACTTCATTATTTAAAAAGAAGCAGGCTCTTTTGGAGAGCCTGCTTCTTTTTGAGTTGTTTAAGGTCTGTAATTTGGCTGCTGCATATAGAAATTCGAAATATATGGAACAATAGCCCCTGCATTTTGAGCATCGGCTGCGTGGTTAGAAACCAATGCAATCGCCTTGGCAGGGAGGCTTGAAGGAATCGGACTGATATGAGTGTAGTCGTACCGATCATTAACATTGATATAAATAGTCCATGTCCCATTGGTCATCTTTTCGGCAGCCCAATTGTGTTTATACTTGCCTAAAGTTAGATACCAGTCTAGCCCAGCGTTACCTGCGCTTGTATAGTGGCTACCACTTCCTGAGACTGCTTTCTTTCCTTGAGCATTAGCTGTCTTTACAGCATTGGCAATTGGAATAGAAATTTCGGTATACGAAGGGGTTCTTGAAAAACCGTTTGATAACGTGGTTCCCGCAGCATAACTACGATTGGAAGGACTATCTTGCAACGAATGAAGTAGGAAGTTTCCTGCTGTTGGGCAGGAGAAAGCACCAAATGTTAAAGATAGCTCTTTGAATTGCCCTCTGTATTGTGCTTTAGTGAGAGCCTTGGCTGCAAATTGATCATTCGTTTGAGCAGACAAGGTGTTTTTGGATTCAGTCATTTGTTGATATTGAAGATCTGTAGAGTCTTGCTGACTTTGTAACGAAGCACTGGTGCTCTCTTGTTTTAATTTCTCCAAGTCTTTCAAAGCTGCTTCGTCATAAAAAACGTGATTGTCCAGAGCAGCTTCGGGTGTAACTATTGAAGACGTAGTGAAAGAAGAATCTTCGACTGCATCTTGGTAATAAACGTGCTCCTTAGTCCAGGGGTTGATCAAGTAAGAACCCTGAGCGTCAGTTTGTGCATTCATAGCAGTATCTGTAGACATTGGTTGGACGGAGACTTCTTGCGGTAAAATCTCAGCAGAAGCTACGGCTGGTAACATTAACGTAGCTGCAAGAACTGAAGTAACAGCTGGCTTTAAAAGTTTCAAATTGATTCCTCCCAGATTTTTTTGAGAAAAGCTTAAGCTTTTCTATATGTACAACGTTTGATTTTAAGAAAAATTTATATTAAATTTGTAAAAATATATATTTTTAAATACAGTCTAATAATAGGCTCTCAAGTTCTTCGTTCGCAAAAGTAAGCGCCAAAAACTACCGGAGAAACGTGAACGTTTTGCTGTTGGGAAGTTGATCCGGCAGCATTGGGTGAAGAGCAGATTACACACTTCGGCAGTAGAGGCTGAGCAGGCTATGAAGCAGGCCCTCTTTTTCACCGCGAAAACATTCGAACCAAAAGCGTTTCGTCAAACCATCGATCCCCATCGAAGCATCGTCTATCATGGAGATATCCGACAAATCGCACGCATCGCAGAAGGAGAGGGAACCGATGAACATTCAACTGATTCGCAACGCTACGCTGATCGTCCGGTATGCGGGCAAGAAATTCCTGATCGATCCGTTTTTGTCCGAACAGGGCACGCTGCCTGCTTTTCCCAATGCCGCAAGAACCGATCAGAACAATCCGCTCGTGGGCCTGCCAATTTCGATCGAAGACATCGTCAGCGACCTGGATGCCGTCATCGTCACGCATCTGCATATGGACCATTGGGACGATGCAGCCAAGGCCGCTTTGCCAAAAGGCGTCAAGATTTTCTCGCAAAACGAAGAAGATGCCGAAGCTATCCGCAGTGCCGGCTTTGAACAGGTGGAAGTGCTGGGCGAGAACACGGTTTTTGAAGGCATTCGATTGATCAAAACGCAGGGCGAGCACGGACGCGGAGACATTCTGCAAATGGCGGGTCACGTGTGCGGCGTCGTATTCAAGCATGACAGCGAACAGACGCTGTACGTCGCCGGCGATACGGTCTGGTACGAAGCGGTGCGGCAGACGATCGAGACGCATCAGCCGGAAGTGATCGTCGTTAACGGCGGAGATAACCAGTTCCTGAAGGGCGGTTCGCTCGTCATGAACGCGGAAGATATCCACCACGTGCATGAAGCCGCGCCGAACGCCCGCATCCTCTCGGTCCATATGGAAGCCGTCAACCACTGGAATCTGTCGCGGACGGAACTGAGGGATTTTGCGGCTCAAAAAGGGATCTCTGACCACATTCTCGTGCCGGACGACGGAGATTCTTATACTTTCTGAACAGCTTTTTTGAAAAGCAACCGTAAAACAAGCCGAACCTCATATAGAACGTAAACGAAAAAAAAGAGGCGCTTTCGAGCGGCTCTTTTTTTCGTTTGGATTGAAATCTGTTAAAACCTATTATGAGATCATTCTATATTTTTATTTAAATAGTAATTAATAGACTTAAGTACCTGTTTAAATCTCCATCTCCATTTAAGCTCATACTTTAGAACCTATTATATACAAAAAGTTATATTTTAGGATTTTTCGTGTTAAGTTTAAGAAGTAAATAAGTTCAAATTGATTTTGGGATTGTCAAAATTCTTTTTAAGAAGGAGACTTTTGGAGATGAAAAAAAGCTTGATTGCAATTAGTGCCGGTCTTTTGGTTTTAAGCGCTTCTGCTGCTCCGGTTTCTGCTAGAACGTTAGCGCAAGAGAATTCCAATATTAGTTCCATCCAGAACCGTCCAATGATTTCTTTTGGTGAGACGGATCAAGATCAGAAATTACTTGCAGGAGCCGTTGCCATCAACGAGTACATTGCAATAGGCTCCGACGGATTTTTACATATTGCGGAAGAAGGTAAAACCAAAGTAAGCAGCGAAGTCTATCGCGTAATTGAACGGGGAGTAAATACAATTAATGCTGAAATTCAATCAGGGGCACTTATTGTAAATGGGAATACTGCAACTCTCGGTAGAACAGCACCTATGATTGAAGCTCCTGGCCCTGGCGAATTCACGACAAATGCCTTTAGCAATGCGTATTGGTGGGGTGTGGCTATAACGTTTAACGACCAAGAAACCAAAAATCAGATTTATACGCTGACACAAACCGGAGTGATTTGGGGACTTGTTGCGACAGTAGCAGGAGTAAGCGGAGCTCATGCGGCTACAATTGCAGCGGCGCTAGTCTCGGCAGGCGCATTTATGATAGCCAATTCAATGTCTGCACACAATATGGGGAAAGGTGTTACACTTAATATACATTGGCTGCCTGCTCCGTACTTTGAGTCTACAACCAATAGATAAGGAAGCCGTACAGTTCGTTCAAATGTGAAGGAGGAGATTCACATCGTTGTGACTATCCTAATTTCAATCGTGGCATTTCTTTTGCTCTTTACGGCGGTAAAGTTCATGGCTACGAGGCTCAAGAGTCCGCATCAAAGAAAATGGCTTTATCTCGGGCTTATGTTCTTGGCCTTGATCTCTCAGACTATACCGCTTCTCAAAGGAAACATGTCGGCACTGCCTGTTTTTCTTTTGTTGATAGTAGCTGCTGTATGTTTGGGAAGGCATTTGAACGAAAGTTCCAAAAGAAAGCATTATTGAAGAGTTTTAAGCCGTTTGTACTGGCGCATACCGAAAGGATAGGAGTGCAACTGCATTCCTATCCTTTTTTTCGGCTGATTGACCCTAACCCTAGCCTCACAAACGGTCTGCAAAAATGTACTTTTACGTCCCATTCCCGCCAACCTTCTTTTTTTGCGCAAAGGTCCATTGAATGAAGTCCTTCCGCTCCTTATGATAAGTCAGTGAGAATAACTGTCATGTGGGGATTGGAAAGATGAGACAAATCGGATATGCCGATAAAAAAGCTGGGCACGCCGGGGGAAGACCGGGCGCGGCCGGCACGGTGAATACCGAGCAGGCACCGACCGTGTCGGAGGCGGCGAGACGGTAGACCTGATTCGGATCGAAGGCGGCGAACTGTTCGTGCTCGGCGACCGCAACGTGGGCGACGTGATGTACCGCTATCTTTTACGCGTACTGTCGCTGTCCGGCCAACTGGACGAAGGGGTAGAGCTCTATTTGTCCGCCCCGTACGCGAGCAGTTCCTTCAACCGTTCGTCGATAAACCGGTTATCCGGTTCATGAATTCCCCGCCCCGCAAAATGTCCCCAGACCGACAGGATCGGCTGTAATACGGCATTCGGAATGCGCCGCACTTCGTACGCATTGTCGTCCGCCGAGCAGAACAGGTCCGTGCTGCCCGGCATGACGCAGGCCCGGGCGGTAATGCTCGCAAGCGCCCGGTCGAAATCGCCGCCGTACGCCGGATTGTCGCTGATGTCGGCATGCTGCCCGGTGCGGAGCATGGACAGCACATTGTGCGGGTCCATCTGCATGAAGCTGTTTTCCCAGACGCCGGCCGTGAACTCTTCCAGCGAATCGAAGCCCATCTCCCGGTAAAGTTCGGCCCGGTAGAACGCTTGCGACAAGCCCCAGCCCGCATATACCCGCCCGACGGCCCGCATATCCGCGGACGTCAGCCGATCCAGCGAAGCCTCGTCGAAGCGCACGGCGGACAGCAGCGCGGCCCGGAGACTGTCCAGCACGACGAACGTGTGGGGCCAGGGCTTGGCGATACCGGCCACAGGCGCGATCCGTTCGACCATCTCCGGGTAACTTGTGCCCCATTGGAACGCCTGAATGCCTCCGAGCGACCAGCCGACGACGAGCGCGATCCGGCGAATGCCGAACCGCTCGTGCAGCAGCCGACGTTGGAACACGACGTTGTCGTAGACGGTCACCTGCGGAAAACGGGCCCGGTCAAACGGAGGTGGTGTGTTGCTCGGCGACGAAGACAGTCCGTTGCCGAGCAGGTTCGGCACGACGATGAAATAGCGCTCCGGGTCGAGCGCCTGGCCCGGTCCGATCAGCCATTCGTTCTGCGTATGCGTGTCGCCGAACGCGGTCGGATAGACGATCACATTGTCCCGGCGTTCGTTCAGGGTGCCGTACGTCCGATAAGCCAGAAAAGCGTCCGGCAGCGTCGTTCCCGATTGCAGCAGGACGTCGCCCAAATCAAAAATTTCGTAATCCATGTTGAAATCTCTCTCCCTTCGGCATAGAACCGCGCGTGTTGGCGCCGGTTCTTGTGCTCAGTATAGGACCGTGCTACGCTCAATAAAAGTGAAGGAAATTCATCATAGTCTTCAAAAATATTGAAAGTCCGAAGGAGAGAGAAACATGGAACTGCGGCAGCTGAACACTTTTCGCACGGTCGCGTCGACCCTGAATTTTACCCGGGCGGCGGAAGCGCTGAATTACGTGCCGTCCAACGTCACGATGCAGATCAAAGCGCTGGAACAGGAGCTGGGCGTGCCCCTGTTCGACCGATTGGGCAAGCAGCTCGTGCTCACGACAGCCGGCAAACGCTTTTTGATCCATGCCCGGGACGTGCTGGACAAGCTTGCCGAAGCCCGCAGCGACCTGCATGACGACGGACAGCTCAGCGGGACGCTGACGATCGGCGCGAACGAAGTCGTCTGCGCGTATCGGCTGCCGGCGGTATTCCGGAAGTTCCGCTCCCGGTATCCGGGCGTGCGTCTGATCTTTCGCTCGGTGCCGAATCAGGGGCTGAAGCCGGCGCTGCTGGAAGGAACGGCGGATCTCGTCTACGTGCTGGACGAACCGGTTCGCTCCGGCGTCTTCTGCGCGGAGCCGCTGGCGGACGAACATTTTCGCCTGTTCGCCGCTCCGGATTATCCGCTCGCCCGGCAGGAAGTGCTGCGTCCGGCAGATTTTAACGGGGAAGTGCTGCTGACGAATGAGAAAGGCTGCCCGTACCGCACGATGTTCGATCGTTCGTTCGAGCAGGCGGGCATCGACGGACTGACGCATCTGGAATTTCAGAGCGCGGAAGCGATCAAGCAGTGCGCCCTGTCGGGAATCGGCGCAGCCTTTCTGCCCGAGATCGTGGTCAGGGCCGAGCTGGAGCGGGGCGAACTGATTGCTCTGCCGTGGTCCATGCCGGATCTGCGCGTGCAGACGCAGATGCTGTGGCACAAAGACAAGTGGCTGTCGCCGATCCTGACGTCTTTTATGGATACGGCCCGGGAAGTGTTCGCCTAGATCCGGCGTGCGTCAGACTTCCTTTTGGATCAGACTCCATTTTCTATCAAAGCCCAGATCCGCTCGAACCGTTCTTCGTAGTCCGGCAGATTCCAGGTGTCTTTGAAGGACGGAAGACTGAATACCGCGAACGCGGACAGGATCGCTTCGGCGCGTTCGAAATGGGGATCGCCGTAGCCCATCATTTCGTCGACGATGCGGTAGGCTTGCTGGAGAACCTCGCGCAGTACGAGCGGATGGTTGTCCACATACTGCGTGTTTAGCGCGAACATCTTCGGATTTTCGTGATAGGCGCGCTTTTTGGCATGGGCAAAAGCCCGCAGCCAATCGTGCAGCCGCTCTTTGGGATCGGCCGGATTAACGGGATCGATCGGGTCGAGCCTGATCTGCTCCGAGATCATGCGCTCGAACCAGCTTTTGGCTACGGCGGTCCAGAGCTGCTGCTTGTTTTTGAAATGTTTATAGAGAGCCGCGTGCGTGATGTCCAGTTCGTCCGCGATTTGCGACAGGGTCACTTCGGACTTCTCGGTGCGTTCCATCAGCGTCTCGGCGGTCGCGAGAATAAGTTCCTGCGTAATTTTGGCCATGCTCAACGCTTCCTTTTCGGGTCGATTGCCTGCCTGACACTCGGTCGGCGGCAGTCTTATTTTAACATACAAAAATAAAGTAACAAATGTTGACTTTTGTAACCTAAAAGATTATGCTTGCGATAAAGTTACAAAATCAAATAAATGTTACTTAGATATTTATTCATTCAGGAGGTTGTTCAGTATGAAAGCCGCACAGATTACCCAATATGCCAAAAAAATTACGGTGGCCGTGAACGAAATTCCGGTACCTGACATAAACGATCGCGAAGTGCTGGTCAAAGTGAAAGCGGCGGCGGTCAACCATCTGGAACTGCTGATCGCGACAGGCAGCGTCAAGCTGATCCAGGATTACAAATTTCCGCTGACGCTCGGCAACGAACTGACGGGCGTGATCGAAAAAGTCGGCAAAAACGTACGGGGCTTCCGGGTAGGCGACGCCGTCTACTCCCGTCTGCCGCTGACCCGCATAGGCGCTTTTGCGGAATACGCCGCGATCGACGCCGAAGCGGTCGCGCCGCTGCCGGCCCATCTGGACTTCGTCACCGGAGCGGCGGCGGCGCTGACCGGCTTGACGGCTTACCAGGGGCTGCGCGAGCAGCTGGAAGCCCGGCCCGGCGAGAGTGTGTTCATTCCCGGCGGTTCCGGCTCGTTCGGTCAAATGGCGGTTCCGATTGCCAAAAGCATGGGGCTGCACGTCATCGTCAGCGGCAGCCCGAGTGCCCGGGAACGGACGCTCGCCGCGGGCGCGGATCGCTATATCGACTACAAGACCGAATCTTATTGGGAAACGCTCGAAAGCGTGGACCACGTGATCGATACGCTGGGACCGGACGAATTTGAACGCGAGCTGGCGGTACTCAAGCCGGGCGGCCGCCTGCTGTCTCTGCGCACGGGCCCCAACAAGCGCTTTGCGCAAGATCTGGGTCTGCCTTTCTGGAAAAAACAGCTGTTCGGCCTCGCCGGCGCCAAATACGACCGCCGGGCGGGCAAGAAGAACGTGCAGTACCGCTTCATCTTCGTCCGCAGCGACGGGCAGCAGCTGCGCGAAGTCTCGCGCATCCTCGAAGAGAGCGGCATCGTGCCGGCCGTCGAACCTGCCGAATTCCGGATCGAACAGATCAACGAAGCGTTGAGCCTCGTCGCGAACGGCCATCCCCGGGGCAAAGTTATTATCCGGTTCTAAGCGAGAAGATTCGCTCACCGTTGAAGCAAAGCGTTGAAGTTCGCGCCGGATTTCATCGCGCCTGCGTGGGCCAAAACGATGCTATAATCGCCCGACTCATGTTAAAATAAAGGATCGGATACACGCGGACCGAACTCGGCCGGGCGTGCGTATCCGATCCTCTTTTTCATATCGAAGCGTTATCCGAATTTTCCGTTCCTTATTCTCATAGTCGAAACAAGCATAGGAGGACCTTTATGTCCTGGAGCAAATTGCAGCAGCAGTTGGAGAGTTTTCTCGCGCCCGCCTTAAAAGGCACGGTCGAATACCGTTCGACCAGCTACCGGTATGTCCCCGACAAAGCCGGCACCTGCCATATCACGGTGGACAAGAAGAATATTCTCAACATGGGCGACAAGTCCAATTTTATCGACTGGTACCAGAGCGAGATCGAGATCAAAAACGATCCGAATCTTGAGATTCCGGTCACCGAAGCGGAGATCGAAGCGGTGCGCGCAAGCGCCAAAGGCCCGATCCCGGAAGACCGCCTGAAAGTGATGGCCGCAAGCCGCAAAGCGACGGAGCATGCCAAAGAGCTGCTGGCCGCGCAGGCGGCGCTGACCAAATCGAACTTCGTCGCGACGGCGAACAAGTTCTTGGCGTCTTCCATCGAAGAAAGTCTGGAGAGCCGCGATATCCTGCTCAACGTGCTCGCCGTGGTCGACAAGCGGGTCGGCAAAAAGCGTATCGTGAACATGTCGGAGACGGTCAAGCTAAAGCATCCGATCGTGCAATATTTCTACGAGCTGCGGCGCCGGACGGTCTGAACCGGGAATGAGCCGATCGGCCCGATCCCGGATCGCTTGGAACCGGCGGCGCCGCGAAGACAACAGGCAGCGGCCAACAAAAAAGCCCGAACGGCGCGAGACTCGCGCGGTTCGGGCTTTTTCGATATTGGCTTTTTTCGATACCGGCTATTGGAGCTTGGATGCCGGGTGACGGATACGGCAACATTCAGGCCCGGATTGCTCCGCTTAATTCGCCGCGAAATGCACGACCGCGCTGTACAGCATCTTATTGCGGATCGGGTCGAACGTGACTTGGTGCTGGACGTGCTTCACGCGCAGCAGCAGTCCCTTGTTGATCTCGACGCGTTCGTCGATCGCGCGTTCGAGCTCGCGGAAGTCGTAGGTTTGCAGGCATTCGACTTTGTCTTTGATCATGTCCAGAATGATTCCCATGCTTGTGCAGATCTCCTTTTCGATACGGCCGTGATTGAGATTGAAGGAATTCGCCTGGATTGAAGGAATTCGCTTATTCGGCCGCGGGTTCGTCCATGTGCTCAAGTCCCCAGTCCTGCAGGTGCAGCAGAATCGAGGTCAGGCTTTTTCCTTTTGACGTCAACGAGTATTCGACTTTGGGCGGGACTTCCGGATAAACGGCGCGGTTGATCAATCCGTCCTGTTCGAGTTCGCGCAGCTGCCGGGTCAGCGTGCGATGCGTGACCGAACCGAGCAGGCGCTGCAGTTCGTTGAAGCGGACCGTCTCGCGCGTCATCAGCTGATACAAGACCAGCAGTTTCCATTTGCCGCCGATCAGGTTGACCGTGAATTCGACCGGGCAGCTGCTGCACGAATCGAGAGTTCGAAGTTCCATCCCATCACCTCCATGGTATCCCGCGGGATACGTAATATCTACAAAGTGCGTACTTACATAAAGTTTACTTGTTTCTTATGATAAGTACAACGGCAGATTCGAAATCGGCCTAAACGATATTTGGAAAAGGGGTTATGAAATGACGGAAACCATTTTAGTCTATGGAGCTTCGGGCGTACAGGGCGGAGCGGTGGCACGATTGCTCGTGAAGCAGGGGAAAACGGTCCGCACGATCACGCGGAAGGACAAAACCGCGGCGGAACTGCGGGAACAGGGCATCGAAGCTTCGATCGGCGATCTGGGCGACGCGGAATTCCTCGCTTCGGTTAATACGGGCGTGGATAAAGTGTTCATCAACATGCCGATCGAGTTCGATTCCGCCAAGCTGACGGCCTACTTCATGAATTCGATCGAAGCGGCCAAGGCAGGCGGCGCGAAACTGATCGTGATTAACACGAACGGCTTCCTGCCGACGGAACCGGTCAGCGCGGAAAATCTGGATCTCAAGCGCCGGATGATCGAATCGGCCCAGGCCAGCGGCATTCCGTGCATCATCGTGAAGCCGACCCTGTACCTGGAAAACCTGCTTATTCCGGGCCTGGTCTCGAACGGCGTGTTCGCTTACCCGGTTCCGGCCGACAAGCCGATCGCGTGGGTCAGCTCGGAAGACGCGGCGCAGTATCATGCCCATGCGCTGAACCATCCGGAACTTGCGGGCCAGACGCTGATCGCGGCCGGAGCCGAAGGGCTGACAGGCAACCAGGTGGCCGAGCGGTTCAGCGAATTGATGGGCGAGACCGTCAACTTCCACTCGCTGGCGTTCGACGATTTCCAGGGAGCGCTGACGCCGGTACTGGGCGAAACGCAGGCTGCGGGCGTGGCCGATTTCTACCGCTGGATCGGCGCCAACATCGACACGCTGAGCCAGGCCCAACGGTCTGAAGTATCCGGCCTGCACTTGATGCCGGTGCTGGAATGGCTGAAGCAGCCGAGCGTTGCGCCGGCGTTCCGTGCGTAAAGAAAAGTCATAAGCAGTAATAAGCAGTAAGCGTTAATCGGTAAGCATTCAAGCAGGATCGATTCATTCGACGTTCATTCGACGTTCGTTCGACGAATAAGGACATGTGTCGTTGACACTCCCTTCCAGGCCTTATACAATTCCTTCTATGATTATTCATAGTTTGTACGGCAAAGGAGAAGGAGTCAACCATGCTGCAAAACCCAACGGGCCGCGAACGTCTCGGTCTTGCCCTGCTGCTGTCCACGCTCGGCATTCTCGGTCCGCTCAACATCGATATGTACCTGCCGAGTTTTCCCGGCATCGCCCTGGATCTCGGCGCGCAGGCGTCGCTCGTCCAGCTTAGCCTGACCGCCTGCCTGATCGGCCTTGCAATCGGCCAGATCATCGTCGGTCCGATCAGCGACGCGCGGGGGCGGCGCGGACCGCTGCTGATCTCGCTGCTGCTGTTCGCCGCTTCGTCCGTCATGTGCGCGCTGTCGACCAGCATCGAGATGCTGATCGCGGCGCGCTTCCTGCAGGGCTTGACCGCTTCGGGCGGCATCGTCCTGTCCCGCGCGATCGTGCGCGACGTGTTCAGCGGCCGCGAACTGACGCAGTTCTTCTCGCTGCTGATGGTCATCAATGCCGTTGCGCCGCTGCTTGCGCCGATTGCCGGCGGGGTCGTGCTGCTGCTGCCGGGCTCAAGCTGGCACACCATTTTCTACTTCCTCGGCCTGCTCGGTTTTCTGATCCTGCTCACCGTCGGCTTCAAGCTCAAAGAGACGCTGCCGCCGGACAAAAGGGTGCCGAGTACGATCAGCCATTCGCTTCGCACGATGGGCAGCCTGATGAAAGACCGTTCGTTCATGGGCTACGCCCTGACGCTCGGCTTTATTCACGGAGGCAGCTTCGCCTACGTGTCGGGTACGCCTTTCGTGTACCAGGACATTTACGGCGTCTCGCCGCAAACGTTCAGTATCCTGTTCGGCATCAACGGCATCGCGATCATCGCGGGCAGCTTCATCATCGGACGCTTCAGCAGCGTCGTCTCCGAACGCAGCCTGCTGCGGCTCGGCGTCATCACGGCCTCAAGCGCCACGCTGCTGCTGCTGATCGCGACGATCGTTCAGGGTCCGCTGTTCACGATCGTCGTGCCGCTCTTCATCTACATGATCACGATCGGCATCACGGCGACGAGCACGTTCACGCTCGCCATCGCGCGCCAGGGCCACCGGGCCGGCAGCGCAAGCGCCGTACTCGGCCTGTTCCCGCTGCTGATCGGCTCGCTCGTCTCGCCGCTGGTCGGACTGAACGAGACGACGCCCGTCCCGATGGGCGCGATCCTGTTCGTGACGGCGCTGCTCGGAGCGGTCGCGTTTTTCGGACTCACCCGAGCCGAAAAACATTCCGTATAATTCTGTTGGACCCTCGCGGGCTTTGCCTGCGGGGGTCTTTTTGTATGCGGCGCTCCTGCAATACGCAAATGTTTTTGTGTTTTTTTGCGGGACATTCGCCGTGAACGTTTTTGGCCAAGGTCTGATCCGGCGGGAAAAAAGTTGAAGGTTTGTCTTCGCTGGATAGACAATCGTCCTCTCTATACGAAATAAACGCATCTGAAGCGTGATATTTTCGGTTGTGTTTCCCAATCTCTTGTCATAGAATTTGCTGGTGCGATTCGGCGACGCTTTAGCGCGCGAGGCATCGGGCGGAAGCGCCGCCGAATCGGAAGCAGCGAAGACAGCGAGATGACATGGAGGCGTAAGGAAATGGAAGAAAAACAATTAAGCCGGGGGCTAAAAGCCCGGCATATCGAATTGATCGCGCTGGGCGGTACGATCGGCGTCGGGCTGTTCATGGGTTCGTCGAGTACGATCCAGTGGGCGGGACCGTCGGTTCTGCTCGCCTATATGCTGGCGGGCCTGGTCATGTTCCTCGTGATGCGGATCATGGGCGAGATGCTGATCGCCGAGCCGGTTACGGGCTCGTTCGCGACTTTCGCGCACAAATACATTCACCCGGTCGCGGGTTATTTGACGGCCTGGAGCTACTGGTTCCTGTGGGTAACGGTCGGCATGTCCGAAGTGACGGCGATCGGTATCTACTTCGGCTACTGGTACCCGGACATTCCGCAGTGGATTCCGGCGCTCGTCGGTGTCGGCATTATCGCGGCGGCGAATCTGGCGGCGGTCAAGTTCTACGGCGAATTCGAATTCTGGTTCGCGATGATCAAGGTGGTCGCGATCGTCGCCATGCTTGTTCTCGGCACGGGACTGATCTTCTTCGGCTGGGGCAACGGCGGCATTCCGATCGGGTTCGAGAACCTGTACGTGCACGGCGGATTTTTCGCGGGCGGGCTCAAAGGGTTCCTGTTCGCGCTCTGCATCGTCACCGCGGCGTATCAGGGCATCGAGATGATCGGCATCACGGCCGGCGAAGCGGAGAATCCCAAAGTCACGCTGAAGCGCGCGATCAAAAATATCGTCTGGCGCATTCTCGTCTTCTACGTCGGCGCGATCTTCGTGATCGTGACCATCTACCCGTGGAACGAAGTCGGCGTGACCGGAAGCCCGTTCGTCCTGACATTTTCCAAAGTCGGCATTCTGGCCGCGGCGGGCATCATCAACTTCGTCGTGCTGACAGCGGCCATGTCCGGCTGCAACAGCGGCATCTACAGCGCGGGACGGATGCTGTTTACGCTGGCGGAGAACGGGCAGGCGCCAAGATTTTTCGGAAAAATATCCAAAAGCGGCGTTCCGCGCAACAGCATCATGACGACGATCGCGCTGCTGCTGATCGGCGTGCTGCTGAACTATCTTATGCCGGACTCCAAGCTGTTCCTGTACATCTACAGCGCGAGCATCCTGCCGGGCATGATCCCGTGGTTCGCGATGGCGATCGGACAGTTCCGCTTCCGGCGCGAACACGCGGGCGAGATGGCCGACCATCCGTTCAAGTCGCTCTTTTTCCCGGCGGCGAACTATTTCGTCATCGTGTTCCTGCTGCTCGTGCTTGTCGGAATGGTGATCAACACGGATACGCGTATTCCGCTTGCGGTAGGCGGAGGGTTCATCCTGATCATGTGGGCGGCGTATTACGTACTCGGTATCGGCAAAAAATCGGCGCACGCGCATCGTCAGCCCAAATAACCGCCGGTCGCTCGAACGTGAATTGTGCGAAAATTGTGCAAAACAGGAAAAAGATCTTATTCATCCGTGTCGGAATTTGCCGATATGGAGAATAAGATCTTTTTATATTGGAAGGGTGAACCCGTATGCGCCAACGACTTCGTTTCAACAACCTGCCGCTCAGCTTCAAAATGTTCCTGCCGCTCGCTCCGCCGCTGCTGGGATTGATCCTGCTGGCCGCCTTGTCCGTCAGTCTCGTGTCCCAGCTCTCCGACCGGCTGATCGAGCGTTTGTATAACGAAGCCCATCAGAGCATCAACTGGCTGCTGAACGCGGACCGCGACTTTTATCAAGCGCTGACCGACCAGCAGAATCTGGACGGCGCCACCGGACAGGCGTTGACCGACCTGCGGGCCGATTTCGACGAGAACGCGGCCCAGACGGAAGAACGCGTGCTCAAAGCGGAAGCGATCCTCAAAACAAATCCGGAACGCTTCGACGGCTATGTCCATCCGGAGTCGGGGCAGACGGCGTTCGCGCTGTTCGACGATTTCAAGACGCAGTTTGCGGCCTGGAAAGCGAGCGGAACGGAAGTTTCGATGGAAAGTTTCGACGCCGCCCGCGAAGACATCAACCAGATCGAAGAGATTCTGGAGCTGTACAGCACGGACATCATTGCCGAGAGCACGGCGTACCAGCAGCAGGTTCAGCGAACTATCTGGATCGTGCTGGCCGCGGCGCTGGCCGTCTCGGCCGTCGTCGGCCTGCTGGTGATCCGCAACGTGAAGCAGCGTACGGCGATCGCCGTCAGCCTGATTCGCAAAACGGCCGAGCTGGATCTCAAATACGATACGAGCTACGAGCGCTTTCTGGACGAAGGCGACGAGTTTGCGGTGCTGATCCGGGCGGAAGCGGAAGCGCGGAAGCAGTTCCGCAGCATCATCGAAGACGTGCAGCGCGAAAGCCTCGGCATCGAGCGGGTGATGGACGCCGTCTCCGGACGCATGGCGCAGCTGGACGACAGCGTGCAGGACATCTCGGCTACGACGCAGCAGCTGTCCGCCGGCATGGAGCAGACGTCGTTCTCCACGCGCAGCATCAGCGGCACGTCGTCCGAGATCGGCCGGGCGCTGGAGTCGATCGCGGTCAAGGCGCAGGAAGGCGCCCAGTCGTCCGAACGGCTGAGCAGCCGGGCTTCGGAGCTGAAATCGACGTTCCAGAAATCGTACGACGACGGGACTGCTTCCTACGAAAAGGTCAAAGCCAACCTGGAACAGGCGATGGAAGACTCCCGCGCGGTCGAACGGATCACGCTGCTGGCCGAGTCGATTCTCCAGATTACGGCGCAGACCAACCTGCTGTCGCTCAACGCGTCGATCGAAGCCGCGAGAGCGGGCGAGTCGGGCCGGGGCTTCGCCGTCGTGGCCGCGGAAATCCGCAAGCTCGCGGAAGATTCGAAGCGGGCGGCCGACGAGATCCAGGAAGTGACCGGAGCGGTCCTCCATTCGGTCGGCAGCCTCAAATCGAACTCGGAGAACCTGCTGACGTTTTTTGCCGACAGCGTGCAGACCGATTATGCCCTGATGCTGCGGGCGACGGAAGAATACGCGGTCGGCGCCGGCGATACGGAGGCGCGTTCGACCGACCTCAGCGCGACGACCGAGGAGCTGCTCGCTTCGATGGAGAGCCTGGTCAAAGCGACGGACGAGATTGCCCAGTCGGCGAGCGAAGGAGCAAGCGGCACGGGAACGATCGCGGAAAAAGCGAGCGCGGCCGCCGGCAGCGCTTCCGACGTACTGAGCGGCGTGCGCACTTCCAAAGCGGGCATCGAGACGCTGGCCCGTTCGGTAGAGAAGTTCAAGCTGTAGACGCGGAGTGTAGTCGCAGAGTTAAGAGGTGGGGAAAAAGAAGGACGCCGGAAAGCGTTTCTTCTTTTTTTGTTTTATACTGATTACAAGAACATGGATCGACAGGCGGGAGGAACGAACGTGAATCAAGAAGAACGCGTCATGGCGGAATTTACGGAGTTGTTCAGCAAATGGGTCTGGTTGAACAAGTCCAAACTGGAAGCGAGCCTGAACGAGCACCAATCGTCCGAAGTGCATTGCATCGAATATATCGGCAAGCATACGGACCCCAACGTGACTCGACTGGCGTCGGCACTCTACATGACCAGCGGCGCGATCAGCAAAATCATGAAGAAGCTGATCCGCAAAGGGCTGGTCGAAAGTTACAAGAAACCGGATAACAAAAAAGAAATCTATTTTCGGCTGACGAAGCGGGGAGCGGACGTGTATCGGATCCACGAGGAGCTGCACGAGGAATTCCGGGAACGCGACAGAGTCGTATTCGAGCAGGTGACCGCGGAACAGTTCGACGGCATGCTTCGTTTCATGGAAAGCTACGGCCGGCATCTGGACGAAGAAATTCGCAAGCAGGGACTCGGGACCAAAGCGGAATAAGTCAGCCGGCCGCGTGAATCGAATAAGCAATCAGGGACAACCGACTCTACGGAGAAAGGTTGTTTTTTTATTTTTGTTGCCCAGGAAGGAAAATCATGATACATTCATTTTACTTCCTAGGAAACAAAATGAAAACGATAAGGGGATCTGTACATGTTCAAATCCAAAAACCGGAGTCGCGGCGAGTCCCGTTCCGCATCCGTGCAACCACGCGCCGCCGACAAGACCGCCAATGTGTCCGTGGATCGCAAAGCGCTGCTGTTCGGGTTGGCGTCGGTCTTTCTGTGCGGGATGGGCTTCAGCATCATGATGCCCGTGATCCCGTTTCTCGTCCTGCCTTACACCGATCCGGGCAATCAGGCGATCATGGTCACGCTGCTGACTTCCGTATACGCGCTGTGCGTCTTCGCGGCGGCGCCCGGAATCGGAGCTTTGAGCGACCGATACGGGCGTCGTCCGCTGCTGCTGATCTGCCTGGCGGTGTCCGCGATCGGCTATGCCCTTTTCGGTATGGGCGGGGCGTTATGGGTGCTGTTCGCCGGGCGGATCCTCGAAGGATTGGCGGGCGGAGTCATCGGTACGTTGTTCGCTTATTTTGCGGATACGATTCCCGGCGACCAGCGTACCCGGTATTTCGGCTGGATGGGCGCGATGGTCGGAGCCGGCACTCTGATCGGTCCTTCCCTCGGCGGGCTGCTGGCGAACTTCGGATATGCGGTTCCTATGTATGCGGCAGCGGTCGTGACGTTGTGCAATGCGGCGTTCGGATTTTTTTTCATGAAAGAAAGCCTGGACAAAAACCGCAGGTCGGAGCGGATCGCGGTCGCCGAACTGAATCCGCTGCGCCAGCTTGCGGCTCTGCTCTCCGCGCCGAAATTGAAAAGGCTTCTGATCGCGGCTTTCCTGCTCTGGGTGCCTAACGGTTCGCTGCAGGCCATCTTCTCGCAGTTCACGATCGACGCGTTCCATTGGGACCCTGTCCGCATCGGGCTGCTGTTCTCGATCATGGGCATTCAGGACATTCTGTCGCAGGGGCTGATCATGCCGCAGCTGCTCAAGAAACTCGGGGATCGCCAGATCGCCAGGCTGGGCATGGGAGCGGAGATCGTCGGTTACGGCCTGATCGCGGCTTCGGCCTGGTTCTCCATGTATCCGCTGCTGATCTGCGGCATGCTCGCTTTCGGCTTCGGCGATTCGATCTTCGGCCCTGCGTTCAACGGCATGCTCTCCAAAGCCGCGGACGCAAGCGAACAAGGCAGAATTCAAGGCGGCAGCCAATCCGTTCAGGCGTTGGCGAGAATGATCGGACCGATTGCGGGCGGACAAGCGTACGTCCTGCTCGGCCATGCCGCGCCGGCGGTAATGGGCATGCTGCTGATCGCCGCCGCGTTTGTCGTATTGCGCCGCAAGCAGTTGGCAAAACGGGTGGCTTTTTGAACGAAAGTCCCCGGAAAACCGTCTTTATGAGCTTTTTTTGGAAAAGAGTACGGGTTATAAAGAACGTCATAATGCGATATTGACGTCACATTCTACCCGAATTAACTTATAAATATTAATTTAGAGTCGCATAAGCAAAGATTATAGGCATATAATGCGTCATATATGTTTCATTTATCGCATTAATGTCGTATTATATGGATACGCAGAGGATGATTGTTTCCCGGCGCCGGCAGCGGCGGCCGTGCGGAACGTCATTCCTTGAAGCGAAAGAAGGCGAATGCGGGAAATCGGAGGGTAGCCGTGATCGAATTGACGGCAAGACAACTTAAGATCGTGGACATCGTGCTCAAGCAGGCCCCGATCACCGGCGAGCAGATTGCCGAGAACCTGGGGCTGTCCCGGCCGACGATCCGTTCGGATCTGTCGCTGCTGGTCATGCTGGAGTACGTGGACGCCAAGCCTAAAGTCGGGTATTTCCCCGGCCGCAAATCGGCGGGCGCAAGCGGCGGCAGCGACCGGATGCGGGAAGCGAAAGTCCGGGACATCCAGACCGTCCCGATCCTGATCCGGGAGACGACGACCATTCAGGACGCGGTCGTGACGCTTTTCCTGCAGGACGTGGGCACGCTCATTATCTGCGACGCGGAAGGCCGCTTGACGGGCGTCGCTTCGCGCAAAGATTTTCTCAAAGTGACGCTCGGCAATCCGGGCTCGGCTTCGATGCCGGTGAGCATGGTCATGACGCGGATTCCCAAAGTCGTGACGACGTCGCCGGACGAGCCGGTGCTGGAAGCGGCGCACAAAATGATTATGCACGAGGTGGACAGTTTGCCGGTGATCGAGGCCGCTTCGGAAGAAACGGGCGGCAAAGCGGCGATCGTGGGACGACTGACGAAGACGGCTATCGTTCAGCTTCTCCTCGACATTGAAACGACAAGGTAACGGGAGGACACGCAGACGATGGGACAGGAAATGTCATGCATTACGATTTGTTCGGACTCGGTCGGCGATACGGCGGAAGCGGTCGTGCAGGCCGTTATTCACCAGTTCGAGCATCGGGAAGTTTCGATCAAGCGCTACGGCAACGTGCGGCATGAAGACGAGCTGCGCGCGCTGATGGAAGAAGCGGCTCAGCACAAAGGCTTTGTCGCCTATACGCTCGTCCAGCCGGAGCTGCGCGAGACGATCCGCGAGGAAGCGGTACGGCTGGACGTGCGCATCGTCGATATTATGGGTCCCATGATGCAGGCGTTCATCGACACGTTCAGCGGAGCGCCGCCGACCCGGCGTCCGGGCGTGCTGCGCAAAATGGACGAGAATTACTTCCGCCGGATGGAGGCGATCGAATTCACGGTCGCAAGCGACGACGGACGCGATCTCGGCGCGATGCTGGAAGCCGACATCGTGCTGATGGGCATCTCGCGGACGTCGAAGACGCCGCTCGGCATTTTTCTCGCCCATCGGGGCAAAAAGGTCGTCAATTACCCCGTCGTACCGGAGATCGCGCCGCCGCAGCAGCTGCTCGGCCTGCCCAAAGACCGGCTGGTCGGCTTGACGATCGCGCCGGAAACGATGCTGCGCATCCGCTCCGAACGCCTCAAATCGCTTGGACTGCCGGTCGGCTCGCAGTATGACAGCCTGGAGCGGATTCGCGAAGAACTGGAGTACGCCGAAGCGCTGTACGCGCGGCTTGGCTGCCGGGTCGTCGACATTACCGACAAAGCGATCGAAGAAACGGCCAGCCTGATTCTCGGCAATTTTTGACCGAATCAATGGATCGAATCAATGGATCGAATAAATGGATCAAATGACTGGATCAAAGGATTGAACCTTATGAATGGAGGGAATGGAAATGGAACGTGAATTGACCCTGGAGATTGTGCGTGTGACGGAACTCGGTGCGCTGGCGGCGGCGAAGTGGATCGGCAGAGGGGACAAAAACGCGGCGGACGGTGCGGCGACGACCGCGATTCGTTCGATGTTCGATTCCGTCTCCATCGACGGAACGGTCGTGATCGGCGAAGGCGAGATGGACGACGCCCCGATGCTGTACATCGGCGAGAAAGTCGGCAGCAAAGACGGTCCCGAAGTCGACGTGGCGGTCGATCCGCTCGAAGGCACGGAAGTCGTGGCGGCGGGTCTGCCCAACGCGCAGGCCGTTATCGCTATCGCGGAGAAGGGAAGCCTGCTGCATGCGCCCGACATCTATATGGAAAAGCTGGCCTGCGGCCCGGAACTTGCCGGCAAGCTGAGCCTGAACGACCCGGTCGAGCTGACGCTGCAAAAAGCGGCGCAGTATACGGGCCGTGCGCTGTCGGACCTGACCGTCATGGTGCTCGACCGCGAGCGCCACGCCGATCTGATCGCCCGCCTGCGCGGCGCCGGCGTCCGCATCAAGCTGCTTGGCCACGGCGACGTGGCCGGCGCGATCGCGGCCGCGCTGCCCGATAGCGGCGTGGACCTGTACCTCGGTTCCGGCGGTGCGCCGGAAGGCGTCCTCGCCGCGGCGGCGATGCGCTGCCTCGGCGGCGACATGCAGGGCCGCCTGCTGCCGGGCGGCCCGATCGAGTGGCAGCGCTGCGTCTCGATGGGCATCGCAGACCCTTCGCGCGTGCTGACGCTGACCGACATGGCCGGCACGGGCGACGTGCTGTTCGCCGCTACCGGCGTCACGAGCGGCGAGTTCCTCGACGGCGTCCGCCTGATCGGCAAGGACCGCGCCGAGACGCATTCCGTCATCATGCGGGCCAGCAGCCGCACGGTGCGCTATATCCGCAGCATGCACTACCTGCCGCTGAAGCGGTTCCCGGCCGGCTTGGCGGAACTGCCGCCGATCGGGCAGGCGGCTTCGCTGTAAGCCGCAAACGGCATTTTGCGGTTCGCCGCCAACATCCGTCTCCGCCGCTTCCCGCTCCGCCTTCCGGGCGGGGCTTTTTTTGCTTCGGCCGCCGGTCCTGCCGCCGCACACCGCGATCGGTCGCCGCCGGCCGGCCGCTGGCCCGCCGTCTTGCCTCCGGCCAACAAAGTTTAGCCGCCAACAGACTATTTCGCGGGGCTTACAACGTTCCCCTGCGGCTATAATGTTTCTCTAGACCCACTGCCGACTGGCTTGTTATGATGGACAGCGTTCCGGAAATACGGGTGTGGAGGCAGGACCATGGTCGATGTATACGAGAAAATCAAAGAGGGCGAGCGGGGAGCCTGGGTCAGCATTTTTGCTTATCTGATCTTGTCCGCGCTCAAACTTTCGATCGGATATCTGTTTCTGTCCAGCGCGCTTCAGGCGGACGGATTGAATAACCTGACAGACATCGTGGCTTCGGTCGCGGTGCTGATCGGGCTCAAAATTTCGCGCAAACCGCCGGACGCGGACCATGCGTACGGCCATTTTCGCGCGGAGACGGTCGCGGCTCTGATCGCGTCCGTCATTATGGCGCTGGTCGGGTTCGAGGTGCTGGTCGGCGCGGCGCGAACGCTGACAACCGGCAGCGGCGAAGCGCCGCAGGCGTGGGTGGCCGCGGTAGCTCTGGCGTGCGCGATCGCGATGTACGGCGTGTACCGCTACAATCGCGACCTGTCGATCAAGACGGGCAGCCAGGCGCTGATGGCGGCGTCCAAAGACAATCTGTCCGATGCGCTTGTCAGCCTCGGCGCGGCGATCGGCATTCTCGGTTCGCAGCTCGGCCTGCCGTGGCTGGACGTCGTGACGGCATTCGTCGTCGGCCTGATCATCTGCAAAACGGCGTGGGAGATTTTGCGCGATTCGCTGCATCGGCTGACGGACGGCTTCGACGAACAGGAACTGGCGGAGATCCGCGGCACGATCGAAGGCATCAGCGGCGTCGAAGAAGTGCGGGAAGTCAAAGCGCGCGTCAACGGCAGCCAGACCGTGCTGGACGTCGTGGTCGAAGTGCCGCGCGACCTGAGCCTGGTGGAAGGACATGACATCGCCGACCGGATCGAAGCGGTGATGAAAGACAAGCACCAGATCCATTTCGTCAGCGTGCACGTGGAACCCAAGAATTGAACATGGATACGGCGGAACAGCCGAACAGTGGAGGAGGCGAATAGTCTAAGGGGCGAACAGGCGAACAGGTGAACAGCGGAAGAGGTGAACAGCCGAACAGTGGAAGAGGCGAACAACCGAACAGTCTAAGGGGCGAACAGGCGAACAGGTGAACAGCGGAAGAGGTGAACAGCCGAACAGTGGAAGAGGCGAACAACCGAACAGTCTAAGGGGCGAACAGGCGTCGGCGGGACGCAAGGCGAAATAACGTCGGGAAAGCAGTTATTTGAGCCTGAAGTCTTCTTCTGGGCAAATAACTGCGTGACGACAACTAAATCGACCCTTTTTCCGTCAAACGGCTTTATTTTGCGAAGATAAGTGTCGTGTCGCAGTTATTTCGATAAATCCGGCTGAAAAGTATGAATTAAGTGTTGTCTCGCAGTTATTTTGACATAATCGTCGTGATCGTCGTGATCGTCGTGATCGTCGTGATCGTCGTGATCGTCGTGATCGTCGTGATCGTCGTGATCGTCGTGATCGTCGTGATCGTCGTGGTCGTCGTGATCGTCGTGATCGCCGTGATCGTCGTGATCGTCGTGGTCGTCGTGGTCGTCGTGATCGTCGTGATCGTCGTGATCGTCGTGGTCGCCGTGGTCGCCGTGGTCGCCGTGGTCGCCGTGATCGTCGTGATCGTCGTGATCGCCGTGATCGTCGTGATCGTTGTGATCGCCTACATCGACGGTGTCAACCGCATCGCCGGGATCGACTGGATGTTTGTCCATATAAAAAAAGGATTTCGATTCTCTCCGCGCGGGGAGAGCCGAAATCCTTTTTTTTATTTAAAATGCGTGGTCTCGACGTTCTCGGACCCGTCCGAATCGATGCGCATATCTGCTCACGTATTCTCGACCGACTGCGGGCCGGCCAACCGTGCGGCGCGTCTGCGGTCGCTGCGTCCGACGTACAGAACGAGCAGGAAGCAGAGGAACAGCACGATCGCGGCGGATACGTACGGATAATTGATGTTGACGTCGAACAGGCTGCCGGCCACGATCGGTCCCGCGATATTGCCGAGACTGCTGTAGGCGGAGTTCAGACCGGCGGCAAAGCCCTGCTGATCGCCGGCGCGGCGGGAAATCTGGGTGCCGATCGCCGGACGCAGGATGTCGATCGCGAGGAACACGACGAACGTCACGGTCACGATCAGCCAGTATTGGTGCACGAACAGCGTCAGCAGTACGAACAGCGCGGCCGCGGCGAGGCAGACGGAGATGACCAACTGTTCGCCGAACCGGTTGAGCAGCCAGCCGAAGATCGTCGCCTGGACGACGGCTCCCGCGATCGAACCGAACGTGATGATGATCGCGATGTCGCGCGCGGTGAAGCCGAACTTGTGGTCGACGAACAAGCCGAACACGGTCTCGTAGTTGGCCAGTCCGAACGCGCTGACAAACACGATGATCAGACTGAGGAAATACGGCGTCCGGTACGACGTGAGCAGCTGCTTGAGCATACTGTCGCGTTTGCCGACCGACGCTGCGGCGATCTCGGCCCGGCGCTCCACGCTGAGCGATTCGGGCAGGACGAGCAGCGTCACGATGCCGGAGATCAGGGCGGCGATACCGGCGGCGAAGAAAGGCACGCGAATGCCGAACTCGACGAGGAATCCGCCGATGCCGGGACCGATAATGAAGCCGGTCGTGATGGCGGCGTTGATGAAACCCATGCCTTTGGCGCGTTCTTCGTCGGACGTGATGTCGGCGGTATACGCCATGACTGCGGGCATGATCAGCGCGGCGCCGACGCCGCCGAGGATACGCGAGACGAACAGCAGCCACGGCGCGTTCGCCATGCCGAACAGGAATTCCGACACGGCGAAGATCAGCATGCCGGCGATGATGACTTTTTTGCGGCCGAGCTTGTCGGACAGGCGGCCGGCGACGGGCGAGCAGATCAGCTGCGAGACGGAGAACGTGGCGACGAGCAGGCCGACGACGCTGCCGCCGATATGCAGCGTGTTCATGTAGGTCGGCATGATCGGCACGACCAGCCCGATTCCGGTAAAGACGAGGAAAATGTTGAACATGAGCAGCAGCAGGGCCGCCCGGTTGCGAAGCATCAAAGACATGGGAAAGGTTCCTCCGTATTCATCATATGGGTGAAAAGTGGCGATACTTGTGAAAATTTGAAAGACTGAACGTTCGGTCTGTAAAAAGACGGGCGGCTGCGGAAGGAGCGGGGCATGCTGCGCACCGACTCAAGCTGCCCTGGCTCGTTCCGCACCCGCTCACCGCGCGGCCTTTACCCATTCGAGCCTTGCCGCACTAAGCGTGCGGCGATTTGGCGAGGCCGTTCAGCAGGACGTCGATCGCGAGGCGGTACGTGGCCAGCGCTTCGTCGATGTTCGAGTTGTAGCGCCGCGAGAGTCGGCTCAGTCCGATGACGAGTCCTTCGAGCACGAGCGCGAGCTGTTGGGCGTCGCCCGCCCTGAATTCGCCGCTGTCCATGCCGGACTGGATCAGGTTCTGGTTGAACCGCAGATGATCGGCCGTCATGGCGGACAATTTTTCCATAATATCGCTCTCGATCTCTCCGCCGAAAAACTCGTCCGCCGCCTGGGTCAAAGGGTGGTTGAGATCTTCGATCACGAGCAGCTCGGCGAAGCCGTGCATTTTCTCGGCGGCGCTGCCGTACAGATGCTGCTTGTCCAGCCATTTATCGAACCAATCCCGGTCCCACTCGTCGAGCAGGTACAGGAACAGACCTTCTTTGCTTTTGAAATGGTAATAAATATTGCCTTTGCTGCTCCCTGTCGCGGCGGTAATATCCTCGATCGAAGTCGCTTTGTAGCCTTTTTGCACGAAAAGATGCCGGGCCGCTTCGGCGATGCGTTTGCGCGTCTGCTCGCTCTGAAGCTGTTTTTTATTCAAAATGGCTAACCTCCGTTTACTGAACTTTCGTTCAGTATCGTATCATATTTGCCACGAATTTGGCAATGGCGCAGCCGCATAGTCTTTTGCCGAACCGGCGCTTTTTTTCTATAATGGGAACAATGAGCACCCGATCAAGGCTTGGCCAAAAGCGAATCGGGCAGAGGGAGACGACATCCATGAAGCTGCTGCACCGCGAACGAGACGGGGGAAGCGTGATCAGCGTCTTTGAGACGCAGGAATTATACGGGGAAAAAGGCCGCTTTCGCGTGCTGGAATTCGCCAACGGAGACGCGCAGGGCGCGCTCGATCTGGACGACCCGGAGCGGATCGTGCTGGAATATCCGCGGGCGATCGTGCATCTGATGGAGCAGAACGATCCGGCGTTCGAGCGCGCTTTTGTAATTGGGCACGGCATTGGCACGATCTCGCGGCATTTTGCGGACCGGACGATCCGGACGGCGGAGATCAGCGCGAAAATGATCGAGTTGAGCCGGCTGTATTTCGGATACGACGGACAGGCGGAAGTCGGCGACGGGCGGGAACTGCTGGCGCTGGAAGCGGACGGTTCGCTGGATTATATCGTGCTGGATGCTTTTACCGAAAAAGGCGTGCCGTGGCATCTGTTTACGCAGGAATGCTTCCAAACGGCGGCGGACAAACTCGACGAACGCGGCGCGATCCTTATCAACATGTTCGGCCGGGGCCGGCGCGACGTGCATACGGAAGCGGTCTGGGCGACGCTTGGCGACGTTTTTCCCCATGTCAAAGGCTTTGCGCTGCCGCAAGAAGATCCGCGCGATCCGATGAACCGGATTCTGGTCGGATCGCACAGACCCGTCGACGCGAAGCTGCGGCAGATGGCGGGCTTTGTCCGGGACGACCCGGAACGCGGCACGGTGCTGACGGACGAGATGTTCGGTTGAACGGATTGAAGCGTGCCAAGCGGCGCAAGAAGCGAGAGGAGGGCTGGGCATGTTGGCATTGGACGATTCCGCCTGGCAGCGGCTTATTACGGCTTACGGAGGCGGGCAAGAGGCGGCGGACCTGCTGCGGGAGCTGGAACCGGACGCGTCCGACGGCGAACGGCGCGAGGCTTTGATGGAGCTGCTGCTGCATCAAGGCACGATCTATACGGCGACGCTTGCGGCCGTGCCGCATCTGGCGCGCATGGCCGCGAACGCGGCGGACCCGCAGGTGCGGGCCGATCTGTACATCCTGTGCGGCTGGATGGAAGCGAGCCGGGAAGCGGGAGCAAATCCGCGCGATATCGCGTCTTCCGGCGAGTTCCGCAGGAAGCGGCAGCCGAAGCTTGAGGCCGAAATCGTCGAGCGGATTGCGCGGGGATACCGCGAGGGATTGGAGCGGCTGGGACGGTTGGGGCAGGCGGGCGGCGGTGCGGGTAGGGTGGAGGCCGCGGATGGCGGTGAGGAGCGGGCCGGGGCCGCGCATGGCGGTGCGGGGCCGGACGGGAATGGGGACGGCGGTGCGGAGCGGGCCAGGGCCGCGGAAGCTGAGCGAGGCGTGGAAAGGGCCGGTAATGCGTGTTGGGCGGAGGCCGAGGATGGCGGTGCAAGGCAGACGGAAGCCATGGATGGCGGTGAGGAAAGGGCCGGGGCCGCGGAAGCCGAGCGAGACTCGGAGGGTGATTCCGACGCCGTGTACCGGCTCGCGGCGCATGAAGCGTATGCCGGACGGACGAAGAATGCGCGTCTGCTGTTCCGTTTCCCGGAAGGCGAAGAATACGCCGGCGCCTGCCCGTCCTGCCAGGTGCCGTGGTACATCTGGCCGGAAGATCCGGAGGAAGGCGAAGAGTCGGGAGCGCCGGCGCGAAAAGAAAAGCGAAGTTCGTGGATCGTCCATGCGGAAGATCCGGTGTTCGTCCCCGCGCAGGTCGGGGGTTCGTCGCGGATTCGGCCGGTCGATGAAGCGGCAGGGCAGCCCGAATTGCGGGCGCTGGCGCGCGAAGCCGCCCGGTTCGGCGTTTATGCGACGGCAGACGCCGCCGCGTCGCTGGGCGGCCGGGTCGTCTGCCCGGCGTGCGGGACGGACGTTTCCGTATGGGAAGCGTTGACGGAGGACGCGGAGAGGAGCGAAGCGGGAGAATGAATCAACATGAACCGAACCTGCCCAAGAAAAAAGGAATCGCAATCGTTCTGCTCGCGTACATGGGGCCGTATGCCTATTTGATGATGCTGCAAGATTATCAAGATCCGTCCCGGTTCGGCTGGATGTGTCTGATGGTCGGATGCGTGACGGTGCTGCTCGCCCTGATGGCGCGTGCATTCGATGTATCTGGTCGGCGTCGGCAATGTGTTATCGACCACGTTCTCTTATCGGTTGGTGCAAAGCATTCCCGGTTCGCGCTGGGAGAGATTCTTCGAGCCGTTTCAGCCGAACCAGGCGCTGTGGATCTATGCCGGTGGGCTTCTGGCTGTGCAGATCGCCGCCCTGCTCGCCGCCCATCTGTTGGCCCGGCGCGGGAACGGCAGGAAGAGCACGAGTGAGTGAGTGAATGAGTGAGTGAAGCGGAAAGCGGAAGTTGCGGGTGAGACGAGGCGGGGGACATAAGCGGCGGGTACATAAGTGACGAGGAATACGGGTGTGAAAAGAGAGCCTTTGTCCGGATGGAATTCGGGTGAAGGTTTTTTGCGTTGGAATCGGATAGGGATAGGGATAGGGATAGGGATGCGGGAAAAGGGGGAGTTTTGCGGGAAAAATGTGAGACTTGTGGAGATAAGACGAGACTTGTGGAGATAAAGGCGAGACTTGCAGAAATAGGGGCGAGACTTGTGGAAGTCATACGAGACGTGTGGAAATAGATGCGAGAAAGCAGTTAATTCGGGTGAAAAGGCTCGTTTTTCGGGAATAGATGCAGGAATACATTTAATTCGTGGGAAAGGGGATTGATTTGCTGTTTTCGGGCGAAATAGGTGCATTTGGGCAGTTAATTGGGATGGGCGCGGGGGAGGCGGGCGAATAGATGGGTTTTGGCAGTTAATTGGGGGGCGGGAGAGGGAGATAGGTATAAAGAGATAAAGATAAAGAGATAAAGAGATTAAAATCTTAAAAAATAAAAGATGAAGGGTCGCTAGGCGCGGGGCGTTGGGGGCACGGGCGGAGCCGTGTTTTTGAACGGTTTGGGGCCATGGAGTGTGAGAGATTCAAGATCGCGGTGCATTTGAGAGATCTAGGGCCGCGGATGAAGTCGCGAATTGAATAAATAAAAGATTCGCTTGGCGCGGCCGCCACTTTTTATCCGCACAGCTGTGATGCACCAAAAAGTGGGGGCTTGTTCAGAAAATGTTCAGAATCGGTTGGTATAGTGGGCAGCGTGGTTCAAAGTCAGCTAGCAATGAAGGATTTCACAAACAGAGGGGAAGAATGTGAATCATGAGAAAACGTTTGAAATCTTCGCAGCCGGGGCGCTTTAACGCGGCGGGCCTGTTGAAAAAAACGGCACTCGGTACGTTGATCGGGGCTACGGTGTTGGGGACACTGCCCGCGACGATCGGAATTTCCCAAGCCGCACCCGAAAAAGTAACCGCACCGCTTGTTACGCAGGGCGGATGGCAGCCGGGTTTGAAAAAAATCGAGATTGCGATTCGCGATGCCAACGGAAATTATACGAATTCCGATAGAACGCGCGGGCTGATCGCTCAGACGGCTCCGGTCGGACCGTCAGGCGAAACGGCGAACGTTTTTGTTTTCAGCGATACAGATAAAAATCAGGTCGTGCTGGGAGCCGTTCAGAGCAATATGAGCCAGATGTTCAACTCTCTTCCTTCCCTGACGACGGATCAGCATCCGGTAACGGTGAAGGACCTGTCCATGGGATCGTTCAAGTCGCCGGAATCGCTTCCCAACCTGTACGGCACGGGGCGAGACAACGTATCGGGCACGTCGAACGTTTACGATCTCAAAATGGAGAAAAGCGAGGTGACCGCTTCGCCTCTGCTCGGACCTGAAGTGCTGGCCGATCCGAAAGGGATCGACCAGGAGCCGGGCAGCGAAACGTTGTACGTGGCCGGCGGCAAAGACGGCAAAGTGTGGAAGCTGACTCCGAATCCGGCCTATGTCGTCGACACGACGGACCACATCGAAGGCGGCCTCAGTGGCGGCAATCCTGTAGAGACCGTCGACAACGATGGCGATCCTGTAGAAACGGTTGACAACGACGGCGAACAAACGGTTCCCGGGATTGCTCCCAACGAAGGGAACGAAGTCAAAGAAGTCAACCCAACCGAAGGAACGACAGAAATCGAAGGCACCGAATCCGGTTCCCGCACCTTCGCTCCGTTGAGCGCTCCGAATTCGGACGTAACGACGCAGGGCGCACTGGCTACGCCTTACATGGCGACGGTCGTGGCGGATTTCGATGATGTCCATTCGAACCTGACCGACGTCGCTTACGACAACGGCGACCTGTACGTATCGGATGCCGGGTTGAACCAAATCGTCAGAATCGACCTCGATCAGGCGGGCAAGACGACAGTCGTCGACGCCGGCCTCAACGAGCCGCAGTCGATCGCGCTCGACAACGAGCATAACCTGTACATTGCGGACACCGAAAACCATCAGGTCAAAAAGCTGAATACCGCAACCAACCAAGTCGAAGTGGTAGCGGGTACCGGCGAAGCTTCCCAAAGTTACGAAGGCGTTCCGGCTGTTCAGTCGTCTCTGACCGAACCGACGAGCGTAGCGGTGGACAAAACGACCGGAGCGCTGTATATCGCGGATCTCGGACGTATCCAGAAGCTTGAGAACCAATTTTTCTACAAACAGGTTCAAGAAGAAGGAAGAGTATGGAACCTGATCGAAAACGTCGCCGGACTGGATCATGTTCGCGATGATATGGAACGTATACAAAACAGAAAAAATTATCGGTTGGCGACCGACATCTCCAAATCGCAGCTCGAAGAATATTACGCGTCCCAGGATAGACCGAACACCTGGGTGCCGATCGGCGGCGGGGAAATCGGGTTCAGCGGTACGTTTGACGGAGCCGGCCACGTGATCGACGGCCTGGAAGTCAAAAATTTGGACGACGAAAACAGATACGGAGGTCTCTTCGGGGCCACTTACAAAGCGACCATCCAAAATCTGCGCCTTACGAACGTCAAAATGAACGCGTACAGACAAAGCGGCGGCCTGACCGCCCTCGACTACAGCTCGAACATCAGAAAAGTCGCGGTTGAAGGTACCGTATCCGGTAACCGCTACGTCGGCGGTCTGATCGGGGAATCGAGAGGAACGACGATCGACCAGGCTTACTTTGACGGCAAAGTAAGCGGTACGGGATCGATCGGCGGATTGCTCGGCTACGCTTCGATGGACGGCTACAACATCGTCTCCAACAGCTATGCGTGGGCACAGATGATGCTTACGCCAGAGTATCTGCAGCGCAATCTGGATACGGGCGCGGCCGGCGGATTCGTGGGCACCGTTTCCTATGAAGCGTCGCCGGAAGAAGGAACGGGAGCTTTCCGGCACAACTACAGTTCCGCTTCCATTATGTCCGCGATCATCGAAGACAGAAGCCTTCAAGCGAACGAGACGGTTGTTGAAAGTAAAATCGGACCGTTCGAAGGCTGGGTGTTCTCGGAAATCGAAGTACCGCACGCTTCCAACTATTGGGATAGCGGCGCATACGGAGCAACGGGAACTTCGAAATTGGCTTCCGCGTTTACGGCAGAAGAAATGAAAGTTCAAGCCAACTTTGCGGAATGGGATTTTGCGAACGTCTGGTCGATGGACCCGAGTCGCCAGCATTATCCGATCCTGAAAGTGTTCCTCAAAGAAACGACAACGCCGCCGGTCACGGAGCCGACTCCGCCAGTAACGGAACCGACCGTGCCGACGATTCCGTCGACCCCGTCGTTCGAACCGTCGACGCCGATCGTGACGGCACCGACGCCGACGCCGTCGAACACGACGACGATCAACGTCAACGTGCAGAACGACAAGACGACCAACGGGTCCGTCGTGTCGACGCTCGCGATCACTCGCACCAAAGGCACGGACGGCACGACCAAGGACGCGCTGCAGCTGACGCCGGCCAAAGCGGGCGAGATCATCAACCTGCTCAAAACGTCCGGCTCCAAAACGGCGGCGATCGTGCTGCCGGACACGAATGACGAAGTGTCGCAGTGGGATCTGACGGTCCCGAACGCGGCTTCCAAAGTGTTGACAGCGGAAGGCGTCGAACTGGTCATTCTCAATCCGAACGTACGTATCACCGTGCCGGCTTCGTCGCTGACGAACCTGACCGACGATCTGTACTTCCGCCTCATTCCGGTGAAAAGCACGTCGACGAGCGCCGAGATTCAAGCGCGCGCGCTGGCGACTCCGGAAATCGTCGCGACAGCGAACGGCGGTAATATTACGGTCCTGGGTCGTCCGATGACGATCGAGACCAATCTGCAAAGCCGTCCGGTAACACTGACGCTGCCGCTTCCGGCGGGCAGCACGTTCACCGCGGCGCAGCAAAGAAAGCTGGGCGTCTACATCGAGCACAGCGACGGCACGAAGCAGTTGGTGCCGGGCAAAGTTGTAACGGGCGAAGACGGCAAGCCGGGTCTGGAACTGACGGTGAACCACTTCAGTACGTTCACGATCGTGAACGTCAGTAGCTGGGGCGGCACGCTGAACGCGGCGCCGTACATCCTGGGTTACCAAGACGGCAGCTTCAAGCCGGAGCAGGACATTACCCGCGCCGAACTGGCCGCGATCGTCGGCCGCATCACCGGCGTAACGACCGGCACGGCCGCGTTCAGCGACGTGAAGAACGGAAGCTGGGCGTCGACCGTCGCGGGACCTGCCGCGGCTTCGGGCATCATGACGGGCTACAGCGACGGCACGTTCAAGCCGAACGCGTCGATCACCCGCGCCGAACTGGCTGCGGCACTGGCGAAGCTGCTGCCGCAAAGCGGACTGAACACGTCGGCTGCGGCGGCGGGCTTCCGCGATCTGGCGGCCGGCCACTGGGCGACCGAAGCGGCCGCGCAGCTGCAAGCGGCAGGCGTGATTACGGGCTATGCGGACGGCAGCTTCAAGCCGGAGCAGGCCATCACGCGCGCCGAAGCGGTAACGATGATCAACCGCCTGATCGGTCTGGACGCGTCGACGACGCAGCCGGGCGCCGGCGAGTGGACCGACGTGGCAAGCGCCCACTGGGCGCACGACGCGATCCTCGCGGCTTCGATGAAGCGGTAATCGCGGAGTCGGACGTCAGCGGGATCGCTCAAGCGTGCGGACTGCATCATATGCAGACCGCCAAGCATACTCCTATACGAAGAGTACGGGAAAAACGGTTTATCGCCGTTCTTCCCGCAAGGCAGACACCTTTGTCGCCCCGAGGGGGCGAAGGTGCTCTGCCTTTTTCTATTGGCGATCCGCAGCGGAGACTCAAGCGGGTACAGGTCTGGAGGCCAAGCTTAACCGCTGCCGAGCATGAACTTTTTTTACACGTAGAGATGAAATGATCCAAAAAATGGTTCTTGTTCAGAAAATGTTCAGAATCGGTTGTTATAGTGAGCGTTAAGTGTGTCCATGAGCTTCGGCTCTGCATTTGCCTATAGAGGGGACGAAACAGACAATGAGCAGAAAAAAGGTGACAGCCAGCAGGGGGAACGCTTGGCTGAAAAAAAGCGTGCTTGCGACATTGGCAGGCGTATTGGTCGGCGGAGGGGCTCTTCCGGCTTTGGGCGTTCAAAAGGCGCATGCGGGCGCGGAAAAAGTCATTCAGGTCGTGGCGGGAACCGGTACGCCGGGTCATACGAGAGCGAGTAAAGCCGCTTTGTCGCAGTTGAACGCTCCCAAGGACATCGATCTGATCGAGATGCAGGGCGCGTCGGGACTTCATATGCTGTTGTTCAACAATACGGGAGATCAGGAAGCCTGGATGGCGATCGGTAACGGTCTTGCGATCTATCCGAGTATGAGCGGCAAGGACTATACGCCGATCCGGCTCAAGAACGGCGATCAGAACGTGAGTCTTCAAAACGTTGCCGTGTCCAAAGGATCGAACAGCAGCAGCAGCCTCGGCAACAACCTGATTTATTTTACGGGTTCTTCCACCGGTGACCCTTACCCTACCGTATTTGCACTTGCAAATGACCAGCCGTCTTCGCCCGATGCTTCGGGAACGGTCGAATACCAGATCACGCAGGCATTGAGTTCCGATCAAGTGCGCAATCCGGCAGGGCTGGCAACGGACGCCATCGGCAACGTCTACGCATTGGACGAATGGGACAATATGGCTTCCGGCTATCGGATCACGCCTTCGAGCACGGGCAATACGCCTCCGACGGTTACCGAAGCGACTTATTTGAGCGCAAAAGGTCTGTCTGTCGATCTTCCGATCGAAGACATCGCCATGTGGAACAAAGACTATTATATCCTCGACGGCATTGGGAAAATCTACGCTGTAGACAGCACCGACGGCGAAGTGGAGACGCTGCCCGTAAACAGCCTGAAAGATCCGACGGCGCTCAGCGTGGCGCAGAACGGAGATATCTACGTAGCCGACACCGGCAACAATCGGGTGGTTCGCCTGGACGCGGACGAATCGTACCATATGGATCGCGTAGCCGGCTTGGCCAGCGGCGAAGCGGGCATGGGAGCGGAAGGCGGCTATCCGTTGGAGACGGCTCTTAACGCTCCCGAAGGGGTAGCGGTCGCTACCGATGGAACGGTATATATTTCCGATACCGGCAACCATCGTGTGCTGCAAATCGCGACTCCGCAGGCAGCTCCTACGCTCGTAACCGGACAAGCCGCGAACGGAGCGGTCAACTTGTCCTGGAGCGAGGTACCCGACACGCTGTACTATGAAGTTTATCGGTATGCGGGACCGAACGCGCCTTCCGATCCGAGCCAATGGGAATTTGCCGGCCAAACTTCGTTCAGCGGTCAGCCGGGTGCCGCGAGCTTTACGGCGACAGGCCTGAACAACGATCAACCGTACGTGTTCGCGGTAAAAGCCAAAGGCATCCGAAGCACTTCCGCGTTTGCCGTATCCGAGATCGTGACTCCGGTCGGAGAAACGAAATATACGTACGAGCAGCAGCAAATCGACGGAGTCGTCTGGAATCTGGTCAAAAGCGCGGCCGATCTTGATCACATGCGCGACGACAAGACGCTCAATTACAAGCTGACGACGGATATTTCCAAAGCCGCTCTGGACGCTTACCTGACCGAAACAAAAGAAAGCGTCTATTGGAGACCGATCGGCGGCAAGGAAGGCTTCACCGGGCAGTTCGACGGCGGCGGCCACTCGATCGAAGGCTTGACGGTCCGCGAAGAAGCGGGCGGCCTGTTCTCCTACCTGTATAAAGCGAAGGTCGAGAACTTGCGCCTGACTGCATTGGATATCGTAAACTACGAAAATACGGGCGGTTTGTCCGGAACAGCCTACTATTCGAACATTTCCAAAGTATCGGCCGCAGGCAAGATTCAGGGCAGCGGCTCGGTCGGCGGACTGGTCGGAGACTTGCAAAACACGACAATCCGTCAAAGTTTCTTCGACGGCTCGGTCAGCGGCAGCGGCAAAGTCGGCGGCCTGATCGGCAGAGCGGCATTCGATTCGGAGTACGGAGCTTCGAAAATTCAAAACAACTACGTCTGGGGAAAAGTGTCCCCGCTGATCTACACGCGAATGAACACGAATACGTTCACGACGTCCAACACCGATAGAGATCGGTTCGGCGGTTTTGTCGGTACGGTAGCAGCTTTCGGATTCGAAGGAAGCACGAACGCGTCCGCTATTTTCGAAAACAACTATACGTCCGTCGAACTGGACGGAACGATCGGCGATACGAGCTGGATGGAAACTTTCGCTTTCGGCGGTTCGAACGAAGGGGTTCCCTCCGTGTCGAACTACTGGAACACCAAGTCCAACACGGGCAAAGCCAACGATTTGATTCAGGCCAAGCCTTTGGAAGATACGCAAATGAAAGAACGGGCTAACTTCATCGACTGGGATTTTGAAAAGATTTGGATGATGGACCCGGTTAGCGGGTATCCGATCCTGGGAACGGTCAAAGAAGAACCGACCACTCCGCCGGTCACGGAACCGACTACGCCGACCGTACCGACGATTCCGTCGACCCCGTCGACAGGCAGCGGCGAACCGTCGACGCCGATCGTGACGGCACCGACGCCGTCGAACACGACGACGATCAACGTCAACGTGCAGAACGACAAGACGACCAACGGGTCCGTCGTGTCGACGCTTGCAATCACCCGCACTAAGGGCACCGACGGCACGACCAAGGACGCGCTGCAGTTGACGCCGGCCAAAGCGGCCGAGATCATCAACCTGCTCAAAACGTCCGGCTCCAAAACGGCGGCGATCGTGCTGCCGGACACGAATGACGAAGTATCGCAGTGGGATCTGACGGTGCCGAACGCGGCTTCCAAAGTGTTGACAGCCGAAGGCGTCGAGCTGGTCATTCTCAACCCGAACGTACGTATCACCGTGCCGGCTTCGTCGCTGACGAACCTGACCGACGATCTGTACTTCCGCCTCATTCCGGTGAAAAGCACGTCGACGAGCGCCGAGATTCAAGCGCGCGCGCTGGCGACTCCGGAAATCGTCGCGACAGCGAACGGCGGTAATATTACGGTGCTGGGTCGTCCGATGACGATCGAGACCAATCTGCAAAGCCGTCCGGTAACGCTGACGCTGCCGCTTCCGGCAGGCAGCACGTTCACCGCGGCGCAGCAAAGAAAGCTGGGCGTCTACATCGAGCACAGCGACGGCACGAAGCAGTTGGTGCCGGGCAAAGTCGTAACAGGCGAAGACGGCAAGCCGGGCCTTGAACTGACGGTGAACCACTTCAGTACGTTCACGATCGTGAACGTCAGCAGCTGGGGCGGCACGCTGAACGCGGCGCCGTACATCCTGGGTTACCAAGACGGCAGCTTCAAGCCGGAGCAGGACATTACCCGCGCTGAACTGGCCGCGATCGTCGGCCGTATCACGGGCATGACGACCGGCACAGCCGCGTTCAGCGACGTGAAGAACGGAAGCTGGGCGTCGACCGTTGCGGGACCTGCCGCGGCTTCGGGCATCATGACGGGCTACAGCGACGGCACGTTCAAGCCGAACGCGTCGATCACCCGCGCCGAACTGGCTGCGGCACTGGCGAAGCTGCTGCCGCAAAGCGGGCTGAACACGTCGGCTGCGGCGGCGGGCTTCCGCGATCTGGCGGCCGGCCACTGGGCGACCGAAGCGGCCGCGCAGCTGCAAGCGGCAGGCGTGATTACGGGCTATGCGGACGGCAGCTTCAAGCCGGAGCAGGCCATCACCCGCGCCGAAGCGGTGATGATGATCAACCGCCTGATCGCTCTGGACGCGTCGACGACGCAGCCGGGCGCCGGCGAGTGGACCGACGTGGCAAGCGCCCACTGGGCGCATGACGCGATCCTCGCGGCTTCGATGAAGCGGTAGAAAAGCGTTAGAAAGCAGTAGAAGGCGGTAAATGCGTTGAGAAGCGTGAGAAGCGTGAGAAGCGTGGAAAACGCCGAAAGAGAAAGGGTTTAAGAGATCGGGCTGCGGCCCGGTCTCTTTTTTTGTTCGTTTGCCGGTTTTGCGGTGAGGCGAGAGGAGGCAGGGCGGGGGGGGACTGCGCGGAGCAGATGTAGAGCCGGCGTAGAGGGTATATGAAATCGAAGTAAAGCGGATTTATAGCGGACTTAGTTAGGGTCGTAGGGTCGTAGGGTCGTTGTAGAGCAGACGATGAGTCGAATTAGAGCGGATTTGGAGTGGAATCAGGAATCAGGGCCGAAGTGGAGTGCATTTAGAGCATATAAAGTGGGGCTTGGCGGAAATAGATGCGAAAATACAGTTAATTCGGGCGAAAAGACTGGTTTTTCGGGAATAAGTGCAGGAAAGCATTTAATTCGTGGGAAAGAGGATTGATTTGCTGTTTTCGGTCGAAATAAGTGCGTTTGGGCAGTTAATTGGAATGGGTGCGGGTGAGGCGGGGGAATAGCTGCTTAGGGGCAGTTAGTTGGGGCGGGATTGGGAGATAGAGAGATGGAGATAGATAGAGAGATGGAGATGGAGATAAGGAGATGGAGATATGGAGATGGAGATAGATATGGAGAGATAGAAATAGAGATAGAAATAGAGATATAAATAGAGATGGAGATAAGGAGATTAGAATCTTAAAAAATAAAAGATGAAGGGTCGCTGGGCGCGGGGCGTTGGGGGGCACGGGCTGGGCCGTGCTTTTGAACGATTTAAAGGCACGGAGTTTGGGAGATTCAAGATCGCCGTGCTTTTGAACGGTTTGGGGTCGCGGAGTGTGGGAGATTCAAAGATTGCGGTGCATTTGAGAGAACTAGGGCCGCGGACGAAGTCGCGAATTAAATAGATAAAAGATTCGCTTGGCGCGGCCGCCACTTTTGATCCGCACAGCTGTGATGCACCCAAAAGTGGGGGCTTGTACAGAAAATGTTCAGATCGTGGTGTTATAGTGATCGTGTTGCAACCTCGCGGCGTCTATTTGAGCGGCGTCGCTGTTCCCTCATCGAAACCTCCCCCCCGATTCACGGTTTCGTGCATGACGAGAAGCACCCGCGCCTCCCTCCTCTGCGCGGGTGCTTTTCTGATGCCGCCTGCCGGATTTTTCTGCGGGCTGCCATCTTTTTACACATTCTTGCTTGCCAAGGTGAGCGGATACGGGTAATGATGGGTAGAACCGCCGCCCAAAAGAACTTTTTTTCGCAAAAAGAACCTTTTTCCCGAATAAATGACCCTGTTTTCCCGAATAAACGACCGTGCTCTCCCGAACGAATGACCGTGCGCCCATTTCCTATAGAAAGGTGTGACCGCCATGACCACCGTGTCCCGAGTGCTGCTGCTCGTCGTCTGGCTGGCCTTCATCACGTACGCGCTGTTCTTCGCGCCCGGAGCGGGCGGCGGGGAAGACCCGTGGCTGCGTACGCTGCTCACGCTGCGGCCCGACGAGCCTTCGCTGCTGGCCATGTTTACGCTGCTCGGCCTGTACCCGTTGACGTTCGCCTGCATGCTGCTGCGTCATGACGATCGCAAAGTGCCGGCCTGGCCGTTCGTGCTGGTGTCGTTTGCGCTCGGCGTGTTCGCGCTGCTGCCGTATTACATCCTCACTTCGGCGACGCACGCCGGTTCGCACGATCTGCGCTTGTCCGAAAAGCTGCGCCGCACCGCGGAATCGCAGACTACGCACGCCATCTTGTTCGTGCTTACGCTTGGCGTCATGGTGTGGGGCCTGCTCGCGGGCGACTTCGGCGTCTATGCGGAAGCGTTCCGCACATCGCATTTCGTGAACGTGATGACGCTCGATTTCGGCCTGCTCACGCTGCTGTCCGTCTATGCGATCTACACCGGTTCTCGCCGCCGTTCGCTGCCGCAGGCGATGGCGCTGCTCGGGCTGATCCCGATTCTGGGCCTGCTCGTATACGTCTGGATGACGCGCATGGACGAGACCGCATCGCCGTACGTGCCGTCCGAGACGAGAATGAAGAGCCGGCGCCGGCAAAAAAGCAGCTAAAAGCGGTTAACGGTCGTCCTTGACAGGGAAGCTTGGGAAGTCCCGTCTCGACCGCGTCCAAACGCCTTTTCCGGCCGTGCGCCAAAACCCCGCCCTTCCGGCCTGCCGGAACGTCCGCGGGGTTTTTTTTGCCGTATTCGCTCCGTTTGCATCGCATTTGATTCGCTCGATTCACTCCCGTTCCATTCGCTCGATTCGCCCCGCAAGCCAGCTCCGCAAACAAACCCCGCAAACAAACCCCGCAAACAAGCCCTACCCTTCCTCCCCGCCGCTTTTGAAGCCGCCGGTTCGGTATACGACTTCGGCCGGCCGGCTGCGGATATACTCCAGCAGCTGCCCGGCCATATAGTCCGGCGAATGGGCGTAGCCGCCTTTGATCCATGCGAGAATCATGCCCCAGATCGCGTAGGCCTGATAGCCGGCGTACAGCTCGCGGTCGATCCGGGGGTTGTCGTCGCTCGCTTCCAGATCGTGCAGGCTGAGTTCCTTGATGACGCCGCAGATGCGGTCCGCCAAGCCGGGCAGCGCCTGCGACTCGACGATCAGCGTATAGAAGGCGGCATGCCGATGCACGTGTTCGAAAATTTTGATGCCCGGCGCGGTCAGTTCTTTGAGCACGAAAGGATCGGCTCGCAGATACGGTTCCCGGAACGAAGCGATCAGGTCGATCATGGCGTCTTCGACCGTTTCGGCGAGGAGCTGTTCTGTATCGCGGTAATGTTTGTAAAAAGTACCCCGGTTGAGGTCGGCGCCGCGCACCAGGTCGGTGATCGAGATCTCTTTGAATTCGCGTTCGCGCATCAAGGCGATCAGCGTCTCTTTGAGCGCCTGCTTGGACTTGCGGACGCGGCGGTCGGTCTGCGAAACAGGCTCGCGGCCCGCGGAATCCGTGAAACGGTTTATCATCGTCGTTCCTCCTTGGCTGCGCCGTCGATCTTCGCCAACATGCCTAATGAACATTTGCTTGCCGGAGTGTCCACTAATGCACAAAAGCGCTTTCTTTTACCGATTGTGGGCGCTGTCTATGATTGATTATACTAAAGTCGAAGACAGTTAATGAACATTTGTTGACGAACGACACTCGAATGATACTCAAATGACACTCGAACGGCAAAACAGGAGGCGACACGATGAAACTTCAGGGCAAAACGGCAATCGTAACGGGCGCGGCATCGGGTATGGGACGCAGCATCGCAATTCTGTATGCGGCGGAAGGCGCCAAAGTGGCGGTCTCGGACATCAATCTCGAAGCGGCGGAGACGGTCGCGCAGGAGATTAAGGATGCGGGCGGCGAAGCGTTTGCGATCCGGACGAACGTCACTTCCGAAGACGATATCGGCCAGCTGGTCGACCTTACGGTGGAAAAATACGGCACGCTCGACATTCTCGTCAACAACGCGGGCATCATGGACGGCTTCACGCCGGCGGGCGATTTGACCGACGAGCTGTGGGAACGCGTCTTCGCGATCAATACGACGGGGCCGATGCGGGCGATCCGCAAAGCACTGCCGATCTTCCTGGAAAAAGGGCAGGGCGTCATCGTCAACGTCGCTTCGGCGGGCGGGTTGAACGGTTCGCGCGCGGGCGCGGCCTACACGGCGTCCAAGCACGCAGTCGTCGGCCTGACCAAAAACGTCGGCTTCCAATACGCGGTCAAAGGCATCCGCTGCAACGCGATCGCCCAGGGCGGCGTGGCGACGAACATCTCGGCCACGATGGGCCAGCCGAACGAATTCGGCATGGAACGCGCCATGATCGGCATGGGCCTCAATCCGCGGATCGGCGAAGCGGACGAAATCGCCAAAGTGGCGCTGTTCCTCGGCTCCGACGATTCGAGCTTCGTCAACGGCGTTACATTGACGGCGGACGCGGGCTGGACGGCTTACTGAGCCCCGGCAGCACGCTCGAACGCCGCGGCGCGAAAAAGAAAACCTCTTCGACCGGCAGCGGAGCCCGCACAGGCTTCGCCGCCGATTCGAAGAGGTTTTTCGGCATGGTCTATTGCCGGCCGTTCATGCCGCACGGTTCGGGCCAGGCAGGCCCTTCATAGCGGTCATGCCGCTTTGCTCGCCCGATGCCGCATCGCAGCCAGAATCAGCGAAGTCAGCAGCAGCAGGCCCGCGCCGACAGCCAGTACGGCCGAGAACGACTGATCGAACGCCTGCATCGCCAGCGTTCTCAGCAGCGCCGAAGCTTCGGCCGGCAGCTTCTCCGCGGCGGCCAGCGCTCCGTCGAGGCTGTCGGAAGCGCCGGCCAGGCCGCGCAGACTGTCCGGCAGCGCAAGCGTGCCGGTATACACGCTGGACGCCAGGCTGCCCAGCACCGCGATACCGACCGCTCCGCCCAGCTCGAACGAGACTTCCTCCACGGAAGCGGCCATGCCGGCCTGTTCCGCCGGCGCCTGGTTCATGATCGCGCTGGACGCCGACGACATGGCCGCGCCGAGGCCCGCTCCGATCACGATCATACACGCGATCTGCACGGCCGGCGACGCTTCGTAGCCGAACAGGAAAGCGCCGGTGCCGAGGCCCGCCGTCAGCAGCGAGAGCAGCAGAACTTTGACGATGTTCAGCCGGTGCAGCACGCCGCCGAGCAGCGTGCCGGCGAAAAAGGCGGCGATCGGCAGCGGCAGGATGAACAGTCCCGCCTGCAGCGGCGACAGGCCGAGCACGAGCTGCAGGCGCTGCGTCAGCAGGTATTCGAGGCCGATCAGCGAGAACGAGGCCATCAGGGCGGTCACCGCCCCGGCGGTAAAGCGGATATTGCGAAACAGCGCGAAGTCGATCAGCGGATCGCGGCTGCGCCGCTGCCGGCGGACGAATCCGATCAGGGACAAGGCGCCGACGATCGCGGCGATTGCGGCGATCGTCGCCGAACCGTCCGGCCGGGCGAATTCCTTGACTCCGTACAAGGCGCCGACCAAGCCGGCCATGACGAGCAGCGACGACGCGAAGTCCCACGGTTTGCCGGCCGACGAGGCGCCGCGGGGCACAATCCGGATCGAAGCGGCCAGTGCCAGCGCCACGATCGGGACGTTGATCAGAAAGACCGATCCCCAATAGAAATGCTCCAGCAGGAAGCCGCCGACGAGCGGGCCGAGACCCGCGCCGCCCGACGAGACGGACGCCCAGATGCCGATCGCGAGCGAGCGCTCTTTGGCGTCGGTGAACGTCAGGCGGATAATGGACAAGGTGGCGGGCATCATCATCGCGGCGCCGACGGCCAGCAGCACGCGGGCCGCGATCAGCATCGCCACGCTCGGCGAGAACGCCGCCATCAGCGACGCCAGTCCGAACACGACCAGACCGAAGTTGAACAGCCGCTTGTGGCCGAGGCGGTCGCCGAGCACGCCCATGGAAGGCAGCAGGCCGGCCATGACGAGCGGGTAGGCGTTCACGATCCACAGCTTGCCGGAAGCGTCGGCGGACAGCTCGCGGGTCAGCGTCGGCAGTGCCGTGTACAGCACCGTCATGTCGATCACGATCAGAAACAGGGCGCTGGAGACGATCGCGAGCACGATCCAGCGTTTGGCTTGGGTGAACATGGGGGAAATCCTCCTTGATTTTCATGGCGTTTGTAAGGTATATCAAAAGGATAAAGGTTGGAGCGACTCCAAGGTCAAGCCGGAATTTCGGCCGGCCCGATCCTTTTGCATCCGCAGTCCCCAAGGAGGTGAGCGTGATCGACGCAGGCAAACTGACCGTCAGCGAAATGGCCAAGCTGTGCGGGATTTCGGCCGATACGCTGCGTTATTACGACAAGATCGGCTTGTTCCGTCCCGCCCGGATCGATCCCGATAACGGTTATCGCTACTATTCCGTCATGCAGAGCGAAGTGATCGGGACGGTCGTGGAACTGCGCCACGTCGGCTTCTCCATCGAAGAAATCCGGCAGTTCATGGAAGGGCGCAACGTGGAGAAGTCGGTGGAGCTGCTCCAGCGGGCGGTGAGCCGGATCGACGCCCGGGCCGCCGAGCTGCGCCGCATCTCGCGGACGCTGAACGGCCGGTTGTCGCAGCTGCAGGCGTTCCGGACCGACTATGCGGACGCCGACGTGATCGTGCGCGAGCTGCCGCGGCGCCGATACATGGTGCTGCCCGGCCGGGTGAACCTGCTCGACCCCGAAGACGTGCTGCACGGATTCATCCGGATGGAGAAGCAGCTGAACGAGAGCCTGCCTTTTCTGGCGAGCAACCGGAGCGGTGTGTTTCTGGAGCGGCAGTACGTCTCCGATCCGCCGGACCGGGACGTCGCGGCGCGGGAGAACGTGCTGTTCACCCTGGTCGAACACGGCCGCGGAAGAGGCGAGCTGCCCGAGTTTGCCGCCGGTCGCTATGCCTGCACCCGTTATTCGGGCGATCCTTTTGACGGGTACATGGACGGACTGCGGCGTCTGCTCGCTTATGTGCGGGAGCACGGACTGGAGATCCGGAGCGGCGTCTGCTGCCTGATCCAGATCGATATTTCGCTGACGGACCTGACGGAAGAATCCGTATACGAGATGCAGATAAGAGTATAATTCGATAATTATTTATTGCAAAACGATAAATAATACGCTAAACTCAAAGCAAATCCAATCCAACAGATAAGCGAGGGAAAGGTTATGCAGCGAGGAATCACTCTTTTTCTGAAGGCGGCCGTCATCCTGATCGGCCTGCCGATTCTGGCTATTTACGTATTCGTGGTGCCGGGGATCGGGCATTTTGCGGCGGAGTTGTACCCGGAGAGTCCTTCGATCCGGATCTGGGTCTGGATCGACCTGTACGCGACGGCGATTCCGTTCTATTGGGCGCTGGTCGAGTCGTTCCGGCTGCTCGGCCATATCGAGCATAAGCGCGCGTTCTCGGACCTGGCCGTGCAGGCGCTCAAACGGATCAAGTACAGCGGTATGGGCGTCGGCGGGCTGTTCGCGCTCGGCATGCCGCTGTTCTACCTGATGGCCGAGCGCGACGACGCGCCGGGCATCATCGTCATCGGCATGGTGATCGTCTTCGCGTCGCTCGTGATCGCGGTGTTCGCGGCGGTGCTGCAGCAGCTGCTGCAGGAAGCGATCGCTATCCAGCTAGAAAATGAATGGACGGTCTGAGGTGAAACCTATGGCGATTATCATCAATATCGATGTCATGCTGGCCAAGCGCAAGATGAGCGTGACCGAGCTGTCCGAACGGATCGGCATCACGATGGCCAATCTGTCGATTCTCAAAAACGGCAAAGCCAAAGCGGTCCGGCTGTCGACGCTCGAAGCGATCTGCAGCGCGCTCGACTGCCAGCCCGGCGACCTGCTGGAGTATCGGCCGGACGTCGACGAAGCTCCGTAACGATCGCTCCGCTGAAGGTGCGAAATGTTGGCGCTTTGCGGCATGCTCTACAGGCCCCCCGCCCGATGGCGGAGGGGCTTTTTGGCGCGTTCCGTCTTTTTCCGGGTCTGTCTTATTTTTGTCAAAACCTTTTTTGATCCGCCCTATACCCCGACGACGGCCGATAAGGTACAGTAGGGAAAGTGGAATGGACAGGGAGGATCGGAAATGAACATTTACGAAGAATTGGCAGAAGTGGACGGGCGGGACGGTTTTATCGAATTCGTACATCGCCTGACGAAAGATCTGGAAGAGAACGGCGAGGAATGGGCCAACGTCACGCTAAAAGATTATTTGCTCGGCATCGCTTCCTGGGTGGAAGACGGCGTGCATGAGCGGGACGAGCAAAACGGCCGGATGCCGGGAGCCTCGGTCCCGCGCCGGGCGGACGTCGAATGGGAACGGCTGGCGTTTCTGCTGTTCGCGGCGGGCCGATACGAATAAGGGCAGCGGCGCGCGGACGGCGGAAACAGGTTCTTTTTCTGCTGTAAAATGGTATAGTGAACACGGAAACAATGCGGACGGACGTTGGACAGGCGAGACGAGCGGTATCCAATTTTAATATAATGGAGAGTTAAATATAATGAGCGAACACAAAGACAAGTCGACGACACCGAGCCGCAAAGAGCGCAAGCTGCTGACGGCCAAAGAAGAAAAGAAAAAAAACAGGGGCTCCGGCAAAAAGCCGGCCGCACCCAAACGCAGCGCCAAACCGGCAGGCGGCGCAAGCGATTCCGCTTCCGCGGGCAGCCGTCCGGCGCAGGCGCCGGGCGATCGCCCGGCCGCGTCCGGCGCGCAGCGGCGGTTGTCCGCTGCGGCAGGCGGAGCTCGCGGCGCACGCGGTCCTTCCGCGGGCGGCAGCCGCCCGGCAGGACCTCGTTCGGCGAAGCCCGCGGACGCGGGTGAGCGCCTCACGCCCGCCGAGCGCTACGAGAAGCGCCAGAGCGAGCGCGTCGCCGGCGCGCCGGTGACGGGCAGCACGTCCGGCAAGCCGTACGCGGGCGACAAGGGCAGAGGCCCGACGTCGGGCCAGCCGTATGCCGGCGGCAAGGTCAAAGCGGCCCGCACGGCGGCCGCGCGCAGCCAGGTGCAGGCTTCGGCCGACACGGGCGCGCAAGGGCTGCCCAAGCCGGCGCGTCCGCACAGCGCGGCCGCGGCGCCGGGCAAGAAGCCTTACGCGGGCGCAGGCGGCGCGGCGGCCAGACCGGCGGCGTCCCCGGCCGATGCCGAGCAGGTCAAGCTCGGCGACGTGATCGTCGTGACGATCAAGCGGATCGGCATCAACGGCGAAGGCGTCGGCTATTTCCGCCGCAAAGCGGTCTTTATCGACGGCGCGATCACAAACGAAGTCGTCAAGGCGGAAGTGCTGGAGACGCACGAGAAGTTCCTCAAGGCGAAGCTGGTCGAAGTGGAGAAAAGATCGCCCGACCGCGTGGAACCGCCTTGTCCCGTATTCGGCATCTGCGGCGGCTGCCAGATCCAGCATATCTCGTACGAAGGCCAGCTCCGCGCCAAGCTTGAGATCGTGCGCGAAGCGTTCAGCCGCTACGCGAACCTGAGCGATCTCAAGATCAAGCCGACGCTCGGTATGGACCATCCGTGGGATTACCGGAACAAAGCGCAGCTTCAGGTCGAGCGCCGCGACGTCAAAGGCTCCAAGAGCGAGATCGTGGCCGGCCTGTACGAGATCGGCAGCCACGAGATCGTCGATATCAGCGGCTGCCCGATCCAGCATCCGCAGGTCAACCGCGCGATCGACCGCGTCAAGGCCGTGCTCGGCGAGCTGAACATCCCGCTGTCCAAAGGCGACAGCCGCGGCGGGCGCAGCGACATCAAAGACAGCGGCACGCGCAAAGGCGTCCGTACCATCGTCGTGCGCAGCGGCTTCCAGTCCGGCGAGATCCAGGTCACGCTCGTCACCGAGACGGCCGATCTGCCGCGTCAGGAAGAGCTGATCGAGCGTCTGCGCCTCGAACTGCCGGAAATGAGCGGGTTGTCGATCAACGTGAACCCGCTCAAGACTCCGCTGATCTTCGGCGAGCGCACGATCAGCCTGTGGGGCAGCGAAGCGATGAGCGATTCGCTCGGCGACCTGAACTTCACGCTGTCGCCGCGCGCGTTCTTCCAGCTGAACCCAGAGCAGACGATCAAGCTGTACGAGACCGTCCGCGCCGCGGCCGCGCTCACCGGCAAAGAGACCGTCGTCGACGCCTACTGCGGCACCGGCACGATCGGCCTGTGGCTGGCGCCTTACGCCGCCGAAGTGCGCGGCATTGAGATCATCCCGGAAGCGGTCGCCGACGCGACGCGCAACGCCGAGCAGAACGGCCGCGATAACGCGACCTTCTTCGAAGGCGAAGCCGAAGAGCTGCTGCCGCGCTGGGCGAAGGACGGCCTGAGACCCGACGTGATCGTCGCCGATCCGCCGCGCACGGGCCTCGACCGCAAGTTCCTGGAGACGATCCTGCGCGCGAAGCCGAAGAAATTCGTCTACGTCTCGTGCAACCCGTCCACGCTCGCCAAAGACTGCAAAGTGCTGCTCGACGGCGGCTACGAGATCCAATCCGTTCAGCCCGTGGACATGTTCCCGCAGACGAGCCAGGTCGAAGCGGTGACGGTTCTGGTGCAAAAAGAGACGGCGAAATAATCCGCGCATCGGCGCGAGCCGCCGGATTTAACGGTGGACCCGCTCTCCGGAGGGCAGGTTCGAACGTGCCAAGCAGCCCGGCTCTCCCAAGGGAGAGCCGGGCTGCTTTTGCATCCTGGCAGATACGGTTTTAATACGCCGCGATCGGCAGAATCCGGCATCTTTTTTGCTTTTTGACGCTGCGGCAAGCCCCGGCTGTATAACGAACCGTATTCATCAAGCAGCGGTTTGATTTGGAGGCCGTTTTTTGTTTTTTGTGCCGAATCGCGCTTTGGGACTTGGCATTTGAACGGCAATGCGTTTAGGATAGTAGAGTTAACGATCATACGACAGAGAGGTTTTTCAAATGACGATGAATTTCTGGCAGGATCTGCCCAGACCCTTTTTCATATTGGCTCCGATGGAAGACGTCACGGACGTCGTGTTCCGCCATGTGGTGAGCGCGGCGGCCAAGCCGGACGTGTTCTTCACGGAGTTTGCGAATACGGAAAGTTACTGCCATCCGGCCGGGCGCCACAGCGTACGCGGCCGCTTGGCGTTCACGGCGGACGAGCAGCCGATCGTCGCCCATATTTGGGGAGACAAGCCGGAATATTTCCGGCAGATGAGTCTCGGCATGGCGGAAGACGGCTTCAGGGGCATCGACCTCAACATGGGCTGCCCCGTACCGAACGTGGCGGAGAACGGCAAAGGCAGCGGCCTGATCTGCCGTCCGGAACTTGCGGCGGAGATCGTGCAGGCATCCAAAGCCGGCGGTCTGCCGGTCAGCGTGAAGACGCGCCTCGGCTTCAGTTCGCTGGATGAATGGCGCGGCTGGCTGACGCATATTTTGCGGCAGGACATCGCGAATCTGTCGATCCATCTGCGCACCCGCGACGAGATGAGCAAAGTCGACGCGCACTGGGAGCTCATTCCCGAGATCAAGCAGCTGCGCGACGAGATCGCGCCGCAGACGCTGCTGACGATCAACGGCGATATTCCGGACCGGCAAAAAGGGCTGGAGCTCGCGGAGCGGTACGGCGTGGACGGCATCATGATCGGGCGCGGCATTTTCCACAATCCGTTCGCGTTCGAACGTGAAGCGGCGGAGCACGGCAGCCCGGAACTGCTTGACCTGCTGCGGCTGCATCTGGACCTGCACGACCATTATTCGGCAACGCTTGAGCCGCGTCCGTTCAAGGCGCTGCCGCGCTTTTTCAAAATTTACGTGCGCGGATTCCGCGGAGCGAACGAGCTGCGCGCCAAGCTGATGGAAGCCAAATCGACGGACGAAGTGCGGGCGGGATTGGCGGCGTTCGAGCGTCGGTAGGTGTTTTCCTTAATTTTTATCAAAACATTAAATATTACCATAATTTCATCTATGCTTACGGATTTACATGGTATACTTGCCCCAAACAGCCGGCGAACGTCGGGAACCGGCATGGGGGGGCGTATTCAAGTGATTGAGTTCGATAATCCGTTACGTTCTTTGACGCGCACGATCAGCGGCAGCCACGTTTTGTATTTGTACGAAGATTTGCGCCATTATATCGACAGTGCGGCCGCTTATGCGCTGACCTGCTTGAATCAAGGGCATCGAATATTGATCATAGAAAACGATTATTGCAAAAAAGCGATCGAGCGCAAGCTGGCGGAATCGTGGATCGACGAACGGCTCGAACATGTCCATTTCGTCGACAACTTCGATTTTTACCAAAAGCACGGCGAGTTTCAAGGGTGCTTGACGCGCAAGCATTTCGAATCGATCATGCGGCCGTTTTTGGAAGAGGAGATCTCGATTCGGACCTGGGCGCATATCCAGTGGAAGCCGCAGCCGCATATCGAAGCGAAGCTGGAAGAATTCGAAGTGATGGCCGATTGCAGCGTCAAGGAGCAGAACCTGATCTCGGTCTGCGCGTACGACGCCAAAGCCATTTCCGCTTCCCTGCAAACGTCGCTGATGCGCTCGCACGAATATTTGATGACGGATCGGGAATTTATCGTCTCGGGGCTGTACCGGAACCCGAATTCCGAGCGGGTCATCCATCCTTCGATGGCGCTGCAGGAAAAGCTGCTGCTGGAGCACAAGCAGCTGCTGATCGACAAAGAAGCCGCCGAACGCGCCAACCGGGCCAAAGACGAGTTCATCGCCACGATGAACCATGAGATTCGTACGCCGATGAACGGCGTGCTCGGCATGGCCGACTTGCTCGCGGAGACGACACTCGACGGGGATCAGGCCGCCTACGTGGAAATCATTCGCAAAAGCGGCTCGTCCCTGCTGCAAATCGTCAACGACATTTTGGACTTTTCCAAAATCGGGTCGGTCCGGGAATCGTCCCCGGAAGAACCGGTGCACATTCGGGACTGCGTCGCCGAAGTGGCCGACCTGCTGCAGGCGGCGCGGCTCGGCAAAGATCTCGCGCTCGACGTGAACATCGAAGACGACGTGCCCGAGACGCTGCTGGGCGATCCGCATCCGATCCGGCAGATTCTGTTCAACCTGCTCGGCAACGCGATCAAATTTACGCAGCGGGGCAGCATCTCGATCGAGGTGTCCCTGCTGCCGGGCAGCGAAGAAGGCCGCAGCCGGCTCCGATTCCGGATCGCGGATTCCGGGGCCGGCATTCCCCGGGCGCATTGGCGCAAAGTGTTCCAACCGTTCTATCAGGTCGACGGGGGACTCAGCCGCGGCGCGGAAGGCACGGGATTGGGTCTGGCGATTTCGAAAAAGCTGGTGGAGCGGATGAACGGGCAGATCGGGATCGAACCTTCGCCGAACGGCGGGACGACGATCGCGTTCACGGTCGAGTTGGGCGAATTTCCGTCCCGGGCGCGGCCCGGCGGATCTTCGAACGGTCCGCAGGCGGAAGCTTAGAATGAGGCGGGAACAAACAGGGCGGCCGATTTTTCGCCGCCTTGTTTTCGTGTGCCATTTTAAAAGAAACGTGTTCGATTCCCGTCTATACGAACGTTCGGCGCAAAGTTACGATAAAAGCAGGAAAAACCGTCGTCAACGAAGAAAGATCGACAGAGCGGTCCACGCAAAGGGAGGCTTCGCCAATGAAAATGACTTGGAGATGGTACGGAGAAGGGAACGACAACGTCACGCTCGATCACGTTCGGCAAATTCCGGGCGTCATGGGCATCGTCTGGTCGCTGCACGACAAGGTGGCCGGCGAAGAATGGGAAATGGAACGGATTCGGGAAGAAGCCGACCGGATCACGGCCAAAGGATTCAGTCCGGCCGTCGTCGAAAGCGTTAACATTCACGACGATATCAAGATCGGCCTGCCTACGCGCGACAAGTACATCGACAAATACATCGACACGATCCGCAAATTGTCCACGGTAGGCGTCAAAGTCATCTGCTACAATTTTATGCCTGTGTTCGACTGGACGCGCACGGAATTGTACCGGGAACTGCCGGACGGCTCGAACGCGCTCTTTTACGAGAAAGCGGCCATTACCGACAATCCGCGGGACATGGTAGATCGCATTTTGGCAGGCGCGGGGGAGTTTACGATGCCGGGCTGGGAACCGGAGCGCCTGGCCAGGCTCGACGAATTGTTCGCGGCTTACGCCGACGTGACGGACGAGAAACTGGGCGACAATTTGCGGTATTTTCTGGAACGGGTCATCCCGGTCTGCGAAGAAGTGGACGTCAAAATGGCGATTCATCCCGACGATCCGGCCTGGCCGATCTTCGGCCTGCCGCGTATCGTGCGCAATCGGGAGAGTATCCGCCGGCTGCTGGACTTCGTCGACAGCCCGTATAACGGCCTGACTTTTTGTACCGGCTCGCTCGGCACCGATCTCCGCAACGACCTGCCGGCCATGATCCGCGAGTTCCATGACCGGATCCATTTCGCGCATATCCGCAACGTCAAAGTGTTCGACAACGGCGACTTCATCGAAGTGTCGCATCGGGGACAAGACGGCAGCGTCGACGTGGCCGAAGTAGTCAGGGCTTACCACGAGACGAACTTCCAGGGCTACGTGCGTCCCGATCACGGACGGCATCTGTGGGGCGAAGAGAAAGACTGCCGTCCCGGTTATGGCCTGTACGACCGGGCACTGGGCATCATGTACCTGCTCGGAGTGTGGGACAGTCTCGACAACGCGAAGGGGGGAGCTTGAATGGTTCGGTTAACAGTGGACGGCCTGGCCGAGCGGGCGCAGTGGCAGGCCGCGGGAGTGGACCTGCCCAAGTTCGATCTTCGGCAGGTCGCGGCGAATACGGCGAAGCGCCCGGAGTGGGTCCATTTCGGAGCGGGCAACATCTTCCGCGGCTTCGTGGCGAACGCGCATCAGCGGCTGCTGGACAGCGGCCGGGCCGACACGGGCATCGTGGCCGTGAAATCGTCCGATGCCGGATCGTCCGGCCCGACGTACGGGCCCGACGACAATCTGACGCTCGCGGTGCTCATGAACGCCCAGGGCGACTTCAAGATGAACGTGGTCGCGAGCCTCGTCGATACGATCGTGATCGGCAAAGGCCGCGCGAACGAGCGTCTGCGCCTGATCGCCATGTTCGAAAATCCGAGCCTGCGGATGGCCAGCTTCACGATTACGGAAAAAGGCTATGCGCTGACCGGTCCGGGCGGGGACTTCGTGGATCTGGTCCGTGCCGATATGGAGAACGGTCCCGAACAGCCGCGGCATACGATGAGCCTGGCGGCTTCGCTTGCTTACCGCCGCTATTTGAAAGGGCGGTACCCGATCGCTTTTGTCAGCATGGACAACTGTTCCCGCAACGGCGATCTGTTGAAGAACGCGCTGGTCACGATCGCCGAAGAATGGGAGCGGCGCGGCTTCACGGACAAAGGGTTCGTCGCTTATCTGCGCGATGATGCCAAGACGGCTTTTCCGCTGTCGATGATCGACAAGATCACTCCGAGCCCGTCGGAGAAAGTCCGGGCGGCACTGGAGAAGCGGGGCATCGAAGGCATGGAGATCGCCGTCTCCAACAACTCGCATCGGGCTCCGTTCGTGAATGCGGAGATCAGCGAATATCTCGTGATCGAAGACCGCTTCCCGAACGGCCGTCCTCCGCTTGAAGAAGCGGGCGTAATCTTTACCGATCGCGCCACGGTGAACAAAGTGGAGACGATGAAAGTGACGACCTGCCTGAACCCGCTGCATACGGCGCTTGCCGTGTCCGGCTGCCTGCTCGGCTATACGTCGATCGCCGAAGAGATGCGCGACGCCTCGCTGCGCAAACTTGCGGAAACGATCGGGGTCGCGGAAGGACTGCCCGTCGTCGTCGATCCCGGCATTCTCGACCCGCAGCTATTCGTGCGGGAAGTGCTGGACGAACGGTTCACCAATCCGTTCATCCCGGACACGCCGCAGCGTATCGCGACCGACACGTCGCAAAAAGTCGGTATCCGTTTCGGCGAGACGCTCAAAGCGTACGGCCGCAGGGACGATCTTGATCCGGCGTCGCTCACGGCGATTCCGCTCGCGCTCGCGCTCTGGTGCCGGTACCTGCTCGGCGTCGACGACAACGGCCGCACGTTCGTGCCGAGCCCGGACCCGATGCTGGGTACGCTGCAGAAGCGGCTGGCGTGCACCAAGCTCGGCGATACGACTTCGAATGTGCGCGCCATTCTGGAAGACACGCAGATCTTCGGCGTCGATCTGTACGAATTGGGAGTGGGGCACAAGATCGAAGGCATGTTCTACGAGCTGCTCGAAGGTCCCGGCGCGGTACGGGCAGCGCTTGACCGCTACATGCAAACGAACGCTTGAATCCGCTTTTGTACCGAATCGTTTCCGAGAAAGCCGACCCGAATCCGGGTCGGCTTTTTGGCATGCGGAATGCAGTCGGCATTCCCGAAATCGGTTCAATAGAATTGATCGATAGTGAAAGAAAAGCATTCGTTACTCTCCTTCAATCTGTTCCGGAAGCCGCTTACAATGAAAGAAAAGTTCAGGATCTTGACGAAGAGGGGGAGCAAAACGATGCACAATACAGCTTCGAGGCCGGGCTCCGAACGGCCTACCGCAAAAAAGGCGAAAGTGAAAGCGCTTAGAGGACGTTGGGAGTCTCCGCTTGCCGGTTATCTGTTTCTGTCGCCCTGGCTGATCGGCTTTTTCATGCTGACGCTGGGTCCGATGTTCATGTCTTTGTACTACTCGTTTACGGATTACTCGCTGCTCACCAAGCCGAATTGGGTCGGCGTGGAGAACTACAAAAACATTTTCACGAACGACGAAGTATTTGCTTCTTCGCTTCGGATCACGGTCCTGTTCGTACTCGTGACCGTGCCGCTGCGGCTGATGTTCGCCCTGGCAGTCGCGATGCTGCTGAACCGCAAGATCAAGGGCATTTCCTTTTACCGCACGATGGTCTATCTGCCTTCCCTGATCGGCACGAGCATCGCGGTCTCGATCCTGTGGAAAAACATTTTCAGCCGCAACGGCTTCATCAACGATTTTCTCGGCATTTTCGGCATCAAGGGACCGTCGTGGATCGCGGACCCGAACTATGCGCTGGGTACGCTGGTCCTGCTGATGGTCTGGCAGTTCGGTTCTTCGATGATCATCTTCCTCGCCGGGTTGAAGCAGGTCCCGACGGACTTGTACGAAGCTTCGTCCGTGGACGGCGCAAGCAAAGTCCGGCAGTTTTTCTCGATCACGCTGCCGATGCTGTCGCCGATCATTTTGTTCAACGCGATCCAGACGATGATCAACACGTTCCAGATGTTCACGCAGTCGTTCGTTATTACCGGAGGCGGCCCCGTCAAATCGACATTCGTCTACGTCATGTATTTGTATGAAGAAGCGTTCACGAAGTTCCATATGGGTTATGCGTCCGCGTTGGCCTGGATTCTGCTCGTGCTGATCGGCGTATTCGCGGGCGTGCTGTTCGGTACTTCGAAATATTGGGTCTTCTACGAATCGCAGGGAGGGAAGTAAAGATGGCGTCCTACAAAAGAATCAAGCTCGGGCTCAGCCACCTGCTGCTGCTCGTAACCAGCCTCGTCATGATGTACCCGATTTTCTGGTGGGTAGGCGCGTCGCTCAAGACGAACGAAGAGATGAGCTCCGCCAACCTGTTCCCCAAAATTCCGCATTGGGAAAACTTCACGGAAGGCTGGGTGTCCGTTCCGAACTTCAGCTTTACCCACTTTTATATCAACACGTTTGAGCTGGTGCTCGGCGTCCTGTTCACCAGCGTCATCTCCTGCAGCCTCGTCGCCTTCGCGTTCGCGAGACTCGATTTTCCGTTAAGAAAGCTGTGGTTCTCGATCATGCTCGTGACGCTGATGCTGCCTACCCAGGTGACGATCGTCCCGCAGTACGTCATGTTCAGCAAATGGGGTTGGGTCGATACGTACCTGCCGTTCTACATCCCCCATCTGCTCGCCGGAGGGATCGGCGGTCCGTTCTTCATCTACCTGCTGGTGCAGTTTATGCGATCGGTACCGAGAGAGCTGGATGAAGCGGCCAAAATAGACGGATGTTCGTGGTTCGGCATCTACTGGCGCATCATGATCCCGCTCGTCAAGCCCGCTCTGGTCACGGTAGCGATCTACGCGTTCCTCTGGAATTGGGATGACTTCTTCGGACAGATGATCTATATTAATAACATCGAAAATTACACGATCAATCTGGCGCTGAAGTTGTTTATCGACTCTCAAGGTTCCGTTCCATGGGGACAAATGTTGGCTATGTCGCTGCTTTCCATTACGCCTTCCGTGTTGATTTTCTTTTTGGCGCAGAAGCATTTCGTGGAAGGGATATCCGCCGGCGCACTAAAAGGATAAATCAATTTATCGTAACAAACGAGCTGCGAGCGATCGCGGCTTTGTGCGTTACGACGGAGGGATGGACATGCGGGTCAACCCGTTCAAGACGTTTCGTATAGACGTCGTTTTCTTTTTCGGTTTTGCCGTGATCGTGGTCGGCTTTGTGGGTCTCATCGTTTTGTTCAGCTATGTCAACGGTTCAAGGGAGATCGCGAGCAACACGTCTTACTATCAGCAGAAACTGTTGGTCGAACTGCACAAGAAGCTGAATACCTATCTTCAGGACATCGAGCAGAGCTCCAATACGGCCGCGCTGAATTTCAGCGACGACCGCGACGACCTGCTGACCGGCAGTCCGTACGAACGGCTGCGCAGCCAGACCGAAATCCGCCAGCAGTTGAACAATTACGTGTTCAGCATGTCCGCGCTTCAATCCATCCATGTCTACTCCGACCTCAAGCCGTCTTACAACATCCAGGATTACGTGCAGTTTCTCTCGCTTGAGCAGCTCGAACAGGAAGAGTGGTACGACGAACTTCGCCAATCCGATGACGTATGGTTGGGCGAGCGTTCGATCCGGACCAACGACGGCGAGCAGCCCGTGATCGGTTTCGCGCGACGTGTCTACAACCAATTCAACCGCGCTTCCGCCGTTATCGTATTCAACGTCAGCGCGCCGGTGTTCCAATCTCTGATCACGACCGAAGACCAGCGGTCCAGCCTGGCGTTGTTCGACGAGACCGGCCGGCTGATTACCCATTCCGGCAGCGACGACTTTTTTATCCGCAGCGAACAGGAGATCAAGAATCAGTTGATGTCGCAGGAAGCCGGGGCGAAGCGGGCCGGGGACGAGTTTGTCGTCTGGTCTTCTTCGCCCGACTCGAAGTGGTCGCTTGTCGAGATTACGTCCTGGAAGCAGATTACGGCCGCCAACCTGAAGCAGACCCAGGTCATTCTGACGATGGGCCTTATTACGATCGTGCTGCTGCTGCTGCTGACCGTCTTCCTGTCGCGCCAGTTCATCAAACCGGTGAGCCTGCTGCTTAGGGCCATGAGCGCTTTTTCCCTGACCCACAAAACGGCGCTGCCCCAGGATTACCGCAACGAGTTCGGCGAACTGTTCCAGGGATACGAAGACCTGACGCTGAGGATCGAGCAGCTGTATGGCCGACTGGACGAACAGCACAAAAAACGCAGGGCTTCAGAGATGAAAACGCTACAAATGATGATCAACCCGCATTTTTTGTACAATTCGCTCGATCAGGTCAACTGGATGGCGATCGAAGCGGATCAGCCGCGGATCAGCCGGATGCTGTCGCATCTGGCCCAGTTTTTCCGGCTTGCCCTGTCCAACAGCGACAGCCTGGTCACGCTCTCGGAAGAACTGGCGCATATCGAAAGCTATTTGGCGTTTCAGCAGATCCGCTGGGAAGAACGGCTGCGGTACCGATTCGAGATCGAGGAAGCCGCGACCGGACTGTACGTGCCCAAGATCCTTTTGCAGCCGTTTATCGAGAACGCGTTTATCCACGGGTTTCACGGACGGCAAGAAGCCCTGCTCGTGATTCGCGCCGAGATTCGGGAAAATCGGCTGAAGATCACGATAAAAGACGACGGAAGCGGCCTTGCGGCAGGTTGGCAGCAGCAGCGCAGCGCCAAAGGCGGTTACGGGCTGCGCAATGTGCGCGAGCGCATCGAAGCGCTGTTCGGGGAAGCGTTCGGGTTCACGCTGAACGCTTCCCCGGAAGGCGGTACGGAAGCCCTTCTGACGCTGCCGCTGCTGCCGACGAACACCTTCGATCAAACAGACAAGGGAGGCAGCGAAGATGTGGAAAATAGTAATCGTCGATGATGATTTTCAGGTGGTAAGAGGACTGCGCAAAGTGATCCCGTGGGAAGAATTGGACGCCGAATTCGCCGGGGAAGCGATCGACGGGGAAGCCGGCCTGAGGCTGATCGAAGAAGTCAACCCGGACATCGTTCTGACCGACATCTACATGCCGTTCATGAACGGCATGCAGATGATCGAAGAGCTCAAGCGCCGGAACTTCGCCGGCCGTTTTATCGTGCTGAGCGGCTACAACGATTTCGAATACGCGCGAACGGCTATTCGGCTCGGCGTCGACGATTATTTGAGCAAGCCGATTACGGTCGATCAAATTCGCGACGTCTTGTCCTCGACGATCGAGAAGCTGGAAGAAACGTATCTCAAACGGTTCCAAAGCACCCGTGACGCGTCGGCGAATCCGAGCGAAAACGCCAAAAAAACGCAGTGGCTGGCTTCCGTATTGAACGGCTGGGAGCCGGATCAAAGCCGCGAAAGCCTGCCTTTCCCGGGCGAGCAGGGCGGGTATGCCGTCATGGTGATCGAAGTGCTCTGGAGCGGGCGTATCAGCCGGATTTCGCTGGCGGACTGGAATCTGTTCAAGTTCGCGGTATCGAACATCGTGGGGGAAGTGCTGGCGGAAGAATGGCCGGAAGCGAGCTTCTCTTGGGTGTTCGGCAACCGCTCGGCGCTGCTGCTTCCGGCGGGCGACAGCCAGGGCCGGTCCGGGCTGTCCGCCCAAGCGGAAGAGTTGGGCGTCCTGATCGCCAACCGGTTGAACGAATTTCTCCGAATCCAAATCCGGTATGCCTGCGGCGAAGCGGTAAGCAGCCGCGAAGGGATTAAAGCTTCCGCGGACGAAGCGATGCAGAAACTGCTGGAGAGTCAGGAGTTTTTCGTGCGCGAAGAAGCTTCCGGCGCCGTCTCGGCCGACGTGGGGCCGGCAAGCGGGGACGAATTTTCGCTCAGCGATTATTCGCAGGCGATGAAGCGGGCGCTCGAAGCGGGCGATGACGACGAAGCGTCGAAGTTGATCCGCTTGTTCCTGGATCGCCGGCAGCCGGAAGGACCGAGCGATCTCGCCGGAGACCAGTCAGCCGCGGCCGAACTGTGGACGCTGCTGCACAACTCCATGGTGATTACCGGAGCGTCGTCGGACAAAAGTGGGGAAGAAGTGCTCGCCCTGCGTGAACTGGACGGGGTCGCCGACCGTTCGCGTATCGAAGCGTGGCTGCTGGCCCAGATCAAGGCGCTGAAAAAGGCGGACAAGCCGCTTATTCAGGAAAAGCACCGCAAAGCGGTCCAGTTCATGATCGAATATATCCACGAGCATTACGCGGAAGACATCACGCTGGACAAGATGGCTTCTCAGTTATATATTTCCAAAAATTATCTGAATCAACTATTCAAAAAAGTGACCGGCGAAACGCTGACCAATTACGTTATTCGCGTTCGTATCGAAAAAGCGAAAACGCTGCTCAAAGACGGGAACCATTTGATTTACGAGGTGTCGGAGATGGTTGGCTACCAGAATGTTCCCTATTTTAGCACTCTTTTCAAAAAGTATTGCGGTGTCAGTCCGAGCGATATGATCAAGCGTTAATCTTTCGTTATCTAATGATTAGATAATCATTAGATAATGAAAGATTGTTGTTCATTACCCTTCTACTCGGCAGGCGGGCCGGGTGCTACTATGAAGCCAAGTCCTAATTACTGGCTTCAAGAATAAGGGGGTCTCAACATGAAAAAGATCAAGAAGAAATCCGTTTTTGTAACCGCTTTAATGTCGATGCTTTTGGTATCCGCCTGCAGCAGCGGCGGAGGGGAAGCGCAAACTTCGGGCAGTACGCAAGCCAAAAAAGGGGACGCGGACGCGATCACGTTGACCGTAGCCTGGTGGGGTTCGCAGAGCCGGCACGATGCCACGATCAAAGCTCTGGAGCAGTACACGGCGCTGCATCCGAACGTGAAGTTCCAGAGCCAGTTTTCCGGCTGGGACGGCTATTTCGATAAGCTTGCGGTCCAGTTCTCCGCCAATAACGCGCCGGACATCATTCAGATGGATGCGGCTTACGTCAACGACTACGCGGGCCGGGATCTGCTCGGCGACCTGAAGAGCATCAACGTCTCCGATATGGAAGCCGGTACGGTGGACAGCGGCAAGATCAAAGACGTGCAGTACGCCATTCCGAGCGGCGTCGCCGCGCTGGGCATGGTCTACGACAAAAGCGTCGTCGACAAGCTGGGATTGACCCCGCCGTCTTTCGGATGGACATGGGACGACTATTTCAAGTTCGGCGAAGAAGCCAAAGCGAAGCTCGGCAGCGACAAGTACGTGTTCGTGGACCAAAGCGCCGATCTGGTCGATTACACGTCCTACCAGTACAGCATGGGCAAAGGGTACATTTTCAACGACCAGAACGAACTGTCCATCGACAAAGACACATGGGTCGGATACATGACCAAAATGAGCGAACTTCGGGACAAAGGCATCCTGACTCCGGCGGATATCAGCGCGACGGACAAAGAGCTTGATCCCCAACTCGACAGCGTCGTGAACGGGACTGCCGTAGCGCGCCACCTGTTCTCCAATCAGGTCGGCCCGATCGACGCCCTGAAGCCGGGCGCGTTCGAATTCGCTTCGATGCCGAAGGGAACCGAATCCGGCGGCTGGCTGAAGCCGAGCATGTTCTGGAGCGCGAATGCGCAGTCCAAACATCAGGAAGAATCGCTCAAAGTCATCGATTGGCTGCTGAACGATCCGCAGGCCGGCGAGACGCTCGGTCTGACCCGCGGAACGCCGGTCAACAAAAAGGTCGTCGAATCGCTCACGCCGAAGTTCAGCGAAGCGGACAAAGTGTCGCTTGCGTTCCTGGAGACGGTGACGCCGGACGCGCAGCCGTTCATCAACGATCCAAAAGGCTGGGGCAGCTTCAAAAACGACTACAAAACGGTCGTGGAGAAAGTCCAGTTCAAGCAGTCGACGCCGGAGCAGGCTTATGAAGAATTGTTGAAAGTCGCAGGTCAGTACGCGGCGGAAGCCGGCAAATAAAACGAAAAGGATTGGCCAACATACGGGTCAATCCTTTTTTTGAAAAAGAATACCGAAGGCGCCGGGCGATAGAGGCCTGGCGCTTTCACAAAAAACGACGGGAGGTTAGTTATGAGCTCTATTCAAGTTCGCAAAGGAAAATCCTGGTTATCCGGTGTGCTTGCTGCAATTATGCTGCTTGGCGCTTTTCCGGCAGCGGGACAAGCCCAGACCGGAACCGGCACGCAGCCGGTACAGGGAGCGGCGGCCGTAGGGACGGGAACGGATTATTACATCGACAGCCAGACGGGCAGCGACCAGAACGCGGGCGTGCAGCAGCAGAAGCCGTGGAAGTCTCTGGCCAAAGCGAACGCCCAGACATTCAAACCGGGCGACCGGATCCTGCTGAAATCGGGAGCGGCGTGGGACAACCAGACGCTCGCGCCCAAAGGTTCCGGCACGGCCGGACGCCCGATCGTTATCGACCGGTACGGCAGCGGCGACAAGCCGAAGATTCGCGCCAACGGCAAACATGCGGACGCGGTCCTGCTGAGCAATCAGCAGCATTGGGAGATCCGCAACCTGGACGTGTCCAACCAGACGCCGCCGTCGACTGTTCCCGGCGCGTCGCTGGGCGATTACCGCGGCATCCATATTACGGGACAGGATGCGGGCACACTGCAATATTTCCGCATCAAAGCGGTCGACGTGCACGACGTGTCCGGCGAGATCGCCTGGATCGGCGGCAGCATCCCGACCAATCCGAAGCCGGGCATCCGGTTCAAGACCGGCTGGGACGGCTCCAAGAAGACGGGCGGCATCGTCTTCGATACGAGCGTGGCGAATCTTCAGGCTCCGGTACGCGCTACCGTGTTCCAGGACGTCGTCATCGAAGATTCGACGGTGAAGAACACGTCGTTCGGCGGCATTATTTTCAAGCAGTATGCCGGTAACGGAAGCGACGGAAGCCAGATCGTCCCGACGGGTTGGGGAACCCGCAAGGACGCGCAGGATCCGAACTTCACACCGCACAGCGGCATCGTTATTCGCAACAACTTCATTACGCAGCAGGGTACTCCGTACGGCTGCAACGGCATGTATCTGACCGGAATCCGGGGGGGTCTGGTGGAACGCAATGTGGTCGACAAAGCGGGTACTTCGGGCATCGAAGCGTATTACGCCGACGACATTACGATCCAGTACAACGAAGTCATGAACACCGAGCAAAAAGCGGGCGGAGCCGATTCCAACGGCATCGATCCCGACAAAGGCACGACAAACATTTTGATCCAGTACAACTACATGCACGGTAACGGAGACGGCATCCTGATCTGCCAATTCGTGTTTGGGGACACCGTGATTCGTTACAATGTGCTGGAGAACAACAAGCGATATCCGATCTATCTGCACTCCGACGCCAAAGCGGTCGCGGACGTGTACAACAATACGATCTACAACGAAGTGAGCGGCTACATGGTCTACGGATACGGCAGCTCGCTCAAATCGACCTACCGGCTGCGCAACAATATCCTGTATACGACGCGGCCGGTTCGGGCACTGACAGAAAGCCCGACGATTACCTACGATACGAACAGTTATTATTCGCCGGACGGCGCGTTCGGCGCTCCGGCCAGCGACGCGAATCCGCGGCTCGGCGATCCGATGCTGACCAACCCGGGAACGGGCGGCACGGGCTCGCAGGCGCAGGGCCCCGCCCTGAATACGCTGGGCGGCTACCAACTCAAAGCGGAATCCCCGCTGATCGAACGCGGCCTGACGATTGTCGGCAGTCAAGCAACGCCGGCGCGGGACTTCGCGGGACGCCTGCTGTATAACGGCCAAGCCGATCCGGGCGCGTTCGAATTCTACGACGATTCGACCACGACGGCCACATTGGTCGGCCGCGTGACCGACGCAGCCGGCAAAGCGGTCGCCGGCGCCGCCGTAGCCGATGCGGCAGGCGGAACGCCTGCCATCACCAACGACCTCGGCCGTTACGTCATTCGCAGCGTGCCGGTCGGACGGACCCTCAAACTTCGGGCCGCCAAAAGCGGGTACGCGCAGGCGGAAAGCGCGACGTTTACCGTTCGTGCGGGCAACGTCGTGACTACCGATCTCGCGCTCGTCTCCAACGCCGCGGGAGGTTCGCTCTCCGGCAAAGTGTACGACGACAATCAAGCCGCCGCCGCAGACGTGACCGTCGTGCTGTCGCTTGGCGATCAAAAAGTCGCGGAAACGGTCAGCGGCGCGGACGGAAGTTACACGTTCCCGGCCGTGGCAGCGGGCGAAGGCTATACGCTGTCGGCCGAGAAAGCCGGCTTCCGCCCGGCCAACGCTTCCGGTATCCGGGTCGGTTCCGGCGAACGGAGCCAGGCTCCGGACCTGTATCTGGCCGGTACGGAAGCCCGTCTTATTCATGGAAGCGATTTTGACGATCTGCAGCCTGGCGCTGCCCCGGCCGCGCCGTGGCAGATCAGAGCCAACGGAGGCACGGTTGGAGCCGTCGAATTGCCGGATCGCGCAGGCAAGAGCATGAAGCTGACGCGTTCGAGCAACAGCGGCGTAACTTCGCTGTCCCAATCGTTCCCGAAGGGAACGGTCAAAGGCATCGTAACGCTGACCGCGGACGTCATGAAGCTGGACGGCGCAGGCAGCACCGACTGGTTCAACCTGCCGTACGTCTACAGCAGCGGCGGAACGGCAAGCGCGAATACCGGCGTATCGCTCGCTTTCTCCAAAGGTCAGATCATTGCCTACAAAGGCAGCGAGTCGACGAAGCTGATGGCTTACGAACCGGGCAAATGGTACACTCTCCGCCTCGTCATGAACACGGCGTCGGACAAGTACGATCTCTACGTGAACGGCGCGGCGGTGGCGGAGCAGGTGCCTTTCCGCAACGCGATCGAAGATATCGGCAGCTTCTCTTTTTCGGCCAACAGCCTGAATTACGGAACGGTCCATGTCGATAACGTGCGTCTGTACCAGGGGATTCCGGCCGAACGCAGCGATGCGGGACTTGCGGACCTGACGACGGATTTCGGAACGCTGTCCAAAGAATCGGATGAAGCGTACCGGCTGGAACTGCCGCATTTCAAAGACACGGTCAATCTGACCGCGACGCTGAACAGTCCGGAAGGAGCGGCGCTGACGATTAACGGGGAACCGGCCGTCAGCGGAGAACCGTCGGAAGTCGCCGCTGCCGAAGGCGAGAACACCGTTCCGGTCGCGGTGACAGCCGGAGACGGAACGACGGTACGCACCGTTCAGGTGACCGTCGTCCGCACGGCCGCCGCGCTTGATTCCACGCTGCAAAAGCTGGAAGTCGTCGGAACGGACGGCAAAGCGCTGCTGCTGTCGCCGGAGTTTGCCTACAATACGCAGGAGTACGAATTGAAAGTGCCGGCGAATCTGAACGGCCTTACAATCCGGCCGACAGCCGGAGCTCCGCTGACCGAAGTGCGCGTGAACGGCACCGCACTGAGCAGCGGGTCCGATTCGGCGGTTATCAACCTGTCGGCTACGACGGCACCGATCCTCGTGGCGACCGCTTCCGCGGACGGAACCGATTACCGGACGTACACGATCCGGGTGAGCCGGGCCGCCGCTCCTTCGGCCGCTGCATCTCCGGCGGCCGAACCAGCCGCGGTCGAACCGGCTGCTGCCGAGCCAGCCGCGGTTGAACCTGCCGCAGCTGAACCGGCCGCCGCCAAACCGGCCGCCGTCGAACCGGTCGCCGTCGAACCGGCCGCAGCCGAGCCAGCCGCAGTCGAACCTGCGAACGAAGGCGAATAAGAAGCGATCGGCCCGCCGCAAGGCGGTTGGCTTCCTCGAAGGATACGTTCTCCCGGTGCCCGGCGGGCAATCTTCAAAACGCCGGTCCCCAACGAGCCGGATCTGTGTTACGCTTAGCGGATACCAGAATCGAAGGAGTTCAACCCCAATGAGCGAAAGCCAACCGAACAACGATATAGAAAATCAAGAACAACACGGCCAGACTTCCGACCCGAACGCCGTGCCTGTCGCGTCTGACGCGCAGGAACAGCCGAACGGGCCGGATCAGGGCCAAGCAGGTGCGGGTTCCGCGGAATCCGCCGAAGCGGGCACGTCCGATTTTGCACACTACGGGCTCAGCGAAGAAATTCTCCGTTCGCTCGATACGCTCGGCTACAAAAATCCGACGCCGGTCCAGCAGCAGGTCATTCCGCAGGCGCTGGCCGGCAAAGACGTAACGGTCAAATCCCAGACCGGCAGCGGCAAGACGGCGGCTTACGGCATTCCGCTGTGCGAGCTGCTGCAATGGGAAGAGAGCCGTCCGCAGGCGCTGATCCTGACGCCGACGCGCGAGCTGGCCGACCAGGTTAAGGAAGACATGATGAACATCGGTCGCTTCAAGCGGATCAAAGCGGCGGCGATCTATGGCAAGCAGCCGTTCGACCGCCAGAAGCGCGAACTGATGCAGCGCAATCACGTGGTCGTCGGCACGCCGGGACGGGTGATGGACCATATCGAGAAAGACACGATCGATCTGGAACGCATCCAATACCTGATCATCGACGAAGCGGACGAGATGCTGAGCATGGGCTTCATCGAACAGCTGGAGAAGATCATCAAGCAGCTGCCGAAGGAGCGGGTGACGATGCTGTTCTCCGCTACGCTGCCCAAAGACGTCGAGAGTCTGTGCCATCGCTACATGCGCAGCCCGGTCGATATCGAGATCGGTTCGGCTTCGGACAAGCGCCAGACGCAGATTCAGCACAAGTTGTACACGGTGGGCGAAAAAGCCAAAGCGGCGCTGCTGCACAAAGTGACCGTGACTGAAAATCCGGACAGCTGCATCATCTTCTGCCGGACGCAGGCCAACGTGGACGCGGTCTCGGCCCAACTGGATCGTCTCGGCTATCCGTCGAGCAAGATTCACGGCGGCATGGAGCAGGACGACCGCAACCGCGTGATGAACGAGTTCCGCGCCGGGCAGTTCCGCTACCTTGTCGCGACCGACGTAGCGGCGCGCGGCATCGACATCGACCGGATCACGCACGTGATCAACTACGATCTGCCGATGGAAAAAGAAAGCTACGTGCACCGCACGGGCCGTACGGGACGCGCGGGCCAGAGCGGCACGGCGATCACGTTCGTGACGCCGTTCGAAGACAAGTTTCTCGCGTCGATCGAACGGTATATCGGCTTCGAGCTGCCGCGCTTCGAAGAGCCTTCCGCGCACATGGTCGCGGAGGCGCAGGCGGCGTTCGACCGTAAACTGCGGGATCGCCCCGCGGCGAAGAAGAGCCGGGGCGAAGAGCTGAACGCGAACATCATGAAGCTCTATTTTAACGGCGGCAAAAAGAAAAAACTGCGCAACGTCGACTTCGTGGGCACGATTGCCCGTATCGAAGGCGTGACCGCGGACGATATCGGCATCATCAGCATCCAGGAGACCGTGACGTACGTCGATATCCTTAACGGCAAAGGCAATCTGGTGCTGAAAGCGATGCAGGAGACGACGATCAAAGGCAAACAGCTCAAAGTGCAAAAAGCAAGAACGTAACATGGAGAGATGGAAGGGCGGAGATGAACTCCGTCCTTTTTTTTAACAGCTATCGGTTAGACTAAGTATTGAATTTATTTACATTTATTAAAATAAGGCGTATATTCGAGGGGCAAATCCGAACGAATGTGCCTATAAACGGCCAGAAATCCGACATCATGAACATGGGGGGCTGTACGATGAATCTGGAAGAGGTTATGCGGGAACTCGAAGAACTCGGCAAAGAACGTTCGAAAAAAATGTATATGTCCAACGGAGCGTGCGAACCGGTATTCGGCGTAGCGACCGGAGCGATGAAGCCGATGTCGAAAAAGATCCGGAAGGATCAGGAACTGGCCGAGCAGCTGTACGCCACGGGCAATTATGACGCAATGTACTTTGCCGGGGTCATTGCCGATCCCGCACGGATGACCGAAGCCGATTTTGAACGCTGGATCGACGCCGCCTACTTCTATATGATCTCCGATTTCGTCGTGGCGGTGACGCTGTCGGAATCGGACATCGCGCAGACGGTGGCGGACAAATGGATCGCAAGCGGGGACGAACTGAAGCAGTCGGCAGGCTGGAGCTGCTACTGCTGGCTGCTCGGCACGCGCAAAGACGAAGAGTTCGAAGCGAAGAAGCTGGACGGCCTGCTCGATCTCGTGCTCAAGACGATTCACGCCGCGCCCGAACGAGCCCAGTATTCGATGGCCAACTTCGTCTATACGACAGCCGTTTCTTACGGACCGCTGCACGAACGGGCGCTGGCAACGGCCGAAGCGATGGCTCCCGTCGAAGTGGGTCAGGGAACACCCAAAAGCAAAGTGCTCCAGACTTCGGAAAATATACGCAAAGCCGCGGACCGGGGAAGAATCGTATTCAAGCGCAAGCACGTGCGGTGCTGAGCGGTTCGGCGGACCTTTTCGTGCGGCGCGCCGGAGCCTGATCGCCTGAAGGCCGGGTTCGACCGACAGGCGGTCGCAATCGGAAGGCAAACGACCCCGACAGGTAAAAGCGACGAAGAACCTTCGATTTCGAAGGTTCTTTTTACTGTGGTTCTGCAACGAACCCAGGTATCGCTATTTGCGGTTTTTCGGCTCTTTTGAGCGATTAACGAATCGTCAGCTTCTTATTTGCCGCCATTCGAAGGTTTTGGCAGAATTCGGGCGCCGTAGCGTGATTACGATTCATTAGAATCCGGAAAAGCCGCTTGAACGACAAATAGCGCGATCACGATTCGTTGGAATCGCGACCGCGCCGGGAAAGCGGCCCGACCGCTTAAAGAGCGGAGAAAATGCTCCGCTCTCCAGCGCTCCAGCGTTCCGGCTCGCCTATCGCATCGCGTTCAGCTGCCGGCTCAGCGGTTCCGACACTTTGCCGACGCCGGCAAGCGCATCCAGCAGCGCGAACGTCTCGCCGCCCCATTCGCCGTCAGCGTCCCACACCTGCCGGCCGATCCGCACGCTGTCTCCGGCGAGAGCAGGCTGCACCCGCTCCAGCGCCTGTTCCGCGAACTTGGCCGGAAGAAGCTTGCCGCGTTTCTCGGCCCATTCCGTCAGGAACGACAAGCCGCGCAAAATATCGTATTCGAAAAAGCGCGGAAAGCACGGCTTCAGCCAATCCGCGTTGATTACTTCGCCGCTCGACCTGAAACAGACTAACCGATGCTCGATCAGGTAGCGCGCGCCTGCGTCGAGAAACGCTTTTTCCCGCTCGGTAAAGGGGCGGTCGGTATGGCGGAGAATGGCTTCGAGCGGCGGAAGCGTCGAGACGATCGAACTTTTGCGGGAATGGACGTAGGCGTCGGGATCGCAGTTCAGTCCGCCGTCGGGCAGCTGATGGTTAAGCAGCCAGTCGCGAATCCACGGCATCTCGGCATCGAGATCGCAGCCGTACGCCTGCAGGACTCCGTAAAAGACAGCCAGTTCGCAGTGGCAGCAGTCCCACTTGTCCAAGTCCTGCGTGCGGGACGGCCCGTCGCTGTCCGCGATAACGAACGTCGGCCATACGCGGGTCCCAAGCAGCCGCTTTGCCTGCGCGATCGCGGATGCGGGAATGCGGCGAACTTCGCCCAGTTCGTGCAGGGCGGCCATATGCCACCAGGCGCCGTTCCATTTGTGGCGGCTGTCTTCGTCGTGCGACGGCTCGAAATGCGTAGTCGTCTCCAGAAAAAGAACGGAAGCTTCGATAGCTTCGGACACGGTCGGTGTGATCGTCATGGGATTCTCCTTTGGCGGAACAGGGATAGCGGATCGGGTCGATAAAGTAAGATAGGTAAGATCGGCATGATCGGCAAGGCCGGTCGCGTCATCAAGGCCGTTCGAGTCGTCAAACTCGACAAAAGAAGTTGGCCCGGACAGAGGTCCGGCCTCCGCCGCAAAAGCCTTACAGCAGCCAATCCGGCTTGTCCGGCTTCCCGTCGTTCGACGGCTCGTCCACGACGAGCGGCAGCGTGACGGTGACCGTCGTGCCGACGCCGTATTCGCTCTCGATCTTGATCAGGCCGCCGTGCAGGCGCACGATTTCTTTGCTGATGGCGAGGCCGAGGCCGCTGCCGGACATTTTGGAGCTGCCTTTGTAGAAACGGCGGCCGATTTTCTCCAGGTCTTCGGCCGGGATGCCTTCGCCGTCGTCCTGTACGGAGACGCGGACCTGCAGATCGGCGCAGGCGGCGGTCAGCCGTACTTCGCCGTTCAGGTCGGAGAATTTGATCGCGTTGTCGATCAGGTTGACGAACACCTGCTTGAGCCGGTTGAGGTCGGCGTGCATGGGCATCGGCCCTTCCGGCAGCAGCGTATGCAGCGTCACGCCGCGTTTGTTGCCGGAATGGGTGTACTGCAAATCCAGCTGCCGCAGCAGGCTGTTCAGGTCGACGGGAACGGAGCGCATACGGATCTCGCCGGCCTGGTATTTGGAAAAATCGAGCAGGTCTTCGACGAGGCCGATCAGCCGATCGGTCTCGCTGGTGATGACGCCGAGCCCGAGCCGTGTCGTGTCTTCGTCGTCGAGCCCGCCGATGACCAGCGTCTCGCCCCAGCCTTTGATCGAAGTCAAAGGCGTGCGCAGTTCGTGGGACACGGTGGAGATGAAGTCGTTTTTCATCTTCTCGCTTTTGGACAGTTCTTCGTTCATATGGTTGAGCGAATCGGCGAGCGTGCCTACTTCGTCGTTGTATTTGCGGACGGCTTTGGCGGAAAAGTCGCCGGTCGCCATCTGCCGGGAGATGGTCGTCAGTTCTTTGACCGGACCGACGATGCGGCGGGCGATAATAAGGCTGAGCGCCACGCCGAGCGCAAGCACGCCGGCTCCGATCCCGATCGACCAGCCGATCAGCTTCACCACTTCGCGGTACAGCGGTTCGGCCGAGACGGAGAAGCGCAGCGTGCCGATCACTTCGCCGTAGCTGACGAGCGGGCTTGAGATGGCCATGATCCGCTGGCGGAACGCCTGCGAGTAGCCGGAATAGCTGCCGACGCCGCCCTGCTGGGCGATTCGCACGTCCGCCGTGCGAATGCGCTGATTCGAGGAGAAGCCGTACGAATCGACGACCGTCCGGCCTTCCGGATCGAGCACTTCGACGCGGCTGCTTTCGCCCGGCACGAGGTTTTCCAAAATGTAACGGGCCCGTTCCTGCAGCGTGTACCCTTCCATAAACTGATTGGACAGTGTGGCCGCGGTAACGGCGCGGGACTGCACGATCTGCCGCGCGCTGTCAAAATAATAGGTCGACACCGCCGCGGCGAAGATCATCTCCAGCAGCAGGATGATCGTTAGAAGCAGCACGCCAATCTGAAGCAGGAGTCGTCCCCTAATGCTTTTCAACATGGCTGAACGCCTCCTCTTCCTCGCGGCTGTCGTCATCCAGTCCGGCCAGCCGCTTCACTTCCGACGCTGTCAGGCGCAGCGCTTCGTACGCAGCGGAGTCTTCGCCGGACAGACGGGTGGCCGCATTCGGCAGCAGCGCGATCGTAATCTGCGAAGAACGGCCGGCTACCATCGAATTTTTGTCGCCAAGTACGACGTATTGGGCTTGGCGGCTGTCCAGCATCGGCTGCAGCCGGTTCCATTCTTCGCTCGACAGCTGACGCAGCGTCAGCAGTACCGCTTCGGGATCGGCGTTGTCGGCGGAAGCGCTGCCCGCGGAATCGTCGCCCGCGTTCGCTTCGGCGTCGGGATCGGCCTGCGGCGCATACATAAACCGGACTTCGCTGATGGATTCCGGATTGCCATCGGGCAGCTCGATCCGGTATTTACCCTGCCAGCGATCGGGGATGCGCAGATCGTAGCCCCACTGCCAGAAGCGGTCTTCGACGAACCGCATGCGGCTCTCGCCGTCCCAGCGGTAATACGAATCGCTCCACAGCTGCGGGGTGCCCGACGCATCGTCGGAACCCGGCATCGGATTGGGCATCGCGATCTCCAGAATGCCGTCGTCGTCGACGTCCCGGTTGTTCGCCGGATAATCGATCCACCATTTCTGCCCGGTTGCGGCCAGATTGGGATTGAAGTCGGGCGGTCCGAGCCGGAGATCCTGCCTCGACGCACGGGAATCGTACGAAGCTTTGGGCAGCGAGAGGATATTGGCCAGGCGGCCGTCTTCCCAGGCCAGCAGCATGCTGTATCCCGAACGGGTCGTGCCCAGCACCTGCGCGAACAAGCCGATCCGCGTCGCGGAAGCCTGGTCGATCTGCATACTCAGAATGGTGCCTTCGGTGCGGCGTTCCGCGATTTCGGTCACTGCGCCGTTTTTCTCGCCGAGGATCTCGATACGCGACCGCGTGTTCTCGGCGTTCTCGGAAGGCGGCACGATCGCGATCTGGCTCAGTCCGTTGCCGAGCAGTTCGCCTGTGGAGATCTGTTCGTATGAACGGTGCAGGATCGGTTCGGTTTTGGCTCCGTTCAGCGAGTAGACGTACAGCTCTTTGGGCAGGCCGGTTCCGCCGCCGTCGTAGCCGAGCAGCAGCTGCGCGGAAGAGCGGTTCAACAGCGGCTTGATCGCGAGATAGTCCAGATTGATGCCGCTGCGGGTAATGAGGGCGGACTTTTGCCAGGCGCCGTTGGTCTGGCTTAGAATGAGGACGTTGACTTCGTAATCCGTCTCGGGTCTTTTATAGGAAACGATCAGTTCTTTCTCGCCGTCCCCGTCGAGATCGGCCAGCCGGATCGCGCTGCCCTGATCCGACTGGTCCGGGGTAGTCAGCTGATAGCCGGCCGGCAGAAAAGGCTGCACGGCGCGGTACAGCGACTGTTCTTCGCCGGCAAGGTTCGGAGCGTGCAGAAGATCGCCGGGAGAAGCGATTCGGCCGCAGCCGGCCGTCAGCAGAATCAGCAGCAGGCCGGCGGTTTTGAGTGCATTCATAGACGGTTCTCCTTATATGATGAGGCTATTGTTAGTTATCGGCTTTTTGGACGCAAATGTTGCGGCTCCAAGGGTCGGCGGTTCATTTTCGCAGGTAAAAGAGGCGAGGTCAAGAGGCGAACGGCGAAAATCGGAACGTGATCGGCAAAAGGGGTCAAAGCCGGCTGAAAACGATCGCGGAAAGCCGCAAAAAGGCTTGTTCCGACCGGTTCCGAAGCAGGACCAAAACCCGAAAAATGCGGCGGAAGCGGCGCTCAGCTCAGGCCGCAATCCGGCAGAGCGGCCCGGCTGCCAAGGAGGCGTTTATACATGTATATCGATTCTTCGTTTCTGCAGGAGCGGATGAAGCGGGCTTACGCAGGCGACCGGCAGGCCGCGGAGGAACTCGCCGCGCTCGAAGCGCTGCACGCGTCTGCCCCGGACGGTTCGGCGTTGCTGCTGCTTCAGTCCAAGCACGCGATCCGTCAGGCGGACGGACGGGTGCGCATCTTGAACAAGCGGCCCGAACCGGGCGCGGAGTCCCGGATATGTGCCGATCTGTATCGCTGCTTCGAAGACGGCGGTTCGTCGTGGACGCATATTCCGCTGCCGGCGGATTTCGAGCCGGCTGAGGTTCGGTACGCAGGACCGGCAGGCTCGGCCGGAGCGGCGGATGCGAAGCAGGCGGAATATGCGTCGAGCGGCCGTTTTGGGCTGCGTTCGACGGACGGGCGCAGCGTCGAGGCGTCGATAATTCAGATGGGCCGGGCTTTCGCCGGACTGGACCTTGTGATGGACGGCGTCACGGAAGCCGAGATCGAAGACGCTTTTTACGCGATGGAGGAGATCGCGCTTCCGCCGGCCAGGCGCGAGGCAGCCGACCATCCGCCGATCCCGTGGAGCGGAGGGCGGAGCCCGCTTGCCTTCGACGCGGAGCGGCAGGCGTTCGCGGGCGAACTGCGCCGCGGGAACGACGTCGTCGGCGTGGAGCTGGACACGGCCGATCCCGAAGAGGCGCGGCATATGCGGCCGATGCTCGAAGCGGCGGCAGACCGCCTGAAAGAGCTGGATGCCGCCGCGCGAAGGTACGCCGCGAGGCAGCTGCTGGACCTCAAAAACGACGTCTGGACCGGCGAAGAAGAGGACGGCGGGGAGGTGCGGCCGCTGGACGAAGCCGGATTCGCCGCCCGGCTGACGCTTGGCTCGCTGACGATCGGCGGGGACGGACGCCTGACGCTGTGGTACGACGACGGCGAGCTGTTCGCGGGCCACACGATCCGCGTCGAATGCGGCGCCGACGAGCGATTTGCGTCCGCCGAACTGCTGGGCTGACGCAGGCCCCGGCCGGCGGCTGCCGGAACGAATAGATTTCTAGATCATGCGCGAACCGGAAAGCGTCTTCCGGTTCGTTTTTTTATAGGCAAAAACGGTTACAAATACGATAAGAGCAAAGACGTTCGGCAGGCGGCCGGCGTGAAAGGGGGCACGGGGATGTACGGAAAAAGGGCAGGAGTGGTAGGGATATCGATGCTGATCGCGGCGCTGCTCGGCGGCTGCGCGGAGACGGAGACGCCGGAGCGTTCGGCTGCGCCGGCTTCCGAAGCGGCGGTCCCGAACGGGCAGGCCGCTTCGAGCGTGCGCGAGTACACGGGAAGCGGGGAAGCGTGGACAGCCCGGTACGCGATGTATATCCCCGAAGGCGGAGGCAAGATGCGGGGGCGCCTGACTGTGCATTACGAGGAGCCGGGTTCGGCGCCGACGGGCGAACTGAAATATTCGTACTATGGAACGGATATCGAATCGGGCAGCGGCACGATGGACGTCAAGCAGTCACCGGCGGAAGCGCTCTACTTGCTTCGCGATCTGACCACGACGGAATATTCGCCCGACGAAGCCGGCACGGTAGAGCTGCTGCTGATCTGGGACGAGGGCGGGCGAACCGAGACGATCCGGCTGGAGCCGAAAGAAACTTGAAATGAATAGACTTGAAATAAAAAGACTTGAAATAAACCTGAATGAAACAGGCGGCGCGGCTCGGAACGGCGGGCCGCTTTTTGCTGCGCCCGGGCGTTCAGCCATTTTTCAGCCGGCTTGTTTATAATGGGGCAGACCTTTTCGCAAGCGAAAAGATTTTGTCCCGAAGGAGCCGAGCCATGCCGCATCTGTTCAATAAAACGTTCTACGAGAAAATCTTCTACGTGATCCTGATTGCATTCTTCGCCTTGTTCTTCGGCGCTTCGTTCTTCGTGCGGGCCGTCTACAACTTCGCCGCTTACGGCGACAATCCGGTCCTGCAGCCGCAGCAGCCGCTTGGGCTGCTCGGGCTGCTGCTTGCGTTGGCCGCGCTGGCCGTGCTGCTGCACCGGGCGTTCCGGGGCCTCAACCGGCTGCGGCCGCGGGCGGTTGTCCCGGCGGTGCTGGCTGGGTCGTTCATCGTGCAGCTGGGCTTGATCCTGCTGCTGCCGCGGCTGCCGACAGACGATTCCCGAACGGTGCTCTCGCTTGCGCTTGGCATGCTGGACCGCGGCGATTATTCGACGTTCGAGCCGGGCGGTTATTTGCACATGTTTCCGTTCAACTTCCCGATCGTCTGGTATCTCAAGACGCTGCTGGCGCTGCTGCCGGACAGCTATGTGACGATCAAGCTGTTCAATATTCTGTTCTCGCTGCTGACGACGCTGATGGTCCACCTGATCTATCGGGAGCTGTCCGGCCGGCCGCGGGAAAATGATTATACGGCGCTGCTGTCGGCGGCCTGCTACGTGCCGGCGCTGCTCATGCCGAACCTGATCTACAACGACGTGATCGGAACGGCGCTGCTGACGTCGGCGATCTACACCGTGCTTCGCTTCGTGCGTACCCGGCATTTTGGGTATATCGCCGCGGCGTCGGCCCTGCTTGCGCTCGGCAACGCTTTTCGCAGCATCGGCGCGATCGTGCTGATCGCCGCGACCTTGTACGTGCTGCTGCATCTGCGCCGCCTCGGCGTGCGCCGCGGCCTGCTTGCGCTGATCGTGCTCGCGGGGCTGTTCCCGGTGCCGGGCTGGACGCAAAACGCCGCGCTGCAAGCAGGCGGCGTAACGGATGCGGCGTCGCTCAAGCAGGCCGCCCCGGTCTATATGTGGCTGAACATGGGCATCGATGCGGAGCGCTTCGGCTTTTGGGACAACGGTAAAAGCTATCTCATCTATGAGCATGACGCGGACTTCGACGGGCAGGCCAGCGTCGCGCTGTACAAAGCTTCGATCGCCGACAAGCTGTCGCAGGCGTCGCCGGGCGAACTGCTGCGCATGTATGCCAAAAAGCTGATCTGGGTCTGGACCGAAGGCACGTACCAGATCGACCGCTACGGCATCGGCAATGAATCGTCGTCGCCGCGCCCCGGCGCGTCTTCCATCGCCGGAAGCTATGCGTACGACACATGGCTGACCCGGCTGTTCCAGGGCGATTCGCCGGCGCGTTCCGGCCTGCTTGCGCTCGTCCACGCTTCGACGATCCTGATGTACCTGCTGTCCGCCGTGCGGCTCGCGACCGGCATTCGCGCCCGGCGCTTCGGAGAAGTGCTGCCCGTACTCGTGCTGCTCGGATTTATCGCTTTCTATCTGCTGTGGGAGATCAAATCCCGGTATCTGTATCCGGTCTACCCGCTGCTGCTCGTCTTGTCGGCGCTCGGCTTCCGGGACACGCTCTCTTTGGCGGGCAGCTGGCGATTGTTCAATTCGAAGAAGAATTGACGACGGTGATCGCGGTCAGGCTGGCCAGCATCGTGGCCTGCTGGGCCGCGATCAGGTTCGTCAGCACGGCGGCAAGCGTCGGCGACGACAGCTGCCGCGCCGCTTCGTTCACGCTGCGCGAGATGACGACGGCGGAAGACAGCAGCAGCCGCTCCTGTTCCTGCACATGCCAGCCGCCGAAGCCTTTCTGTTCGCGCAGATAGGCATCGGCCTGCTCGATCGCGTCGGCAATCAGGCGCACTTCCGTCGGCAGCAGCGCCAGCAGACCGAGCGAAGGCAGCGTGTACGTCTTGTCCATGCGCAGCTTGCGCTCCCGAAGCGTGCTCCGCAGCTCGGCCAGGCGGTCCAGCGCCGCGGCATCGGCATCGCCGAGCACGAGCACCTGGCTCAGCGCCTGGAGGCTGTTGGTGGCGTGATAATCCGGCTTCAGCTGGGCATAGATCTGCTCCATGCGTACAAGCGCAGGCTCGGGCTCAAGCTCCGACAAGCCGAGCATGACGGCGAAAATGTAATCGTCGTGCGAAGTGAGGTAGGGATGGTTCTTTTTCATGCCGTCGTAGAAAAACAGGGCGCGCCGGACGATCTCCGTCCGCCGTCCGGGCTGCGCGCCGCCGGCGAGTTCGTACGCGGCGACGACCAGATAGTCGGACGGCTTGAACGAATAGGCTTTCATCTCTTCGTAGGCGCCGAGCGTGTCGCTCAGCGCTCCAGGCGGATCGCCGTTCAGCGACAGCATCGCCGAGAGGCCGAATGACAGGCTGCCCCGGAACATCGACAGCGCGCCGGTACTCTGCTTGATCGACTCGTGACAGGTCCGGATCGAAGAGAGATCGGCTTCCCTGTCTTCGACCGCATACAGCAGGGCGGCCAGGCGCATGAGGCTTGCGTGCTGCCAAGGGAATTCCTTCTTGATCGAGTGCGTGTTCGACACTAGGAGTTGAAGACGATTCAGGTCCGTCGGATTCATGGCTGCACCTCGCAGGTTTAGGGGATTTTCGGAGATGTTCTCCTGTCCAAAGTGTACCATATTCCCGCGCGGGAAAAAGACAGGGTGGGAGAGCCGCTCCGTTTCGGGTAATGAATACAGGGACACAAGGATGACTGATCACTTCTGAAAAAGAAAGGAAGATGGAGATGAACGAGAAACAGCTGGAACGGATGCGGAGCGGCCAGGGGTTCGTGGCGGCGCTTGACCAGAGCGGAGGCAGCACGCCGAACGCGCTGCTGCTGTACGGAGTCGCGGAAGACGCGTACTCGGACGAAGAAGGCATGTACGGCGCCGTGCATACGATGCGTACGCGGATCATCAAAAGCCCGGCATTCAATTCGGAGCGGATACTGGGCGCCATCTTGTTCGAGAACACGATGGACCGCGAGATCGACGGCAAACCGACGGCGGACTATTTGTGGGAAGAAAAAGGCATCGTGCCGTTCCTCAAAGTCGATAAAGGGCTGGACGTTGAAAAAGACGGCATCCAGCTGATGAAGCCGATGCCGGATCTCGACGCGCTGCTGAAACGGGCGGCGGACCGGAACATTTTCGGCACCAAGATGCGTTCGGTCATTCATCGCGCGAATGCCGAAGGCATCAAGCAGGCGGTAGAGCAGCAGTTCGAATTCGGACGCCGCATTTTCGCTGCCGGCCTTGTGCCGATCATCGAACCGGAAGTCGATATCCACAGCGAAGACCGGGAAGAATCGGAACGCCTGCTCAAAGCGGAACTGATCCGTCAGCTTGGCCAGCTGGAAGACGGCGTGCTCGTTATGCTCAAACTGTCGATTCCGGCCGTGGACGGCTTCTACAGCGAACTGATGGACGATCCGCACGTCGTGCGCGTCGTGGCGCTGTCGGGCGGCTATACGCGCGAAGAAGCCAACGAGCGGCTCGCCCGCAATCCGGGACTGATCGCAAGCTTCTCCCGCGCGCTCGCGGAAGGCGTCAGCTTCGGGCAGACCGAGCAGGAGTTCGACGATACGCTGTCGGATTCGATCGAGAAAATCTATCAGGCGTCGATCAAGTCTTAATATTGGAAAAGAGGGGAAGCGCCGGGCTGTCTGGCCCGCTTTCCGCTCGCCAAGTTCAAGCCGCTTGCGGCCCGTTTACGCCAACGGGCTGCAAGCGGTTTTTTGGCGCGCGCGAAAAAAGTCTGTCGGCAGCTCTATTTTCCAGCCTGATCTACACAATTAAGCCGATAAAAATTGAATTTGGAAGCATTCAAATGGGTGATGTCGAAAATACAGGAAAAATAGCGAAAAAAGTAGAAATATTTGACTATATGAAACGTGACGCCTGCTAGCTTATCGTTTATAATGGGCTCATATACCCAATACATGCGCAACCCAAGACCTATGGAGGCCTATGATGAAACCGATGAAAGAACAGCGCGAGGATCTGATCCGTATCACGTCCAAAACGCTGTTCTCGCTGTTACACTCTGTCATCGACGCGAATACATTTTTTATGGCCTACAATAACGGCAGGCACAATACGATCGTCAGCGCCTGGAACACCGGGGAAGAGATGATCCAGGAAGGCAGCGTCGTTCCCTATTCCTTGTCCTACTGCAGTCTGGTCGGCCTGGAAGCCGGGCCGGTCATGATCGAAGATACAACGTCCTGCGCGCTCACGCGCGAAATGCCGATCACGTCGGATCTCGGCAAAGCCAGCTTTCTCGGCGTTCCGATCCGGCTGGCGAACGGCGATCTGTACGGGACGATCTGCGCGCTGGACCGTCACCACGTCTTCAACGCGCAGGATGTCGAGCGCCTGACCCACGTCGCCTCGGTCATCTCCGGATTAATCCGGCTGGAAGAGACGACGTATTTCGACGACCTGACCGGATTTCTGCGCTATAACGCGCTGGAATCGATCTATGAACGCGAACTCGAAGATTCGCCGAAGGCGGTCATCTTCATGGATCTGGACAACTTCAAGGAAGTGAACGACGATTACGGGCATACGATCGGAGATCGGGTGCTGCAATCGCTGGCGGGCGCTATCCGCAAAGCGGCGGACGAGAACTGGCTGCTCTGCCGCTACGGCGGCGACGAATTCGTGATCGTCATTCCGACGAACGACGCGGAAGAGGTCCAGCGGGCGGTCAAGCGCCTCGTCTCGGCGTTCCGGGACGAAGACATGCCGCTGTCGAACCACGAGGAACCGCTGACGCTGTCGATCGGCGCCTGTCTCGAAGCCGACTCGCTGCGCGAATATATCGATCGGGCGGATACGGCGATGTACCGGATCAAAAAAGGCGGCAAAGCCGGCATGAGCATTTTTCGGATCGAAGATCAGCAGGCGGAGCTGGATATGCGTCAGGCGCTTCAGGGCGGCGAGCTCCAGCTGTATTTCCAGCCGATCGTCGAAGCGAAGAGCGGAGCCGTTAGCTCCTACGAAGCGCTGCTTCGCTGGAACCATCCGGAACGCGGCCTCGTGTCTCCGGTCGAAGCGATCCAGGCGGCGGAAGAAGCCGGATTGATCGAGCAGGTCGATCTGTGGGTGCTGCGCGAAGCCTGCTTCGCCCAGTCGATTCTGATGCCGCAGGAACGCATTCACGTCAATATCACGGTCAAATCGCTGCGCGATCCGTACTTCGTCGAACTGGCGGCCGAAGTGTTCGCGCAGACCGGGTGCCCGCCCGACAAGATCGAGATCGAACTCAACGAAACGACCCAGCGTCTCGACGCTTCGCATATTTTGCCCCAACTGGTCATGCTGCGCGAATGGGGCGTGACGTTCTCGCTCGACGACCTCGGCAGCGGTTCTTCTTCGGGCATCGGCCTGCTGCAGGAACTGCCGGTCCAGACGCTCAAGATCGACCGCGCGCTGATCCAGAACGCGTCGTTCAACCGCGTCAGCCGCGCCATGATTCGCGGCGTCGTCGCCATGGCCGACGAATTGGGCCTGTCCGTCATCGCGGAAGGCGTGGAGACGGCCGAGCAGCGGGAGCTGCTGATGTCGCTCGGCTGCCTGAAGCTGCAGGGCTATTATTTCTCGCGGCCGCAGCCGCTGGATCGGCTGCGGCCGAACGCGGGCCGGCTGCTGCAGGCGTGCTGCGGCGAATAAGCCGGCGGCAGCCGCTTTGCAAGACCACGCCAAAAAGGATTCCCGCATAGCGCGGGAATCCTCAGGCTGTCGAGAAAGTCCTATACGTATGAGAAGCTTGTCGACTGCGGGAGAAATTCGTTCCGGTCGCGTGTTGAAATCAGGAAAAAGGATCAAATTTGAATGGGATTTTCCTGATTTCAAAGGCGAACGCTGGCGCTCCTACACTGAATTTCTCCCTCCGCCTCCTTACTTTGTTCAGAATCAGACTTTCTCGACACGTTGAGGATTCCCGCATAGCGCGGGAATCCTTTTTTTTGCGTACGGCTTTTTGCGCACGGCTACAAGCGCTCAGTCCGTAGGCGTTTTCGGTGCCGACTCCAGATCGACCGTCTCGTTGAGCCCCGGTTCGGACTTGGGCTCCGAGCCTTTGCCGACCGCTTTTTTGAGCAGATGGGTGATCATCTTGACCGCGCTGCCGCTTTCCCAATATTCCGCCGTATCCGTCGTGACGCGGATCAAGACGAGGTTGGGATCGTCATAAGGCGTGCCGAGAATCTTCTCGTACATTTTGTTCCACAGGACTTTTTTGCGCGCGTCGTCTTCGACGAATTCCGCCGTTCCGCTGATCGAGACGTACGACTTGCCGGCATAAGCCAGATTGACGCGGGGGTCTTTAAGAATCTCGTCATATTTGGACGTATCCTTTTTCGTCAGGAACCACAGGTCCCCGTCGAATTCGATATGCTGCGTCTTCATCGGACGGGAGACCAGGCCGGTGTCGGACACCGTGGTGAGCATCGCCGTTTCGATATCTTGAATAAGGTCGCGCACGGTTTCGATCGCTTTCGGATCGGAAGTCGCGGCGTTTGTGTGTAACTTGGACATGAATATCGCTCCTTTCCCGTTGGCTTTCCGGGCATCTTGCTATCCCTTAAACGTCCCGCTTCGCGGCTAAACGCCGATCGGCTGCGAAAACGGAATCGAACGACGAATTTTCGTTTTCGGAACGGAATTTTCCGGAATTTACGCGTTACCCGAACATGCCTCGTTTAAATCGGAATTATGGCGGTTACATAAGAGACGAGTACGGCGGTGCCGGGCGAGAAATTTTCGCTGCATCGGCCGTTCGTTCAATCCCCAACCCCATTTCGCATACTCTAGGAGGCATTCAATCATGAGCGATTTCTACAAGATGCAGGACCCTACGACGCAGTATCCGAAAGCCGGACCGGAATATGAACAGCAGCAGGAAGGCCCGGGCCTTCAGAAAGAAATGAATCCGATTCCCGATTCGGGCGAAACGACGTACGTCGGCAAAGAACGCCTGGTCGGCCGCAAAGCGGTCGTGACCGGAGCGGACAGCGGCATCGGCCGCGCCGCGGCGATCGCCTATGCGAGAGAAGGCGCCGACGTCGTGCTGTCGTATCTGCCGGAAGAAGAAGCGGACGCCAAGGAAGTCGTCAAGCTGATCGAAGCCGAAGGCCGCAAAGCGGTGGCGATGCCGGGCGACGTGAAAGACGAGAGCTACTGCGTGAACCTGATCGAGACGGCCGTCAAAGAACTCGGCGGCATCGACATTCTGGCGATCGTGGCGGGCAAGCAGCAGTTCCGCGAGAGCATCGACGAGATCACGACGGAGCAGTTCGACGAGACGTTCAAGACGAACGTCTACGCGATGTTCTGGCTGTGCAAAGCGGCGATCAAGCATATGAAGCCGGGCAGCTCGATCATCAACACGTCGTCGATTCAGGCGTACAGCCCGTCCGAGATCCTGCTGGATTACGCGACGACCAAAGCCGCGATCAACACGTTCAGCAAAGCGCTGGCGCAGCAGGTCGGCGAAAAAGGCATCCGCGTCAACGTGGTGGCGCCGGGTCCGGTCTGGACGCCGCTGCAGGTCGCAGGCGGACAACCGCCGGACGCACTGCCGGAATTCGGTTCCCAGACTCCGCTCGGACGCCCGGGACAGCCGGTCGAAATGGCTCCCGCTTATGTGTTCCTGGCCAGCCAGGAATCCAGCTATGTGACGGGCGAGACGCTGAACGCAAACGGCGGCATGGTTTCTCCGTAAGCATCAATTCTTTCGACGAAACACGTATAGAAAAGGCTTCCCATTGCGGGGAGCCTTTTTGCGTTCGCCCGGAATGTCGTTTACACGTTTATTTTGAAATCGTATGAGGTAATTATGGAGCAGGTATACAATGCATCCGGAGGATCCTAAATAATGGACAAAAGAAAAGCGTGGCTCGGCATCGCAGCCGGTGTTTGGATTTCAGTGTCCGTCGGGTGCGGCCGTGCAGAACCCGAATTCGAAACCCGTGCATTCACCGAACAGGACATGTGCGTCGTGAAGTCGGAAGAATCTGAGCCGCGGATCTGCTACAAGGTGTCCCGCGAGGATGCCGAGCGGGCGATCGGATCGGCTGCTGGAGAGGACAGCCTTGGCGGCGTTACTTATGAAGGCGGGATTCGAGTATTTTACCGGGAAGATCAGGTCGCGGCTATTGACCTGCTGGAAGATTCGCTCGGCGTCTATAGGACGGCGCGCAATTCGGGATGTCCCGAGAAGAGCTGATCGCGCTGTACGGCGACCGCTATATGCAGACCGGTAGCCCGAATTTTCTGGATTATTATTACGATTCCGCGGCAAAGAAATTGCGGGTCGATCCGAAAAAGGATATGCCGACCGGGAGCGCGGAAGAAGCCGAGCAACTATACATTCTATCCGCGCGCTTGAATGTCGAGGAACGGGCTGAATTCATCTCGATCATGGATCGACGGTGGGATGTGTTTATGAACTGACGGGGATAATGATCGACGCGTTAGGCAGAACAAGGTTGATGAATAAAAAGGGTCGCTTCCTCATGAACAGGAAACGATCCTTTTTTTATAACCAATCCATCATCTTCTCAAGGTCCGCGACATCCAAGTCCCTCGGCTTGATCCCAACAAATTTCTTGAAGGCTTGTTCGAATGGTTCGACTCCGTTGATCAAGCCGACTGCCGTATTCATAATCCGGTGCGAGCCGTAGGAGAGAAACTCGCGGGTGGCCGCGCCGAACAGCTTGCCTTCGTCATTGGCTTTGTTCAGTTTGTGAGTCCATTTGTATAAATTCAGGAAAATTTCTTCGGAATCAGGCAAAGGATCGTCGAACATCGCTGTAATCGACTCCGGATTCCATACGTCTTGAATCTCTTCCGAATACAGGTCTCGCAGCAGCATGAGCGGAATGAGACGGCGTTTCAATACGGTCAACTCTTCTTCGTCACCGTCTTCGATTTCCTGAGTCACGTCGAGCGCTTTGTCTCCGAAATACAGGCCGGCCTCATGTAACCGATCCCGGAGGTAAGGGCGCAGAGCGAATTCCGCGGTCAAAAGAATGATCATATACAGCGCGGGCCGATCTTCCTTGACCGTCTCCGGTTCGAGAAAATTCATCTTATAATCGCTGTATTCGACGCCGATCAGTTCCGCCGCTTCGTCAAAGTTAAACGGTACGTCCTGCACAAGATTACGTAGCAGCAACCGCCGCAGGTTATGGCTTTTGACAAGGGTAAATAAGGAGGCGATCTTCACGATGGCGGCCCATTTGCGCTTGTCCAAGGCCGGATCGAAATCTTCGTCGTCTTCGTGATCGTCGGAGCGGGTGGCGGCATGCGAGATATACGCCGCGGCGAACTCCAGATAGTAGGTACTCCATTTGCTCTCGTACAGCTCCAGGTCGCGCGCGGTCTTCTGGCCGTTCGCAAGATCGTGGAGCACGCTTCGGAAATAGGCGTGCTGCTCGCGCAGCCGCTCCCGGCGATTTTCTTTGGCGATATCGTTAGGATGAGGACGCAGCAGCAAGTCTTGACGAACGAAACGTTCGAAGAAGCGGTAACCGGAGCCGTGACGTCGGCCGATCTCGCTCCATTTCCAACGCAGTTTGGCATCCCGTTCCGGCGTTGACAGTCCTGCATCAAATTCTAACGGCAGCGATTCCGCACAGAGGCGATTGACCGCGTCTTCTTTTTGTCGATCGCTCAGCTCAGAAGAAGAAGGAAACGCGCCGGCCCCGATCCCTTGGTCGTTTAGATACAAAATGGAATTTTCGAATGATCCCAACCAGGCTCGAGGGTCCATAAACATCATCTCTTCGAGCAGGTCGCCAATCTCGTACCCGAATAAGGTATGGTCGGCGTATTGGGTCATCAGGTCGATCTCGCGTACGGTGAAATGAGACTGTTCTTCGTAAAGCTGACGCAGCGCATGAATCTTGACTTCCTGCTCGATCAACTCCGTATCCAATCCCAGATAGAAGCAAGCATCCCGCAGGGGCTGCCCGGTATCGACCGCCTTCAGAATCGCCTTCAGGCTCCATTCTTTATAAATTTCCATAAAATCAAATTGAAAATCGCAAGTATCTACCATGAACTTATGTAAAGCACGGCTTCTTCCCATTGCAGTAAGGCCCCTTTGCGTAAATGATAGGAATGCTAATATGAACAAAATGTGTCAACTGTAACGCCAATGCAAGTTTCTCTTCCTGTAAATGTGTCTTTTTTGTGTCCGTAAAGCGCAGTGAATGAATTTTTTGCGCATCAATTCACTTTTTTTATGCGAAATAGCCTTCTTGCCAAATACCTGTCTATTTCTCAAGAACCCCAAAACCCCGATGCTAAACTTGACTTAAGCCAGAAAGGAGCGTGAATAGTGACGATCGTCACGGTGAGCAGAGGATTTCGTCCGTGGGTAAAATTTCCTTCTTATTCTATGATGAGGAAAGACACAAAGTAAAGTGGGCGGTGAGGGGGATTAGGGGTTCGAAAGACATACGATTGGGAGCGAAAATCCGCAAACTCAGAAAGAACTTGAACATGACTCAAGAGCAACTAGCCGAAAAGGCGGAGATCGACACTTCGTATCTGGGACAGATCGAGCGAGGAGTCCGACAGTCGCCGAGTATTGCAATCGTCGGGAAAATCTCTAGAGCATTGGGGATCGGCGAAGGCGAGCTGCTGGCCGATCGCGAAGAAGATGCCTCATATGAGACGCATGCCGATGAAGAGATCGGAATCCCGGAACGAATTGCAAGGGAGTTAGGCCGAATGACTCCGAAAGAACAGAGGCTCTACGAACGGATTTTTCGGACGCTGCGCGAGTTATCGGAGCTGAAGGATTAAAGTGTCAATCATTTTGTACACGATGGAGGATGAAAATGAGAACGGCATGGAACAAAACAATAATGAGCGCTTTGGTTTTAATGATCATTTTGGGAAGTATGGGGTTCGGATCGGCAAGTGCCGCAGCTGTGAAAGTGTACGGGATTCAAGCAGCCGGCCCCCCGATGCCTTTTTATGTAAAAAATACATTCCAACTCAAGCCGAAAGTCAACTCTTCTTCGAAGACCGGCAGCGTCAAAGTCCGGTATAAGTCCGGCAATGTGGAAGTTGCATCTGTCAACTCGGCCGGCGTGATTACCGCGGTAGGAGCGGGGAGAACGAATATCGAGGTCACAGCCGGAGACAAGTCGGTTCAATTGTTGGTTACGGTTAAGTCCAAGGTCAAAGAAGCGAACCTAAGTGCGGCCAAACCCAAGATTACGGTTGGCGAGCAAACGAAACTCAGCACCCGGATCGTGATGGACAGCTCCATTTTGCCCGTGCCGCCCGTAAGCTATCAAGTATCCGACCCTTCTGTCTTGTTCGTGGACGCTTCGGGTAACGTTACGGCGCTCAAAGAAGGCAAAGCGGAAATAAAAATTCGAGTAGAGGAGAAGACAGCGAAGGTCAGTATCGAAGTGACGGACATCGAATGGGCGACGACGACTGATCAATCCCGATTCGAACGTCCGGCTTGGAGTGCGGACAGCAAGTATCTGGCGCTCAACGGTGCGCTTCTAAACGCTCAAGACGGCCGGACGATCAAGAAGATGAACAACGATCTTGCCTTTGCGGGAAACACCTTATATAGCTGGAATAACGAGGATCAAGATCACGAAACGATGTTGATCTACGATTCGGCGTTCCGCGTACAGCGTAAGTTCGAAATGCCCGAAGAATCCCGAAAATTTTACACGGAGTCCCGTTATGTCCTGAGTCCGGACGGGCAGCATTTTTATTTCCAATACGGTGACAGAGGGATTTTCGACTTGGATGTTCAAAGCGGCGAAGTATGGGGTCAAGTCGCTCCGGATGTGGATACAGCCTGGGACATGACGATAGCGCTCAGTCCGAACGGTCAATTGTTGGCGGTTCTGGGAGGCTACGGGTACTCGGACCATTCGCGAATCTATGACCTGCGCAGCGGGCAGATGGTGAGCAGCACCACCCAGCAGGGGGCAGCGGAATTTACGCCCGATTCCAAGTATTTAGTCGTTAACAACGGATCAGGAATCGCTTTTCTGGACACGCAAAGCTTTGCGACCGTACGAGAGCTGCCAGGTGAATTCGAAGACTTCGCGGTAGGCGTTGGCGGATGGTTAGCGGTGACAAACGAGAACGGCAATGTAGACGTTTACGACATCGAGACCTTGGAACCGGTCCGCTCTTATGCGACAAAAGCCACCAAACAAGCACAGAAAATGGGGAACACTGTGGATCAACCGATTTCCCTGACTTTTAGCCCAGACGGGCGCAAGCTTGTGGCCGGGTATGCCAATTACAGTTACAGCGACAATTCCGCGGATACGATCTGTTGGAACCTGAACGAGCTTTACCTGGATTAACAATAGTCGACTCATAAATAAGAGAGGGGAAATGAAGATGTTTGCTATGGGATTGGTCGGAGGGATTTTCGGAATCATTGCGGCGATCGTCGCGATGATGATCGGAGGATTGGATGCTGCATTTTCAGAAACAGGAACATCGGAGATCAGCGGGCTGGCGATCTCGGCGTTACTATTCAGTATTTTAGGCATCGTAGGATCAGCCTTTTCTAAAAGCAAACCTAAATTGGCGGGTTGGCTTATGTTAATCAGCGGAATCGCTGGCGTGATCAGCATCTCCATGTTTTATATTTTATCTGGTGTGTTACTTGCGGTAGCGGGATTTATGGGAATCTTCTCAAAAAAGAAAGCTAAAGAAGCACCTTCGGCGGCGTCGACATCTTAAATAGAAAAGGAGGATAACAGAAGATGAGACTCAGGATCATAGCCGGGTGTTTGGCGTTTTCGGTTGTCGTCGCGACCGGATGTTCGTCTGTATCAACTGATGCAGACGTCCGACACGAGGCGGACAAAGCCGTACAGACGACGTCGGATCAACTCAACAATCTGGCGAATCTGGCCGACGAGCATATAGGATTCGTCAAAAATGGCACAATGAACAACCGTGACGATGTGACGCTTGGTGAAGTGATGGACGCTTTTTTTGACGGACCGACCTGGCAGTATTTTTCGGGTACGAATGACGAGACGGGCGATACTTTCGATGTGGTTGAGTTTACGGGTTATTTTCTCTATAACGAAAAGTCGGCAAAAGCACGTATCCAGTTTATTTTGCATGAGGATGATACGTTCGAGATGGGCGTCGGATCGTATAACGACATCGATCAGACTGCGCTGGTGCTGAGCCTGCTGATGGATAAGGTGTACGAGAGCTACGACGAGGAACATGCGGTTTCTACGGCGGATCAGGCGCAAGCCGGCGGCGAACCGGTGACAGCTGATTCTTCGCAAATTCAGGCTGCGAAGGCAGAGGGCATTGGGTTAGAAAATTTTTATAAATGGACGCCGGGCGAGAACGACCGTTCCTTTCCACTGATGTTGGACGGGGAAGAAATCGAGTTCGTGGTCGGAAGAAACACCCCAAACGGAATCAAGATGCAGGTCTTCAGCTCTTCGATGGAGCAAGGCTGGCAGCTTCCGACGGAGCTTGCAGACGGCAGCATCGGTCCTTTTAACGACTACGGAGATCTGATCGAAGGCTTTAGTTTATACGTAAAAGAATACGACTTCGCAAGCGACGGCGTTCCGGAAGTTGTGCTTGTAGCCAGCGACGGAATGTTGGAGAGCTACGTATGGGTGTACAACTACAATTATACCTTCAGCGAGTACGATGTTTCTCCGCTAGAGCTGGTTTGGTATGGAGAAGGGCAGTCGGACGTGCAACTTGAAGGCGATCGGATTGTATTGCCGTATGGGTCTCAAGGGCTGTATGAAGAGTATGTGTACAAAAATGAAAAATTTATTCAATAATAAATCAGGTTTATTTAAAAGTTAGCAATCAATAAAGCGGGAGTAATTACACTCTCGCTTTATATTTTTATAGTATGTATATAAATTGTATAGAGCATAAAAAATAGGTTTAATAAAATAATATTCTAGTTAGTTAGATCTTATGATATAGTGATTTAGAAAAGGACTTTTATACCTATTAGATACTTTTAATGGGTTCTCATGGAGGGAATATATGCAAGACCAAATGACCAATTCAACAGAAAATGATTTTAAAAAAATTATCCAACAATTTGAAATTTTAGCTTGGGAAGATCCGGTGTTTCAGAGCTATTACCGAAAAAGAAGCTTGGAAATTTTAAGGAGTTTAGAAGAAAAAGAATTTAGAGTAACGGTAGTAGGAGAGTTTAGCGCAGGAAAATCGACTTTTCTAAATGCGTTGATAGGAAAAGATATCTTGCCGCATGCCCGTACAGAGACGACCGCTGCAATTACATACATTAGGAACGTAACGAAAGATCATGAATTACATAACCGAGTCGTTGTTCATTTTAAAGATACATCACCTCAGATTATCTTGAATTTGGAAGAGGACAACGATGCTCTGAAAAAGTACGGAACTGTACAATCGGATATTGAGGTGACTAAGAAAGTCTCACATGTGGAAGTATATGTCGAATTCAGATACACCCAAGAAAAAGTTGTCTTTATCGATACCCCCGGTTTAAACGGCACAGAAGAAGGTCACCACGATCTAACCATGCATGAAATCCAGCACGCCCATGCCAGTATATGTCTTTTCCACTTAAGAAGTTTAGCCCATAGCAATATGGAGTTGTTAAAAAACCTTCAAAGTGCTCAAAACTCATTTTTGTATGTTATTAACTTCATTGATGAACTAAGAGTATCTGAAGGAGATTACATTCAAGATAAAATCACTTCTTTCCGAAATCAGCTACTTTCTCACGGCATAGGAGAAAGAAAACAGAATGATCTTGATGCGAAAGTGTTTGGAGTTTCTTCTTTGAAGGCTCTTGTTGCCAGAGACCATTCAATCCCTCGTCTTTATCACAATGATCAAAGAGATCTGAATTCAAACGAGAGAGAAAATCTTTTTAAGGAATCCGGGTTTTTTAATTTTGAAAATTATTTATGGAATGAGATTATTTTAAAAGAAAAAAATAACATTTTTTATGCTTCTCTGGCTACTGCTTTCAAAAAGGTCTTGGAAGAAATGTTGCAAGAGTTAAATAAAATTAAAAATTTAAATAGATTCCAGCCGGACATCGATTCCAGTCAACAAATTGAAATGCGATTGGGCCGAATAAGAGAAGCGGCTTCGCAAAATAAAGATAGACTAAAGGATTACGTAAATTCACGACATGCGCAAATTTTAAAGATAACGAAAATAGAAATAAAAGAAGATATCGAAAATCTTTTGAGTGCAATTAAAATGGAAACGATGTCGATTACTTTTGAAGAACTGGAGAGGCTTTTAGAAACAAATACACAAAGTATACGTTTAAAAGAAAAGATAGATGATTTATTTGATAAATATCACGATTGGTTAATTGAAGTTTTCGAAGAAGTCTATCAATCAGCAATCATGAAATCCAAAGCGTATATTCCATCTGTAGAAATTAACGATCAAAATAAGTTAATTATAGAAACTTTGAAATTCGAACATGTCAACTACGAATTTGAACAAAAGTTAAAAAAGACAGAAAGCAAAATTTCAAATTGGGAAGATCAAAAACTAAAAGTTGAAAACGAGACAGAATCTATTATTAAAGAATCGCAAAAAGTAAAAGTAAACATGGATTTTCGTAAGAAAACGCTGGTACTCGCTGAACAACAATATCAAAAAGCTAAGTTAGAACTTGGAGTCCAGCCTCCAATAACCTCTCGTACCGTAACGACAACACGAATCGTAGAACGGAGCAAGTGGAACCCCAAGCGTTGGCTGGGAAGTTCTACATATGAGGTGAGTTATGACACCCAAGTCGAAGATCGCTTCGCCTATAACGAATGGCAAAAGAAAAAAGACCACTTGGAAGAAAAATATCCGACGCAACGAAATGAGCTGACCCAAGAATTGCATGAACTGGAGTACCGTCAAAAACAGATTGCGAATCGAGCAGGTGCAAACCAAGATTCCATCCTTTTTTTTCAGCATAGGATCACTCAAGCCAAAGAAGCCTTGTCTAGAGAGCTAAATGAGTACGAGAATATTATGAAAAAAGCTAAATCGGAATTTTTGCGTTCTGAACAAAAGCGAATAAACTGGCAAATTGAGAATTTCTTATACACCGAAATTGAACCTAATCTTCAAGAGACCATCAATAAAAACATCGAATATAACGCTAAAGAAATCCAGAAAAACGTACTGGATTTTTATGAGCGGAATCAAAGTGAAACGGAACGTGCTTTGGTTTTGGCATTGGAAACGAATAACGAAGAGGTCGCCCAAAATATCCATGTATACGATCATTTAATTGAGCAAGTAATAGGGCTGAAAAATAACCTTGAAGCATTAAGGATGGACAACTAGGAGGATCAGAACATGAACGTAGAATGGATCAAAGAACAGCATGAAGAACGAAAAAACAGCGTCCTCTCAATTCTGAACAAAGGCGAAGCATACTTTTTGAATGTTGCCAAACACCATGAGGCGCAATCCTTGGCATCTTTACGTAATCAGTTAGAGAATGAGCGATTTTCAATCGTGGTTGTGGGAGAATTTAGTGCAGGAAAATCAACCTTTTTGAATGCGCTGATGGGCGAAAAATACTTACCTTCTTTCACTAGCGAGACAACGGCCACCGTTAATTTCCTTCGTCACATTAGCGAACTTCCCAACTCGGCTCCTCAAGGTAGCGGTTCAGCGATTTATTATAAAGATCCAAACAAAAAAACGCTTTATTCCCAATCGGATATCGAAACCATTGAGAGATTCGTAAGTACCAAAAGCGATCTTAATGTAGTCAATGAAATTGAGCGGGTAGAATTGTTTTTGGATTCTAAATTTCTAGGAGATGGAGTCGTATTGATCGATAGCCCGGGGTTGAACGGCGTAGCGGAAGGACATAAAGAAATTACGGAGCATCAGATTGAACAATCTCATGCTTGCATCTTCATGTTTTCTGCCGAACAACCGGGAAGAAAAACGGATTTCGAATTTTTAGCGCAGCTTAAAAGCAAGGTAGATACCATTATATTAGTCATTAACAAAATTGACGTTATAAAAGCAAACGAACAATCCATTGAAGAAGTCATGGACAGTTTACGACAAAACTATCATCAATTTTTTCCGGAGCATACGATTCCCGAAATTTGGCCTATCGCAGCTTACCCGGCTCTGGTAGGAAGAAGTGCTAAAGAATTGAGTTATCTCGGACGGGAACATCATTCGGAAACGGAAAAAGTCCGGTATCTCGATTCGTCGCGTATTGAAGCTTTCGAAGAGCGGTTATGGCGTTTCCTTGTGCAAGGGGAAAAAACCGCTCAACAGCTCAAAGCCCCGGCTGATCGTGTGAATAAGCTATTGACTTTAAGATTAAAAGAAGTTCAGGAACTAAAAGCTGGGCTCGAAAATTCAGCCGACTCAGACGAAGTTTCGTTGGAGATCATTGCATTGGAAAAAGAGGTTGCCGACTTGGAACAATCGATTGCCGATAAAAAACAAAGTTTCTTTGATGAAATTAGCCGGATTATCAGAGAGACTTCTATTCGCTTGGAAAGCCGAACCCTTGAGATGAAACAGCGCCAATCCAAGGAAATTCAGACATGGACCGACTTAAACGAAGTTCAAGATGACGTGCAACAATTCAATAATAAGATCATTAAACAATATATGCTTACGGCTCAAAAAGTTCACGACGAGTTCGTAGACGAATTCATTGAACTACTGCATGTTCAGTATAAAGATTACCGGCACGAAATTGAAGAAAGATTGAATGTGCTTCCGGACCGGAGCGGAATTTTTCAGTTGGAAACGCGATTAGACACTGATGCTTTCGATTTTAATTTCGGTATTGAAGAATACCGAACGAAAAAAGAAAATTATGAAGAGCAGCTGGAAGAATTAGAAAAACAAATGGTTGCATCAGAAGAAAATCGAATGACCATCATGGAGATAAATGAAGCTAGACAGGAACTTCAGGCTAAACTAGATAGTGTAAAAGATCGCGAAGAGACCTATAGATTGAATTTAGGTTTAAGACCTGGTGTTTCGCAAACACAAGTAGAGTATACAGAATTTAAAAATCGCGGAGGTCTATTCGGGAAAATCGCAGATACCTTCAAAGGCAAGCAAGAAGTGACTCGGCATAAGTTAGTAACGGACGACTTTGAACAGAAGAACTACGACAAGCGGGTCGGAGATATGATGAACAAATATGCCGAAGAAGAAAAAGAATTAAGAACACAACTTAACGAAGTTCAAAAACCCGGTCAAAGCGAGGCCCAAGTCCGGGAGGCTGTAGCTCGCTTGCAGCGCATGTACGATAAAAAGCAAAAAGAACAAGAAAAGTTGGAACGCGAATTTCAAAAAGAATTTCAGCGTAAAAATGGGTCGGCTTTACGTAAGGTGAAAAACCAGGTCGACGACATGATCGACCATATGGAAAAAGAAGTTATCAATTTGCTGAAAAAGGAGCTGCGGAGTCAACGTAATCTGTTGTCTGATGTTGCGGTTGATATCATTCAAAGCAACATTCAGCAGTTGATTCGTAATAAAAAAGACCAACTTATGCTTCGCAAGCGGCAGCTTGACTCTTCGGTTAATGAAAAAGAAATTTTAATAACGGGTTGGAATATCGAAATCGCTACGGTAGAAGAACTGCTTATCGACTCGGCGAGCGTGCTTGCGGAGTTGTCACTCATCGATATTGATAAGATTTTTTCGGTAAATCGGTAACATCCATATTAAAAGGAGATGAAGCAGTTGAAGGGAATATTAGAAAAACACAAAGAAGTCGCTTCTTATTTGGATATTACGAGCGATATTCATTTTTTGAACCAATTGATCAAGCAAATAGAAAGTGAAACATTTTATATTCCGGTAATCGGTCAATACTCAGCAGGTAAAACCAGTTTTTTGAATGCTTTATTCAAAGTTGATTATTTGCCTACACGAGGAACGGAAACGACTTCTTTTGCCACTTTTATTGCATACGGAGAACATGATCATGCCTTAGTCGAATACAGAGATGGAAATATGAAAGAAATTACAATAGAAGAATTGTCTCTTTATCGACATGGAGAAAGCAACCCCGAATTGGTGAATATCAAAGCCTTACATTTAAAAATTAAAGATCCAATATTGAAAACAGGCGCGATTTTTGTAGATACTCCAGGACTTAATACTCTCGCGCAACACCATGAAGAGACAACATTGAACGTCATTGCTCAAGCGAATTTCTTGATTTACGTAATGGGTAAATCGCTCACAGATTACGATCTCAAACTTTTTCGTCAGGTAGAGGAGAACGGGATCGACTTGATCCTTATCAGAACCAAGTTAGACGAAGTTAAAAGCTCGGAAGAGAATCTTGAAGAGCTTATTCTGCAAGAAAAAAAGAAAGTCCAGCAAGAATTAGGGGCTTCTCTTTGTTGGTTCGGGATAAGTACTTATCCTGAATGGTTGCAGCAACCATCTTGGAGCCGACGTCTGAACGAAATCGGTAATTACCTAAAATATGATGTGGCCGCAAAAATGGGACAGATTAAAGAAAGATATATTCAACATCAACTTACGTCTCTGACTTCTGAATGGGTAAAGCAACTCGAAGAAAAGAAAGCGACTGCTCAGGCCGCAACTCGTTTGGAAGAACAACAGATTCAAAAACAGATTAATTACCTAGAAGAGCAAGCCTTAAAGCAAGAGAGAACGATGCTGGAAAATTCGCGAGATATTCATAATCATTTAGTTACTTTCTCATCACAAGTAATTAGTAAGATTACGTATTTGAAAAACGAAGCTTCTGAAAGTTTTGAGAATAAAATGATGAGGCTGCCTGATCTGCATGCGATGCAACAACAAGCTCAAACTCTTGCTACCAAGGAAATCGGGATTTACTTGAGCGAGGTGAAATCCATGTGCCAAGCATACTCGCATAAAATGATCGAAGAAGGATACCGAAAAGCTGGAGTAGAACTTCATGAAATTTCAGAAGAGATCAACGATAGTTTGAATCTTGAATTTTGTCCGGAATTGGAGCTGCCCAGTCCCGAGCAGTTGGATCGTTCCGGTCAGCGTAAAGTAGAGGAGCTAACCGAGGCGCTGGAATCTTTGAATGAAGCCTTACATTACGATGAGTTGGAATTAAGCGAATTAAATCAGAATAAAGAAAAATTGCGTTCGACTTTAAACAAATCTAAGCAAGCCGTTGTAGAGGTGAAGGGGGAACTTGAAAAGTTAGGTTCTTTTGATGCTCCGATGAAATGGATAGAAGGAGACAAAAAAGCATCTGAAACTATGAAAAAACTCGGCAGCGTATTAGATATGCTCACTGTGTTCATTCCTACTACAGCCCCTATTAAATTAGCCGGTCAAGCCGGCAAAATAACAAAAACGATGCAAATAGCAGCGAAAGCTTCAGAGGTTGCCAAAACCGCTCAGACCCTAAACCAAGGCTTTGAAATTGTAGAAGAAATGATGCAACATAAAAAAAACCAAAAAGGAAGCCAAGTGCATCCGAAAAGTCCGGGACTTTCATTTGTTAATAAAGGAACTGCCCTTGATATAATCAAAAGTATTTCTTTGGAATACTGGTTTGAGAAAACAGGGAATCTTTTTGACACCCCTTCTTATTATGAGATTGATCGAGAAGCGCATGAGTCGTATTCGAAGCAAAAAAAACGGTTGGAAGATCGTCAGCATGAGGCGATACATCAGCAAATGATCGCATTGCAATCTAATAGTTTAATCCATAATCAAGAATCGAAATTGAAAAGACGACAAGAAATTAATACGAAAACGCAAAAAGCTCTAGCCAGACAACTTGAAGCTGCCAGTGAACAGGCCAAGAAAGACGGACGGATGAATTACAGCCTGCAGTTGAAGATATTGTTTGAGCAGGAAATTCAGCGTCTTAACCAGACATTGCTTCCCCAAATCGAAAAATTTTACAAAGATCGTGCCAATATGATCGTATTGGAGGCTATGGCCGGAGTTCAGAAACGAATTGACGATCTCAAGAAAATGCTCAGTCAAACTTTGGTTGATAAAAACAAAGCTCACGAACAAATAGAGCAAAGTCTTGCACAGTGCAATGACTACTTGAACTGGATACGTAATCTTGAGGTCAAAGCGTGATTCAGTTGAAGCGAATATTACAGACGTACACTCCAGTTATAATTGGCGGTATGTTGGATGCGTCAGAACGCTATGACTGGTTCAGAAACCTGATTCGAGTTGGATTCGGAAATGTGTCGATGATTCAAGAAATTGAAAAAGATGAAGGAGATATTCCTCTGATTTTCTTTTCAGATAAGCAGCCGTCTTGCTGGATTGAAACAATCGAAGAAACCTGGTTACCATGGACGGAGCCGCTTCAAGATCAAGCATCTATTCAGGCTAAATATTTCTCGGTATCAGACCGTGTGCTTCCTGACGGTTTTGTGTTCATTATGCTTCCTTCATTCAGGAAAAGTTCGTATGTTGACCTTTCGGAATCACGATTATTTCGTAGTAAGGATTGGAGAACGGAAGGATCACATTTACTTTGGATGGATAGTTTTCCTTTTGTTCAAGCGAGTTCGTTGAAGATTTTTGAAGATCTGAGCAGGCAGATGCGTCCTATTCGAAAAACGATCGGAATATTACAATCTTCGCGTCGTTATGCCTATTCAGATCTGGAAATGAAAGTCTCGCTCGAAGAACGATCGGCTGCGGAGTGGAAAAGGCAAGTCGTTTGCGACGAGCAGATTATAATCGGTTCTGAAGAATTCGACCATCGTTTTTTTGCCTCTTTTTTATATCTACGCCCTGATCGGCTTCTAAAAATTGAAGAAGAAGTTTACGAAGAAATCAATCAAAAACGTCGATTTTTCGAAAAGTATGTTCGAGAAGATTATTCGATAGTTTTAGGTGAAATGCAGCCTGATACCATCGCTCTTATTTTCGAGTATGAGAGTTGGAGACAAACGGCTCCAACCGATCTTGTAGAATATTGGAATCAAAGAACGTCCCGTCTGATAGTCCATGAATTGAACGAAAAGATTATGGAATTCATAGCGTTTAAGATAGATGGGACTGAGATATATTCTCTTAAATCTTATTTTCAGCCTTATATAGACGAAGTATGGAAGGCAGGTTTTTTATTGATTTCAAGTAGGCTTGGGAAAATAAACTTGTCTCCTTCACTGTCTCAATTCGATTTCATGCCTGCTATTAAGTCATTGAAAATTCGTTATATAGAGCAGCTTAATGAAATCATTAAAGTTTCTATGTACAACGTCATACAAGATTCTATTCAAAATCATTACGATTTATGGAAAAGGGGGACAAAGAAAGATGCATATGAATGCTAAATGGATAACGAGTCTGGGCTGTTTTATTTTCACTTTTTCTTTACTATTTCCTTCTTATAAGGCTTATGAAGGTATAGGTTATGTAAGTATCGCTATCAGTTCACTAATTATCGGTTTTTTGAGTTATACCATGATTGAAGGACTGCAAAAAAATCAGGCTGCCCGCCTTGCGAGGCATCAGCAGCTTGTTGTTTCGCTTCAAGAAGGGCAGGCGAAAAGGGACGTCCAATATGATCAGTTTCAAGATTTTTCCAGAAATATGCAACAAAATATTTTACAGACCATAGAAGGAATGAAAGAGTTCCAGAACAAATCGATTCAAGAATTATCCGAATTCAGTACAACGATAAACCAATTGACATTGGAACAACAAGAACAAACCAAGAAAATCTCGAAAAAATTGAGCGAGTTCACCTCTCGATTAACAGCTTTGTTTGAGGAGCGATTAAAAGAAGAATTTGCCGATTTGAAAGTAATCAAAACTGGAATCAATCATACTTTGGAAGAAATGAGAGCGGAGAATTACCGTAGTCAGAAAAGGCATGACGAACATTTCGAAGAGAACAAAATTATATTTAGTGGATTGGCCTCTAAGCTTGAAGGGCTATATCAAGAAGAACAACGTAATTCTCGACAGCATTGGTCTGAAATTAAAACAACAGTTCAGGATACTTTAGAAGATACTCAGAATTCCTTGGAGAACGTTATGAAATCACAAAGGAAAGATTTGCGTTCTATAATGGAGGAAGTTGGCGAACACCAACAAAACATTTTGGAGGAAATTTTAAATCAAAGCAAAATACAGGGCGATCATACGGAATTACTAAGAAAAGTGCAAGAAGAAATTTTGCTGATGAATCATGAAGATATGGAACTTATGTCTAAAGTGCTGGAGAGGATCTAATATGATGCTTTCTCAGATTTCGGAAGTCCATATTTATCGAGCGGCTCTTTTAAAAGTGATGTATGAGTACGTCAAAAGCTTGCACGATAAGCCGTCCAATCGCTATAAATTGAGTCTGCTCCGCACAATAAAAAGCGAAGAATCGGTAAAAATTCAAGAAAATTTATATCTCTTTGATCAGATCACCGCAAGCATCTTAAGAAATGCTGGGAATGGAAATCTCAAAAGAGCTTTTCACTTTTTGGTTGTATTGAACTGGCTGACGCAGCAGACGCAAAAGCAGATCGATTCTATAGATTTTCTGGAAGTTCTCTTGGAACAAAAAAGAAATTAAGGCGCTTCATATAGCGAAGGCAGAGACTTTAGAATAAAGTCTCTGCCTTCGTTATATGTTCGACAGCTTTTTGCTCATAAACAAACTATACGGGTCCAGCTCATAATCGCCAAACGGCCCGCATTCCGCGAATCCGTGCTTCTCGTACAGCTTCCGTGCCGGCAGGAACGCGTCCATCGAGCCCGTCTCCAGACTGATCCGTTCGCAGCCGCGTTTGCGTGCTTCCCCGATCGCGTGGATCAGCAGCTTCTCCGCCACGCCTTTGCGCAGATGCCGGGTATCGGTCTTCATCGATTTGAGTTCCACATGGCCGGCGTCCAGTTCCTTGATCGCGCCGCAGCCGAGCAGTTCCCCGTCTTCCCAGGCGGTCCAGAACGTAATCCCGGGTCTGCGCAGCTTGTCCAGATCCAGCGCGTGAATGCTCTCGGGCGGCGAATGCAGCGTCATGCTGTGCAGATGGTCTTCCAGCAGCGCGGCGATTTCGGGTCCTTGAAGGTCGTCGATTCTGATATGCATGAAGTTCGCTCCTCTATAATTCATCGTCTATGCGTAAATCTTACCCCGAAACGTTTCGCCCCGCAAGGATGAAAGCTTACGCGAGAACGGGTTTTGCCCGGATTGCGTTCGATTTCTCTTTTTCAAGACAGAATAGCTTACATGTATAAAAAAGCGGGACATCCGGCGGAGTTGACCCTCTGCGGGGCGCGTTATAAGGTAGAACAAAAAGCGCCGACGGGAGGGGAACGAAGTGAGCGAAGCAAGCGGAAGCCTGTTCGGGGGCGAGCTGCTGGAGAGCGGGTACGGCCCGAGGTTCCACGCCTATTACTACAAACAGTGGAAAGCTTACCGGATGGATTACCATCGCCACGACTGCATGGAGATCATGTACCTGATGACCGGCAGCTGCATCGTGGACGTCATGGCCGAAGAAGGGCGCGAAGAGCGCCATAGGTTAAAAAAAGGCGAGCTCATCCTGCTGGACGCAAACGTCCCGCATCGGCTGATCGTCGAGGAAGGCACGCCCTGCCGGATGCTGAACGTGGAATTTTCCGTCGCTCCTCTGGCGCCCGGCGACGAGAGCGCGCTCAGTATCGGCATGCTGGCCCGCGAAGAGCCGCCGCTTGCGGAACTGCTGGACAGCCCGGCGGCGAGTCTCGTCCTGCATGATCCCGAAGAAGTGCCGCATACGCTCAAATCGCTCGTGCTGGAGCTGGATCGCCGGCAGGGCCGGCAAAACGTGATGGTGCGGCTGCTGTTCGCCGAACTGCTGCTGCGGCTCGCCCGGCTGCGGGTGGAACGGCTGCACACCGGTCCCCAGCAGGCTTCGCATTACGTGCGCGCCGCGATCGAATACCTGCACCAGAACTACGACCGCGGCATCCGCGTCCCGGAAATCGCGGCCGCCGTCAATCTGCATCCCGGCTATCTGCACCGCCTGTTCAAGCAGCATACCGGGCGCACGCTGACGGATTACCTGAACGCGCTGCGCATGGACAAAGCCAAGATGCTGCTGACCGGCAGCGCCGTTCCGGTCGCCGAAATCGCGGACTACGTCGGCATCGCCAGCCGGCCGTATTTCCATCTCCTGTTTCGCAAGTACAGCGGCTGCACGCCGACGGAATACCGGGAAGGCGCCGAGCCCGACTCCTGGAAAAAAGGACGGAGCGGCGCGGAAGAAGCCGAAGGCGGCTGACCGCTGCTCGGCTTCGGCGCACGAAAGTGAGAATTTTTAACACATATCGCCGCAAGTGGTCACAATATTGATAACGCTTTCCAACCCCCTCCTGCTAAGATGGGCATGCAGGTTAATCTCAAGCCGCCGGATCAGCCGGATCATTGACCGAAGCGGCGAAAGGGGCAAAAGGGATGTCTTTCAAAGTGACTTTTATCGGAGCGGGCAGTATCGGATTCACGCGGGGGCTGCTGCGCGATCTGCTCAGCGTGCCGGAATTCGCGAATATCGAAGTCTCGTTCATGGATATCGACCGCCGGAATCTGGACATGGTGACGGAGCTGTGCCAGCGCGACATCGACGAGAACGGGCTCTCGATCCGTATCCGTCCGACGACGGACCGGCGCGAAGCGCTGGAAGGTGCCAAGTACGTATTTTGTACCATTCGGGTCGGCGGGCTCGAAGCGTTCGCCACCGACGTGGATATTCCGCTCAAGTACGGCGTGGACCAGTGCGTCGGCGATACGCTGTGCGCGGGCGGCATCATGTACGGGCAGCGGGGCATCGCCGAGATGCTGGAGATCTGCCGCGATATTCGGGAGCAGGCCGCGCCGGACGTGCTGCTGCTCAACTATTCCAATCCGATGGCGATGCTCACGTGGGCCTGCATCAAATACGGCGGCGTTCGCACGATCGGGCTGTGCCACGGCGTCCAGCACGGACACCATCAGATCGCGGAAGTGTACGGACTGGACAAAAAAGACGTGGACATTATCTGCGCCGGCATCAATCACCAGACGTGGTACGTGTCCGCCAAGCATAAAGGCCGCGACCTGACGGAAGGGCTGCTGGAAGCGTTCGAGCGGCATCCGGAATACAGCCGCACCGAGAAAGTCCGGATCGACATGCTGCGCCGCTTCGGTTATTACAGCACCGAATCGAACGGGCATCTGAGCGAATACGTGCCGTGGTACCGCAAGCGCAGCGACGAGATCAAGGACTGGATCGATCTCAGCAGTTGGATCAACGGAGAGACGGGCGGCTATTTGCGGGTATGCACGGAAGGGCGGAGCTGGTTCGAGACCGATTTTCCGAACTGGCTCCGGGACCCGGCGTTCGTCTACGGGTCGGAGCATCGCGGCGAAGAACACGGTTCCTACATCGTGGAAGGCCTGGAGACGGGGCGCGTCTACCGCGGACACTTCAATACGGTCAACGGCGGCATTATTCCGAACCTGCCGGCCGACGCGATTATCGAAGCGCCGGGCTACGTCGATCGCAGCGGCATCTCGATGCCGGTCGTCGGCGATCTGCCGCTCGGCGCGGCCGCGGTATGCAATGTGAGCATCTCCGTGCAGCGTCTGGCGGTTGAAGCGGCCGTAAGCGGCGACGACAAACTGCTGCGCCAGGCGTTTATGCTGGACCCGCTCGTCGGCGCGGTCTGCAACCCGAAAGAGATCTGGCAGATGGTCGACGAGATGCTCGTAGCCGGAGAGCCGTGGCTGCCGCAGTACGGCGGCGCGATCGCGGCGGCCAAGGCGCGCCTCGTTTCCGGCGACCTGATTCCGACGCGCGCAGACAGCGAAGGCGCGGCACGCCTCAAAGTGAAAACGGTCGAGGAGATGCAGCAGGACCGCGAAGCGGCGAACAAAAACGCCGGCGAGTCCGACAAAGGCAAAGACCGGGAGAAAGTGCAGTCGCCGCAGGACGTCTAACGAATCCTCATATCGCTAATCCCGCTTTTTCGGCCATTTCGGAAATGTAACGAATCCTCGTAACGTTATTCGCTTCTTTTGGGCCGAATCGGGCCGTTTGGAGACCATTAGCGTGATAACGATTCGTTAGATTCGGAAAAAGGCCCAAAAGCCTGAAATAGCGTGACGACGATTCGTTAGCGTGCGGCGCAGGCGTGGCGTTTGCATATTTGGTTTGATAGGCAGCGGCGAAAATAGCCAGCAGCGAAGAGGTCAAGCGGCGAAGAGTCGGAACAGCGACCATCCGCGATACGGGAAAACAAAAAAGCGAAAGGCTCCACTTGAGTGGAACTTTCGCTTTTTGGCGCGCTCGGCCGTTTGGCCGAAGGTGCTTCATTTATGCGGCTGCACCAGCCTCTGCTGCGCCAACCGCCGCTGCACCAGCTGCCGCTTCACAACGGCCGCGCCGCCAACGGCCTTGCAGCCCGGCGGCACGTTTAAGCCTGCGGCTGCATCGTTTCCATCAGGGCGTAGAAATGGCGCGTCTCGCCGGTGCTGAAATAGTTGTACCACGCGTCCAGCGTGTCTTCGCGGAATACGCCCAGCAGCGAGATCACCTCGCGGGCGAGCGGGATTCCGCCGGTCGCCCCGGCGGTAATCAGCTGGCCGTCCGAGACGACAAGCTCGTCCTTGTAGTGGGCGGAGCCTTTGTAGGCCGGGCAGAACATGCTCAAATATTCCGGCGCGTTGCTCGTATGCGGCCGATGATCGAGCAGGCCGAATTCGGCCAGCGCAGCTGTCGCTCCGCACATGGCCGCCACGCGGCCGCCCGCATTCAGCAGGTGTTCGGCTTTTTCGATCACCGGCTTATGCTTGGGGTCCTGCCAGGCGTTAGCTCCCGGCAGGAGCAGGATCGCCGACTCTTCCGCTGCGATCTCGTCTACCGTCAGATCGGGCAGAATCGTCAGGCCGCCGAGGGTGGTGATGCGGTCTTTGGAAGCTCCGACCGTTCGGACGGGCAGGCGGGTACCGGCATTTTTGAAATATTGACCCGAATTCAGCTGCGCGGTGACCAGAGCCAGTTCCCAATCCGCCATCGTATCCAGCACGTACATATAAGCGTATTTCATGGAGTCCTCCTTGGGGATCCGTTTTACGGATCGCGTATACCCTTATCTTAGACGGGTAACAAGGACAGCATACTGTCCAGATCCAAATCCGGTTTCGGCCGAAAAATGAAGTGCGTATCTGCACAGTCGGGAATTCCGGTCATGCCCCGCCCGATCGGAAAATGCGCATACCGAAAACGACGGGCCGCTTACGCTCGTGGAGTCGGCTCTTTTTGATATAATCGTTTTAGGAATCGTTTTGGTTATCCTCGACAGAAACGAAACGGCCAAAAGCGTCGAATGAAATTTTGAAAGGAAGTGCGGGAATAATGAATATATGGGATCCGGTCAACATCAGGCAAGAACTGGACAAACTCGAGGAACACTGGTCGCCCCGGGTGATCGGCAAAGTAAACGACCCGTATATCAAAGTGGCGAAAGTGCAGGGCGAACTCGTCTGGCACAAACACGATGACGAAGACGAGATGTTTCTGATCGTGTACGGACAGCTGCTGATCCAAATGGAAGACCGAGGCGACGTCAAGCTCGGTCCCGGCGAATTCTGCGTGGTGCCGCGCGGAGTGATGCATAATCCGGTAGCCGAACAGGAATGCGGATTGGTGTTGATCGAGACGGTCACGACCCTGCATACCGGCGGTACGGAATCGCCGCTGACGCGTTCGATCGAAGAGCAGGAGGGGAAGCGTTGAGCGACCGGCCGCCTTCCGTGCGCATGAACAAAACAATCGGCATGCTGGCGCACGTGGACGCGGGCAAAACGACGTTCGCCGAACAGCTCCTCTATCACACGGACAGCATCCGGGCCCGGGGACGGGTCGATCACCGGGATGCTTTTATGGACAGCCACGACATCGAGCGGGCGCGCGGCATCACGGTGTTCGCGGGGCAGGCGGTCATGCGCTACAACGGTTCGACCTACTATCTGCTCGACACGCCGGGACACGCCGATTTCTCGGCCGAGATGGAACGCGCGCTGCGCACGATGGATTACGCGGTGCTGCTGCTGAGCGCGGTGGAAGGGGTGCAGGGGCATACGGAGACGGTGTGGCAGCTGCTGCGGCGTTACGGGGTTCCGACGTTCTTTTTTATCAACAAAACAGATCGGGCAGGCGCGGACGTGCAGCGGGTGACGGACGAGATTCGCAGTCTGCTGACGCAAGATGCGTTCGATCTGACGGAGGCGGCGGAAATCGAACAGACGGATGACGGGGAGGAAAATACCCAACAGCTGCCGCCGGTCAACCTCTCCGAATCGCTCAAAACGTTTCTGGCCGAGCGCGACGAAGACCTGCTGGAAGGGTATCTGGACGACCGGCTGACGGGGACCGAGTGGACCGAAGCGTTGATCCGGCTGATCTCGGAATGCCGCGTGTACCCGTGCCTGCACGGGTCGGCGCTGCTGGATATCGGCGTGACCGATTTTCTGCGCCTGTTCGACCGGCTCACCGTCACGGATTACGCCGCGGCGGATGAAGACGAAGACGCGCGCAAGCCGTTCGCCGGCCGCGTCTACAAGATCGGGCACGACGAGAACGGAACCCGGCTGACGTATATCAAAAGTCTGCAAGGTTCGCTCGGCGTGCGGGAATTCGCCGCGTACGCGGATCGCAGCGAAAGTGCGGAACGACCCGGCGTGCGCGAAGAGAAAATTACCGGCATCCGCGTCTACAGCGGCGACCGGCATACGCAGGTCGATCGCGCGTACGCCGGCGAGCTGTTCGCCGTGACCGGACTGACGGAAGCGCAGGCCGGAGACGGAATCGGCGACCTGCCGCACGAGCCGGTCCCGTTCGAAATGGCGCCGACGCTGACGGCGAGCGTCTCGCTGCCGCGCGAGCTTCCGGTCAAGGACGCGCTGCGCGTATTCCGGATGCTGGAAGCGGAAGACCCCGCGCTCGGCGTCCTCTGGGAAGAAGAGCTGCAGCAGCTCCAGATCCGCGTTATGGGCGCTATTCAGCTTGAAGTGCTGACCGCCGTGCTGCGCGAGCGGTTCGGTCTGGACGCGGCGTTCGGCGCGCCGGAGATTCTGTACCGCGAGACGATCGCGGCGCCGGTGACGGGCTACGGGCATTTCGAGCCGCTGAGGCATTACGCCGAGGTGCATCTGCGCATCGAGCCCGGCGAGCGGGGCAGCGGCGTAACGTTCGCGGACGATTGCCACGCGGACGACCTGTCTGTCGGCTACCGCAACCTGGTCGGGCAGTACGTGACGGAGCGCGAGCATCACGGGCTGCTGACCGGCTCTCCGCTGACCGACGTGAAGGTCACGCTGCTCACCGGCCGGGCGCACAACAAGCATACGCACGGCGGCGATTTTCGCGAAGCGACGCTGCGCGCGCTGCGGCAGGGGCTGGAGCAGGCGGACAACGTCCTGCTGGAGCCGTGCTACCGCTTCCGCATCCGCGCGGAAGCCGAGCATCTCGGCCGGATCATGCACGACGTCCAGCAGGCGTACGGGACCTTCGATCCGCCGGAGCTGAGCGAGACGCACCTGAGCCTGACCGGCCTCGTGCCGGCCGCCTCGTTTATGAATTATGCCGTCGAACTGGCGTCCTTTACCCGGGGCAAAGGCATGCTGAGCCTGACCTACGGCGGCTACCGCCCCTGCCACAACACGGACGAAGTCATCGCGCGGCGCGGCTACGACAAAAACGCCGATCCGCTGTACACGTCGTCGTCGATCTTCTGCGCCAAAGGGGCCGGTTATTCCGTGCCGTGGGACGAAGCGGAAGCGGCGATGCATTTGTTGTAATCCGCTGCACCCGAATAGGTGCTTCATCTGCCGACGGATTGCACCATTTTTCAAACGGCGTTATCCTTATAGAAGTACGGTATTTTCTTAAATCCATAAGGAATCGAGCGATAAATCATGATTACACTCAAAAGCGAACGCGAAATCGGGATGATGGACGCGGCGGGAGACCTGCTTGCGGCCTGCCACAAAGAAATTGCCAAAATGATCAAACCGGGCGTCACCACGATGGAGATCGACCGGTTCGTCGAGAAGTTTCTCAAGCAGCACGGCGCGACGCCGGAGCAAAAAGGATATAACGGATACGAATACGCGACGTGCGCGTCGATCAACGACGAAGTGTGCCACGGCTTCCCGCGCCGCCAGCCGCTCAAGAACGGCGATCTTGTCACGATCGACATGGTCGTCAACCTGAACGGCGGACTGGCCGATTCGGCCTGGACGTACGCGGTCGGCGACGTGTCGGCGGAAGACAAGCGCCTGATGGAAGTGACGCTGCGCGCGCTGGAACTGGGCATCGAAGCGGCGGTCGCGGGCAATCGCCTGGGCGATATCGGCTACGCGATCCAGAGCTACGTGGAAGGCGAAGGCTTCTCCGTCGTGCGCGAGTTTACCGGACACGGCATCGGGCCGACTATCCACGAGAAACCGCAGGTGCTGCATTACGGCGAGCCGGGCAAAGGCCAGCGCCTCAAGGAAGGCATGGTCATCACCATCGAGCCGATGGTCAACGCCGGCGTCTGGCAGACGTCGCGCGACGCCAACGGCTGGACGGCGCGCACCGCGGACGGCCGCAATTCGGCGCAGTACGAGCACACGCTTGCGATCACCGCGGACGGTCCGCGCATTTTGACTTCGCAGGACTAGGCGCGGCAATACGTGAATAGAGCGCGGCATCGCAAAAAAAGAGCACGGAACCCGATCCTCGATCGGCGTCCGTGCTTTTTGGCGCTGCGGTCGAACCGGGATTCGGCGCGCTCTCTTTTAAAAAGGAAACGTCCCGAAGTCTCAGTTCTCCGCAAGCCCCAACTGCTCGCGCAGATGGGCGATGACCTGCTCTTCGCCGAACACGTCTTCGTCCGACATCGCATGGGCATACAACAGCGTGCGCCCGTTGACGTCGAAGTAATCGGCATGCACGTAAAAGTCGGGTCCGTTCGGCACGAACGGCCGCTCGTCGATCTCGACGTAGGCGCTCGCGAAGACGTGTTTCTCCGTGTAGCTTTGCTCGCCCCAATCCTTCAGAATCGGCAGATAGACGGACGCGAACTCGCCGCCCTGCGGGTTTTCAAGAATAGAGACGATCGGGTCGTGTTCCCACACGCCCAGACCTTTGCCGTCGAGCACGACGATGCCCATCCGTTCTTCGTTGGCGAGCAGCATCAATTTGGTCGGATGCTCGGCGTCGGTCGAATAGCCTTCGTCCACGATCGCGTCCCCGGCCTCGAAGCCGTACGTGCGCAGATTGGAAGACAGGTTGAAAAAGAAAAAATAGGCGACCAGCAGGGCGGCTATAGCCACGACAAGGGTAAGCTCAACGCTCCTGCGTACTCTCATGCGATCCCTCCTTCGTTTGATCGGGCCATAGGAACGGAACGGTCCGTTTGGAAAAAGCCCTCTCTTTTATTGTAAAGGTCCCAGGCTTGGAAGGCCAGTTCCTTCACGGGTTTGTCGGAAATGCGATGTGGCGGCAAAAGAAAAAGCCCTCCGCCTCGAATCGAGGCAAAGGGCTGGCTTAAGCATCGCATAAGGAAAGCGAACTTAGATGCTGCCTGCGCTTCCGTCGGTCGGCTTGCCGTTCGTGCCCGACGTGCGGACGGAATCCTGCACGTTCGACTTGACTTCGCGCGCCGCGGATACGGTATCTTCCTTGAGTTCTTTGACCGCGCCCAGCGTTTCCTTGACGACTCCGGTCACTTCCTGGCTTTTCTCGGCGAGGGCGTGACCTTTTTCGTTCATTTGCGGGCCGGCTTCGCGCAGCGCTTCGACCGCGTCGAGCACGGTGTGGCGAATCTCTTCGCCTTTTTGCGTAGCGACGATCAGGGCGGCTCCGGCACCGATGAGCGCGCCTGCGGCGGCACCGATAGCGGCTGTAGTAATAAACGATTTTTCCATGATTAAAATCTCCCTTCGATTAAAAGTCTCTGCCTTGTTATTACCCGGTTAGCGGCATCTCTAACGGATAAGTTTTCTTTTTGCGTACGTGAATATATCGGTAAATGGTGACAATGACCTTTTTTACATAGGTCTTTATCTGAAAAAACGCAGCGTTAACATTGCATTGTTATGCTGAAGCCACTGGACACGGGTTCGGTAATACATATACATCGGGGAGAGAATCATGCTTAAGACTTGGTCACGCGCAATATCCGTAGTTCTGGCCGTTATTTTGCTGCTGGGCGTTTTGAGTCCGGGCTTGGGAACGGGCCGGGCACAGGCGGCAGCGAACGAAGAACAAGCCTTGAACGACGGAACGATTAGTCAGACAGTAGTCGAAAACGTTTACGATGGAACCGGGGCCTCCGGCCGTCCGGAATCGATCACGCTGAGTTTCAACGGCGATCCGTCCACGAGCCTGGGCTTTGCCTGGTACGCGCCGGAGCAAGTCACGGGCACCAAGCTGGAAGTGGTCGAAGCTTCCAAATGGACCGGCGGAGCTTTCCCGGCCGACAGCGCGGTCTCGTATGAAGGCACCTCTGTCGTCACGGCTGTCTACGAGAACCTGAACGACAAAAATGCGAATCAAAGAACGAACTATAGCAGCCACAAAGTGGTGGCAAGCAACCTGAAGCCGGCGACCGCTTACGCTTACCGCGCCGGAGACGGCACGGAGAACAACTGGAGCGAAGTGTCCACGTTCACGACGGAGCGGACAGGCCGCGCGGACTTCGACTTCCTGTTCACGACCGATTCCCAGGGCACGACCCAAAACGATTTCGAGATCTGGAACACGGTGCTCGAAGCCGGAATAGGCAAATTCCCGAAATCGGAATTCATCGTTATTTCCGGCGATGAAGTCGATCACGGCGATCGCGAAGAACAGTGGAAATGGTTTTTCGGCGAAGCCCGCAAGATTTTGACCACGCTGCCGCTGATGCCGGCCGTAGGCAATCACGAGAGCAAAAACTACGGCAATTTCGCGACGCATTTCAATCTGCCGAACCTGGCGGGAACGGGAGCGAAGCCGGACGGTTCCGTCTATGCGTTCGATTACGGCCCGGTCCATTTCATGGTGCTGAACACGGAATACTCCGGCAGCAGCCAGACGCAGGAGACGCGCGAAGTGTACGAGAAGCAGGTACAGTGGCTGCGTAACGAAGCGAAAAACACCGACCAAAAATGGAAAGTCGTCGTCCAGCACAAGGCGCCTTATTCGGTAGCCAGCCACGTGGACGATACGGACGTCAAATATTTCCGCGAAAACCTGACGAAAGTGTTCGACGAACTGGATATCGATCTGGTGCTGAGCGGTCACGACCATACGTATACGCGCAGCTACCAGATGTATGAGAACAAGCCGCTCACCGACATCAAGGCGGGCCAGGACGGATTCGTACAAAATCCCGAAGGAACGCTGTACCTGATCACGAACGCGGCCGGCAAAAAAATGTATCAGCCCAAACCGAACCGCACGTTCGATTACGCGGCCAAGTACGGTCAGCCGAACCTGCCGATGTTTACGGGCTTCCGCGTAACCGGCGACACGCTGAGCTACGAGACGTACACGGTCAATCCGGACGGCACCTCGGATCTGTACGACCAATACGGCATTCGCAAGACCGATCCGATCGTCGAAACGCCGAAAGTCAGCAAAGTTACGGCGACGTTCCACGGCGACAGCCGCACGTCGAGAGGCTTTGCGTGGTACACGCCGCAGTCCGTCATGGGCACGGATGTGCAGATCGCAGCGAGCAGCGTCAGCGGCGCAGCCGATTTCTCGAACGCGCTGTCGTTCAAGGGCAGCAGCTACACGGCGACCAATTCCCCGACGGAAAAAGTGCATAAAGCGACAGCTTCCGGTCTGGCGGCCGGCACGACTTACGCCTACCGCGTAGGCGACGCTTCGATCAATATGTGGAGCCAGACCGGTACGTTCCGTACCGACGACGGCAATACTTCGTTCACCTTCATCGATCTGGCCGATACCCAGGCCAAAGAAGAAGACGAAGCTTCCCTGTCCGCAGAGACGCTGAGAAAAGCGCTCGCGACCGTGCCGAATGCCGAATTCGTCGTGCATAACGGCGATATCGTCGACACCGGAACGAACGAAGAACAGTGGAACTGGCTGCTGGGCCATTCGCAAGACAGCCTGCTCAAGACGACGATCGCGCCGTCGGCCGGCAACCACGAAGACGAGAACTACGCCTTTATCGATCACTTCAATCTCGATACGCCGGCAGGTTCGGCCACCGAGACGGGCGCGTATTATTCGTACGATTACGGCAATGCGCACTTCGTCGTGCTGAACTCGAACGAAGATTCGGCGGAGTACGCCAACTTCTCGGCGGCTCAGGTGCAGTGGCTTCAAGACGACGTGAACGCCGCAAAAGCGAAAGGCGCGCAGTGGATCGTCGTCAATATCCACAAAGGCCCTTATACGACGTCGAACCACGCGACCGACAAAGACATCATCGGACCGAACGGCGTCCGCAGCAAGATTGCGCCGCTCATGGCGCAGCTCGGCATCGACTTCGTCGTGCAGGGACATGACCATATCTATGCCCGCACGAAGCCGATCACAAGCGACGGAACGGCCGGCCAGGCCGCCGTCATCAAAGAAAGCGTCGGCGGAGAGAGCGTGGAATACACGGTCAACCCGGACGGCAGCATCTACCTGATCCCGGCCACCGCCGGTGCCAAAGTGTATTACAAAAACCAAAAGCCGGCGCTCGGCGACGCTTACTACGCTCTGTTCAACCGCGCCGAAGAAAACCATGCCGCGAAGTATGGTCCGGACCCGACCAACGCTACCCGTCCGGTTCGCGGACAGGTGCAGAACTTCGTCGCGATCACGATCGACGGCGGCCGCCTGACAGCGACGACGTACGAAATCGATCAGCAAAAAGATAACGGCGCCGCTATTCCTTTTGTAATCGATCGCTTCGGCATCGTCAAACAAACGGCAGCGCCGGGCGGAGGCACGCCGTCCGTCCCGCAGGACCCGAATACGCCGGCTCCGACGTTCCCGGTTCCTTCGACGCCGTCTCCTGCGGCGCCGGTGACTCCGGTCCCGGCTGCGCCGGCTCCAACGGCACCGACACCAACGGCACCGACTCCGACGACTCCGGTCCCTGCGGTACCGACGCCAGGCCCGGCCGATAACGCAGGATCGGCGCAGCCGGCACTTGGCGACATCGCTGGCCACTGGGCGGAATCGGCTGTGCGCCGCGCGGTATCCGCCGGCTTCGTCAACGGCTACGCAAACGGCGATTTCCGTCCGAACAGCCCCGTCACCCGGGCCGAGTTCGTGACGATGATCGTTCGCGCGCTCGATCTTCCGGCTTCGACGGCCACGCCGTCGTTCACGGACAACAGCCGCGTAGGCGCATGGGCCGCACCGCAGATCGCCGCGGCGGTCGAAGCGGGCCTGATCAGCGGATACAGCGACGGCACGTTCCGTCCGGGCAGCGCCATGACGCGTGCCGAGCTGACCGCGACGATCGTGCGGGCGGCGAAGCTGCCGCTGGACCCGTCGGCGAAGCTGTCGTTCGCAGACGCCGCGGACATCCCGAAATGGGCCGTGCCGTACATTGCGGCCGCCAACAAAGCCGGCCTGGCCGGCGGCGTAGGCGGAGAGCGTTTCGCTCCGAACAAGGAAGCGACGCGCGCCGAAGCGGTCAGCATGATCCTGGCCATGATGAAGTAACGCGAAGCCCAAGCGCGGGAAGTCCCGCTCGGGACCTGCCCGCCGCATCGAAACCCCCGACTCTCCGGAAGGAGAGTCGGGGGTTTTTGGTTTGCGGGGGCTTGCAAAGGCCGCGGGCTGCGGAGGCTTGCGGGGTTTGGCGAAGGCTTGCGGGCCTCGCCGGTCTTCGGGGTCTTACTGGACTCGACCTTGCATGGGCTTACCAGCTCTTATGTGCCCTTGCGGGCCTCGCAGGTCTTCGGGTCTTGCAGGACTGCGATTCGCCGGAAGCTAACGAATCCTCATACCGCTATTTGCCGATTTTGCGTCTTTTTCGCAAACTAACGAATCGTCATAGCCTTATGGACCGCCAAACGGTCATTTTAGCGCGATTTCGAGCCTATAGCGTGATGACGATTCGTTAGCGCCGGGGAAAGCGCGTTAGAGGACAAATAGCGCGCTCACGGTTCGTTAGAGGAATCTCATCCGCCGCAGCGCCCCGATCCCTCCGGAAACACGAATCGGGCCGGGTATGCGCGGCATTCCGGTTAAGCTTCCCGCCGGGATTTGCTTTTTTCGCGCGGCAGTTCTGCCTTACGTTCGAGACCGGTTCATTTGAACGTCTTTTTGCCCTATAATAAGGCCATGAACATTCAACATAACGACCACACCATCGAATTCCACGTCGAATATGCGAAACGCAAAAAAATCTACGTCCAGATCGAACCGAATGGGCTGGTGACCGTCAAAGCGCCGAACGGAATGCCCGAAGCCGAGATCCAGGCCGCCGTCGCGCAGCAGGCCGACTGGATCATCGAGACCCGCTCCAAACAGGACAAAGCGCGCGAAGCGCCGAAGCCCAAAGAATACAAAAAAGACGGCGAGGGCGAGTTTCTGTACCTGGGACGCCGCTGCCGGTTGGACGAGCTGATTCCGACGGAAGGGCGCACGGAAGAACAGCTGCGCGGCGACCTCAAAAAGTTCTATTTTTCCAGCTGCAAAAAAATCGTAAACGAACGGATCGGCCCGTACGCCAAACAGCTCAAAGCCGAACCGAAAGTCATCGAAATCATCGAATCCGCGAACAAATGGGGCAGCTGCGATTCGAGAAAAAGGCTGAATTTCAACTATTTGCTGGCGATGGCTCCGCCTTACGCGATCGACTACGTTATCGTGCACGAGCTGTGCCATATCCATCACATGAACCACGACCGCTCGTTCTGGCGCAAGCTCGGCAGCATCCTGCCGGATTACAAAGAGCGGGAAGCTTACCTGAACCGGTACGGCAATTTTATGGTGATGTAAAAGAACGCAAGCACTACGCCGTCCGGGGCCGGCCGAGAGTAGTTACCGAATTTTAACCGGCAAATGACAACGCAAGAGCGTGTTGTTACTTTCCAACTTCCATAGTTTGCTATACTTGCGGCGAACGAGGAGGTTGAACAACATGTACAAACGCTACGCACTTTCGATAAATGCCGGCTGGCTGGCCGCGCTGATGTTGGCCGGAAGCCTGCTTGCGGGCTGCTCCGCGCAGAGCGGATACTCCGACGCTGCTTCGCCTTTGCAAGTCACGCCTTCCGCCGTGGTCTACGAACCGCCCGCCGCGCTTGACGAATCGCAATCCGCTTCGGCTGTGCAGGCCGATCCGGCTCCGATCCGGGAATATTATTTGAATGACGGCCGTATCGGCTGGAAAATAGAAGCTCGAACCGACAGAACTTCCGGCGTGCACAACCGATTGTACCGAACCGAGAACGGCGGCGCGCAGTGGGTCAAGATCGACGATTCGAGAACCGGTTCTTTCCCTGCGGGAGCGGTAGGCGCCGTGCGCTTTACCGATGACGTGCAGGGCTGGGTCGCCGTCAATGCCGCGCAGACAGGCGATCCCGGTCTCTACGGAACGACGGACGGCGGAGTCTCGTGGAGCAGGACGCCGCTGCAAGTACCCGCCGATTTTGCCGACGCCCGGTTCGAACCCAAGACGCCGATCCGGTTCGAAGGCACACCGCTCGGCCTGTTTATCGCCCAGACCGACGGCGCGGCCGGCAGCCCGGAAACGAACCCGCTGCTGTTCTACGTTACGTCCGACGGCGGCGCCACCTGGTCCGATCCGATTCGCGGCGAAGCGGGCGAGCTGGACGGATTGCGTTGGCAAACGGAGCGCTTGAGCGACGGCACGGGCCGCAGCTGGTCGGTTACGATCGACGGCCGGACGTGGACATTCGAGCGCAGCGACAAGTGAATAAGCAAATCCAGACAGAGCCGGATCGCGATCCGGCTCTTTTTTGTGTGCGGATATGGAGCGCGGACTGCTTGCAGGCGGCATTTTGGGTTCCTTGCGGATCGCTTCCTGTCCGGTCTTTTATGATAGACTGAATGAAATTTGATTACCGGGAGGTCGCTATGGAACACTTTTCGCTGTTTGTGCTGATGTCGTTTTTGCTCATTTTGCTGCCCGGTCCCGATACGGGGCTGGCGACGCAAAACACGATCGTATACGGACGCAAAGGCGGCATTCAAACGGCGCTCGGCAGCGCGGGCGGCACCATGCTCCATACGCTGGCCGCCGTGCTCGGATTGTCCGCGCTGATCGTCAAGTCGGCGCTGTTGTTTTCGATTTTCAAATATGCGGGCGCTTTGTATTTGATCTACCTCGGGGTCACCTCGCTGATGGCTTTGCGCAGACCGAAGAACGCGCTGCCGCAGGCAGCGCGTCATGACGGCCGGTCGCCGCTGCTTCAAGGGCTGCTGACGAACATGCTGAATCCGAAAGTGGCGGTCTTCTTCCTGACGTTCCTGCCCCAGTTCCTGATTGCGGGAGCGAATCCGGTCGTACCGTTTCTGCTGATGGGGCTGACGTACACGGTCATGACGGTCGTCTGGATGGTGCTGTACGTCTGCCTGCTCGACCGAATCGGCGCCTGGATGAAGAGACCGAACGTACAGCGGGCGATGCAGGGCGTTACCGGATTCGTGTTGGTCGGATTCGGCTTGAAATTGGCGTTGGAGCGTCGGCCTTAACCGAAAAGGCCCGGGCGCTTCATGGACCGGTTACGCTTACGCGTCCAGCCGCTTCGTTTCCCCGCCGGGGATCTCGACCGGCGCTCCGTCGACCGTCACCCAGACGGACAGCGCCGACGGATTGCGTACGAGCGTGCCGCCTACGGCAAACTCCAGTCGGCGCAGCGCGTCCATATAATCGATGATTTCGATATTCGTCGCTGTCCAGACGTCGCTTCGTCCGGCCATCCGGGCGCAGAACTGCTCCATCTCGTCCCAGTTGCCGTCGTTGTCGAATTCGTAGCTGTGTCCCCACACGTAGAGCAGTGCCAGATTTGCGTAAGGCGGCGGCGGGTCGAGCGCGAGGAAGACTTCTCCGATCTCGGCCATCTGCTTGTGGTGGCAGGTCGGATGCCAGGTGAGCGGACGCTGCGGCAGCGCGAATTCCCCGGTCGCCTGCACGGTGCGGCAGTAGCGGATGCCGAGCGAGGCTAACGTGTCCGTCACTTCGTCGTTGTACGTACCGAACGGATACGACATGCCGCGCACCGGATAGCCGGTCAGTTCTTCCAGCGCGCCGCGGTCGTCCATCACTTCCATGACGAGCCGTTCGCGCGGAACGCGCTCCAGAAAAGGATGCGTCACCGTATGCGCCGATACCTCGTGTCCGGCATACAGACCGGCGACTTCCTCGTATTTGACGTAGCCCGGTTCGTCGAACTTGCCGGAGTTGAGATGGAACGTCGCTTTGAGGCCGTGCCGGTTGAACAGGTCGACGAGCCGCCGGTCCTGCGTCATGCCGTCGTCGTAACTGAAAGTGAGCGCTTTGTGGCGTCCGCCCGGAAAAAGGTTCAACAAAATGTTCATGGATATCCTCCTCGTCATAGGCACGGCTGCGTAAGGATCGAACAGAAAGCGTATTCGGTTCTTCGCTGCACAAGTCCACGACCAGAATACGCCGACCCGGTGCGACGGTCAATGCCGGAGAGAGGGGAGAGCTTTCTTTTTTCGCAAAAAAAGCCCGAAAAGCTCTACCTTTCGCCTGCCCAGCGGGTACAATAACGGTAAGAAGACGGATCGGAGGCGGGAGCGCCTGCCCGGACCGTTTCCATCCAAAGCAGCGGGAGGGACCGTCCATGTGGAGATTGTTTATCAAACCGGAGAAGAAGCAGCCCAAACGCCATGTGCCGACCAAAGAAGAGCAGGACGAAATTTGGTTTCGCTATTTTTACGAGACGCATCCCCGGCTTGAACTGAAAGAGTGGGCGCGCCGGCTGCACACGTTCCGGTTCTGCCGCGCGAATGCCGACCAGACCGGCGACCGGGACCGGCTGATGGCCGCGTTCCGCGTGCCTTCGCTCGAAGCGCTCGAAGAGACGTGCGCCCATCTCGGCATCGCGCTTGAGACGCTGCCCGAGACAGACGCCGCGAGCGCCGCGGCGGACCGGTTCCGTATTCAGGATCATCCGAACCTCAAGCAGCCCGGCCACCTGAAGCTGTTCAACCTGCCCGCCCACGTCTGGGTCCGGCCCGGCCGGCTGGTCATCACGATCTCGGATGCGGACAAACCGTTCGACGTCACGCCGCGCACGGTCAAGTCCGTCGAAGCGATCGAAGCCCGGCTTGGCTTTTTGGCGGAGCGGGCGATCGATCCTCCGTTGAACGACCGGCACTGCCTGTGCCCGAAGTTTTATCCCGAGTATTTTGCGTGATCGGCTCGGCGCTGTCCTACAAAGCCCTTTTGTAACGCCCCCGCCGCGTGGTACACTACATCAGTTGACTTTTACAGGCGGCCAAGCATTTACGCAATATAGGGGGAAAAACAGAAATGACGCTCGCACCACGCATTTACGCCACGATCCAGCATTTGTTTATGAAAGGCATTATAGAAACGGTTGAACTTCGCGACAAACCGGAGAGCGAAGAAGACGGCAAACGCACGTATCTGCTGACCGCGGACGGCAAACCGAAATACGCGCTGCGTATGGATACGCCGGAGAACGTCGCCATGTCCGAGCAGCTGTACAAAGCCTACCCGGACAGCCCGCTGCTGCCGAAATTGCTGTATGCCGATCCGGTCAAAGGATATATGGTCCAGCCTTACGTGGACGGCACGGCAGGCGAGAGCCGGGAAGCGCGCGGGTCCAAAAAAGCCTGGCTGCCGCTGCTCGTGACCGAGCTGCTGAACCGGTACGAGACGGACGAAGCCGGAGGCAAATGGGGCCGCTTGACGGAGCCGTGTTCGTCCTGGAGCGAGTTCAACGAACGCGAACTGTCCAAAGCGCGGGAGAATCTGGGCGGGCTGCAGCCGGCGGAAGATTGCGAACGCGTGGCGCTGCTGCTGGAGCCGCTGGCGGAAGCGGGCGGCAAATACCTGCTGCACGGCCATACCGACGCGCGCAATCTGGTGTTCCGCAGCAAGGAACTGGTCGGCGTTATCGAACCGCGGCCGACGGCCGGTCCGGTGCTGTACGATCTGGTGCAGGCTTTCTGCTCGACGCCGGACGATTTGTCGCTGGAAGTGCTGTTCGAAGCGTACGCGCAGCTGACGAGCCAGACGGTGGATCAGGAGCGGTTGGTGCAGGAAGCGCTGCTGCGCGTCTACTGCACGATGGGCGTCCGCGCCGCGGAAGGATCGGCCGAGCTGGACGAGTATATCGCCGCTTGGCAGTTCTGGCGGATGCTGCTGCCGGAAGCTTGAGTTTGACGGACAAAACGTTTGAAAAGAGGCTTTAAAAAGAATCTTAAAATCAAGTTTAAGGCGCGGCCGCGATGCGGTCGCGCTTTTTTTGCGTTGACAAGCGGGCGCTGCCCCGGTAATATCTAATTTAGCATTTAACTAATTAGATATATGTTAAATTAAAAACGAGGAGGCAGCCCCATGACGCAGCCCAAAACAGACTTCCAGCAGGACGCCAACCGAAACTTCGAGCAGGACCCCGACACCCGATTGCGCGACTCGGTCATCCGCCGTTTTTTCGATCGGGAAGGACGGCTCAAAAACATCCCGGCGCAGCTCAAGAAAAAACTGATCGTGCTGGAATATCTGGTGGAACAGCTGGAAATGGAACGAACCTACCCGGAATCGGAGATCAATGCTTTTATCCGCCTCGTGCATGACGATTACGCGACGATCCGGCGGGAATTTATCGTACAGGGCTTCATGTCGCGCAGCGACGAAGTCTACAAGCGCAATCCCTTGTCGGCGGCCCGGCGCTGGGAAGACCTGTCCTGAGGCGGCGAAGAGATGGGCGAACTGCTGGAATTATGGAAAAAAGAGCCGGCGTACCGCAAACTTGCGGCGGCCAATTTCGTCAGCGGCATCGGCGACTGGTTCAGCAGCGTGGCGATCTTGAGCCTGCTGCTCCAGCTGACCGGCTCCGGCATGGCCGTCGGCATTACGCTTGCGGCGAGAACGCTGCCGTTTCTCGTCATGGGCCCGATCGGCGGCCTGCTGGCCGACAAGCGCAGCAAGAAAAAGATCCTGCTGGTCTCGGATTTTGCCCGGATCGGCCTGGCGCTGTCGCTGCTGTGGGTCGACACGCCGGAGCGGATCTGGATCGCCTACGCCGCGACGGTCGGCCTCGTCGTCTTCTCGGCGCTGTCGCTGCCGGCCCGGCAGTCGCTGATTCCCCGGATCGTCAGCCCGGGTAATCTGCCGGCGGCCAACGCGTTCGACCAGACGCTGGGCGGCATGAACATGACGCTCGGCGCCATGCTCGGCGGAGCGGCCAGCGCGGCGTTCGGCCCGCAGGGGTCGTTCATCCTGAACGCGTTGACGTTCCTGCTGTCGGGGCTGCTGATCTGGAAGATGCCGGAGCCTCACGCGGCAGGTTCTGTCGAAGGCACGCGCCTGGCTTTCGAAGCCGGGGAGGGCGACGTTGCGGGCGCGGCGCCGGCGGCGTCGGTTGGAGCGGGCGTATCGGCGGCCCGGGATGCCGGGTCAGGCGCGATCAAGGCCGGCGAGCCGGCGCCAAGCGAGCGCGAGAATGCGGCGTTCTGGCGAACGTTCCGCCGCTCGGCGCTGATGAAGGTCGTGGCGATCCAGTCGATCGCCTGGCCGATCGGCGGCGGCGCGATCAACGTGCTGATCAGCGTATACGGGTATCAGGTATTCGCGGCGGGCGACCGGGGAGTCGGCATTTTGTACGGCTCGCTCGGCATCGGCTTTATTCTTGGCGGTCTGCTGGCGCCGTCGTTCAAACGCTGGCCGGTGCAGGCCGTGATCGCCGGCGCCGCCGCGGAAGGACTGGCGCATATCGGCGTCAGCGCCGCGCCGAACCTCATAGTCGGCGCGGCATTCATTCTGCTGGCGACGCTCGGCGGAGGGATCGCGAATGCGGCGCTGGCCACGCTGATGATGAGCGCGATCCCGGAGCGGGTGCACGGCCGGGCGTTCGCGCTGAACGAGACGTTGTCCAACGTCACGATGGGCGTCTCGATGCTGGCCGCAGGCATTCTGCTCGATTGGCTGCCGGCGCGCACGATCGGTCTGGGCGCGGGCGTGCTGATCGTGTTGTCCTGTATTCCGGCCCTGCGGCTGCTGCCGCTGCGCCGGCGGCTGAACGCGCAGGCGCTCGGGGCGGCTCCCCCAAAAAGCTAAAGCCGTCCCCCGGCTTGCTTCCGCCGCCGAATTCGTGCTTCAATTGGGACAGACAACAATGACCCGAGAGGAGTGCGGTTGGCATGCAATTGGAGAAACTGGTCGCTTACCACAAGGCGCTGGCCGATCCGACGCGGATTCGGATGCTGATCCTGCTCCGCGAAGGCGAACTGAACGGCCAGGCGCTGGCCCGGCGGTTGAGCGTGACGCCGGCGACCATTACGCATCATGCGGCGAAGCTGCGGGCGGCGAGCCTGATCCGGGAACGCCGGGACAAGAACACGATTTATTTTTCGCTCGACGACTATTTTATCCGCAGCAGCGGTTCGGCCACGGCGGAGCTGATCTACCGGCGCGGCGCGGACGGCGAAGCCGCCGAAGCCGAGCCTTCGGAACTTGAACGGCAGGCCAAACTGCGCGCTTCCGTGCTGAAAATTTTTTTGACGCCGGACGGCCGCCTCAAAAGCATCCCCGCCCAGCTCAAAAAGAAACTGATCGTGCTCGAAGAGCTGGTCAAGCGCCTGGAGCCGGGACGCCCATACGAAGAGCGGGAGATCAACGACTTCATCCGCTCGTTCCACGAAGATTTTGCCACGCTGCGGCGGGAATTCGTGATGCACCAGTACATGTTCCGCGCGGACGGCATCTACGAACTGAACCCGCCGGAGCTGTGGGCGCGGTGGGAGACGTTGAAGTGAGCGATGAAGCGGCGTGAAGAGGAGAGCTTTTCTTGAATAAAAGCGAAGAAGCGGCTCGGTAAAAAATCAAAAAAAGAAGCGCCCGGGCCACTTCCCCCGGACGCTTCTTTTTTTTCTGTGCGGACGGCCACGAAAACATGCGTCGCCTACCGGTTCGCCGCAAGCTTAACGCTTGTTTTTCGGCGGCCAGGTTGCCCACAGAATCCACCAGATGAACAGCGGCTGCACGAGCAGGCGGAGCCACAGATAGATCGGCGGCGTGTAATGTTGGCCCGGCATCGGAATGTTCATAATCGCCGAATAGATATTGGCCGGGAAGATGAGGACCAGGTAGATCGAGATGACGATGCCCATCAGCTTGCGGATCCGCGGCACGAACAGCAGGATCGCCAAGATCCATTCCACCACGCCGGTAACCCAGATCAACTCTTTGCGCAGCGGCACGAAGTCGGGCAGCATGGCGGCAAAGCCGATCGTTTCCTGAAAATGATAGATGCCCGCGGCCACGAACAGCAGCGCGAACAGAATCCGTCCGATCGTGCGCGGGACGGTAGTCGGGGGATTGCGGTCGTTCATCGCATTCAGCTCCTTGTCGGTCGGATAGTCGGGAAAAGGGAGTCGGTATTCAGACGCTGCGAATAAGAAGTATTACCCGGGCCGGCTCCCGCGTACGCCGATTCCGCGCATTTCGGCGCAGGCCGAACGCGAAAAAAAGCGCATCCGCCATTGATTGGCGGACACGCTTGCGGATGAAGTGGATTTAAGAAGCGGTTCCGGTGACGTTCGAACCGTTTTTCGTGATCGTGTACGTCACTTTTTCCCCGCTCCAGAAATGGAACGTCAATTTCACGCTGCCGTCGTTCGTCTCGGCGAAGAAGGCCGGCTGCAGCTTGATCGCGCCGCTCGTCGGCGTGAACGCCGTCTCGAACTCTTTGTAAGACGTCCAGTTTTGCGGGCCGGCATTGCCGCCGCCGGCATAGACGGCTTCCATCGTCGCGAGCTGGTCGCCGCCAAACGCGGTCGGAATAGAGAACGCGGACGTTGTGCCGCTTGTGTTCGACAGCTTCGGCGTCTGGTACAGCACGACGTTGAATTTCCAGTCCGCGCCGCCGTTGAACTTGGCGGTGATCACGGCGCTTTTGCCGAGCGTGCCGGAAGACGTCAGCTGGGACAGGCGCGACGCTTTGAACGTCAGGGCGCTGCCGCTGAGCGTGTAATCGGTGCCGGATTGCAGCGTCGTGCCGTTAACGCTAAGCGAGGAGAGCGTGCGGCCGTTCAGGTTGAGCGTCACGCTTTTGTCCTGCGCGGCGGCTCCTTTTTTCACGTGGATCAAATCGCTCGAAGCGGTGGCCGAACGGCCGCTCCAGGAAGCTTTGATGACGTTGAACAGGTCGGCATCGGACCATTTGTAGGTCGTGCGGCTGAAGTGCTGACCGTTATCCCACAGCATGGTAGCGATCTGCTTCTGCTTCAGGTAATGGCCGATATACTCGAAAAATTTCAGTTTCTCGCCCTGCTCGATAACGCCGGTGTTTTTGTCGAAGCCGAGCAGGCCGTATTCGCCGACGATGACCGGAATGCCTTTGGCCACGAAGGTGTTGTAGACGTTGTCGAACGTGGTCGTAATATCGTTTTGCACTTCCGCGTTGAACGTCGTGTAACCGGCGATGTTCACGCTGAACGGCCAGAAGCCGTAGTAGTGGACGGTCGCGATAATGTTTTTGTCGTTCCATTTGGAGATCGCGTTGTACGTCGCCGTCATGCGTTCCTGCGACGGGGACGCTTCCAGCGTCGAGATGACGAGCGGACGGGCCGTATTGCCGCCGCCGGAGTCACGCACGATTTTGTGGAACGAATCGTTCAGCGTATTGAGCAGCGCCTGCTGCTTGCCTTCGTCGGTCGTGCCGCCGTCGGTGAAGCGCGGTTCGTTGACGCTTTCGAACATCAGCTTGTTTGAGCTGCCTTTGAAGGCGTTTGCAATTTGCGTCCAGACGGCGTTGTATCGGGCCAGCGTCTGATCGCGGTTGTTCTCCATCTTGCTCAGCCAGACCCAGGAATCGTGATGCACGTTGACCATGACGTACAGATTGGCGTCGAGCGCCCACTGCGTCACTTCCTTGACCCGGTTCATGTAGGCGGCGTCGATCGTATAATTCGGCGCGCCGCCGATATGGGCATCCCAGGTGACGGGAATCCGGATGCTTTTATAGCCTTGAGCGGCGATATTCTGGATCAGTTCCTTGGTGATGCGGGGGTTGCCCCAGGCGGTCTCGTCTTGGCCGACGGCGTCGAGCGAGTTGCCCAGGTTCCAGCCGGGCTGCATCGCTTCCACATAGGATTGCATCGCGCTTTGCGGAGCGGCGGCGGATGCCGGAGCGGAGACAGGCAGCAGGGAGAGCAGCAAAGCAGCGGCGAGCGCCAAAGCGGCCAGCGGCTTGATCGTTCTTTTTCGCATGAATGAACTCCTTTTCGATAAGGGATTTCAAACGCCGAATATAGATGTAAGCGTTTGCTTGATACTAAAATAACATATTCAAAAATTTGGAAACACCCCTATAATCCGTCATGAATTCATGCGAAAATCGGAGATTGACAAAAACGGCCCGCAGGGGGCCGTTCTGGGAAGCAAAATGCAGGATGTTTGCGGCCGCGCGGTTCGATTATGTCAGGTTCTCCGGATTCAATCCGAGCAGCGCTTCCGCGACAAACCGTCCGTTCCGGCTAATCAGCATGTCGTCAAAATAAATCTCGCCGCCGCCGAACGGTTCTTTGAGCAGCAGCACGATGTCCCAGTGGATATCCGACCGGTTGCCGTTGTCCGCATTCGCATACGCTTGTCCGAGCGCGAAATGGAGGCTGCCGTTGATCTTCTCGTCGAAGCCGATATCGTTCATGATCCGGTTGACGTAAGGATTGACGCCGAGCGCGAATTCGCCGATCCGGCGCGCGCCCTCGTCGGCATCGAGCAGCTCGTTCAACTTGTCGTCGTTGTCGCTGCGGCTCGACACGATCTTCCCTTGTTCGAACGTAAACGACACCCTGCCGAAGTTCTGCCCGAGGTAGGAAGCTCCGGTATTGAACGTGATCGTGCCTTCGACCGAATCGAGGACGGGAGCCGTGTACACTTCGCCGTCGGGCAGGTTGACCTTGCCGTCGCATTTGACCGCATTCATGCCGGCGATGGAAAAAGACAAATCCGTATCCGGCGCGACGATGCGGACGCGGTCGGTTGCGTTCATCAGCTCGACCAGCGGGTCCATCGCGGCGGACATCCGGCTGTAATCCATCGTGCACGTATCGTACAGAAACTGCGCATACGATTCCGTGCTCATCTCCGCGAGCTGCGCGTACGCTTTCGTCGGATAATTGAACAAAATCCACTTTTTCTTCGTTTGTTCGTCGGTCACCGGTTTGTACCATTTGCGGTACGCGTCGCGCTTGGCAGCCGGCACGTCGGCGTATTCGAACACGTTGTTCTCGCCGAGCACGAGTACTACCGCGTCCATGCGCTGCATCTGTTCCAATTTGAACGCCGCGTCGAGCCGGAACTGCGCTTCGGTTCCGCCGAGCATCATGCGCCGGTTCACCGCATAATCGCTGACGTCGACAAAAGCGTGTCCGCCCGCCGCGTGGATCTCGTCGATAAAAGGCGCGAGTATATCGGCATCGTGCACGTCGAGCGCGCGAATCAATACGTTCTCGCCGGGCTGCACGCTGGCGGAATAGTGTACGACCGTGCGGGCAAGCCGCTGTAATCTGGGGTCTGTCATCTGTAGGGTCCTCCCGTAACGAATTCTGCTTGTATCATAAAGCAAAATCGGCGCGTTGTCTTGTGCCAAAAGAAAAGCCGCCCCGTACCGGATATCCGGCCTGGGGCGGCTTGAAAGCGGACGGGGGATCGTTCGCTTTGCCTGAAAAAGATTAAGGAGTCGGCTGTCCGCTTACGCTTGTGCCGGTCTTGGTCACGGTATACGTTACTTTGTCTCCGCTCCAGAAATGGAACGTGAGTTTGACCGGATCGTTATCGCGCAGCGTGTCGAGCAGCGTCTGCGTCAGAACGATCTCGTTCGCCGTATAATCCGGATCGAAAGTGCGTCCGAATTCCTTGAACGAAGTCCAGTCGTTCGGACCGGCGCTGCCGCCCGATACGTAGACCGCTTCCATCGTGGCGAGCTTGTCGCCGTTGAAGACGGTCGGAATCGCGAAATCGGTCGTCGTGCCGCTTGCCGCGCTCAATACCGGCGTTTGGTGCACGGTCAGGTAGAAGTTCCAGTCCGGGCCTTTGGTGAAGCCGGCTGTCAGCACGGCATTCACGCCGAGCTTGCCGCCGGAAGTCAGACGCTCAAGCGTCGCTGCCGGAATCGTCAGCGTCTCGCCGTTCAGCGTATACTCTTTGTTGCGCGTCAGGCGCTTGCCGTCGGCTTTGAGCGAAGTCAGCTTGTTGCCGTTCAGCTGGAGCTGGACGACGGCGTCCGCGATCTTCTCGCCCTGACGCAGTTGGATCAGGTCCGATTCGGCCACGGCGGAGCGCTGGTTCTGGCCGGAACGGATAATCTCGTACAGTTCGGGATCGGACCATTTGTACTGGGTCCGGCTGAAATGCTGTCCGTTATCCCACCACATGCCGGCGATATGCTTTTCCTTCAAATAATAAGTGAGGAATTCGAAAAATTTCAGCTTCTCGCCTTGTTCGATCACGTCGAGGCCCTGGTCAAAACCGAGCAGGCCGTACTCGCCCAGAATGACCGGAATGCCGCGGGCGGTAAACGTCTCGTACACGTCGTCGAACGTGTTCACGATATTGTCTTGCGTCTCCGCGTCGAACGTCGTTTTGCCGGCAACGTTTACGCTGAACGGCCAGTATCCGTAGTAATGCACGGTGGCGATCAGGTTTTTGTCGGCTTTGAGCTGTTCGAACGTTTTGTACAGTGCATCCATCCGTTCCTGCGACGGCGAAGCTTCAAGCGTCGACAGGACGAGCGGCCGGGTCGCGTTTTTGCCGCCCGAATCCCGCACGATCTTGTGGAACGACAGGTTCAGCTCGTCGAGCATGGACTGGGCTTTCGCTTCGTCCGTCGTGCCGCCGTCCGTGAAGCGCGGTTCGTTGACGCTCTCGAACGAAAGCTTGTCGGATTCGTTCTTGAAGCGGTCCGCGATCTGCTTCCAGATGGCGTTGTAGCGGGCGAGCGTCTCGTCGTGATTGCTCTCCATCTTGCTGATCCAGACCCACGAATCGTGGTGGACGTTGATCAGCACGTACAGGTTCTCGGAGCGGGCCCAACCGACGACTTCCGCGACGCGGTCGAGGTAGGCGGGATCGATTTTGTACTCCGGCGCCGGTCCGACATGGTTATCCCAGGTCACCGGAATCCGGATGCTGTTGAAGCCCTGGCGGGAGATTTGCTTGATCAGCTCGCGCGTGACGCGCGGATTGCCCCAGGCTGTTTCGTCGGCTCCGACGGAATCCAGCGTGTTGCCGAGGTTCCAGCCGGGCTGCATGCGATCGACGTACGTTTGCATCGGGCTCTTCGGCGGATTTTCGGCCGCGGAAGCGGTGCCGGCGGCTGCAGGCAGCAGCGTCAGCAGAAGAAGGGCGGCGAGCAGCATGGAAAAAGCGGGCTTAAAGCGTCTTTTGAACATGTAGGCCTCCTTGGTATGTAGAAATGGATGCGCGGCCCAATTTCTTGTAACCGCTTTATCTTTTACCCGACTAAAAGACCCGTGAACATAAAACGTTATCGAAAAGGGACTTTTTAGAAAATAAAATCGTTTCTTCGAGAAAAACGTTCGAATATTGAAATAAAGATGGGGCTTATTTTTGAGGGTTTTTTTCCGATAAACAAATATACGAAGGGTTTTTCTCAAAATAAGGAGCGTGCAAACGGGATGAAACGATTCAGATTCAATATTGGAGCCAAAATAGCAATCGGGTACCTGCTCGTCATCGTGCTCTTGGCGGCCGCGATCCTGGTCGTGCGCAGTCAGATCGACAAACTGGAAAGCGAAATGAATTTTATCGCGGGTCACGATATAGAGGTGCAGGAACGCATCAACCTGATCGGAAGATATGTCGGCGACATGGAGAACAGCCAGCGGGGATTCATCATCACCGGCGACGAGAAATATTTGGAACCCTACGAGACGGGCAGAACGGGTTGGGCCGAAAATTACGAAGCACTCTACGCCCTGCTCTCGGACAATCCCGCCCAGCAGGAAAAACTGAACGAGATCAAAGGCAAGATCGAGAACTGGACCCAGATCGCCGGCGAAGCGACGATCGCGATGAAGCGCACCGGGAACCAGGCGGGACTGGACCGGTTCTTCTCGGAAGATCCCGGCAAGAAGGACATGACGGAATTCAATCAACTGGTGAGCACTTTTATCAGCACGGAGATGGAATTGACGGACAAACGGGTAAGCAGTATGCATCAGAGCAACAAGGTCCTTAAAAATATGCTGTTCGTGCTGCTTGGAGTCATCCTGATCGTGTCGGTGCTGCTGGCGTGGTTCATCTCTTCGGGCGTGTCCCGCAGCCTCAAAGCGGTCACCGGAACGATCCGCGATATCGCTTCTTCCGGCGGAGACCTGACGAAGCGCATCGAAGTGCGGAGCAACGACGAGATCAAAGATCTCGGCGAAGCGACGAACCTGCTGCTGGTCAGCCTGCAGGACATGATTCGCGACCTCAAGGGCAACACGGTCGAACTGCTGAACGCTTCTTCCGCTTTACAGCAGGGCGCGCAGGAGAATTCCCGTTCCGTGAAGGAAGTGACGACGTCGATCCAGCGCGTGGCGGAAGGTTCGGAGCGGCAGGTGTCGCAGACGGAAGACATTTCCGCGGTGATGAAGCAGACGACTTCCGGCCTTGAGCAGGTGGCGGGAGCCGCTTCCGACGTGGCGGAGCTCGCCAAAGAGACGCGAGGCGTAGCCGCCGAAGGCGAACGCCGCATCCAGGCAAGCGTCGTGCAGGTACAAGGCGTGGCCGACGCGTTCATGAGCATCCGCGGCAGCGTCTCGGAGCTGGCGGAACGGTCGAGCGAAGTGCTGTCGATCACGGGCTACATCTCCGAGACATCCAGCCAGACCAACCTGCTCGCGCTTAACGCCGCGATCGAAGCGGCGCGCGCCGGCGAGCACGGGCTCGGCTTCAGCGTCGTCGCGTCCGAGATCCGCAAGCTCGCGGATCAGTCGTCCCGCTCGACGCAGGAGATCAGCCGCATCATCACGGCGATGACGAGCGGCATTCGCACGATCGTCGAACTGGTCGAAGCCAGTTCCGGCAGCGTCGAGCACGGCGTCGCGTCGCTCAGCGACGCGGGCAGCGCCTTCGAAGCGATCGTCGAGCGCGTCAATTCGCTCAGCGGCCAGATCGTGGAAGTCGCCGGCACCGTCGAAGAGATGTCGGCCGGTTCGCAGAGCGTGGACCGCTCGATCCACGAGATCACACGCGTGACCGAAGAGATGGCCGCGCTGACCGAGGAAGTCTCCGCCATGAGCGAACAGCAATCGGCGTCGATGAACGAGATGGAGAGCACTTCGTTCCAGCTCAAGGAAATGGCCGATTCGCTGTCCGGCATCGTGGAGAAGTTCAAGATCTGATCGGGCTCGGACCTGTCGGCGCATGACGGCGACAGGTTAGCCATTCCAACAAACCCGGTTCTCCAGATGGAGAGCCGGGTTTGTTTGGCGTGTGCGGGTTGTTTTGCGAGGGGAAGAAACAGCGGAAGAGTGAGCTAGCGAGATGATGAAATAGTGGGACAGCGGGGCTAAGGGACTGCAGGGGGCCAGCTGAATGCATGAATGGAATGCATGAGTTAAACGCATGAGTTAAACGCATGAATTGAGCGCTAACGAATCCTCAGATCGCTATGTGCCGATTTTTCGCTGCTTTTGCAATCTAACGAATCGTCACATCCCTATTAAGCGCTAAACGGTCATTTTAAAGCGATTTGCGGCAAATAGCGTGATTACGATTCGTTAAGTTTCGATAAAAGCGGTCTTGAGGGCAAATAGCGTGACTACGATTCGTTACAGCGTTATACAGAGACAAGCCCGGCGCTGTCACGCCGCTTTGCGCTGCCGCGCTGCTTTGCCCGGCAACCCTCGCCTTCCGCTTAGGACGCCGGAGGTTTTTTTCGCGCAGACCGAAAGCTTTTTTATGGGTCCCTTGTTCCTTTATAATGAGAGCAGGATATTACGGCAAAGCCGGATGCACAAAAGGAGGACGGCGAATATGTTCATCGTGAACGTGGAAGGCGCAATTCGCAAAGACGGGCGCTGGCTGCTGATCCGACGGGGAGCGGCGGAAGAACATGCGGCAGGCACGCTTGCGCTCGTGGGCGGCAAAGTGGAGACGCAAGGAGCGGAGTCGTCGATTCTCGAATTGACGCTGCGGCGCGAAATTGCGGAGGAAGTCGGCGTCTCGGTCGCACGGGACATGAGATATGCGCACAGCACGTCTTTTGTGACGGATCGCGGCGCGCCGGTAGTGAACGTGGTCTTTGCCTGCTTCTGGGAAAGCGGGGAGGCTTTTGCAGCCAGCCCGGACGAGGTGGCGGAGCTTGTATGGCTGACGACGGAAGAAGCGCTGCGCCGCCCCGACGTGCCGGAATGGACCCGCGACAGCCTGAAGCGGGCGGAAGAAGCGTTGGTTGGGCTGAATGGGCAGGCGGGAAGACTATAATTTTTTGACGGGGTGCGACGATGGAGTATTTTGTTACCGAGATCAAGATCAAAAAAGTGCGGCATATCGAGAACCTGCTTATTGCTTTGCCCAAAGAGAAGCGGACACATCTGCTGATTACAGGCAAGAACGGCAGCGGGAAAACTTCGGTGCTCGAAGGGATCAAGTGGCAGCTGGAAGGGATTCACTCGGGGGAATTTCTAAACTTGATGAGATGGCAGTCTACGAAAGAAAAGCTTGAGCAAGAACTTGAACAAGTTAAGCGAAAATCCCTTTTGAGGAGTCCGCATTTTGACGGAATAGAAAATGAACGTCAAATAAATTTGTTCGAAGAAAGCATCCAATACACCAAGGATAGTCTTGAGAAATACGCCAAGCTGGAGCTTCGCTTTTCTTCAATTCAGCACCTTGTCGCCGAAGCGCAATCCGGCCGCTTTATTCTCGCCTTTTTCGGAGCGAACCGCCAACTGTCCATGAAAGTGCCCGATGCGATTGCCAAAATTCACTTCAAAGACGCCTATGCGCCCAGCGAAAGAGTAGCCGATACTTTTCTTCAATATCTGGTATATCTGAAAACGCAGCAGGCCTTTTCGATGACGGGCGGAGATCAGGCAGAGGCCGATCGAATCCAAGGCTGGTTCGACAGGCTGCAGGAGCAGCTGCGCGAGCTGTTCGAAGACCCAAAGCTGAAGTTGGAATTCAATTCCCGCAATCTCAATTTCGTGCTGAGGCTTGAAGGCAAGCGAGAACCTTTCGATTTCACGGCGCTTTCCGCCGGTCATACCGCGTACTTGGAGATCGTGTCCGAACTTATTATGCGCATGGAGAAAAACGAGGTCAGCTCCTACGATCTGCAAGGCGTCGTTCTGATCGACGAGATCGAGACCCATCTGCACGTCAGCCTGCAAAAAAAGATACTGCCGTTTTTGACGACGCTTTTCCCCAAGCTTCAATTTATCGTGACGACGCACTCGCCGTTCGTTCTGAATTCAATCGGCGATACTGTCATTTGCGATCTGGAGAACCGGACGGTGATGCAGGACTTTTCCGCGTATTCGTATGAGAGCATCGTGGAAAAATATTTCGGGGCGGAACAGTATTCCGAGGAAATCAAAGAGAAAATGAACGAGTATATCGCCTTGTCGGAAAAAAGCAATCTGAACGTTCAGGAGGAAGTCGCGTTGGATCAGCTTCGAATGTATCTGGACAGCATCCCTTACAATATGGCTCCGGAAGTCAAAATCAAGTTCGATCGGTTGGAACTGGAGCGGGAGAGTGAGCAGCTTTGATCTTTTTCGAAAAATCACAGCCGGCTCCGGCTTCGCTTGCTTCCGAAAAACGAAAAGTTTCCGGGAGCTATAATCAACAGGACGTACTGGATCGATTGGTGGACGATTTCAAAAACAAATGTTATCTCTGCGAGCAGGACGAACTGGCGTCGATCAATATCGAGCACCGGATTCCGCATCGCGGAGACGCGGATCTCAAGTTCGATTGGAACAATCTGTTTCTGGCTTGCCCGCATTGCAACAATATCAAATTGGCGAAATACGGCGACATTCTGGATTGTACGTGCAAAACCGACGAGGTGGAAGACAGCATCAAGCTTAAGCTGGATTCTTTTCCGATGTCCGAAGTCGAGGTCGTGGCCAACAGAATGGACGACAGAACCAAGCAGACTGCGGAACTGCTCGATGCGGTGTACAACGGGACGACTCCGATGAAGACGAAAGAAGCGGAGAATCTAACGTCAAAACTCGATGCCGAGATTTATCAATTCCAGCAGCAGCTGCGCAGATACCTGGAAGCCAAAAAGCACGGAGACGAAGAAGAGATGCGAAGCTTGAGACGGAAGATCGGATACGGGTTGCAGAAAACTTCTCCGTTCACGTCTTTTAAACGATGGATCATTCGGGACAACCCCAAACGAAATATCGAATTCGGCGATTTGTTCGAAGTCGGCGACTAACCGGCGTAACCTCAAAAACCCGCCAACCCCGCACCAAAAAGCGGTCCCCGCTCGTATCCAACGAGCAGGAACCGCTTTTTTTTGCATAAGCCGTAATCCATAAACCCTACGCCTTACAAAGCCGTCTCCCGACCGCTCAACCGTGCGCCTGGACGTCTCCGTCCTTGCTCCACAGCTCCCGGAAATAGGCGCTGCGCGCAAGCAGATCCTCGAAGCGGCCCTGATCGACCAGTTCGCCGCCGCGCATAAGCAAGATGCGGTCGACGCTGCGGATCGCGTGCAGACGATGGGCGACGATGATCAAAGTGCGGCCGCGGAAGCGGTCCAGCACCGTCTCCATGATGCGGCGCTCCGTGATGTTGTCGAGCGCCGAGACCGGCTCGTCGAACACGACGAGGTCCCGCCGCTGGAACAGCACGCGGGCGAACGCGAGGCGCTGCTTCTCGCCGCCGGACAGCTTCATGCCGCGCTCGCCGACAGGCGTGTCGAGACCTTCCGGCAGGCTGCGCAGCTTGTCGCCGAGCCTGACGTCGTCGAGCGCGCGCAGCAGCTCGGCTTCGTCGGCCGGTGCGTCGAACGCCAGATTGCCGCGCAGCGTATCGTCGAAGATCGGGGCATCCTGCGAAATATACGAGGTGCGCGCGTACAGGCTGTCCAGGCACAGTTCGTCGATGTCGAAGCCGTCGATCGTCAGCCGTCCCGATTCTTTTTTGAGCAGGCCGAGCAGCAGCTTGACCAGAGTCGATTTGCCGCTGCCGCTGAGCCCGACGATCGCGGTCGACGAGCCGGCGGGCAGGGAGAACGAGACGCCGCGCAGCAGGGCGGGACGGTCCGCGTCGTAGCGAAACGATACGTGTTCGAATCGAATGCTTCCCCGCAGCGTCTCCACCTGCCGCCCGCGGTTCAGATTGCGGTCTTCCGGCGCATCAAGCGACCGTTCGAAGCGGTCGTAAGCCAATCGGTCGAGCCGGTAATTGACGTAGATCACGTTGAAAATGGCGATCGGCGAATACACTTTGTCGATCAGCAGCAGCAGCGCCAGCACCGTTCCGATCGTCGACTCGCCGGCGGCGATCTGCCGGATGCCGAGCGCCAGCACGACGATTTTGACGCCGATGATCAGAAGCTCGAACAAGGCGAAAAAAGATTCGTGGACCATGCGGATCTGCACGTTTTTGCGCACGATGTCGTCGGTAATGCCGTTCAGCTTGCGGATCTCGTCCGGATAGCGGCGGTTCAGGCGAAATACGACCAGTTCCATGAAGCCGCGCACCGAATACCGGGACAGGTTCTCCTGGCTCGCCAGCAGCGAAGCCTTGATGGAATACAGGAAGCGCAGCAGCAGGCGGGTCAACAAGAACACGACCGCGTAACCGGCCGCGATGACGAGCATGATGCCGGGGCTGTAGAAGCCGATGAACAGGAGGCTGAACAGCAGCGTCGGCAGCAGTTCGTGCAGGATGCGCAGGTAAAAGCCGTACACGATGCCCGCTCCGGCCTGCGCTCCGTTCTCGATGCTCTGGATCAGCTCGCCCGTGCCCAGATCGCGATAGGCGCGGTAATCCATGTTCGAGAGGCGGGTGAGCGCCAGCAGCTTGAGTTTCTCGGTGAGGCCGCGCGGCAGCTGGGTCTGCGGGTACTCCGCCGCGTAGTTCAGCAGGGCGCACGCGCCGAGCAGCACGCCGTAGAGCAGCAGCAGGCTGCCTAACTGGCCGAGGCCGGAGGAGAGCGAGATCCGGTCGATCAGCCGTTGAAACGTATGAATGCCGTAAGCCGAAGCGAACTGCAGGGCGAAGCCGAGCAGCACGTACAGCACGATTTGTTTTTTGAACAGGGACACGCTATTTTTTAACACACCAAAAACCGCCTTCCAAAAAGGGAATGAGTCGCTGCGGACGCAGCAAAAAGAGAAGGTTCCGTCCAGCATCATCGTGGTAAAACCAAGGGATGCGATCAGAAGGCAGAGAGCCCCCTTGATAGCCGGTACGCGTTTTGATCCGGCCCGATCCTTAGCTACTTCGAACGATGCGGCAGAACATTCTCCTCGTCACCCCATTTGGAAAGATGGGTTCACTATAGCAAAAAAAGCCCGTTAGGGCAAAATCGAAAAAAAGTTCAAAAAAAGTTCGCGGAAAATGCAACCAAACCGGCGGACTGTCCGTCTATGTAGTATCTGATTAAAAGGAACGGTCCCCGGAGACGATAAAACCCGTTCCCCGGCTCGTGCGCCGGAAGGAACGGGTTAATGGAAGATGTTGATTGAAGCGAATATGGGTGTGATGAATGTGAGAGAGTTGATGAAGACGAAGACGTGCGGAGAAAATCAGCTCTGGACCATTTGACCGTAAGACCAGTCGCTTGTCACGCGCTTGGCGGTCACGTAGCGTTTGCCCCAATACGAATTGGACAGGCTTGCGATGCTGACGCCTTTGCTGCTCGAAGAATTGGCAAACTTGCCGTTGCCTACGTAGAAGCCGACGTGCGAAATTCCGCGTCCCGTCGTGTTGAAGAAGACGAGATCCCCTACGCGGAGATTGGACTTGGATACGGTCGTGCCCTGCTGAGCCTGGCTTGCAGCCGTACGGGCCAGCGAAACGCCGAACTTTTTGAAAATATATCGGGTGAATCCGGAACAATCGAAACCTGAGGTCGTCGTGCCGCCGTATTTGTAAGGCGTGCCCGAGACTTGACTTACTGCGGCGTTAAGTGGTGCGGAGCTGGCGGCATATGTACTTGTGGCCCCCGACGTAAACAAAATGGCTGCTCCCAATACGGAAATGACAAGCTTCTTCAAAAATTTTTCCCCCTGATGCCTACGGAGTTAGCTAAGGGCTCGGTGGTAGGAATTTCCCTATACTCCCTCTGAAACAAGAATAATTCACCCGAAATGGTTCCCCCGTTTTCTTGCGTTAAGAAATTCGGCATTTATTAATATTTTGTAACTATTGATACTCTACCTTACTGACTATCGGTTTGTCAAACGCTCCTTTAAAACATAAAAAACTTATCGACATCGCATGATTATAACAGGCTGAAAACGAAACACAAGTGACAAATTTGTAATTATTGCTGGGAAAAACGCACGTATTTGTTACAATTGGCGGTACGGAAGGTTTCGCAAAGCCCGAACGAACAGCGTTTGATATTTCTTTTTCGGCAGTTTCGTCGTATTCGGCAATAGCTGTGCGCAAAAAAAATTATTTAAAATGTTGGGATTTTATCTCTTGGATTGGTGCTGTTTTACCGATTTATGGTATAGAGGACTCGAGCGGGAGGGCCTGGAGATGAACAACAAAGATATTCAAGATGAGATGGAAAGGCAGCGTCGAATTCTCCATCAGTTGGCCGACGAATACGGTTTCCTCGATCAGCGGGTGCTGGTGCAGTCGCAGAAGCTGGACGAATGGTTGAACGAATACGAACGCTACAAAAACGCATGACGGTTCATGTGAAGTTTTTTTATGAGAACGCTTGCCTGCTTACTGTTCTATTCAAGCGCGTAGCCTACGCGCTTTTTTGCGTTTGCCGTTAAATCGCCTTCTTGGCTTTCGGGGGCCCGATCTTTCGGGGTATACTTATAGAAGAAAATACGGGCATACGAGGAGGAAGCCGCATGGCAACGGAAATCGAACGCAAATTTTTGTTGGATCGCACGCCGGAAGAACTGATCGCCGCCGGATCGTTCCAGCGCCGCTCGCAGCAGACGATCGAGCAGACTTACCTGGCGCTGGACGAGCAGCAGGAGGTGCGCGTGCGCAGACTGGTCGACGCCGATACGGGCGAGGTTGAATATACGCACACGTTCAAGCAGGGCAACGGCATGAGCCGCGAAGAGATCGAATACTCCATTACCGAGAGCATCTACGACCAGCTGTTCCGGGCTTCGGGAGCGGTGCCGCTGACGAAGACCCGGACGACCGGGGAATGGAACGGATTCACGGTCGAACTGGACCGGTACGAACAGCTCGACCTGACGGTGGCCGAAGTCGAATTCGGGTCGCTCGAAGACGCGCAGGCGTTCTCCCCACCCGATTGGTTCGGCGAGGATATCAGTTCCAAGCGCGAATACAGCAACAAAAAAGTGTGGAAAGAACTGCAAAACCGCGCTTGAGGCCCGGCCGCTTCGAAAGAGTCGGCGCCGCAGGGCGGCCATATGTTACAATAGAGCCAATTCGTCCGCTTTCCGGCGGACAAATTTACGAAAGAGGTGAGGACTATCACGGTTCAAATTCATGTTCAACAAACGCCTAATCCCAATTCGGTTCGGGTCGGAGCGGATTCCGTTCTGTTCGAAGGTCCCAAAAGCACGTCGGTCAAAGCGGGAGAGCCGAGCGAGCATCCGCTGGCTGCGGCGCTCGTCGAAATCGACGGCGTGGACAACATTTTCGGCATGCGCGACTTCGTGACGGTCAGCAAACTGCCGGACGCAAGCTGGGACGATATCCTGCCCCAGGTCGAAGAAGCGTTCCGACGCGTATATCCATAGGACGCAGGTTTCGCTTGCCGAAGCCTTGACGTCCTGATCGACGAACGTCTCCTCCGACGGCATTGGGTTTCGCTTTCGGGTCGGGAGACGTTTTTGTTTGGATCTATAATGAAGTCAAACAGCCGGCTTCCGGTTATTACAATAGAGAAGACGAAAGTTGGACGAGCATGCGCATCAACAAATACGTGAGCGAGAGCGGTTACTGCTCGCGGCGGGAGACGGACCGGTTGATCGCCGCCGGGCGTATCGCGATCAACGGGGAAGCGTGCGCCGCCGGCGCCGACGTGCTTCCCGGCGATACGGTGACGATCGACGGGCTGCCTATTCCGCCCAAGGCGGAGCCGGTGTACCTCGCTCTCAACAAGCCGCGGGGCATCGTATGCACCCATGCTCCGGGCGTGGCCGGGAACATCGCCGATTATATGGACTACCCGGTACGGATCTTTCCGATAGGCCGGCTCGACAAAGATTCCGAAGGCCTGATCCTGCTGACCAACGACGGAGGCATCGTGAATCGAATGATGCGCGCGGAACACGGTCATGAAAAAGAATACGTCGTGACGGTGGACAAGCCGGTGACCGACGAATTTTTGCTTCGGATGGCCGGCGGCGTGCCGATCATGGACACGGTGACGCTGCCCTGCCGGACTTACCGGATCGGGGAATCGACGTTCGGCATCGTGCTGACGCAGGGATTGAACCGGCAGATTCGCCGCATGTGCAAAGAACTCGGCTTTCGGGTGCTGGAGCTGCGGCGCGAGCGGATCATGAACGTGCGGCTGGATGGCCTGGAGACAGGGCAGCGGCGGGAGCTCGGCGCGCAGGAACTCGGCGAGCTGCTGGCGGCGCTGCAGGACTAGGGCGCTGCAAGAACAAGGCGCTGCAAGAATAGAAGGAGCGGCGGATCTTCGCCGCGATTACAGATGAAGGGGCTGCTTGAGATGTTTGAATTCGACCAGATACCGTTTGCCGCGGAATTCGCGGAAAACCCGGAGCCTAGATGTCCCTGCATTTTGCTGTTGGATACTTCGTATTCGATGAGCGGACAGCCGATCGAAGAGCTGAACCGCGGACTGTCTTCGTTCAAGGAAGAATTGATGACCGACAGCATGTCGGTCAAGCGGGTGGAGCTGGCCGTGGTCAGCTTCGGCCCGGTGCAGGCGACGTCCGATTTCGGCACGCCGGACGACTTCTACCCGCCGATGCTGACGGCCAGCGGCAATACGCCGATGGGCGCGGCAATCGAGAAAGCGGTCGCGATGCTTGAAGACCGCAAAAACGTGTATAAGCAAAACGGCGTCTCCTATTACCGGCCGTGGATTTTCCTTATTACGGACGGAGCCCCGACCGACGACTGGCAGCGTGCCGCTTCGCTCGTGCGCGCAGGCGAAGCCGCCAAGTCGTTCATGTTCTTCGCGGTCGGCGTGGAGAACGCCGACATGAACGTGCTGAACCAGATCGCAACAAGGGCGCCGCTCAAGCTCAAAGGACTGCGCTTCGCGGACCTGTTCTCCTGGCTGTCGAATTCGCTGAATTCGGTGTCGCATTCGGCGCCGGGCGACCAGATCCGGCTGGAAAATCCGGCTACGCCGGAAGGATGGGCGCTGATCTGATGTGGAAGTACGCGAACGCTTCCGTGCGCGGCACGTCGCACGCCAAGACGGACAAGCCTTGTCAGGACTTTTCGCTGTGCCGGACGTTTGCGGCTTCGGGCGCGCAAGAGGTGCTGCTTGCGGCCGCTTCCGACGGGGCGGGCAGCGCTTCGCGTTCCGAAGAAGGCTCGGAGCTGGCCTGCACGATGTTCGCCGACGCGCTTGAGCGGCATTTCGGCCGGGGCGGGCGGATCGAACAGCTGACGCGCGAATTTTGCGAAGCGTGGCTGTCCCGGTTCCAGCGGGCCGTACGCGCCCGCGCGGCCAAAGCGGGCTGCCGCTCGCGCGAATTCGCCTGTACGTTTCTGGCGGCGGTCGTGAGCGGGGACACGGCGGTATTTATTCAGATCGGCGACGGCGCGATCGTATTTTCGGAGAAGGAGGACGACTACATGTGGGCATTTTGGCCGCAGCAGGGCGAATACGAGAATATGACTTACTTCGCGACGCAGAGCAGCGCCAAGAAAGTGCTGCAGCACAGCCTGCACGCGGGCCGGCAGTACGGCGAGATCGCCGTATTTACCGACGGCCTGCAGCGTCTGGCGCTGCATTACCAGACCCGCAGCGCCCATGCGCCGTTTTTCCGTCCTTTTTTCTCCGTGCTGAGACGGCTGGAAGCGGCGGATCAGAGCCGCTACGGTGATTCGCTGCACGCTTTTCTCGATTCGGGCCGGGTAAACGAGCGGACGGACGACGACAAGACGCTCGTTCTCGCGAGCCGGCTGGCGCCGCCGGAAGGCACGCCATGAAACGGGCCGATCGGATCGTGAACGGCAGCGGGGCGGAAGTGGTCTTCGGCCGGGAGCTCGGCCGCGGCGGGGAAGGATCGGTGTTCGAGTTAGTCGGGCAGTCCGATCTGGTGGCGAAGGTGTATCACAAGCCGCTGCCCAAAGACAAGCAGGAGAAGATCGAAGCGATGGTCCGGTTGAAGACGGAACGGCTGCTGCGGTTTACGGTGTGGCCCGTCGACGTGCTGCGCGACGCCGGCCGGCGGATCATCGGCTTCCTCATGCCGTGCCTGAGCGGCAAAGAAATCCACAAACTATACGGCCCCAAGACCCGGCTGACGGAATTTCCGCAGGCCGGCTATTCGTTCCTCGTACATACCGCGGCCAATCTGGCGCGCGCTTTCGCGGCCGTGCATGAAGCCGGCCATGTCGTCGGAGACATCAACCACAGCAATTTCTACGTCACCGACCAGGCGACGATCCTGATGCTGGACTGCGACAGCTTCCAGGTGCAGTCCGGCGGCACGCGCTTCGGCTGCGACGTCGGCATTCCGATGTATATGCCGCCGGAACTTCAGGGCGTCACTTCTTTTCGCGGCGTCGTGCGCACGCGCAACCACGACAACTTCGGCTTGGCCGCCTTCATCTTCATGCTGCTGTTTATGGGCCGCCATCCGTTCGCGGGCAAATATTCCGGCACGGGCGACATGCCGATCGAGCGGGCAATCCGCGAATTCCGGTTCGCGTACGGTCCCGCTTCGGCGGCCCGGCAGATGCAGCCGCCTCCGGGCTCGCTGCCGCTGCAGGTGCTTCCTCCGGCCGTGCAGGCACTGTTCGTGCGCGCTTTCGCGCAGGAATCGATGACGCGCCGGCCCGAGGCGCAGGAGTGGATCGAAGCGCTGCAGGAGATGGGCGGGCATCTCTCTTCCTGCGCGCGCAACCCCGGGCACCAGTATCCGTCGCAGGTCGGTTCCTGTCCGTGGTGCGCGATGGAGTCCGCGACGGGCGGACTGCTGTTTCGCCCGTCGCATGCCGCGCCGCACGGCTCGGCGGGAGACCGCGCCTCCGCGCAGGCGGGCGGTTCTGCCGGCGCCGCGGCCAACTTCCAGCTGCCGGTCGTCTGGATGCAGATCCAGCGCGTGCCGCAGCCGCCGCAGGCCGGCACGCTGCCGGAACCGGCGTCGCAGTCTTCGCAGCTGTCGGGGCCCGTGGCCGCGTATTTGCGGCGGCGCAAATGGCGGGGCGGCCTGTCGCTGCTGTCGCTGGCCGCGGCGGCGGGCATCTGGATCTTCCTGCCGGGCTTCTGGATATTGACGGTCGGCGGATGGGCCGGGTTCAATCTGCTGCTGCTGGCGGCAGGCAGAGGGCGGCGCAGACTGCGCGAGACACGGTCGGATGAACGCGAGCAGCTTAGAGGCCGCTGGGAAGAGCTGTCGCGCCGGTACCGCGACGCCGGGCGCTCCGGCGCTTTTGCCGGGAAGCTGCGGGAGCTGGAGCAGGCGAGGCGCGAGTACCTCGATCTGGAGAGCTTCCGGGCGGGAGAGCTGCGCCGCCTGGAGAACAAGCAGCGCACGCTGCAGCTTCAGGCGTATCTGCGCCGGCAGCGGATCGAGCAGGCCCAGCTCGACGGGATCGGCCCGGGCCGCCGGGCGACGCTTGCGCTGTTCGGCATCGAGACGGCGCTGGAAGTCGAGACGCAGCGTCTGGCGCGGGTGCCCGGCTTCGGTCCGGCCAATACGCGCATGCTGCTGGCGTGGCGCGACCGCCTGGAACGGCGCTTCGCGTTCGACCCGGTGCTCGGCCGGGTGCCGCAGGCGGAAGTGCTCGCCGTGGAACGGGCGGTCGAAGCCCGGACGCGCGAACTGGAACGGCGGCTGTCGGCCGGCCCGGCCGAGCTGATGCGGATCAGCTCGGGCATTCGCGCGAAGCAGGAAGCTGCGCTGCGCGAAGCGGGCGGGACGGCCCGGGCGCTGGCGCAGGCCGAACTGGACTTGCAGGCGCTCTAGGCCGCGCGAAGTATAATGCGGCGCGTCTCCGTGCAGCACCCAAAAAGATCGACCAAGCTCCGCGTCAGGCGGGCTTTGGTCGGTCTTTTTTTGGGTCCGCCGCCTCATGTTCATTTTTTGTATATGTGCCTCCCTTATGCTTCTTCTCAGGCAAGTGCCAAGCGAGCATTTTGATATCAGCAAAGGGAGGACAACAACAGATGAGAAAGAGAATGAGCCTGCTGGTCATCGGCCTGCTGCTCGTCGTGCAAATCCTGCAAGGATTCGGATTCGCGACGAACGCAAGCGCGCAGCAGACCGTGACGGAGGCGACGTATGCCTCGGAGGCGACCGACGGAGCGTCGGCGCAGCCAAGCGCAGACGTTATCGTCGACGACGAATCACAAACGAACGAACCGCAAACGGAAGAATCGCAAACGGAGAAACCGCAAGCGGAAGAACCGCAAACGGAGGAACCGCAAGATAAGGAAACGGCGGACGAAACGGAACTTTCCGCTTTGGCGCAGGAGCCGCGGGCTCCGAAAGCGATGACGGAGAACCTGATTACGTCCGTCAACCTGACCGTGTTCGATGCGGCAGGCAGCACGGTAACGGATGCCGTGTACGAGCAGGGCTCCAAAGTGAAGCTCGACTTCAACTGGGCGCTCGCCGACGGACACGATTACGTGCAGGGCGATACGTTCACGTTCGACCTGCTTCCGGAGAACAAGTTCGTCATTTTCAATGACATCTCGGGCGACCTGATCATGGAAGACGGAGAGAGCGTCGGTACGTTCGCCGTCAATCGCCAGACGCGTCAGGTCGTCATGACCTTCAACGAATTTATCGCGCAGTACGACGCGGTTCAGGGCAAGATCAGCCTGGAGACCCAGTTCGACAAACAGAAGATTACGGGTTCCACCCAGCAGCAGATCAAATTCCCGATTAATGGCAGCGAACAGGTCGTCGATCTGGTGTTCAAAGCGGACATCAAGCCGGCGATGAGCAAAACGGGCGCTCCAAATGGCAATCTGAATGCCAAAAGTATCAACTGGACACTCGAAGTGAACCGTACCGGACAGACCGTGCAAAATGCGGTCGTGACCGATCCGCTTCCGAAAGGGTTGGCACTGCAGGCCGGTTCGGTAGCGGTCTACCCGATGACGTTCAATCTGGACGGCACGGCTTCGGCTCAGGGAACGGCTCTGGACGCCAACGATTATACGATCGGCCAGACGGCGAACGGAGAAGCTTTTACGCTTTCTTTTAAAAATCCGATCAGCAGCGCGTACCAAATCAAGTTTGCGACGGATCTGACCGCGGATGCGGCATTCGTCAACGACGAAGCCCGATTCGAAAACAAAGCGACCTTCGGCGGAGACGGAATCGACGGGGCCGACGCGTCCGCGACGGTCACGGTGAAGTCCGGGCAGCTGCTGGACAAGCAAACGACCGGCTATAACAAACAAACCCAGACGATCGATTGGGCGATCAAGTACAATTACGGCGAACAGAACATCGCAAGCGCCGTTCTGACCGACTCTTTCGACGACTCGCACAGGCTCAAAGGCGACGTGAAAGTGTACGAAGTGTCGCTTGCGACAGGCACTCCGGTCAAAGGGGCCCTGGTCGACGCGTTGGACTATGAAGTGACGCCGACACCGGCGGCCGGCGGCAAAACCGGCTTTACGTTGACGTTCGATCAGGCGATCGATTCCGCTTACCTGATCGAGTATCAAACGGAGACGTCCGGCGAAGTGTACACGGACGGCAAAGTCGTCAACCGCGTCACGACGGGCGGCATCACGAAGGAAGCGACCCGCAATGTGCTGCAGGCGTTCGGCGAGAAGAAGCTGAGCGGCACGAACTACACGACGCAGCGCGCGACGTGGACGATTACGCTGAATGAGAACAAAGCGCCGATGGACAAGCTCACACTTACCGATACGTTCACGAACGGCGGATTGACGCTCGTGCCGGGTACGCTGAGCGTCAAGAACTCGGCCGGTGGCACGGTCGCTCCGGCGGACTATACGCTGGCACCGTACGGCACGCCGGGCAGTTACAAAAACGGCTTCACGCTGGAGTTCAACGGAACGGTGTCCGACAAATATACGGTCACGTACCAAACGTCGTTCGATACGGACGACCTGACAGGCACCGGCAAGACGATGCCGAACAGAGCCGTGATCGCCTGGATCGACACGATCACGACGACGGACCGCACGTTGACCGTCACCGATACGCTGGACCCGAACGGCTATACCAAAAACAACGGGTACAAAAACGGAACGTACAATGCCAAGACCAAAGAAATCACGTGGAACGTAGGCTTGAACTACAACCGGGACAAGCTTGCGACCGCTTCGATCGAAGACGCGCTGGAAGCCAATCAGAAGCTGGTCGACGGTTCGGTCGCCCTGCACGAGATGACGATCGCTTCGAACGGAACGCCGACGATCGGCAGCGCGGTGCCGCAGGCCGATTACAAAGCGGAGTATGATTCCGCCAGCCGCAAGCTCGTCGTTTCTTTTAACGAAGAAATCGATTCCGCTTACGTCCTGACTTTCCGCACGAGCCTCGAAGGCAAATTGATCGACAACACGGCCAAGAACACGGCAATCGTGAAAAACGGCCCGACCGTATCCGCTTCGCTGACCGGATCGGTATCGATTCCGAACGGCGGCGAATACGTATCGAAAAAAGGCGCGCAAAGCGGCGAGATGATCGATTGGCAGATCGTGATTAATGCCGGACAATCTTACGTAAGCGAAGCCTCCATCACCGATACGCCAAGCGCGAATCAATCGCTTGTGCCGAGCACGTTCAAGCTGTACAAAGCCGAAGCGGCCGCGAACGGCACGCTGACGAAATCGGGAGACCCACTGAAGGAAGGCGAAGCGTACCTACTCAAAATCGAACGCGACGCGCAGGGCAAAGAGTTCTTTACCCTGACTTTCAACTCGGACATCTCTTCGGCTTACATCTTGCAGTACCAGTCGCTGATCAACGCCAATAACGGCGAAAAAGTAGGCAATACCGTCGCTTTCCAGGGAAAAAACGTGGAGACGGTAAGCAAACAGACAAGCGAAGAAGTGACCGTGGGCGTATCGTCCGGTTCGGGCTCCGGCAGCGGAGTTCGCGGTCAACTGACCGTCGTCAAAGTCGATGCGCAGGATGCCGCGAAAATGCTTGCAGGCGCGACTTTCACGCTTGACCGCAAACTGGCGAACGGAACCGTCGTTCGAATCGGCACGCAAACGACCGGAGCCGACGGCAAAGCGGTCTTCGAGAAGCTGCTCTCCGGCAGCTATATCCTGCAGGAGACGCAGGCTCCCGAAGGCTATGAACTGAACCTCGGCGCTGCCGGGCAGGCTGTGACGATCGAGGCTTCGGGCACGAACGTCGTTACGGTCAAGAACAGTCAAAAACCGACGGAACCGGTGACACCGCCTGTGACACCTCCGGTAGACCCGCCGGTGACGCCGCCCGTCACCCCGCCGGTCGATCCGCCTGTGACGCCTCCGGTCGATCCCCCGGTGACGCCGCCGGGCCCTCCGGTGAACCCGCCGGTCACGCCGACACCGGAACCTCCGGTACCGCAGACACCTCCGCCGGTCATCCCGACGCCGGAGACGCCTGCGCCCGTAACCCCGCCGCCGGTCATTCCGGCGACGGAAGAACCGACGCCTAGACCGCCGGGGCTGTACTTCCCGGAATTCCCGCTTCCGACACCGCTTATCGTCGTGCCGGAAGACGGACCGCCTGCGGGTGGACTGGACGTCGATCCCGATCCGGCGACGCCGGAACCGACGCCGACGCCGACGCCGACCCCGACCGTTCCCGCGGAACCGGCCGCTCCGACGCCGACCGTGCCTCAGCCGGACGACAGCATCGATATTGTCGACGAGACGCCGCAGGGCGGACTCGACGTCGATCCGGACCCGAATCCGAACGCGAACCCGGTACCGGGGCAGCCTCAGCCCGTACCGGCTCCGATCGAGTCGCCGGACGGCCCGACGCCGGGCGGAACGGTCGAAGTTCAAGGCGGCGTCCTGCCGCAGACCGGCGAATTCGATACGGTTCCGACCCGCGCTTTGGGCTTCGGCCTGATCCTGCTCGGTCTGCTCGGATTCCTGCTCGTGCGCAAAAAAGGACTGGAGAACCGGGATTGATCCTGATCCGTTAAACGTACAAAAAAAGCCGCTTCGCGAAGTGTACTCACACTTCGGAAGCGGCTTTTCTCTGTTCCGGCACGCTATGCGCCGGTCAGTCTCAATTCGGGCCCGAGCGCAGGGCGATCGGGACGTTCCCGCCGCCGGCGAACTCTCCGGCGTTCCAGCTCGTGTACCACTGCGACAAGATCAGGGGCAGCTCGACGTCAAGCTCCTGTTCGAACAGCGTCTCCGCCGTTCGGTAGCATTCGTCGACCGCGAGCCGGTCGCCCAGCATGGCGTAAGCTTGCAGCAGGCCCAGATGCGCATATTCGGAATACGGATGCAGCAGCGTCAGCTTTTTGTACTGCGCGGCCGCTTCGGCCGTCTGGCCGCTGTCCAGCAAAAACAAGGCGAGGCCGGAAGCGTGATGCAGCTGCAGGGCGCGCAGCCGTTGACGTTCGCCTTCCGCCCATTCGTAATCGTAATCGGCGAGATAGTCGCCGATATACAGTTCCGAAAGGCGCAGATGCCGGGCGCAGGTGGCGGCCGTGACCGCTCCGAGCGAACGGATGCCGGTCTCGAACCGGTCGACGTCCAGCACGACGCCGCCCAAGTGCAGCGTGTAGCCTTCGCCGCCGCTCGTATTGACGATCTCCGCGTGGATGCCGCTCTGCTTGAGGCATTGGCGGATCTGGTAGATCGCCGTATACAGATAAGTCGAAGCCCGCTTGAACGGGGACTCGGGCCAGAACTGCTGGATCAGGCGTTCTTTGGCGACGAAACGTTCGCGGTGATGAAGCAGGTACGCGAACAGCTCCTGCGCGCGCGTCGTGCGCCAGCGGAACGCCGGAACTTCGGAGCTGCCCGGGACGGCATAGGGACGAAGCGTTTTGAAGCAGCCGACCATCGTCTCTTCGGCCGGCACTTCGGGAGCCTCGGCTTCCTGGCGCCGGCCGCTCAGGCGCGTGAGCGTCTTCGCCAGGCGCGTCCGCTGCACGGGCTTCAGCACGTAATCGAGCGCGTTCAGCTCGAACGCTTCGATCGCGTACCGGTCGTATCCGGTCACGAATACGATGTCGGACCCGGGACTTGCCTGCTGCATCATCTCGGCGGCCTGCATGCCGTTGATCTCCGGCATGACGATATCGAGAAAGATGACGTCGGGCTGGCTCAGACGGGCCGCTTCCACGGCTGCGGCCGGGTCGGTATACGACTCGATACTGTCGAATTCCGGCAGTTCGCGCAGCAGCTTTTCCATATGCATCACGGCCAGCTTCTCATCGTCGATCAGCAGAGCCTTCATCATGTTCGATTCACCTCTTTAGCGATATTCTTCTGGATGTCCACAACGAAAGCGGGCGGACTCAATCCGAAGCGAGTCCGCCCGGCGAAGGGCGGCCGCCGTTTAACGGAACGCGGAACGACACGGTCGTGCCTTCGCCGGGACGGCTGCGAATCGACAGGCCCGAGCCGTACAGGCGCTTGAGGCGGCGATCGGTATTGAGCGTGCCAATGCCCTGCCTGCCGCTGCTGACGGGAACGAGCAGTCCGCCCAGCGTGTCGGCGTCCATGCCGACGCCGTCGTCGGTTACCGTGAAGACGACGTCTCCGTCGACAAGCTGCGCGTCCAGCGAGACGCAGCCGCCTTTGGAGCGGCTGAGCACGCCGTGCCGGACCGCATTTTCCACCAGCGGCTGGATGCAGAGCGGCGGAAGCATCAGCTCCGGGTCGATCTCTTCGGGAATGTTCACTTCGACGCGCAGCCGGTCTTCGAAGCGCATCGTCTCGATATACAGATAGGAACGCACAAGTTCCAGCTCGCGCTCCAGCGGCACGAGCGGACGGGCGCTCCAGTAATCGAAGCTGATCTTCAGGTAAGAACCGAAAGCCTCGATCGTTTCGTTCATTTTGTCGATATCGATCCCGCTCAGCGCCGTAATCGAATTCAGCGCATTGAACAGGAAGTGCGGCTGAATCTGCGCCTGCAGGTAGGCGGCTTCCAGACCGAGGCGCTCGCTGACCGCGCGCTTGAGATCGGTCAGCGCCTTGACGCGGTAATTCAGCTCCAGCGCGTCGGCCGGCTTGGCCAGGTAGTCGCTCGCGCCGGCCGCGAAGCCGGCATAGATGTCTTCCGGACGGCTGCGCGCCGTCAGCAGCAGAATCGGCAGTTCCGCGCGCGAATGGCGCTCGCGTATCCGGGCGGAGAGTTCGTAGCCCGACATCTTGGGCATCATGACGTCCGCGACGACGAGGTCCCAGCTCTGCTCGTCGAGCAGCTCCAGCGCTTCCGCGCCGCTGAGCGCGGACGTGACCCGGTAGCGCGCTTCCGGCAGGAGGCTGCGCAGAACGCGCAGATTGACCGGGTCGTCGTCCACGGCCAGAATCCGCGGCCGGGGATCGCCTCCGCCGAAGCTGCCCGGCGGCCTGGCTCCGTTCTCGCCGGAGCCGTCGGCCAGGCGTTCTTCCGCCGCATAAGGCGGAAGCGGCGCCTGGCCGCGCTGCGCCGCGGCTTGCGCGGCGGCTTCGGAGAGCCGGCCGGCCGCGCCGGGCTCTTCGGCCGCGCTTCGCCGGTCGCCGTCTTCGGCAGGCGAAGCCGGACGGCCGATTTCCCAGGCCGACACTTCGGCCAGCGGAAGCGAGAACGAGAAAACCGAGCCGACGCCCGGCTCGGATTCCGCTTGCAGCTCTCCGCCGTGCAGTTCGGCCAGGCTGCGGCTGATCCCGAGGCCGAGGCCGATACCCGCGGCGTTATGCAGCGGGTCGCCCTGCTCGTACGGCGCGAAGATCCGCGCCAGATCGGCCGCGCCGATGCCGGTGCCGGTATCGGACACCGAGAGGACCGCCCGCGGCGTTCCGGCCGAGCCGGCCGGCGCAGACGGCTTGGCGCGAGCATCGAGCAGCCGCGCGCGAACGACCACTTTGCCGGAATCGGTAAACTTGATCGCGTTATGGATCAGGTTGAACAAGATCTGTGTCAGCCGTTTCTCGTCCGCGTAGACCGCAGGGAAATCGTCGGGGATGTCGAGTTCCAGCTCCAGCGCTTTGCCCGCCGTCATGTAGCGCAGCATGTCGAGCACGCCGGCGGCCGTCGATTGGACTTTGACCGCTTCCGGGTGGATCGCCAGCCGATTCTCGCGAATCTGCGAGACGTCGAGCAGGTCGCCGAGCAGCAGGCCCATGCGGCGTCCGACCTGGCTGACCAGCTGCAAATCCCGCCGGGACCGTTCACTCAGCACTTCGCCTTCCGCGGCAAGCACGCCGTCGGCCATATGGATCATGCCGTGCAGCGGCGTGCGCAGCTCGTGCGACGTATTGGCAAGGAAATCGTCTTTGGTCCGGTCCGCCTGCTGGAGCCGCCGCGCCAGGTCCGCGAGATCCGCGTTATTGCGGAAATAGCGGCCGACGGCGTAAGCGACCGTGCCGAGAAAGGCGAGCAGAATATCGAACGGGTAGAAGCCCGGTTCGACCCAACCCGCGTTTTTGAATCCGCCCCAGATCAGGGTGGACGTCATGCCGGCCGCGGCCACGAGCAGGAAAACGGCGTTCCGGTCTTTTTGAAGAATGTAGCGGATCAACAGAACCGGCACCCAGAGGGACGGAAACAGCGTCGCGACGGTAAACACGCCGATCTTGGTCGAGTAGAGCACCGCTTCGATCGGAGCGATCGCGATAAAGGCGCCGTACAGCGCCGCCGCCGCGAAGTAGAACCGGTATTTGCGCCGGCGGATCGGTTCGAGGCAGAACGAGACGGCCAGGGCGAGCATGAGCGTCATCATCGCCGCGTACGCGAACAGCGAGATCTTCTTGGCGATCGCGTAATCGAACGGCCAGATCGCGAGCAGCACTTTGTCTTCGTCCAGCGAGATGCTGAACACGGCCGCGATCAGCAGCAGGGTGAACAGCAGGAAAATTTTGTCTTTGCGGCTGAACAGGTAAATCATGCCGATATACAGGGCGTGCAGCAGCAGAAGCGCGAGCGTAATCAGCTGCATGCCGACGTTGTACGTGCGTTCGGAATTGATCGCGTTGGTCGGACCGAACTTGATCGAGCGGGCGATGCCGCCTCTGCGGGCGTTCTCGAAGTTCGACACTTCGACGACCAGCTCGATCTCGGCCGCGTCGGGCAGCCCGAACGTATCGGTGTTCACTTCGGCCGTATGGTCGGCCGCGTTCGACGCCGGATGGCCGAGCTGCGATTCGAGCCGTCCGTTGGCGTACAGCCGGTACGCGGTCTGGATGTCTTTGACCATCAATTTGTAGGCATGTTCCTGCGCCGGATCGATCAGCACGTGCAGCCGGTAGCTGCCGTAGCCGTCGGCCGAATCCCGCTTCGTCTCCAGCGCGTCCTGCCAGCTGCCCGGCACCTGGATATAAGCCGGAGGGACTGCGCCCGAAGGTTCGGACAAGATCAGCCGCCCCGGGTAAAATTCCCATTCGCCGTCGAGCGGCAGCGTATGCCAGTTGTCGAGCGGCGTGCCGCGCAGATCGAGCACGCCCTGCTGCGCACGGGGCGGATGGGCGAGCGAGTACGGATTCGTCAGCACCAGCCGCAGTCCCGACAGAATGATCAGCAGAAGAATCAACAGCAGAAAAATCGAAACTTGCGGCGAAAGTCGAAACGTTTTTTTGAAAGGGTGACGCATCAAGGTTCTCATACCTTCTACTTTAATTCTGTCGGCGATTCGAATCCACACTTTCTTTGCCCGAAACGGCGCGGAATCGACATTTATTTCAAATTTCACGCCAAAAAGCCCAAGAACGGACCGCAAATCCGTTTTTGGGCTTCGGTATGGATGACAGGGCACGTAAATCAGGCGGTACGGCGCGGAACGGTTACAGCAGCCACAGGCCTGCGAGTCCGCACAAAATGCCGAGTACGACGACGGCGGCGGCTACGAACAGCAGCACTTTTTTGGGAAAAGAGCGCGAGAGCATCAGCAGGGAAGGCAGGCTGACGGCCGGCAGCGTGAACAGCAGCGCCGCGGCCGGTCCTGCGCCAAGGCCAAGCGCCATAAACGACTGCGCGATCGGAATTTCGGCCGCCGTCGGAATCACGAACAGCATACCGGCAATCGCGAAGCCGGCAATGGCAAGCAGGTGGTTGCCGCTTGCGAGTCCCGAACTCGGGAACAGCCACGTCTGCGCCGCGCCCAGCAGCAGGACGGCGGCGAAGTAGGCCGGTACGAGCGTCAGCGTCATGCTGCCGACGCTTTTGATCCAGCGCAGAAGCAGCGGCTGTTCCGGCGCGGCCGAAGCGGTCGTCAGCGTGCCTTCCGGCTCCGGGCTTAGTCCTTCGGGAAGCTTGGCGTCCGCGGCGAAGCGGTTCGCCCAATAGCTGACGCCGAACACGAGCACGACGCCGAATACGATTCGCAGCGCCACAAACTTCCACGACAGCACGAAGCCCATGAAGATGAGCGTGGCCGGATTCAGCGTCGGATTGCCCAACCAAAAAGCGAGCGCGGCGCCGACGGACACTTGCTTTTTGCGCAGGCCGACAGCGATCGGCGCGGCGCAGCACGAGCACATCATGCCCGGCAGACCGGCCGCCCCGCCGGCAAGCGTGCTGCCGAACGACGTTTTGCCGAGCGTTCTCAGCAGCCACTTGGCCGGAAGCAGCACCTGCACGAGCGAGCCGAGCAGTATGCCGAGCAGCGCCGCTTTCCAGACCGCTTTGAAATAGACGACGGCGTATCCCCAGGCGGTCGCCCAGGAAGCGCTTTGCGGGCCGCTTTCGCCCAGAATGGAAGCGCCGATCGAATGATCGGCCGCAGCTTTGATCGCTTTATGGTAATACGGCCACCATTTGACGTACGACAGACCGACGATCGCGATAAGAATGAAGATGACGGCAAGCGCTATCGTTTTGCCGCGTTTGGAACGAAGACCCGAATGGGGTGAAGCGGATACGGACATGTGGAGCCTCCTGTTGTCGGAAAGTGTAGGTGAACGTAAATAATAACATATCCGATTGTCCAAAATCCGAAATAAAATTTCGTTTTTTAATTTTTCCACATTTTGCTATCGCATATTGAAACAAGTTACAGTATACTAATTGGGAATGCTCATATTCGGCTGCCTGATTAGGTCGTAGAGCCGATGTGTCCGAATTCTGGGCATATCCTGATAACTGGGCCGGTGTTAGTATGAATGAAAAAGAAACAATCAGCCTGGTGACGAGTTACGTCGGTAAGTTGCTGAGAACACGGTTTGGCAAGGGCCCCGAATCAGTAAACGTTTTTTTGTGCGACCAATGCATCGTGTTCCATTTGCGCAATTTTATGGGACCGGTGGAGAAGTTCCTGCTGACGCAGGAAGAAGAAAAAGCTTTTCGGTATACGCGCGAACTTCTGATGGAATCGCTGCTGCCGGAACTCAAAGCTTTTTTGGAAGAAAATACGGGTTTGAGCGTGACCGAGTTCTACTATGATTGGGGCGTACACAACGCTTCGGGCGCGATCGTCGGCGTCTTCGGTTCTTCCCTGGACCAAACGGAAGCTTACCCGGGCAAGGAAGACGTGCACGAGAAAGTGATCAACGTGACGGCCGCCATTCAGAAAGTTCCCGAACACATCGACTCCTGGTGGGTCACTCCCAAGATGCTCGCCGTCTTTAGACAGGGTATAACCGTACTGCTGGAAAAAGAAATGGTGGAACTGGGTTACACCGAAGTTCTGAAGGCCGCCAAACGCCGCCTGGAAAAGCGCATGCTGGAACAGGACGCCAATGCCGGCGCTATTTTGAACAAAACGTTAACGGACCTGTACGCGGATTGGGATTTCGACCGCGATCGCAGCATTGTCATTTACATATTCAAGGAATAGGACGAATAGAGATCGGTAACGATTCAGACGCCTTCGGGACGCGCTGTTCAATCGGGCCGAAGAAGAGGTGATGCCACCTCTTCTTCGGCCTATTTTATTGGGAAAGGATGGTCGAATTGCAGAGAGATTCCGCCTATGTGCTTTACATCGAGGACGACCGTTCCAGCATGCTGCTCATCCGGCATATCTTTCGCAAAAAACTGCCCGAATTCACGCTTCTGGAAGCCGGCAGCGTGGAAGAAGGCATGAGACTTGCCCGGATTCACCGACCGATCCTGATCCTGATGGATATTCAGCTGCCCGGCATGGACGGTTACGAAGGCGTAACCCGTCTGAATGCCGATCCCCAAACATCCTTGATTCCGGTATGGGCCGTCAGCGCAAGCGCGCTTGACGACGACGTGCAGCGGGGGATCGAAGCGGGCTTTCAGCAGTATTTGAAGAAGCCGCTCGGCATGGGCACTCTCGTTCGGTTGATCCGGGAGAGTCTCAAGCTCGAAAGCCGGGAAAAGTAAGTGTGGCATAATGTTGGAGTGGTTCTTTGCCTTAATGTCGATTTTCGCACAAGATCGGCGTATACTGGCAGGGAATACCCGCATCTTGGTCTTGGCTATGCCGTCTACAACCAGTCTCTGGACGCGGAGTATACCTTCTGGAAGTGAAAACGGGGAACTTGGACTTGAACAAACAAGAAACGGTAGACCGGATTGCGGGTCATGTAGGGAAGCTGCTCAGGAACCATTTTGGCAAGGGGCCCGAAGTCCTGAACGTTTCCCTGGATGACCGGAGCATCGTGCTTCATCTGAAAAATTTCATGACTCCGATCGAAGACGCGCTGCTCGCGAAGAAGGATGAGAAGACGTTCCGTTATACGCGGGAATTGATGATGAAAGCTCTTGTGCCGGCATTGGAGACGTTCGTGCGGGAAGATCTGCATCTGCGGTTCATGAGCCTGTATTACGATTGGAATCCGGGCAATTCTTCGGGAATGATCACGGTGCTGCTCGATTCGGAAGCCGATGCGAACCAAAATTACGAAGGTCGGGAATCGGTTCATACACAGATTGTCGATATTTTGACGAAGACGCAGGCCGAACCTTATTACATCGATTCGTGGTGGGTGGATGCCAAGACGCTGCTCGTTTTTCGAAAGGGTATCGCCATACTTCTCGAAAAAGAGCTGAACGCGCTCGGCTATACGGACGTTCTTAAAACGGCCAAACGCTCGCTCGAAAAAGAGTTAATGTGGAAAGAAGCGCATATCGGAAAAACGGTACGCAAACCGATGACGGATCTGTACATCGATTGGAACTTCGATCGGGACGACAGCGTCATCGTCTGCCGGTTCGACGGATAGGCTGCGCCTGTTCCGACAGTCCGATAAACAGTTGAATAAGACGGTAGCGATTCAGACATCCGTGGGGATGAGCTGACCATTCGAGCCGAAGAAGGGCGTGCATCCGCATGCCTCTTCTTCGGCTTTTTTGGAGGGATTACGGTGGATATTGGCAAAAAAGAAGTGTTGTATATCGAGGACGATTCTTGCAATATGCTTGTCGTGCGTCATCTGTTCAGGAAAAAGCTCCCGCAGCTCAAGCTGCTCGAATGCGTAACGGTCGAAGAAGGCATCGAATGCGCACGCCGCGAACAGCCAGCCTTCCCGCTGAACAGGGATCGCGGTCGACTCCGCAAAAGTGGTAGAATGAACAGACGATCCAAGTAAACGCCTATCCGGAAAGGAAGATGAGTTCATGTCCACACCCGAAAAGATCAAACTGACTTCGCTCTCCTCCAAAGGCGGCTGCGGCTGCAAAATCGGCCCCGCCGACCTGGCGCAGGTGCTGCGCAACCTGCCTCCGCAGGCCGCCAATCCCAATCTGCTCGTCGGGCTCGACACGAGCGACGATGCCGGCGTCTACCGGCTGTCCGACGACCTGGCGCTCGTCCAGACGCTCGACTTCTTCACGCCGATCGTCGACGATCCGTACGATTTCGGCCAGGTGGCCGCGGCCAACGCGATCAGCGATATTTACGCGATGGGCGGCCGGCCTCTGACGGCGCTCAATATCGTCGCGTTCCCGATCCATACGCTGGACAAATCGGTCCTGACCGATATTCTGCGCGGCGCGGGCGACAAAATGGCCGAAGCCGGTGTGACGCTGGTCGGCGGTCACTCGATCGACGACAAAGAGCCGAAGTTCGGCCTCGCCGTCACGGGCACGGTGCATCCGGACCGGGTGCGCACGAACGCCGGCGCGAAGCCGGGCGACAAGCTGATTCTGACCAAGCCGATCGGCGTAGGCATTCTGAGCACTTCGATCAAAAAAGATCTGTTGAGCGCGGAAGAGATCAAGCGCGTCACGCACGTCATGGCGACGCTGAACAAGACGGCCGCCGAGACGATGGAGCCGTACGATGTGCATGCCTGCACGGACGTGACGGGATTCGGCCTGCTGGGCCACGCGACCGAGATGGCCAAAGGCAGCGGGATGGGCATCATCGTCCGCTCCGCCGACGTGCCTCTGCTGCCGCGGGTACGCGAACTGGCCGAAGGCGGCTCGGTGCCGGGCGGCACGCGCAACAACTACGACCATATCGAAGCGGACGTGGATTTCCCGGAAGAGATGGACCAGACGGGCCGCTTCATTCTGTGCGACGCCGTCACTTCGGGCGGTCTGCTGATCGCGATCGACGCCCAGCAGGCGGACGAGCTGCTTGAGCGTCTGCAAGCGGCCGGAGTCGAAGCTGCGGCGATCGGCGAAGTGACCGAAGAAAATGCCGGCCGCATCACGGTCCTCTGATCCGCCTGGGCGAAACCGATAAAATCTTTTGAGCCGATATGTTAAGGAGAGAACACATTTGTTTCAGGACATTACGATAGAAGAACTGCTGGCCAAACGGGCCAGCGGAGAGATCGCGACGATCGACGTCCGGTCGCCGTCGGAATACCGCAGCGCGTCTATTCCCGGCAGCCTGAACATTCCGCTGTTCGACGACGCGCAGCGGGCGGAAGTCGGCACGCTGTACACGCAGGTCGGCGTCGAAGAAGCCAAAGAACGCGGCTTGCAGATCGCTTCGGCCAAACTGCCCGAATTCATTCGGCAGTTCAAAGAAATCGAAGGGCAAAAAGCGGTGTTCTGCTGGCGCGGCGGAATGCGCAGCCGGACCACGGCGACGGTGCTGGACCTGATGGGCATCCGCGCGTACCGGCTGAGCGGAGGCTTTCGGGCTTACCGCAGGTGGGTCGTCGAGCAGTTGGAACATTTCGACCTGAAGGCCCGGGCGATCGTGCTCGGCGGCAATACCGGCAACGGCAAGACGGCCATCCTGCACCGGCTGCTGCAAGAAGGCTATCCGGTCGTGGATCTGGAAGGCATGGCCGGCCACCGCGGTTCGGTGTTCGGCGGTATCGGCGTGGAAGTCCGCAACCAGAAAAGCTTCGATTCGCTGCTGCTGGAGAGGCTGCTGCAGGTCGGCAGCGGGCCTTACCTGCTGATCGAAGCCGAGAGCAAGCGGATCGGCCGCGTCGAGGTGCCCGCTTTTCTGATGGACGCCAAAGAGCGGGGATTGCAGCTTCGAATCTCGCTGCCGATCGAAGAACGGGTCCGCCACATTCTGGAGGATTACCGCCCGGAAGAGAACGCGGAAGCGTGCATGGCGTCTTTTCTCCGTATCAAAGAGCATATCCATCAGCCGATCGCGGCCGAGATCCATCGGCTGATGACGCTCGGCGAATATGCCGGCGCGGTGCGGATGCTGCTGGAATCGTATTACGATCCCAAATACGATTATTCCTCCGATCGGCTCAAAGCGGAGAACACCACGTTGATCGAAGCCGATACGGCCGAAGAAGCCGCCCTGCGCATCAAAGAGATTCTGGCGGCGGAATACGGAGCGTAGGCGCAAAGACCCTTCGGGGTCTTTTTTTGCTGCGCTGTTTTTGTCGCACGATTTTCACGGAATTTCATGCGATTTCTGTCCGGTTTTATCGGCCGCTATGATACAATGGCATACGGTGCGTTTGCGGACGTGCCCGTTTATTTTGGACCTGCGCCGGACAATCGGCACAGGCAGGCAGGAGGATTCGCAGTGAACCAAGTTCCCTATATCGCGGTCGAAGGACCGATCGGCGCCGGCAAGACGACGCTCGCGACGATGCTGGCCGCGGAATTGAATATGCCCGTGCTCAAAGAAATCGTCGAGGAAAATCCGTTTTTGGGCAAGTTTTATCAAAACATCGACGAGTGGAGTTTCCAGCTCGAAATGTTTTTCCTGTGCAATCGGTACAAGCAGCTCGGCGACACGGAATCGCAGCTGATTCGCCAGGGCACGCCCGTTATCTCGGATTACCATATTTACAAAAACCTGATTTTTTCCGAACGTACCCTCAAAGGGCGCGAGCGGGAGAAATACCGGCAGATCTACCACGTGCTGACGGACGATCTGGCCAAGCCGAGCACCATCGTCTATATCAAAGCGAGTCTGGAGACGCTGCTGGCCCGGATCGACAAGCGCGGCCGTTCGTTCGAGCAGGACATGGACCGCGCCTATCTCCAGCAGCTGATCGAAGACTACGAAGCCGCGATGGCTTCGCTGGCCGTAACCGAGCCGGAGACGACGATTATTACGGTCGACGGAGACGCGGCCGATTTCGTGGCGAATCCCGAACAGTTCGCCGAGATCGCCGACCGGGTCAAAGCCCGGATCGCCGGACATCCGCTTCGCTAAACGCTTCGACGTGCGCGGATGTCCACCTGCCGCGTACACCGCATTCCCTATCCATTTAAATAGAAGGAGTTTGACCCAACCATGAACCCAACCCATCTGTCTTCCATTCCCGCCGATGCCCTCATTACGGTAGCCGGCACGGTAGGCGTCGGCAAATCGACGCTGACCGCCGCTCTTGCCCAGCGTCTCGGCTTCAAGACGTCGCTTGAGAAAGTCGACCATAACCCGTATCTCGAAAAGTTCTACCACGATTTCGAACGCTGGAGTTTCCATCTGCAAATCTACTTCCTCGCCGAGCGCTTCAAAGAGCAGAAAGCGATCTTCGAAGCGGGCGGCGGCTTTGTGCAGGATCGTTCGATCTACGAAGACACCGGCATTTTCGCCAAAATGCACGCCGACCAGGGCACGATGTCCGCTGTCGACTACGAGACGTACTCCAGCCTGTTCGACGCGATGGTGCTGACGCCGTTTTTCCCGCATCCCGACGTGCTGGTGTATCTGGAAGGCAGCCTGCCGTCCATTCTGGGACGCATTAACGAACGCGGCCGCGAGATGGAGATCCAGACCGAAGTGACCTATTGGGAAAAAATGCACGGACGTTACGCCCAGTGGATCGACGGATTCGACGCCTGCCCGGTGCTGCGCCTGAACATCGATGAATACGACGTGAACGATCCGGCTTCGCTGGACGAGATTCTCGTAAAAGTCGGCCGGAAAATCGAGGAATCGCGCAGGGAAAAGACCGGCTCGAACGTCTAATAACCGAAGCGGAGGTGGCTGCGCATGAATCTGTTCCGGCTGTCCGCGGCTGTGCGGGGTCGAAGCCGCATGGACGACTTTTTGCGGGACTGCTTCGTCAGTATCGGGTATCCCGGCCTGGGGGATCTCGAAGACGCCGACCGGGCCGAGGTTTCTAAGCGGCTCAATCGGGTGTATGGATATGAAGGGAACGAGCTTGAACGCAAGCTTGAAGACCTGCATACGTTCGTTCGCGTCATGGACGACGGCGATTACGTGCTCGTCGCGGACAGCGGCCGCGTCTGGCTGGGCGATCTGGGCGATTATTATTATCGCGAAGATTACGACCGTCCGGAGGCGGACACCTGCCACCGCCGGGGCGTGACCTGGCTCGGCGTGCTGCCGGCCGCCGCGCTGAACCCGGCGCTGCGCGAATTTGCGCGGGAGCTGCCGGCCGGAGGCGGCGAGTCCGCCCGCGCCGCGGAGCGGTATCCGCTGCCCGCGGAGCAGGCCGGGCTCGAAGCTTTCGCCGCGCAGGCGCCGGGCGGGCAGCTGCCCGGGCTTGGTGCAGCGGCGGCCGAGGCGGCTGCCCCTTCGCGACTGGTCGACGAAGGCACGCCGTCTGGCGCGGCTTCTCCTTCGCGACTGGTCGACGAAGGGATGCCGTCCGGCGCTGCTTCTCCTTCGCGACTGGTCGACGAAGGGACGCTGCGCGAAGCGGTCGCCGCCCTGCGCGAAGCGCTGCGCGGCGACGATCCCGAGCTGCGCGTGCGCGCGGCCGAAGCGCTGCTCCGGTACGGGCTCTGACCGTCCGGAGCTTCTTCGCCGCGTGCCGCGAAGCGCCCGGGACTAATCGCCGCGGGCCTTGCTGGATTGCCCGGCCGTCGCCATGATAAGATGGAAAATGCTTTGGATCGAATAACGGATAAGTGGAAAGGCGGGAGAGAGTGGATTGGGATTTATTTTCATTGTTTAAATCGCTGATTCTGGGCTTCGTCGAAGGGATGACCGAGTTTGCGCCGGTGTCTTCTACCGGCCATATGATCATCGTCGACGACCTGTGGTTGAAGTCGGAAGAGTTCTTCGGTTCGAAGTATGTGGCGAATACGTTCAAGATCGTAATCCAGTTGGGATCGATTCTGGCCGTCGTCATCCTGTTCCGCAAAAAGTTCTACGAACTGCTCGGCTTGAAAGGCCGTCATTCGGGCGCTCCGGCGGGAACGCCGAAGCTGAACCTGCTGCACGTCTTTATCGGCCTGCTGCCGGCCGGCGTACTGGGCCTGCTGTTCGACGATTACATCGACGAGCATCTGTTCTCGCTGGAGACCGTGCTCGGCGCGCTCGTTATCGGGGCGATCCTGATGATCGTGGCCGACCTCGTCATGCGCAATTCGAAGCGCAAAACGATCGAAAGCGTCGATGAGATTACATACGGAAAAGCGCTCTACATGGGACTGTTCCAGTGCGTCTCGCTCTGGCCGGGCTTCTCGCGTTCCGGCGCGACCATCTCGGGCGGCGTCCTGATCGGCATGAGCCACCGGGCCGCAGCCGATTTCACGTTTATTATGGCCGTTCCGATCATGGCCGGCGCCAGTCTGCTGTCGCTCGCCAAAAACTGGGAATACTTTACGCTGGACGCCCTGCCTTACTTCGTGGTCGGCTTCCTCAGCGCTTTCGTATTCGCCATCATCTCGATCCGCTTCTTCCTGAAGCTGATCAACCGGATCAAGCTGATCCCGTTCGCGATCTACCGGATCGTGCTCGCGGCTGTCATCTACCTGGTCTGGTTCTGATCGGGATTTATCGCTTCGCCGCCATGCCAAGTCCGAACGGCCGTCACAGGCCGTTCGGGCTTTTTCACGTGGCCGAACCGGGATCTGCCGGCGTGCGGCGTGCCGTCTTCAAGGGAAGCGGGCGAAGCTTGCAACGGCGGGGCACAAAGCGCGTATACTGGAAAGTAACGACTGCCCAAGAGGAGAGACTGCTTATGACCGCCGGACAACTGATGAAAAATCTGCTCAAAGGCTTTGTCTTCGTATTTTATTTTCCAATCTATGTGCTGCAAATGGGGTTCGGCTGGCTGTGGAACCGGGTGCTGGACCCGGCGTTTTCGTGGCTGATGCTGCGCGTCGCCCTGCCGCTTGCCGCATGGGTGTGGCGCACGCTGCTGGAACCGCTGTGGCGTTACGTGTTCGAGCTTCCCGCCCGCTGGTTGTGGAAGACACTGCTGCGCCCTCTTTTTCGCTTCATATGGTTGTATATGCTCTATCCGCTGCTGCATTACGTCGTGTACATGCCGCTGCGCTTCCTGTGGATCTACGGGCTGCGGGGCTTCTACGTCCATATTTTGCGGCCTGTGCTGAACGCCTGCCGTATCGCGGCGCTGTGGATCGGGACCGTCCTCTCCGCCGTCTGGCAGACGCTCGTCGTTCGTCCGCTGCGTTGGCTGTGGCGCACGCTGCTGCATCCTCCGCTGGACTGGCTCCGACGCGAAGTGCTGAAGCCGCTCGGAGTCTGGTTCAGGAGTTGGTTTCGATGAAAAAAACGTATAAAAAGATACAGTTTTGACGCTTTTGTGCAAATCTATAGCAGGCGGCTTAGTTTAGGGTAAAATAGAGCAGCAGCGCTTTTCGGCGGACAGGCGTTGGGAGCAAAAAGAGGCCAAAAGTGCAACTTATGCCGCATAGCTGACGTCTAATGAAAAGAAGCATCTACAGAGTGCCGGGAGGCACGATGCATCAAGAAGGGGGAACCAACATGAAAAATTTGAAAAAATGGACGGCCGCGCTCATGCTCGTGGCTTTGTTCATCGGAAGCTTTTCCTTTGCGGGGTCTGCGCAGGCGGCAGGAAGCGGAGAACAGCTGATCATCATCAACAAAAAGACGAACCAATTGGCCTTTTTCGATAATGGCAAGCTGAATTCCACGTTCCCGGTCGCGACCGGCAAAACGCAGGATCTGACGCCGGAAGGCAAATTCAAGATCGTCAACAAGATCAAGAACCGTCCTTACTACAAAGACAATATTCCGGGCGGCGATCCGAAGAACCCGCTGGGCGACCGCTGGATCGGGCTTGAAGTCGGCAGCACGTACGGCACGACTTACGCGATCCACGGCAACAACAACGAGAACTCGATCGGCAAATACGTGAGCGCCGGCTGCATTCGCATGCACACCGACGACATCCACTGGTTGTTCGATCAGGTCAACAAAGGCACGTACGCGGTCATCACTTCGTCGAGCCTGAGCTTCGAGCAGATCGCCGCCAACAACGGCTACTCGCTGAACGGCAACGGAACGTTCACCGGCAGCGTATTCGTCAACGGCAAGCTCAACACGATGGACGACGATATCATGACGATCGATTCCCGTCTGTACATGCCGCTGCGCGAAGGCTTCGAAATGCTGGGCGGTACGGTTAACTGGAACGCCAAGACGATGACCGTTACGGCCAAAGTCGGCGGCAAGTCGATCGTCCACAAAGCCAAAGCCAAAACGGCGAAAGTGAACGGCAAAGCGGTCAACATGACGGCTTCCCGTTTCGTCGGCAACAAACTGTACATCCCGCTGCGCGACGTCTCCAAACTGTCGGGCTACACGGTCAAATGGTACGGCACCGAAAACGTCGTATCGTTGATCGCGCCCAAGTAAGCGGGACGTTACGATCCGCTTCAAGCGTTCGTTGGTTCGGCCGATGGCCGGACTGCGAAGCCGCCGCCTGTTCCTTCGGGGAACGGGCGGCTTTTTTTGTGTGCTGCCGGAAAGGGAGGCGGGGCGTCGCAACTCCCGCTGGTAATTAACGCGGATATGCGTTACCGTAAAAGAAAGCCTGCGTCATCGCAGAAGGAAAGACCGAACGAAGGGAGCCGAAGCGCAATGAAGGCGATAGTGGAAATCAGGAAGGTGCGCCTGGGCGAAGGCGCTCCGAAAATTTGCGTGTCGATGACCGGCCGCACGCGCGAAGAACTGCGCGGGGAAGCGGCGCTGCTGCGCACGATCGATCTGGATCTCGCGGAATGGCGGGTCGACTTTTTCGAAGGCGTCGATTCGCCCGAAAAGGTGCTGGAGATGCTGGCCGAGCTGCGCCTGCTGCTGGGCCCCGTCCCGCTGATCTTCACGTTCCGCAGCGCGCGCGAAGGCGGACAGCGCGAACTTGCGGCCGACGACTACATCGGCCTGAACGCGGCCGCCGCCGCTTCGGGCGACGCCGACGCGATCGACGTCGAGCTGTTCGCGGGAGACGAGGCGGTGCGCCGCCTCACCGCCGAAGCGCGCCGCTTCGGCGCCGTCTCGATCGTGTCGAATCACGATTTCGACAAGACGCCCCCCGCGGAGGAACTCGCGGCCCGGCTGCGCCGCATGCGGGAGCTTGGCGGCGACGTGCCCAAGATCGCGGTCATGCCGCGCGATCCCGGCGACGTGCTGGCGCTGCTCCAAGCGACGTACGCCGTCAGCTCCGACAAGGAGGGGCCGATCATCACCATGTCGATGGGCCTGCTCGGAGCGGTCAGCCGCGTCGCCGGCGGCACCTTCGGTTCCGCGCTGACCTTCGGCGCGGCGAAAAACGCGTCCGCCCCGGGGCAGCTCGCCGCAGCGGAGCTGCGCGGCCTGCTCGGCGCGCTGCACGGGGAGTAGCGCGGCCGGCCGGTAGCGGCTGGCTGACGGCGGCGGAGCGGGACTTGCCGCCGCTTTCGTGCGGCGAACGAGAAGAAGGGAGCGTATAGACGCCGGTGTCCGGCGTTTATACGCTTTTTGGGTTTTGTGCGTGGCGGCGGGTGGCGGCGCGTGGAGGAGAAGAGAACGGCTTGGCGTGGGGATCGGGGAGGTTGGCGTGGGAATAGGAGGCGCGGGGGTTGAGCGTTTCTTTTTCCGCATGGTGCAGTAAGGGGTGGCTTGTCGCCGAAACACGACGACATGCGGGTGCCGGCAGATTTTTTTCGTATGTGGGCTCGAAGTCTTATAATCGTATTCGCCGCATCCCCTACGCTGACGAAGACAAGGATGCCAATGCCGGATGTCCCTGCGCGAGCACCCGACGTACCGATCATTTTTTGTCTTTATACTGCACTTTGTCTTCGAGTGGGTGTTCCCGTGCGAGCACCCGACGTACCGATATCCGTGCCGGATAATCGCCTTGATTTGGTGAATTTAGGTTGTTTAAAAAATAGATAAAACTTTGTGAAAAATGTTACTTTATCTTGAGTATCCTTGTGATATATTGAACAAAGTAAAGAGAAATCATTCACAAGGGGAGAATTTAACATGAAAAAAGTAGTAAGCTTGGGTCTGGTACTGGGAATCGCGCTGCTGGCAGGCTGCGGCAACAATGAAGCGACAACGGCCACGACGGAAGGCACGCAGAATCCGGCCACGGCGACCGAGACACCAGCCAAGACCGAAACACCGGCTGCAACCGAGACGCCGGCCGCTACGGAAACGCCTGCGGCTACCGATGCGCAGACAACCGCTTCGATCGTAAACGACAACGACGGATTCCTGAACGCGATCAGCGCCAAAGGCACATGGATCATCGCCGCGCTGAACGACCTGAACATCGATCAGGATCTCGTTCTGGACGGACAATTCGAAAATAAAGGCGAACCGGCCCGCAAAATCGCCCTGTACGCGCAGGATGCCGATCGCAACGTCACGGCCCGCTACACGCTGACCGCTCCGAAGCTGACCGTAAACAGCGAAAACGCGCGCATCCAAGGCGGCACGTTCAAAGGCGACGTCTACGTGACCGCCGACGGCTTCCAGGTCGTGGACGCGACCGTGGACGGCAATCTGTATTTCTCCACACAGGCCCAACTTGACGCCTTCAAAATGGAAGACGGCGCGAAAGTCACCGGCGAAACGGCTGTCAAAGCCGAATAATCTTTGCAAAATGCAGCCGGAACCGCCCGGCGCTCGTGCTCCCGAACCGTTTACGGTTCGGGATTTTAGCGTTCCGGTACCTTGGTATCGGTATTGTGCGGAGCCTCTAATCCATCCCTGCCTCCGGACGTGCCAACGAATCCTATTACGAGGTCTGCTAACAAATCTTCCTACGGAAGCCGCTAATTTACCCCTTGCTCCGACGTGCCAACGAATCTTGCCATAGGGTCCTGCTAATGAATCTTTCCACTGGAGCGGCTAAGCAATCCCTGCCTCCGGGTGTACCTACGAACCCTTCTACGGGGTCTTGTTAGCGAATCTTTCCCGCTGCAACCTGCTAACGAATCCTTCCCGCTGCAACCTGCTAACGAATCCTTATCACGCTATTTGCCTTCTAAAGCCCCTTTATCGGTTTTAACGAATCCCTATAACGCTATTTGACCGAAACTCGCTAAAATCGGCTCCATAACGCTAAATAAGGATATGACGATTCGTTAAATAATTAAAAAGGCGAAATTTAGAGCAAATAGCGATATGACGATTCGTTGGACAGCTGAGCGGCGCTTGGGACCATGAGGATTGAGGATTGAGGATTGAGGATTGAGGGATGAGGGTTGAGGGTTGCGCATGGTGGTCTGAGTCATGCGACTCAGCCGGTATAAAAGGCTTTCGACACTTCAAGTCCCGAACCGTTAACGGTTCGGGACTTTTTGCCGCCGATGCACTCGCCTCGATCGCGGCTCTTCCGCGAGCCATGCTTCTGCCAAGGCGCGAAGTATTCAGGCGGTTTTCTAATCGCGCTCCTGCCGCGAGCCATGCTTCCGCCAAGGCGCGAAGTATCTAGGCGATTCTCTAATCGCGCTCCTGCTGCGAGCCATGCTTCCGCCAAGGCACGAAGTATATAGGCGATTCTCTAATCGCGCTCCTGCTGCGAGCCATACTTACGCCAAGGCGCGAAGTATATAGGCGATTCTCTAATCGCCATACTTACGCCCTTCCTACCGGTCCCCTTTTCCGGGACAATAAGCTTTAACGAAACGAACAGTCCGACGCCGTCCGTTCCGCCGCGCGAGCGAATTCGCCGCTGCGGAAGCCGCCGAATCCGAAGGAGGAGAAGACCATGACACGACGCCCTTTTGCCGAGCGCTCCGGCCCGGCCCGGGACCAAGCTGATACCCGCCCCGATGTTCATCCCGACATCCGCTCTGATGCCGCTCCCGACACCCGCTCTAATGCGGCCTCCAACATCCGTCCCGATCCTTGCACCGATCCCCGCTCCGATGTTCATCCCGGCATCCGCCGCGAAATCCAGGTCGAACTCTCCCGTATCGAACGGGAAGAGAAGGTCCGCATCCTGTACGCCTGCGAGTCGGGCAGCCGCGCATGGGGGTTCCCTTCGCAGGATAGCGATTACGACGTGCGCTTTCTGTACGTGCGCGAGCCGGACTGGTATTTGTCGATTTTCGAGCGCCGCGACGTGATCGAGCGTCCGATCAGCGATCGGCTTGACGTGAACGGTTGGGATCTGCGCAAAGCGCTGCGGCTGTTCCGCAAAAGCAATCCGCCGCTGCTGGAATGGCTGCAATCGCCGATCGTGTACCGCGAGCTGCCGGAAGCGGCGGCGCAGATTCGCGACTTGGCCGGGCCGTCTTTTTCGCCCAAAGCCTGCATGTTCCACTACCTGCATATGGCCCGCGGCAATTACCGGGATTACCTGCAGGGCGAGACCGTCCGCAGCAAAAAATATTTCTACGTGCTGCGTCCGCTGCTCGCCTGCGCCTGGATCGAACGGTACAACGAGCTGCCTCCGATGACGTTCGACACGCTCAAGGATACGCTGCTTGCTCCCGGCGAACTGAAGACGGCGGTCGAGCAGCTGCTGGAACGCAAAAAAACCGGTATCGAACTGAAGGAAGAACCCCGGATTGAGGTTATTAATCAATATCTGGAAACACAGATCCACTACTATGAGCAGCAAGCCCCGCACCTGCCGGACTCCGGCGAATCGGTCGACGACCGGCTCGATCCGCTGTTTGTGTCCGTGCTGCGCGGCGCCTGGAAGGAGCAGCACCCATGGCCATCGTCCAACTGAGCTCGACGCATCCCGATTTCTCTTTTCTCATTCGCAAAAACCCGTCTACCGGCATGCTGATCCGTCCGATTCGCAAAGGGCTGGCCTACGGCTGGTACGGCGATCCGCAGACATTCAACGTGTATTTCAAGGACGCGGACAACGAAGTTTCGTACAAACGCAGCGAGCACGAAGAATTCGAATACCTCAACGTATCGCGCTACAACACGCCGCTGTTTCCGCTGAACGCGATCAACGAGTTTTTCTCGCATCCGCTCAAGCCCGACGACCGCGACACGGAAGGGCATACGCATGCGTTGTTCGTCAATATGGTGCATATCGAGCGCGACCGGTACCTGGACTTTTTTGCCAAGCATTTTCCGGATATTACGTTCGAAGCGACGCTTCTGGCCCACAAAAGTTACAGCCTCAAAATGACGACCAACCGCAATCTCTACGTCCTGCTGCATGCCGCGAGCGTCCTGTTCCTGTTCTTGTCGATGTTCGGCAAAGAGTTTATCGATCTGAACGAATCGGTGGTGGAAAAATACATCCGCAGCCTGAACATCATCGACGCGCCGTTCTATATCCGCAGCCTGTTCGTGCGCAATTTCCTCGGCTCGCGCGCGATGTTCCGCAAATACGCCGCCGAGCTGGAGCGCACCGATCGCTATGATATTCGGTTCGACTTCGGCGGCACGGCATTCCAGCGGCGCAGCGCGATCACGCAGCGGCTGGCGTTCGACAAATCGATTCTGGATATCGGCTGCGGCGAAGGGTTCTATGCGATTCCTTATGCCGCGCGGATCAAGGACGACTACAGTTACTACGCGATCGACGTGAACGCCGAAGTATTGGAAGAAACGGTGCGCAAAGCGGAGAAAAAAGAGCTGGATAATCTGATCCCGTTCGCTTCGCTCGCGCAGTTTCTGGACTCGTACAACGGCGAGCAGGTCGACGTGATCCTCACGGAAGTGGTCGAGCATATGGGCACGGAGGAAGCGGCGGCGCTCGTACGTCTTATTTTGAAAAAAGTGAATTTCGACCGTTTCGTGATCACGACGCCGAACGCCGACTTTAACGTCTTCTACGAACTTGAAGGCATGCGGCACGACGACCACGATTGGGAAATGCCGCAGACGGAGTTCCGGGCCTGGATCGGCGAACTTGCGGCCAAGCACGCGGTGCACGCGGAATGGCTGGAGATCGGCGACCGGGTCAACGGAATCGCGACGACGCAGGGCGTGCTGTTCAGGCGGCAGTCCGAAATCGATATATTAACGGAAAAATCAATGGAAAAAGCGACGGAAAAAGGAGGGGCGGCAGATGAATGAATTCATGCCTAAAACGCTGGAAATCCGCACGAAAGTGCATACCATCCTCATGCTGATCGGACCGACCGAATGCGGCAAGACGACGTTCGCCGAACGCGTGCTGCTGCCGAAGCTCAAGCTGGACAGCCCCGAGCGCGGCCTGCACGGCAACGTGCAGCTGCTGTCTTCCGACCGGATTCGGCAGGAGATGCTCGGCTATGAGTACGACAAATACGACTCGGTCATGCTGGAAGCGAGCGAGCAGACGTTTGCGCTGCTGTTCGAGCGGCTGAAACTTGCGACGACGTTTCCGATCAACGCGGAATTCGTGATTGTCGATACGACCGGCCTGTCCGAAGATTTTCGGCAGCAGGTGCGGGCGATCGCGCAGGAGAACCATTACAACGTCGAAGCGGTCGTGTTCGATTACCGCAAACGCAGCGATTATTACGCGTCGGAGCGCTCGAAGCGGCTGATCTCGACCCATATCAACCGGCTCAAAAAAGACGTGCTGCCGGCGCTGGCGAGAGAAGGCTACGACGCGGTGCACCGGGTCAAAGCGAAAGACTTCGGCGCTGCCGAACCGGCAGGAACGGGGACGGTGGAGACGGCAGATCCGGCAGATCCGGCAGATCCGATAGCGGCAGCGGCGGCAGAGGCGACAAGGGCAGCAGAAATTTCGGGGAGCGCAGGAGAAGAAGCCGGTTCGGCTTCTTCGGGAGTATCCGCCTCTTCGGAAGAGTCGACCGGGTATACCGTTGTCGTCGAGAATGAGGAGTCCTATGTCGGCTGCATCCTGCCGCAGGGCCGCGGTTCCATCGTAATCGGCGACGTGCACGAGAGCGTGGACGCGCTTCGGGGACTGCTGCTCGATTACGGCTGCACGTTCGAAGACGGACAGCTGATCCTGCCGGAGAAGCTGGCGCATACGGACTTTATTCTGGCCGGCGACTGGATCGACAAAGGCAAACGGACACGCGAGACGATCGAGTTCCTGCATGCGAACCGCAAGCATTTTCTGCTGGTCAAAGGCAACCACGAGAACTTCGTGTACAAATATCTGCGCGGCGAAATTTCCGGCGTGGACGGCGAACTGCTCGACAGCTACTTCGATTCGATCCCGGTTCTGCAAGAAGACGAAGCGCTGCGCGCCAAGTTCGACGAGCTGGTCGAAGCTTCGCGGCCGTTCTATCGCCGGATCGGCGTCGGCGAAGGGCAGCCGTCCTTCTACGTCACGCACGCGCCGTGCGAGAACAAATACATCGGCAAGCTCGACGCCTATGCGCAGCGCCATCAGCGCACGTTCCGGCTGCGTCCCGACCTGCCGAAGGAAGAACAGCTGGCCTTTCTCCAGCGGGACGCCGTCGGCAACCACCCGTATCATCTGTTCGGCCACGTCGCCGCGAAGCAGGCGTTCCGGCTCAAGAACAAGCTGCACCTCGATACCGGCGCGGTGCACGGCAATCTGCTGACTTCGGTCAGCATGGGCTACAAGCCGTTCTTCAAATCGCACAAAGCCGCGAACGCCGCGATTTCCGAAGAACTGCACACGCTGTTCGCGTATCAACGCCGCATTCAGCCTCGCGAGCTGAGCGATGAAGACCTGCGCCGCCTGCGCTATATCTCGCGCCACAAGATCAACTTCGTCTCCGGCACGATGTCGCCGTCCGACAAAGACCTGGGCGCCGGCGAACTGGAATCGCTGCGGCGCGGGCTGGATTATTTCCGCGGCCACGGCGTCCGCGAAGTGGTGCTCCAGCCCAAATACATGGGCTCGCGCTGCAATCTGTATCTGCATCGCTCGCCGGAAGAGAGCTTCGCCGTCAGCCGCAACGGCTACAAGATCAAGAGCGTGGATCTGACGCAGATCCACGCGGCGCTGATCGAACGCTTCGGCTCCTATATGGAGGAGCACGGGATCAGGCTGCTGATCCTCGACGGCGAATTGATGCCGTGGCACGCGCTCGGCGAAGGACTGATCGAGCGGCAGTTCCGCCCGATCGGCGAAGCGCTCAAGAGCGAACTGTCTTTCCTGCGCGAGCAGGGCTTCGAGCAGGCGCTGGACCGCCTGACTTCGGACTACGAAGAGAGCGGATTCGGCGTCGACCGTATCCATTCGTCCAAAGCGAAGCTAAGCGAGAAATACGGCAGCGGTACGTACCAGACGTACAAATACGTGCATGACATCCTCCAGGCGCGCATGCCGCTGGACGTCCATGAAGAAGCGCGCGCCGTCTACGAGCGCCAGCTCGGGCTGTACGCGCAGGCGGGCGAAGCGGCTTACAAGCCGTTCGGCCTGCTCAAGATCGTGTACGCCGACGGCCGCGAAGAACTGCCGGGCTTGACGCGCAAGCAGTCCGACCTGTACGCGTTCCTGTCCGGCGACAGCCTGCTGACGCTCGATCTGGCGGCGGACGACGCTTACGAACGGGCCGCGTCGTTCTTCGGCGAGCTGACGTCCGAGCGCGGCATGGAAGGCGTCGTCATCAAGCCGGAGCTTCCGCAAGGCGGCGTCGCGCCGAACATGAAAGTGCGCAACGCCGATTACCTGAGCATCGTGTACGGCTACGATTACCGCTTTCCGCACAAATACGCCAAGCTGATCAAGCAGAAAAGCATCCAGCGCAAGCTGCGCACCTCGATCGAGGAGCACCGCCTCGGCCTGCGCATGCTGTCCGTCCCGATCGACGACATCTCGCCCGAGCACGCGGAATACCGCGAAGCCGCTTCGGACCTGCTGTTCGAAGTGGCGGGGGAGAAAGAGATCGATCCGCGGCTGTAGAGATTCAGGGCTATACAGCTGTGGAATCCAGATTAACGTTGGGCGAATGAACGGCAGGCGGACACTTATTTTGCATGAAAAGCCGCCGGGCTGGCAAATCACTGCGAGAATGCACTTGTTTGGTATGAAAAGTTGTAGGAGTGACTCTTAGTTGCGGGAATACACTTATTTTGCATGAAGAGTCGACGGGAAGACCACTAATTGCGAGAATACACTTATTTTGCGGAAAACGGGCGTTTTCGGCGGCTGAATGCGGAAATAACTGTTCTCTCGCAATTATTTTGCGCAGAAAGGACAGATGGAGGGGAATAGCTGTTCTCTCGCAATTATTTCACGCAGAGAGGGCAGATGGAGGGGAATAGCTGTTCTCTCGCAATTATTTCGCCCCGGCGCGGACGGGTCGAACAAAATGACGGCTCGCGCGCCGCTCCTTGTTCCTTCTCTCATACCAGTCCGGCCTTCGATCTGCGTTCTCCGTCGTTCATTCTCCATCTTCTTCTCCAGCAAAAAAAGGCGAAACAAAAAAACCTCGAATCCCACAGCGGGATTCGAGGTTTTGATTTGTCCGGTTCCAAAGTTGTCGCGCCGCGCAGCTTGTCGGCTGTCGCAGCCTGCTTCCGGGCGAGAAGTTTGCCCGATCGCCCAGCCCGCCTGATCGCGAACGCGAAGCCAGCTCCCGGCCCGATCGCCCAGCCCGCTCCCGGCGTTATCGCCCAGCCCGCCTGATCGCGTTTCCCGCCTGCTCGCGCAATCCCGTCCGCTTCCGCGTACAGCCTTTACTGGCAGGCGCCCTGCGAAGTGCGCTCCAGGTCGATCTCCGGGGCGAGCGTGATCTCGAACGCGCGCCACCAGATGAAGTTCGGGTTGTTCTCCGGCAGCAGCGCGGCGGCGTACTGCGCGTAGCGCCAGTCGCGGGAGTTCGGGCCCGCTTCGCCTTCGGGAACGCCGAAGCGGCGAATGGCGCAGGCGGGAGCGCTCGTGCCGATGCCAAAAGCCGGCATGGCGGCCAGTTCGTGCGTACGCGTCTGCATGTCGGTGCGCAGCAGCTGCGTCAGGAAGTCGTAATCTTCCGGCGTGTTGAAGATGCGCATGTTCTGGTCGGCCGTCACGTTCGTGTACGGCGTGCGGGCGCGCGATTCGGTGCGGATCACGCCGATCTCAAGCGACTTGTACGAATAGTCTTTGAGGAAACGCTTGAACAGCAGCGAGCCGTGCGCGTCGAGCGCGAGGCCGAGCGGGCGTTCCTGGGTTTCTTTTTTGAGGAAAAAGAAACGGGACAGCGCCATGCCGAGCGACATGCCGATCTTGTTGCCGGCCGTGTTCCACGCGCTGTAGCCGAGCAGGATGCCGGTCGCCGGCGAATTCAGCAGCACCGGCGTCACGACGAGGCCGGCCGAGCCGCCGCGCGTGAAGTCGACGACAAGCGTCGGAATCTGCGCCGCGCGGTTCGCTTCGAGATGCGCGACCGCTTCGCCGATCACGTCTTCGCCTGTCAGCGCGACCAGTTCCAGCTCGAACGGCGTATCCGCCGCTCCGGCCGGCGGCGCGATCGGCGAACGTCCGTCACCGACGTACGTGCCGCCCGCGATATCGATATGCCGCAGAATATTGCGGTGCACGTCCATATATTCGTACGGATTGACGATCTCGGCTCCGTCCCGGCCGAAGTAACGCACGGCGACGACCGGCTTCGCGGGCGCTGCGTGCAGGTGGGCGGCCATTCGTGCCATGAGCACGTGGCCCAGTCCGTCGGCGTCCGGCAGAATCACGGCGCGATCCGGGTTCTGGCCTTCGCTGCCGCCGAGCCATTCGTCGATACGCGCTTCGATCCAGTCGATCTCGTTCGCCTGCACGCCCTGCGTGGAAGCGTCGTCCACGCCGATCGCGGCGAAGTCGATGCCCGCGTCGCGTACGAGCGTCTCCAGCACGCGGCGGTTCGTTTTGAACTTGTGGCGGCGCGCGTTGTAATACCGCTCTTTGTTCAGGTAGATCGTGTCTTCGTACGGCGTACCGTCCGGCTTCAGGTCGTACCCGTCCAGAATGGCGTCGAAGTCAGTCTGGGCAAGCCGCGGCTTCATCGTCAGCGCCCGCGATTCGTTATACACTTCGATGCTCAGCCCTTCCGCCATCGTCGTCGTGGCGAGGCGCATGACGGTATCGAGCAGGAAGACCGGCTTGTTCGGGTAATCGCGCTTCAGCCCGGCGACCGTGTCCAGCAGCGAATCGACGGCCGGATCGTAATTCGGGTACTCGCCCCCGGCATCGTCTCGCAGCCGCCGGCTGCCGATCAGTCCGCCGTACACGAGCATGTCGGTCGAGATGATAAAGCCGTCGGCCGCCGCCGCATGCTGCCGCAGAAACTGCTGCACGCCGGCGGGATCGCCGTAAGACGCGCCGCTCGTGCCGACGACTTCAGTGCCTTCGATCTGTCCCGTGTCGTCCATCCGGTTGCGGATGACCGACGCTTCCGGTGTCAGCACTTCGAGGCCGGCCGCTTTGCCCTGCAAAATAACGTCGTCGAGATTGGCCGGACGGTCGTCCAGCGGTACGTATACTACTTTTTTCATCGTAAAATCTCCTTTTAGGTTCGATTCGGCTTCTGCGCCGTACGACGGAAAATTCCGCCTTCACAAAGAAAGGAGGAAATTCGGCGCTTTTTACAACCGGCTGCGAAAAAAAAATTTTTTTGGCTCGAAAAAAACCCCTCTATCGGTATGTACGTTTTTTCCGATCAAACGTTGTGCCTTTTTGGAAAATGATTCTATCCAAATGGCAAAGTTTATATTATGATAAGAGCGAACGTTTGTTCTGATTTGATTCAAAAGGAGGGATCGCCTTGACCGAAGACACGATCGAACATTACCGGATGGAACTGCGGCGCGCCGCTTGGCGCTTCCGCTATAGGCAGAGGATTCGCGGACGAAACGAAAGATCCGGGCTCGAAGAGGGCGAACGGAACCGGGCGGCGGAACCGTGTGTCCTCGAAGCGGAACGCTCGGCGCGTGAATACGTCGGACTGATTCCTTTTGACAAAGGCAGGGACGTCATCCGAGCGCTGTTTCTGGAAGGAAGAACGGAAGCCGAGACGGCGCAGAGCCTTCGGATCAGCCAGCAGGGGGTGAGCAAATGGAAACGCAAATCGCTGGAGCATCTGCGCCGAACGTTGAATTCCTGAAGCTGCTGGAGCGGTCGAGAGCGGGAGACCGCAGCGCGCTGATGCGTGTGGTCGAGCTGCTCGAACCGGATATTGCGGAACTGAGCCGGGGTATGCAGATGGAGCGGAGCGACGCGATGCAGACGCTCCGCACGGAGCTGATCGGGCTTGTCCTGCGCCGGCCGGCCGAAATTTAAGTTGACTTTCCGGCGATTTGCCCGATATAATAGCGTGTGCAATAAATGCACATGCAACTATATTGGCGGATCGTACGACGGAAACGTTCGAACGCCTGAGGAGAATGCGCATGGACCATCAAGCCGATACGCTTGGCTTCCTGCTGTCGCGAACTTATCTGGCGTATGCCAAAGCGGCCGGCAAGATCACCGCCGGGGCAGACATGACGCCCGAACAGTACGGGGTGCTGCACAGGCTGACGCTGGCCGACGGCGTTTCGCAGAAAAAGCTGGCCGCGATCCACTCGCGCGATCAGACGTCGATCAGCAAAGTGCTGGACAAGCTCGAACACAAAGAGATGATCGTGCGGCGCGGCAATCCGACCGACCGGCGCAGCGTGCTCGTGCATTTGACAGACAAAGGTCGGGACGTCGAACGGCTGCTGACCCCGCTGATGGAAGCGAGCAACGCGGAAGCGATCGAAGGATTGACGGAAGAAGAGTTGAATTTGTTCATTCGGGTACTGAACCGAATTTTCGGGAATGTATCCGGGTGACTTTTTTTGTCTAAATAGATGCACATTCAACCATTTAAATTTGAGTCACTGTGAAGCATGAATCGAAGCATGAATCGAAGCAGGAACGACTTACAAGAGGAGAGAATTTTTTTCATGAAACAAGCTTTCAAGACCATGATGAGCATTACGACGACCCGGGTCGGGATCGTCTTCGCGCTGTTCGTACCGCTGCTGTTCGTCCTGCTCTGGATGACCGGCTACGACGGCGCGACGCAGCGGATCGACCGTCTGCAGGCCGCCGTCGTCAACGAAGCGGGCGCAGCCGGCGAGACGATCTCGCAGAGCCTCGCCGATTCCGCTCCGTTCGGCACGACCGTCGTCGCGGATCTCGACCAGGCCAACTCGGCGATGGACGCCGGAGATTACGCGATGGTCATTCGCATCCCGGCGAGTATCGCATCCGACCTGCGCAGCGGTTCGGCCGAATTGACCTACTACATCAACCAGGGCACGTCCCAAGTGGCGGCCGCGATGATGGAAGGCGCCGCGACGAAGATCACCGACGGCATGAACGCGGCGGTATCGGGCGGGGCGGCCGCTGCGCCGATCCGGGCCGAAATCGTCAAAACGCACGAACAGAGCAATTTTGCCGTCACGATGCTGCCGATGATCCTCGGCTTCATTCCGTATATCGCGATGATGACGATGAATATCCAGTTCAACATTACCGCGCAGATCATGAAGCACCGCACCGGCAAATGGGCGATTTTCTGGAGCCGTCAGCTGCTGCTTCTGCTGATCTGCGTCGCCGCTCCGCTCGTGATCGTGCTTGTGGCGCGGCTGTTCGCCGAACCGGCCTCTTCGCTGTGGAGCCTGTGGTTGCTGCTGAGCCTCGTCTTCCTGGCGAGCGCCTGCCTGACGCAGATGAGCTTTGCGCTGCTGGGCAACGCGGCTCCGCTGTTCAATGTCGCGCTCGTGCCGATCCAGCTTATGACGGCGGGCAATATCATCCCGGCCGATATGCTGGCGCCGTTCTATCGTCATCTGGGCAGCTTCCTGCCGGCGCCGAACGGTATTCAGGGCTTTATGCGCCTGATCTACAACGGGGACGGAGCCGGCACATTCATGCTGCATCTGCTGCTGATCGCGCTCGTCACCTGGGCGATTACGCTGCTGCGCGTCCGGCTGCAGCCGGACAATCCGGCACCGGCCGCTGCCGGGCAGGCAGGCGCTCCGGGCCGAACGGCCGCGTCGCATTGATTCCGTAAGGCAGCGTGGCATGCGCATCCTCGGCTTGTTCTTTATTCGAAGCGGGTACTCTCCAGCAGAGTGCCCGCTTTTTTGCGCCTACCATTAAGGGTACAGGACTCGTACGCGAAGTTGATTTCGGTGAACGGAGCGGTTACAATGAGGGAAGAGGTGATAGTTTATACTATCAAAAGATAGCTTGTCGTATCTCCCGGTGGAATGCGAGAAGGAGGAGGCGTCATGAGAAAAACATCGGTGCCGGCCCGGCCGGCTCAACCGAATCAGATCCGCATGAATCATATTCTGGACACGGCGACCGGACTGCTGATCGAGAAGCCGAACGCTTCGCTGAACGAGATCGCGCAGCAGGCCGGTATCGGCATCGCGACGCTGCACCGTTACGTGGAGAGCCGAGAGCAGCTGATGGTCCGGCTGGGCTTCCGGGCGATCGAAGTCGTTCGGACCGCGATCGCGGGCGTGGCGTTCGACGAGGAGCAGGCGGAACGTTACGTGACCGACTTGATCGAAGCGCTCGTGCCGCTTGGCGACAAAGTACATTTTCTCGTGCACGACGCTTCGGTCAACGAAAATCCGGAGATCGAGCAAGCGTACGAGAAGCTGCGGCAGCCGGTCATGGAAGCGTTCGAGCGGCTGCGCGAGCGGGGCGTCTTCCGGGCGGAACTGCAGCCGGAATGGATGTGGGGCACGGCGTATTCGCTGCTGTTTCTGGCGTGGGAACAGATCCGGGCGGGTGTGCTCGCGCCCCGCGCGGCGGTCAGCCTCGTGGCGGATACGCTGTGCAGGGGACTCGGGCCCGATAGACGTCGATAACCTATTCGGGCCTGCGGCCCTCAAGGAGGACGAAGCATGAAGATCGAGACGGGTTACGGGCATATTCGGGTAGCGGAGAAAGCGCTGCGCAAGATCGTAGCCGGCGCGCTGGCGCAGACGGAAGGGATCGTGATCGAAGGGATCGCGCTTGAAAAAAAGAGTCCGAAGCAAGACGGTTCAACCGCCTCTTCGGACCGGCTGCGCGCAGCCGCCAAAAGCGGCCGTATCGCGCTGCATCTTCGCGACCGCTTTCTCGACGTCGAGCTTCGGATCGACGTGCGCTTCGGCGCACGCATTCCCGAAGTGTGCCGGCAGCTCAAGTACAATGTCGGCACGGGCATCGAGACGCTAACCGGACTTGCGGTCGGCACGGTGACGATCGTCGTCGAGAATCTGATCGGGCTTCGGATCGACCGCGGCGAAGGACATTTGGACAGGCAGCCAGGAATTTGACCTTTTTTAGACAGACATAAGGAGAGTGTACGTACATGCCGAACATCGTAAAAGCCGATCCCCGTTCGACGGTCGGCGCCAAGCTGCTCATGATGGCCATGGGTCAAACGGCTCATGCGCTGATCGGCAGCCGCGACGTCCGGACGGTGGAACGCGTCATGCGCAAGCTGTGGCGCGCGGATCGCAACCGCTTCAGCTACGAATACGCGTACGAAGCCAAGCACGCAGACGAGACGATGGGCGTCGTTACCTGCTGCCCCGCTTCCCGGTTGGAGCAGTTGGCCTGGCCGACTTTCACCCGGCTGCTGGCTTACCGCAAGCTTCCGCTGATTGCTTACCATCTGCTTCACCCGCGCCAACTGCTGGCATTGACCGGTCTCAAGGAAGGGCTCAGCGACGAATTCCATATCGCGGCGCTGGCGACCATGCCGCACGGACGCGGACTGGGAATCGGCTCGAAGTTGATCGCTTTTGCCGAAGAAGAGGCACTGCGCCAGCGCTTCACCGCCTGCTCGCTGACGGTCAGCCTCGGCAACCCGGACGCCCGGCGGCTGTACGAGCGCCTCGGCTACCGGGTAACCGACGAGCTGCCCGGCCTGTCGCTGCAGCGGATGCGCAAAGCGCTCATTTGACCGCCTGCCCGTGCGGGGCGGGCTTTTGCTGCCGGATTCGGGAGAATGGTTCGTTTCGGGGGTTGAGCTTTTGCTCCCCGGAACACATAATAGACACAGAACCTACACCGGAAATGGAGCGTCAACTTTTGAAAACATTCAAAAAAGTATATATCGAAATTACGAGCGTCTGCAATCTGTCCTGCCACTTCTGTCCACCGACGGCGCGTCAGGCGAAGTTTATCAAGCCGGAGACGTTCGCGCAGATTTTGGACAAAATCGATCCGCATACCAACCATATCTACCTGCATGTCAAAGGCGAACCGCTGCTGCATCCCAAAATCGACGTCCTGCTCGATTTGGCGCACGAGCGCGGCTTCAACGTCAACATCACGACGAACGGCACGCTGATCGCCAAAAACCGCGACAAGCTGCTCGGCAAGCCGGCGCTGCGCCAGATGAACTTTTCGCTGCACAGCTTCGACGGCCATGCCGGTTCGACCGACCGCAACGGCTATCTGGCCGATATCCTGTCGTTCGTACGCGACGCTTCGCAGCATGAGGTGTCCGGCAAGCTGATCTTCTCGTTCCGCCTGTGGAACCTGACCGAAGACAATATGACCAACGCCGCGCGCAGCCGCAACCGCGAGACGCTGGAGCTGATCGAGCGCGAATACGCACTGGATTACCGGATCGAGGAGCGGTTCGAGCGCGGCAAAGGGCTCAAAGTATCGGGCAACGTCTACCTGAACCAGGACCACGAGTTCCAATGGCCGAGCCTGAGCGCGCCCGAAGACGACGGCAAAGGCTTCTGCCACGCGCTGCGCAGCCATGCGGCTATTCTGGTCGACGGCACGGTCGTGCCCTGCTGCCTGGACGGCGAAGGCGTGATCAATCTCGGCAACGTGCTGGAGCAGGAATTTTCCGAGATCGTCGAGAGCAAGCGCGCCAACGATCTCGTCTACGGTTTTTCCCGCCGCGAAGCGGTGGAGGAGCTGTGCCGCAAGTGCGGATATCGCAAAAGATTCGGGGCTTGACGGCGGATTGGAAGGCAGGGCGAAAGCGGTGCGAAAGCGGGGAGACGTCTCGCAGAGCGATCGGCCTGTCGGATGCGCCGGCAGGGAAGCAGGCTTTCGTGTACGAATTTTTCATCGACGAGCCCTGCCGCAATCAAGGGTACGGGCAGGCCGCCATGCGGTCGCCCGACGATACGGCGCGCTCGCTCGGAGCGTTCTCGATCGGGCTGCATGTATTCGGACATAATGCCACCGCGCTGCACGTATACCGCAAAGCCGGCTGCGAGGTGACCGATTACAAAATGGCCAAAAGACTGTAAAGGCAATTTCAGTGTGTCCGAAAACCCGACTTTCCCTACGGAAACTCGGGTTTTTTGGCGTATTCGGGATGTGTGCGATAGCGGCTTCCGGAGTCTGGATTCCGGAGGTTAGCCGAATCTGAATTCGAATCCGGGGGTTCGGCCTACTCTTTTTAGCCTAACCGCTTGCCGACTGTGCCCAATCGTGCGCCCGGCGATACCCGGTCCGAATGACCGCCGCATCGAACCGTAGGCCCACCAATATTCAACCTGCGTACCTGCTGTATCCAGCCGTACGTTCGCCAACATCCAATTTGAATGACCACCGCATCCAACCGTACGCCCACCAATATCCAACCTGCGTACCCGCTGTGCCCAATCGTGCGTCTGCCAACACCCAACTTGAATGACCGCCGCATCCAACTGTACGCCCACCAATATCCAACCTGCGTACCTCCCTGTATCCAGTCGTGCGTTCGCCAACATCCAATCCGCATCCCCATCACGCCCCACGCGGTACGTAACGAATCCTCCTATCGCTATTTGCCGATATTCGGCCTTTTTCTAAATCTAACGAATCGCTGTATCCTTATTGGCCCGAAAAAGGCCGATTTCAAGCGATTCAGGCCCAATAACGTTATCACGATTCGTTAGTTTGGAAAAAAGCGCGTTAAAAGCCAAAATAGCGTGCCTACGATTCGTTACGGTCGGCGCAGAAGCGAAGAAACGAGTCCAAGCGCCAATGTCAGGCTGACGATTCTTCGAAATCCCGAATTTCGAGGAATCCCGCAGCTACAAGCCTCCCGCCGCTTTAATCCTCCCGCAGCTACAAGCCTACTGATGCTCCAAGCATCTGGCGGCTTCAGGAATCGAGAACGTCAAGCTTCCCGTATCCCCGAGCGCTACGCACCGCACATCCGGTCTCTCCAAACATTCCGCAGCACCTCGCATTCTGCACCTTGCCCCCCGCACCCCGCACGGCCCCCGCGTATCCCCCAGCACTCCGCATCCTGCACCGCGCCCGCACATATCCCCCATCCCCGGCATCGCGCCTTCCTTCCAACAGACCGTCTACCGAAATTCCGAGTCCGGTGCTTTGCTTTCGCGTTCTCGGTTTCTTTATAATAGAAGGAAATCAGGAACAGGCAGACAGAAAGGATGAGCGGCATTGAGAAAAAAAGCGATCGACGCCTTTGTCAGAAACGAACGGGAAGAGAAGCTTGCGGTCTGGGCGGACGAATTGGCGGGACGTTTTGCGAAGCGTGCCGCGAAGCATGATCGGGAAGGGTCGTTTCCGTTCGAAAACTTCGAGGAATTGAGAGCGGGCGGGTATGCCAAGCTGACGCTGTCGGAAGAGCAGGGCGGCGACGGCGTGTCGTTGTACGAATGGCTGCTCGTGCAGGAGCGTCTCGCACGCGGGGACGGTTCGACCGCGCTCAGCGCGGGCTGGCACGGAGGCATGATGCTGCATTACCGCGAGACGGACATTTGGCCGGAGCCGAGCTATGCGGACTTTTGCCGGGATGTGGCGTCTTCGGGCGCGATGATCAACAAGTTTGCGAGCGAGCGCGCGACCGGCAGCCCGACGCGCGGAGGACGCCCGCAGACGACGGCGGTGCGCGTCGAAGGCGGCTGGACGCTGACCGGACGCAAGACGTACAGCACGCTCAGTCCGCTGCTGACGGACTATATCGTCAGCGCCGGGATCGAGAATTCGCCGGAAGTCGGCGATTTCATCATCCGGCTCGGCGCGCCGGGCCGAAACAACGGCAGCGGCAGCGCCTCCTCTTCCTCCGCCGACGCCGCAGCCGCCACAGCCACCACAGCCTCTGACGCAGCCACCACAGCCGCCACATCCTCTGACGCCGCAGCCTCCGCCACTGCAGCCGTCGCGCCGGAATCTCAGCCCGAACGGCACGCACCGGCGTCTTCGCCGTTTGCTGACGGAGGCGCCGCGCTGCCCGATCTCGCCGAGATCGCGCGGCGCGCCGAAGCGTCCGAGCGCCGCGCGGCCGACCTGCGGGCAGCCGCGGGCGTCACGCTGGAGGAGACATGGGACACGCTCGGCATGCGCGCCACCGGCAGTCACGACATCGTGCTGGATCGTGTGTTCGTGCCCGACGAACAGGTGATGGGCATCTACGCGCCCGGGCAGCCCAAAGGCGGGATCGACGACGGAGACGGCTGGATGCTGCATATTCCGGCCTGCTATCTCGGCATCGCGTACGCGGCGCGGGATTACGCGCTGAACTTCGCCAAAAATTACACGCCGAACAGCCTCAAGGAACCGATCGCGACGCTGCCGCATATCCGGCAGTGGATCGGGCAGATCGACAGCGAGCTGCGTCTGGCGCGTACGGCGCTGTATGACATTGCCGACCGCTGGGATACCCGGCCGGAGGAGCGGTCTTCCATGCGGCCGGAATTCGGCTGGGTCAAGTACAATGCGACCCATCTCGCCGCGCAGGTCGTCGACAAGGCGATGAAGATCGTCGGCGGCGCAAGCTTGTCGCGCAGCCTGCCGCTGGAGCGGTATTACCGCGACGTGCGGGCCGGCCTGCACAATCCGCCGATGGAAGACGCCGTGCTTCAGACGCTGGCGCGCACCGCGCTGGAAGAATGATCGGCGTCCGGTCCGGGCTTTTCGGCGGAGAAGTCCGCACGAAGCCCGCGTCCGGCATCTGTCCGATAGACGAAGAGGACCCGTTCGTGCTTGCGGCTGGTTTTTTTCTATCGTGCATTCTGGTAAAATGAATCTGTACATATACGAACGTTCATTCGCTTTTTCAGGCCGTTCGATCGGTCTGTCCATGGAGGAGGAAGTCACATGAAGCTGACCGCAATCGTAAAAAGCGCGGGGCGCAAACGCGGCGTGGCGGGCCGCGAATTCGATCTGCCGGGCATGCCGCGCACGCTGCGCGAACTGATCGACCAGACCGTGCGGCTGATGGTCGCGCAGTTCGAAGAGAAATTGGCCGGTGACCATCTGCTGCCGTATTTGACGGAGCAGCAGGTCGAAGAAGGCGCCCAACGGGGCAAAGTCGGCTTCGGCGCCGTCTACGGGGGGAAATCGCCGGACGCCGAACAAGCCGTGTCCGCGGCTGTGCTGGGATTCGAAGACGGGCTGTACCGGGTATTCGTGCGGCAGGAAGAAGTAACGGGGCTCGACGTTCCGCTGACGCTCGCGGACGGCGACGAAGTGATATTCATGCGTTTTACGATGCTGGCGGGCGGGTTCTGGAACCGCTGATCTCATCAACCCGATCGAGGAGGCACCAATCATGAACGAAGAAGAGCAGTTTCGGCAGGAAGAACAGTATTTTGAAACGTTCAAAAAAACGGCGGGACGGCTCGCCGGGCCGGACGCCGAGCTCGCGGCCTGCCTGTGCGAAATCGTCGAAGAAGGTTACGTGAGCGAACATCAGGAGAGCGTGCGGAATATGCGCCGGCTGCTTCTGGAGCGGGCGCAGGGCGACAAGGGAAGCCTGCTGCGGCCGCTGGAAGAGGTCATGTCCGCGCTGGCGGGAGAACCCGCCGCGCAGCGGGTCCGGCGGATGGCGCAGCAGGCGGCCGATTATCCGTATTCAAGCGGCTATATGCGGCGGCCGTTCCGTACGGCGGACCTGTCGGCCCATCTGACGCGCGTCCTGACGAACCTCGTCGGGCATCTGTGGATGGAGGCGTCGGACTTTTCGCTGGATCTTTATCTGACGCAGCGCGACTATTCGAACTCGAACGGGCGCACGCGGTCTTTTTACCGGATTAGCCAGTCGCTGCCCGACCTGATCGCGCAGAAGCTCGACGAACGCGAGGCCGGCGTCGAATCGGCGCTGCGCGACATCGTGCTCGGCGAGAACCAGACGGCTCTGCTGAGCCGCGAGATGCTGGCCGGCATGCTGATGAGCCATCGGCCGGACATGCACGGGTTGGTCGGCGACCTGCTCGTCGCGGCGAGGCTGCAGGAAGGGCTGCGGCAGTCGATCGTGGAGAGTATGGACTTCGGGACGCCGGAAGCTTTTTCCTATTTGCTGAAGCTGATTCTGGACCAGGGCTTCGTCCGTTACGCGTCCGTCGTCCGCGCCGCGGGCGTCTGGACCGGGCTGCCGTTCGAAGCGTCCGATTCGCGGGTCGCCGCGAAGATGCTGGAACGGCTCCATGCGGCGCTGTCCGATCCGAAGACGCGAGCCGGCTGGCTCGAATCGGACAACGCGCAGGAAGTCTACGCTTCGCTGTTCGCGCAGGCGTGGATCGAGGAAGCGGAGCTGCCGGAGCAGGTGCGCGGGATTATGGCCGGAAGCGTGCATTACCGCAAAGTGGCGGCTCAATACGTCCTGTCCATGAGCCAGCGCTCGGAGCTCAAGCACGCTTCCGCGGTCGAACTTCTGCACGGCGGCGAACGCGACCCGGAGCTGCTGCACTGGATGCTCGTCAATTATACATACGAATATGCCGTACAATGGGGGATGCCCGACGAAGACGGGCCGCCGATGCCGTGGCTGGAAGGCGGGCCGAGCAAGCTGGACCTGCGGGAAGCGCCGGAATTGAGCGACAAGGCAGAGCGCCGCAGGCAGTTCGAAGCGTTCGCTTCGCTGCTCGGGGACGGGCCTGCCAAGCCGGTGACCGGCATTTCCGGCGCGCTCGAATTTTTGTCGTATACGTACGAGCCGGCCGACGTGCTGCGCAAAATGATGTATCTGGCCGCCTACGACATGGACCCCGAATGGGTGGGACGCCTGATCGGGCTGTCCGGTTCCATGAGCGCGGACAGCCGCCACGATTTGTTGAAGTTTTTCCTGACGCGGCCGGATTCGGCGGAGCAGCGCGCGTTCATCTTCGATACGCTGGCGGACAAAAACATCCGCAACCGCGAGACGGCGCTCAAGCGGGCCGTCATGCTCCAGCTGAGCGACGACGAGCTGCGGCGCGTCGAGAGCATGCTGAAGCTCAAGACCGGCTCGCTGCGCCAGAGCGCGATCGCCCTGCTGCTGGGCCAGCCGCGCGAAGCGCTGGCCAGCGCGCTGAACCGGCTGCTCGGCGCCAAAGCGGAGCTGCAGCGCCTGGCGGGCCTGGAGCTGCTGACCGAACTGTCGGCCGACCCGGAGCGGGCCGGCGATTACGAAGCGCTGCTGCCGCTCGCGCAGCAAGTCGCGGAGCCGACGCCCAAAGAGTCGCAGCTGCTGCAAAAGCTGGACGCGCCGCAGCGAAGCGAGCAGGCCGCCGCCAAAGGCTTCGGGCTCTGCGATCCCGAAGCGATCGAGCCGTGGCTGCTGGAGGCGTCCGGCCCGCAGGCCGACTTCGACCGCCTCTTCTCGCTCGATCCCGAACGGGCCGGCGCGTTTATCCGCGGCCTGGACGAATTGATCCATACGCTGCGCGATACGGAATACGAAGTGGAGCATTACGCGGGCGCCACCGAAAAGCTGCTGCTCGGCGCGGAATTCCGTCCGTTTTCCTACGGGGCGATCGGCTCTTACAACGCGGCGCTGGAACCGGATTACAAGCGGGAATCCGCGCTTGACCGGTATCCGCTGGCCGACGAATGGCGGAAGTACGTACAAGAGAGCGGCTTCGGGCCCGAAGAGCTGTTCGGGCTGTACCTGATAGCCAGCACGAAGCGGCTGTCCGGCAAGGTCGGCGATCATTACGGCGAATTCGCGCCTTACTACGATTATCAGAAAATGCAGCGCATGCCGCTGCTCGCGGATTGGCGCGAAGAATACGTGCAGGGATTGTATCCGCTGGAGTCGTTGAGAGCGGGATGGCAGGTGCTCGAAGACTGCCGCTACGCCGCGGCGGTCGCCATGCTGCTGGGTGCCTTTTTCGAAGACAGCGCACCCGAAATCTCTTTCGATGCGGCGGCTTCGGCGCTGGAACGGCTGTTTGCACAATTCCCGGGAGACGCGCCGGAAGAAGACCGTCCGATCTGGCTCGTGCTGGCTCAGGACTGGAACGCCCTGCTGCGCCGGCGCGCGTACGACGACGCTTCGTTCAAGCGCTGCATCTCGCTGGGCTACCGCTATGACAAGGCGCGCCGATCGTTCAACGGCCAGCGCGGGTCGTCGCTCGATATCCGCCTGCTGTTCAAGGCGCACACGCTCGGCGTGCTCGGCGACAACGAGATCTACAAGCAGCTGCTCGGCGAAGAGGCCCCGTATCTGCTGCGCACTTTGACGTCGAATCCGCCGGAGGAGCTTACGCGAAGCGAAGCGCTGCAGGGCATCCTGCGCACAATCGTCGACCGGCTGCTCGACATCGAGCTTGCGCGCGGCGATCTGGCGACCGAAGCGACTTCCTATACGTCCGCCCTGCAGCGGATCGAAGGCGTGGACGTCCTGCTGCGCATTCTCGTCAGTCTCGGCGGCGAGACGTTCGTGCGCGGCTACATCTACGGATACGGCGACAATCTGACCAAAAAAGAATCGCTCAGCGCCCTGCTGAAAAACTGCTATCCGGCGGAAGGCGACGACGCGGCCGCGCTTGCCGTCAAACTTCAGGGCACCGGTCTGTCGGAGCGGCGGCTGCTCGAAGCGTCCATGTACGCGCCGCAGTGGATCGAGATCGTGGCGGAGCATCTGGACTGGCCGGGACTGCGCAGCGCCGCGTGGTATTTCCACGCCCATATCAACGAGAGCTTCTCCGCGGAAAAAGAAACGATCGTCGCGCATTATTCGCCGATTACGCCGCAGGAGTTCAACGACGGCGCGTTCGACGTCAAATGGTTCGAAGAAGCGTACAAAGCGCTCGGCGCCGAACGCTTCAAGCTGCTGTACGACTGCGCCAAATACATCTCGGGCGGTTCCAACCATCGCCGCTCGCAGCTGTTCGCGGACGCGGTGCTCGGCAGGCTGAAGCTCGGCGAAGTCCGCGCGCAGGTCGCGGCCAAGCGCGGCAAAGACCAACTGCTCGCCTACAGCCTGATCCCGCTTGCGCGCAGCAAGGAGAAAGATCTGCGCGAACGCTACGACTATATCCGGAAGTTCCTGCTAGAGAGCCGGCAGTTCGGCGCCCAGCGGCGGGCCAGCGAAAGCGCTGCGGGCCAGATCGCGCTCGGCAACCTGGCCCGCAGCGCGGGTTACGCGGATGCGATCCGCCTCCAGTGGGACATGGAAGCGGGCAAGATGGACGATCTGCGCGTCCATATGCAGCCGACCGAAGTCGGCGACGTGCGCATGAAGCTGGTCATCGACGAACGGGGCCTGCCGGAGATCGAAGTGGAGAAGGGCGGCAAAGCGCTCAAGTCGATCCCGTCCCGGCTGAACAAGGACGAGGGGGTCGTTCGGCTCAAAGAGATCAAGGCCGACCTGACCGAGCAGCATCGCCGCTTCGTGCGCGAGCTGGAACGTTCCATGGAGACGGCGGCCGCGTTCTCCGTGTCCGAGCTGCTCAAGCTGCACGGCAATCCGGTCGTGTCGCCGCTGCTGGACACGCTTGTGTTCCGTCTGGAGGAGACATCGCCGGAACTTCCCCGGGTCGGCTATTTCCGGGCCGACGATTCGTCGCTGCTCGATATTGCCGGCGGCGGGAACCTGCCGCTTGACGGCGAAGCGGCGCTGGTGCTCGCGCATCCGGTCGATCTGCACGCCAGCGGGCAGTGGCCGCTGTTCCAGCGGGACTTGATCGAGCGGGGTCTGCGCGATGGGCAGGACGGCAAGGGCGGCCAGAACGGGCCGGCAGGCCGCGCGCAGGCGCAGCGCCAGCCGTTCAAGCAGATCTTCCGCGAATTGTATCTGCCGAACGCGGACGAGCGGGCTTCGGGCGCGTTCTCGTCCCGCTATGCGGGACATCAGGTGCAGCCGGGCAAGACGGTCGCGCTGCTGCGCGGCCGCGGCTGGACGGTCAGCTACGAAGAAGGGCTGCAGCGCGTCGATTACAGCCGCAATATGATCGCGACGCTGTACGCGATGGCCGACTGGTTCTCGCCGGCGGATACCGAAGCGCCGGCGCTGGAAACGATCCGGTTCAGCGACCGCCGCACGCACCGGCCGATTCCGCTCGCCGACGTGCCGCCGGTGCTGTTCTCCGAAATTATGCGCGATGCCGACCTCGTCGTCAGCGTCGCCCATGTCGGCGGCGTCGATCCGGAAGCGAGCCTGACGACGATCGAGCTGCGCACCGCGATCGTACGCGAATCGCTGCTTCTGCTCGGCAAGAATAACGTACGGATCGACGGCAGCTACGCCCGAATCGACGGGACGCTCGGCGAATACGCCGTGCATCTGGGCAGCGGCATCGCCTACAAGCAGGCGACGGGCGCCCTCAATATCATCCCGGTCCATGCCGGGCAGCGCGGCCGCTTCTTCCTGCCGTTCCTCGACGAAGATCCGCGCACGGCGGAGATTTTGTCGAAGATCGTGCTGCTGGCGGAAGACGGGCAGATCAAAGACCCGCAGATTTTGGAGCAGATCAAGGGCTGATCCCGGCGGATGGATGCCGCACCGAACGCCGCGTCACACGCCGCATGAAACGCCGTATGAAATAGGCCGGCGAACACCCGCGATCCGCCCGGCGTCAACTGGCGGATTCGGCGATTTTTAAAATTACTGACCTGTAGGGTCTTTTACGGGGTAATCATAGGATAGAGGCCGACCGGCCGGTCCAAGACCTACCGGGGCGGCCGCGCGATCACGGAAAGGGTGTGTGTGTTATGGCTAAATCGATTATGGGAAAAATTCGCTCGAACACGCAGGGAGAAGGTCGGGCGACGCTCGGGACCTATCTGTTCGACTGTCTGAAAAAAGAAGGCGTGACCGAAGTGTTCGGCGTGCCCGGCGACTACAACTTCACGTTGTTCGACACGCTGGAGAGCCGCGAAGGCATCACGGCGGTGCCGACCCGCAACGAATTGAACGGAGGGTACGCGGCCGACGGCTATGCCCGGATCAAAGGGCTCGCGGCGCTCATTACGACGTTCGGCGTCGGCGAGCTGAGCGCGACCAACGCGCTGGCCGGCGCTTACAGCGAGAACGTGCCGGTGATCCATATCGTCGGTTCGCCGAAATCGGAGAAGCAAAAGCAGCACAAGCTGATGCACCATACGCTGATGGACGGCGATTATGACGCGTTCCGCCGCATGTACGAGCCGATCTCCGCGTACACGGCCGTGCTGACGCCGGCCAACGCGATGGCCGAGATCCCGAAAGCGATCGAGATCGCGAAGCGGACCAAGAAGCCGGTCTATCTGTCCGTCGCGATCGACCTCGTGGACCAGCCGCTCGCGACCAAGGCGGCGAAGATCGAACAGCCGAAGACAAGCGAGTCTTCCTTGAAGTCGGCTTCGCGGCAGGCGCGCAAACTGCTCAAGTCTTCGGAGCGGGTCGTGCTGCTGAGCGACGCCAAAGTGAAAAGCTGGAAATGGGAACCGCTCGTGCGGGAACTCGCGGAGGTTATGCAGATTCCGGCCGCGTCGACGATCATGGGCAAAGGCGGCTTCGACGAAAGCCATCCGAACCATATCGGCATGTACGGCGGAACGCTCGGAAGCGAGAAAGTACGCGAAGTCGTGGAGAACGCGGACTGCCTGATCGTGGCCGGTTACGTGCCTTCGGATACGAATACGGGCGGCGGAACGGCGGAGCTGAATCCGAAGAAGATGATCGTGATCCAGCCGGAATCCGTCGTGATCGGCGGACAGGAATATGCCGACGTGCTCGGCGCGGACATGCTGCGCGAGCTTGCGGCGCTCGGACTGACGGCGGCGCTGCCGGTTCCCGCGGCCGAACATCCGTACAACAGCGGCACGCAGCTTGACGGCAGCAAGCCGCTTCGGGCCGACGACTATTATCCGCTCATTCAGCGGCTGCTCCAGCCGGGAGACGTCATCGTGGCCGAGACCGGCACGTTTGCCTACGGCTTGTCGCAGACCAAGCTGCCGCAGGGCGCGACCTATATCGGGCAGGGCGGCTGGCAGAGTATCGGCTACGCGACGCCGGCCGCGCTCGGCGCGTGCGTGGCGGCGCCCAAACGCCGGGTGCTGCTGTTTACCGGCGACGGTTCGCTGCAGCTGACCGTACAGGAACTGAGCACGATGATGGATCACGGCTGCAAGCCGATCGTGTTCGTGCTCAACAACGGCGGCTACACGATCGAGAAGGTGCTGAATTTCCGGGTGCCGGTCGAAGAACAGACGTACAACGAGATTCCGGGCTGGGATTACGTCAAGCTGGTCGAAGCGTTCGGCGGCGGGGCTTACGCGCAGCGCGTCCGGACGATCGGCGAGCTGGCGCGGGCGTTCCGCGAAGCGGAAATGCAGCGCGGCGACAAGCTGTGCCTGATCGAGATGATGGTATCCGACGGCATGGACGCGCCGGATTACCTGCTCCGGTTGGGCGAAGAGATGGAGAAGCAGGAGAGCTGAACCGGGGTCCGTTTCCCGGCCGGATCTGCACGGGAGTCCGCGTTTCCTTCGGGAAACGCCGGACTCTTTTTTGTTTTTGACAAAAAAAGCTCGAAACGGAAACTTTGCGCGCCGCGCAGGCGTCTATACCTGTGATGAGCCGATTGGCGCTTTCAATATTTCAACGACAAGGAGAGGGTACGGGGTGGAAAAAGGATGATGGCAAAAGTTCGGCGTACGGGATACGCAAAAAGGTGGATCGCGACGGTGCTTGCTTTGGCGGCGGTGTTTTTCCTGTCGATTCAGGTCGTTCAAGCGGCTTCAAGCACGAAGATCGTCCTGAATGACAGGGAAGTGACCGGGGCCCGAGACGTACTGACCGTGAAAGGCACGACAATGGTTCCGATCCGGGTCATCTCGGAAGAACTCGGGTATCCGGTCGGTTGGAATTCGGCCAGCCGGCAGGTGACCGTAGGCAGTCCGGGCGACAAGCTCACGCTTACGCTCGGCAGCACGGCGGCGATCGCGCCGGAAGGCACGATCATGCTCGAACAGGCTCCTTTTTCGCAGGGCAATACGACGTACGTGCCGCTGCGCCTGGTCGGTACGAAGATGGGACTGACGGTCAAATGGGATAACCGCGCGCAGACGGTCTTTTTGCAATCGCCGCCTCCGCTCGAAGCGCCGAACCAATCGGGGCCGAACGACGACGTCGATCCGCCGAAGCCTCTTCCGGGAGGCACCCCGCAGGCTTCGTCGTCGGTCGAGCAGATCAGCTTCAGCGAGAACCGGGTTATGATCGGCGTGAGCGGAAGCGCGGAACCGAAAGTGTCCGCAATCGCTTCGCCGAACCGGATCGTCGTCGATCTGCCGAACACTTCGTTCAGTCCGCTGTTCGCGGAAGGACAAGGTCTGCTGATCGGCCAGCAGGGGCAGATCGCGGCATCCGGCTCGCCGGACGTGACCGGAATCCGCTTCGCGCTCAACGACGATTCGCCGATGCGGGTCCGGATCGTCATTGATCTCAACAAAGCCAAAGGCTACGAAGTGTACCGCGAAGGCAGCCTGATCTTTATCGATCTGAACAAGCCGAGCGGGCCTTCGACGCCGGGCATCGGCGACGACGGGAAGAAAGTCGTCGTGATCGATGCCGGACACGGCGGCAAAGCGACGGGCGCGATCTACAGCGGAGGACCGACGCTCACGGAAAAAGAAGTCAATATGGGCATGGCGCTCAAAGTCGAAGCGCTGCTCAAGCGGGTGGACGGCCTCGACGTCATCATGACGCGCAGCGACGATACCGACGTCTCGCTGCAGGGTCGGGTCGATATCGCGGAAAGCGTCGACGCCGACGTCATGGTCTCGATCCATGCGAACAGCATGCCCAAAGGGACGAAGCCGACGAGCGGCACCGAGACGCTGTACACGAAGCCGGAGAGCAAAAAGCTGGCCGAGACGATTCACAAATACGTGATCGTCGCGACCGGCCTGCCGGACCGCAAGGCGAAGTACCAGAATCTGCATGTGGACCGCGAATCGAGCATGCCGACGGCGCTGGTCGAGACCGGCTTCCTGTATGTCGGAGGCGACGTCGACAAGATTACCGATCCGGTCTGGCAGGACCGCGTGGCGGAAGCGATCGCCCGCGGCATTACCGAGTATCTGGGCTTGTAAGCAGACTCTCGGGTGGCCGGCAGCGGCAGGACGGAAGCGCATGTGAAGGGACGGCCGGAAACGGCCGTCCCTTTTTGTGATCCGATGTCCGCTTCCCGGGTTATAAAGAATAGAGACCGCGGCGGCTGACCGCCACAAGCGGCCCACGGAGAGGATGGAGGATACGCATGAACGGCTTGAACCCCAAACGATCGGCCGCGTTTCTGCTTGCTTTTGCGGCAGCCGGCCTGGCTTCCGGCACGCTGCTCGGCTTGACGCTCAAAGCGGCGCAGGACTTGAGCGGACACCGTGTCTACCGCCTGCTGCTGAACGCGGACTATGTGCCGGTACTCAAACAATTTCGGTTGACCGAGGTAACGGAATTCGTCATACATCTGTTCATTTCCGCCGCGCTGTGCCTGATTTTGGGGTGGATTTGGCAAAAAAGAGCGGATCGCCGCATGCCGTCCACGGCGTCGATGATCGGCGTTACGGCGCTGATCGGCGGCGTCGTCGGGCTGCTGCTCTATCCGACGACGCTGCTGTCTGCCGGAGGCACGCCGCCGATCGACAGCCTGCCGGCGTGGGCCTGGTGGCTGGCGGCGCATCTGCTGTACGGCGCCGCGTCGGGCCTGCTGCTTCGGGCGGTCCTGCTCGCGCAGCGTCCGAGGCGGCGTATGTAGCGTCGCAAAAAATCGGTTTTCGGGTAAAGAAACGATCGAAACGTTTTTGCGGCAGCGGGGATCCCTTTCTTGCGCAAACAAGCATGCCCGCCGCTGCGCCGATTGTAAAGAGAATATTAAAATTCTTTTTAAAAATGGTGACACAGAGCTTCGATTACCTTATAATTTAGTCGATTAAAGAATATAACAGAACAAAAAAGTAGTGGTACAAGGAGGGATCGGCCATTCTATCCCTGCAGGAAGTCAGCAAGACGTACACGGCACAGGGACAAACGTTTCGGGCCGTCCTTCCGGTCAGCATGGAGATCGAGACGGGCGGCATCCACGGGATCATCGGCACGAGCGGCGCGGGCAAATCGACGCTGCTGCGATTGATGAACCTGCTGGAGCGGCCCGATACGGGCAAGGTGCTGTTCGAAGGACGCGACCTGACGGCTATGGGCGAACGGGAGCTGCGGGAAGCGCGGCGCTCGATCGGGATGATTTTCCAGCAGTTCAATCTGGTGCATAACCGCACCGTGCACGGCAATGTCGCTTCGGCGCTGGAACTTGCGCGAACGCCCAAGCGCGACCGCGAGCGCCGGATCGGCGAAGTGCTGGAATTCGTCGGACTGCAAGACAAGGCCGGGCAGTATCCGGCGCGGCTCAGCGGCGGCCAGAAACAGCGCGTCGGTATTGCGCGGGCGCTGGCCAGCAGCCCCAGGCTGCTGCTGTGCGACGAGCCGACTTCGGCGCTCGATCCGCAGACGACGGAAGACCTGCTGAACGTCCTGCTGCATATCAACCGGACGCTCGGCGTGACGATCGTCGTCGTGACGCATGAGATGGAAGTGGTCAGGCAGATTTGCACGAGCGTCTCCGTCATGGAGATGGGCGAAGTCGTCGATACGTTCGCGCTGCCCAAGCGCGCGGACGAAGGCATTCGTCCGAAGCTGACGTATCGGGAGCAAATTCTCGGCACGGTGCGCGAGGAGGAGACGCCATGAGCCTCGATCGAATCATGGAGATCTGGGCGCAGTATCACGAGCAGATCTGGGAAGCGATCGGACAGACGTTCTACATGGTCGGCATGTCCACCGTCGCGGCTATAATTCTGGGCATTCCGCTTGGAACGCTTATCTATTTGACCCGGCCGGGCGAGATGCTGGCCAACCGGAGCGTGTCCGTGTTCGTGAATACGCTCGTGAACGTTATTCGCTCTTTCCCGTTTCTGCTGCTGGTCGTGTTCATGTTTCCGATCACGCGGGCGATCGTCGGGACGACGATCGGGACGACGGCGGCGACGATTCCGCTTGCGATCGTGGCGATCGCCGGGTATTCGCGCCTCGTCGAGCAGGCGCTTGTGGAAGTGCCGCGCGGTGTCGTGGAAGCGGCCCGTTCGATGGGCGCTTCCCGGCTGGAGATCGTCTGGAAGTTTCTGTACGTGGAAGCGCGTTCGGGCCTCGTGCTCGGCCTGACGACGTCCATCGTCAGCTTCATCTCGTATTCGACGGTCGTCGGCATCGTCGGCGGCGGGGGCGTAGGCGATTTCGCGATCCGCTACGGGTACCAGCGCTTCGAGATGGACGTGACGATCTGCATGATCGTGCTGATGGTCCTGCTCGTCCAGATCGTTCAGGTGGCCGGCAGCACGCTGTCGCGCAAGATCGACAAAAGGTAAGGACAAGGACGGTCGGGCACTCTTGGAACCATCTTATTTTATCCAAATAAACGGAGGTATACCCTTACCATGAAAAAGTCCCTGATTTTGATTCTGACCGCGCTGCTGCTCGTTCTGGCCGGCTGCGGCCAAAGCGCTTCGACTTCGTCCAACACGTCCGGCAGCGCTTCGGACGCTTCGGGCGCCGCCGCACCGGAAGAGAAGAAGAGCACGGAGATGACGACGATCAAAGTCGCTTCGCTGCCGGCTCCGATGGACGCGATCCTGCTGCTCGTCAAGCCGCTGCTCGTCGAAGACGGCATCAACCTGGAGATCGTGGAGATGTCCGACAATATCCAACCGAACGACGCGCTGGCGAACAAGGAAGTCGACGCGAACTTTTTCCAGCACGTTCCTTATGCCGAAGCTTACAACGAAGCCCGGGGCAGCAAGATCGTGCCGATCCAGCCGGTGTATAACGCGCTGTACGCGGGCTATTCCAGCAAGCACAAATCGATCGAAGAACTGCCGGACGGCGCGATCGTCGTCATCCCGAACGATCCGCCGAACATCGCGCACTCGCTGCTGCTGCTCGAACAGAACGACCTGATCGAACTCAAGGAAGGCGCGGGCATCAAGGCGGGCCTGCAGGATATCACTTCGAATCCGAAAAACCTGGAGTTCAAAGAAGTCGACCTGCTCACGCTCAACCGCATGATGGACGACGCCGACCTCGTTACGATGTATCCGGCTTACGCCAAACCGCTCGGATTGTCGGCGAAGAAAGACGCCCTGATCGTCGAAAAAGACATGGAGGCGTTCGCGATCACGCTGATGGCGCGCGAAGACAACAAAAACGATCCGGCGCTGCTGAAGCTCGCCGAGCGCATGCGCGGACCGGAAGTCGTGAAGTTTCTGGAAGAAGAGTACACGGACACGTATCCGGCGTTCTAAGACTCGCTGCCGGGCAAGCGCAACACCTGTCGGACCGATCGGCTGCCGCCGATTGGTCTTTTTTTGTCGAAAAATGGGATTTTCCTTAACAAAAGCAAGCCGCCTGCCGAAATACTATGGAGAGCAATTCAATTTAGGTAAATTATACAGACACCAGAGAAGAGGACGGACAGTTGAAACTTACGATTAAGCAGAAGTTATTCGGTGGATTCGGTACGATGATTGTATTGATCATTATCTTGAACAGTCTGACCAATATGGGGACACAGACGCTGCAGAAACAGGCAGAGCAGTTGAAAACGCACGATATTCCGAGTGTCGTCATGCTTGAAGAGATCAATGACCGCCTCAAGACGATCGATCAGCTGACGATGCGCAACATTTTGGAGACAAGCGATGCCGATATGGGCGGAAGCCGCGAACGAATCGATCTGGCCATGCGCGAAATGAACGAGCAAATCGAAGCGTACGCCGCGCAGCAGACTTCGGACGAAGAACGCGAAGGCGCTTTGCAGTTCCAGCAGGCCGCTGCCGGTTACGGACAATCGGTCACGAAAATTTTGGATCTGTCGGAAGTGAACCGCGACGACGAAGCCGCGGCTTTGCAAAGTCAGACGCAGGAGCTCGTCACGAAGATGACGGAAGCGCTGCACGGGACGCTGGACCAAAAAGTGGCGGCGATGAACCTTTCGGCCGAAGCGCAGACCGAAGCCACGGGCCGCATTCTGATCATTTCCGTTTCGGCGCTCGTCATCGCCGTGCTGCTCGCCGTGCTGCTGACGCTGCTCATCTCGCGCAGCATTACCCGTCCGCTCGGTTCGATGATCCGGCAGGTCGATTATATGGCGGCCGGCGAACTCGACAAGATCGACGACCTGCCGACCGGGCTGAAGGGCGAACTCGGCCAGTTGGCGTCTTCGCTGCAGCAAATGGGCCGCAATCAGCGCGATATTCTGCTCGAAGTGGGCCGGACGGCCGGAGCGCTTTCCGCGTCCGCCGAAGAGTTCAAATCGGTCGCGCAGGAAAGCGCGGACGGCGCGGAACATTCGGCGAATTCGATGCAGCGCATGGCCGAGACGAGCGAGTCGCAGTTGAACGCTTCGCGTTCGGGCGGCGAACTCATGCAGCAGATGCTGAACAAGATCGTCGTCATCCGTGACCGCGTGTCGGAGACTTCCGAATCGGCGCATACGGCCAGCGGCAGTTCCGAACGGGGGGGCGAAGTGGTGCACGAAGCCGTGCGCCAGATGGAAGCGACCGTCGTCGGCATGGACGGCATGACCGAGGCGGTGGACACGCTTAACCGGCGTTCGCTGGAGATCGGCGAAATCGTCAAGCTGATTACGAATATCGCCAAGCAGACCAACCTGCTGGCGCTGAACGCCTCGATCGAGGCGGCGCGCGCGGGCGAACACGGCAAAGGCTTTGCCGTCGTCGCAAGCGAAGTCGGCAAATTGGCCGAGCAGTCGTCGGCGTCGGCTTCGCAGATTATCGACATGATCGACAATGTCCGCGAAGACGCGCAGCAGCTCAGCCGGATCATCGCGCAAACGTCCGGGCAGGTCTCTGCCGGACGCGATGCGATTCGGGCGACCGGCGACCTGTTCGGCGATATTCGCCGCACGGTCGAGCAGGTAGGCCGCCAGAGCGAACAGGCCGCGCAGGCTTCCGGCGAGATGGTGCAGGTCGTCGAAAAGGTCGCGTCTTCCATCATGGAAGGCGGAAGCCGGATGGAGCACACCGCCGAAGAGATCCAGAACGTCTCGGCCGTGTCCGAGCAGCAGGCAGCTTCCATGCAGGAGATGTCCGCAGGCGCGGCGTCGCTGTCGGAAATGGCCGATGAACTTCAGCGGCTCGCTGCGCGCTTCACGCTATAAACCGAGTTTGCAGAAGACCTCTTCCTTCAAGGAAGGGGTCTTTTGGCCGATATAGGAAAAGATGGTCTGCACAAAGCATGAAACGGCAGGCCGCAGAGAGATCGCATAGAGATAAAGGGGATGAACAGGTTGGAGATTCGGGGGACCGGCAAATGGTTCGGAAAAGGGGGCGCCCTGCTGCTGGCGGCCGCGCTGATCACGGGGACGGCGGCTTCGGCGCGGCCCGAAACGGCGCACGCTTACAGCGTCTGGAACGTCTATAATGAAGCAATGCGGCTGGACAAGCAGGGCCGGTATGCCGAGGCGATCGCCAAATACGAACAGGCCGGCCGGGAGATGGCGGCCAGCCGCGATTACGGCAACGCCGGGCGGATGTACCGCAATGCGGGAGAAGCTTACGTGAAGCTCAAGCGCTACGACCGGGCCGTCGTCAGCTGGGATCTGGAATCGGCGTATTATGCCAAGGTGAATCTGGTGCAGGACAGTATCGCCGTCCAACGCAAAGCGGATGCGCTGCGCAGTTCGGTGCAGCTCTATTACGGAACGGGGCTGTCCGAAGCGGCGCTTGCGGGCCGCGAGCGCGGTCTGGCTCCGCTCGAACCGGCCAACGGCATCCTGCTCGGCGCGTACGCGGAACAGAACCCGAAAGTGCATGCGACGAACGGCAAATTCTATACGAACGAATATCCGAAATTTACCGGCAAAAAGCACGCGGGGTACTTGATCTACTTCACGTACGGCACGCCGCTGTCCACGATCCGGTCGCATCTCGACGCGGCCAAGCGCAGCGGCACGGCGATCGAACTCGGCGTACAGCCGCTGCAGGGCATGGGACAGGTACGGGATGACGCGTATTTGCGGCAGCTGGCCCGGGACGCCGCGGCTTCCGGCGTGCCGATCTTCCTGCGTTTCGCGAACGAGATGAACGGCAACTGGACACCGTGGAAAAGCACGCCCAAAACGTATATCGAGAAATTCCGGCTCGTCGCGGACGTTTTCCACGAAGAAGCGCCAGGCAGCGTCGCGATGGTATGGGCGCCCGGCGCCAATCCGATCGACAATCTCCGCAGTTATTATCCGGGCGACAAGTACGTCGACTGGGTCGGCGTCAGCCTCTATTCGATCTACAATCCGTCCGCGGACCCGCTGAAGCAGGGCATCGACCGCAGCAGCCATATCGCCAAGCTGGACGCGGTCTACGGCTGGTACGCCGACCGGAAGCCGATCATGATCGCGGAAGGTTCGGTCTCGTACATGTACCCGGAGAAAATGCGCGACGTGACCGAGTGGTCCGTCTATCAGACGCAGCAGCTCTACGCGACGCTGCCGATGAAATACCCGAAAGTCAAAGCGGCGTTCTGGTTCGACGTCGACACGCAGGGCACGACCGACCGGGTCAAATATTACGGGTTGTCCAACAACGACAAGATGCTGGCGGCGTACCGGAAAGCGATCGCGAATCCGTTCTATCTCAGCGGGATCGGCGCGAACACGACGTTGTCGTACAATCCGATCGCGGCGACCGTTCCGGCCCGCAAGTTGAGCGTGTCCGGCTACGTCAAGACGTGGTCGCCGACGCTCGGCCGGGTCGTCTACAAGATCGGCGGCAAGCAGGTCGGCGCAGCTGCGAATCCTCCGTGGACGGCCGAGCTCGATTTTTCCAAATACAGGGGCAAATCGATTACTGTCGACGTCGCGGCTTACGACAAGCAGGGCAAATGGGTGACGACGCAGTCGGTGAAGACGAAAGTGCAGTGAAATACGCGCAAAGACGGACTCCTTGGAGTCCGTCTTTTGCTTTTGGGTAAAAATAGGAGAGCCAATATGATCCGCGAACCCCAAAAGGAGGCCAGGCCGTCATGGAACTGTATTTTAAAGACAATTTTCTAAGCACCGGCGTAACGGAAATCATGGACGACAGCGGAACGGAAATCGGCAGGCTGGATCTCAAAAGCGTATTCAGCCCTTCGGTCGACGTGTACGGCAGGTCCGGCGAATTGTTCTACGCAGGCAAGCTGGAGACGTTCGATCTTCGCCGCCGCTGGATGGTGTACGACGCGAACGGGGCAGAAGCGGGCGAACTGCGATCGAAATTCAGCTTCGCCGGCCGGGTTTTCGAATACGACGCGGGCCGGCGAGGGTTATACGGCATACAGGCCCCTTTTTCGCTCGAAAAGTTTTCGATCACGGCAAACGACGAGGAGATCGCCTCTTTCGCCAACACGAACAAGTGGTTTAGTCCCCATGCGTATGTGCTGCGGGCGCCTTCCCCGCGAATCGACCTTTACGAGTGGGTCGCGGTCGTCATGGGAATCAGCGCGCTGTTGACCGACGGGCAGTGATACGCCATAAAGCGTTTTACTCCGCCGGAACGGAAACGGCCCGCGGCTGCAGCAAATAGTCCATGTACAGTTCCGCGCTTCGCCGAATCTCTTCGTCGTTCGTGCGCGAGTTGACGCCGTAGTATACAAAAGGCGTCTCGTATGCCGCCTCGATATAGGCTGCCGTCACTTCGAACGGAGTCAGCAGCGCGGAGATCTCGTACCGGAACGCTTCTCCCGGCCGGTAATCGGTTTCCCGTCCTCCGGCGGTAATGGCGAGACCGATGCTTTTGCTGCGAAACAGATCGACGCCGTTGCCGTAAGCCCAGCCTTCCAGCAGCACTTCGTCCAGCCACTGCTTGATCATCGGCGGGCAGTTGAACCAGTAGAACGGAAATTGCAGCACGATCCGGTCGTGCGCTTCAACCAGTGCCTGCTCGGCAGCGATATCGATGACGCCGTCGGGGTATTTTTCATGCAGGGAGCTGATCGTAACTTGTTCGGGGTGCTTCGCGGCTTCTTCCAGCCATTTGCGGTTGACGCGGGAAGACGCCAACGTCGGATGGGCGGCAATGATCAAGGTGTTCTTCATATCGGTCAGACCTCCTGATGTTCGAATGGGCGGGAGCGAATCCCGGCGGAACGGGTGGATTCGCATCCCTCTTGATCCCATTGTAGAAGCCGGAGAAGATCTGCGTAAGTACGCACTTTTCGGTAACCGCTCCACTCGGCGAACGCTCCACTCATCGAACGCTCCAATCAGCCGAATCGCCCGGGTCGCCCAAAGGCCGTCAATCCGCGGTGTCCGGCAGGTCGGCTTCCGGTTCGAACGGATCTTCGAGCATCAGGCGCCGGTCCCCGTAGACCCGGTCCAGATGGGCCTCGCCCCAGTGGCAGAAAAAGTCCAGCACGCCGATGAATTCGCTTCCGTATTCGCTTAATTCGTATTCGACTTTGGGCGGAACTTCTTCGTAATCGCAGCGCAGCAGCACGCCGTCCCGCTCAAGCTCCCGCAGCTGCTGGGCCAGCATCTTGTGGCTGATCTCCGGTATGAGGCGCCTGAGTTCATTGAATCTTTTCTTGCCGGATACCAGATGGTAGAGAATAAGACTTTTCCATTTTCCGCCGATCACGTCCAGCGTCACTTCGACGCCGACCCGGTACTTTTTGCGCGGCTGCTCCTGCTCCATCGGCTTTCGCTCCTTTCAGCTGCCCGTTGTGCGGCTTTTAGGTTAGAATAGCATGATTCGGGAAAAGGAAGCGAGAGGAGGCAGGCGCCTGCGCCGTCTGCATAGCCCGCAGTCGACCGCGCACCAAAAAGCTTCGCCACCCCTTTGCGGGGCAGCGAAGCTTTTTTTGAGGCTAAGCAGCTAACCAAATGACGATCGGAATTTGGCGCGAATCAAGCGAAAATCGCTTTATTTGCCGCTCCAGACCACGTCGATCACGTTAAAGCCCTGGTTGTTGCCCGTGCCAGGCTTGCCGTCGAGCGTAACGGAGAACGAGCTGCCCGCGTTTACGATAGTGAAGGCCGAAGCGCTCACCTGCTCGGACTTGCTGGTCGCGCCTTTTTGGACGAAATACTGCTTGTATTGGTTGCCGAGCGACAGCAGATCCTGCTTCGTCGTGTAGCGGAACGTCGCGGAAGGCGTACCCGTGCCGCCGGCTACGCCTTCGACGAGGTCGAAGATTTTGGCATCGGCCGGCAGAGGGAAATCGGCCGGGATATGCTGCGGACGCTGGGACGTAGTCGACGGTGCAGGCGTCGTAGTCGACGGTGTCGTAGGTGCAGGTGTCGTAGTCGACGGTGTCGTAGGTGCAGGCGTCGTAGTCGACGGTGTCGTAGGTGCAGGCGTCGTAGTCGACGGTGTTGTAGGTGCAGGCGTCGTAGTCGACGGAGTCTTAGGTGGAGGCGTCGTAGGTGCCGGTGTCGTAGTCGGCGGCGTTGCCGCTGTGCTGCCGATCACGACGCGGCTGTTCTTCGCATCGTAGGTGACGGACGTATCCAGCGCGTCGCCGATCGAACGTACCGGCAGATACGTCGTGCCTTTATAGGTGATAGGGGCAAGCGCTTTGCCATTTCCGTCGGTCGGGGTAAAGGCTGTTCCGTTCACGATCAGACTGAGACCGCTATTTAGCGAAGCGCGAATCTCCTGCAGGTTCGAACCTGCATACACGCCGGCGGAAGCGCTCAGCGTCAATCCAAGTGTCAGTACAGCGGCCGTAACTTTTTTCTTCATAACGTTTTATTCATCCTTCCGGTTCTTTTTTTACCGACAAAAAGCTGGAGGATGTATCGCATGGTGTAAAGTCGGTTGGAACCCATTAACCGGGTTACTCCCGTATTCAAACAAGATGCCAAGCAAATGAGTCGTTTGGCACCCAAGCGGGAGACAGGGGCTTTTTACGGGTAAATAGGCTTGGGCAGATATAACCGGACAGACCGAGGAGGCGCAGAGATGAACTTGTATTTTTCGGATAAATTTTTTAGCGCAGGAACTGTGGACATCATGAACGAAGCCGGCGAAGCGGTCGGACAGCTCGATCTTCGCAGCTCGTTCGGCTCGGCTGTGGACATCTACGGCCCGCAGAACGAACTGCGGTACACCGGCAAATTTCGTATGATGCTCAACCGGTGGAACGTGCTGGACGCCCAAGAGTACGAGCAGGGCGAACTGCGTCCGCGCTTCACGCTGCTCAGCAAAAAGTTCGAATACGACGCCGGCGAGCGTGGAGTGTACGAGATCGAATCGCCGAACTTTTCCAAAGACTATTCGATTACGCAAGACGGCGCGGAAGTCGCGAATTTTGCCAAAACGAACGGCTGGATGCGAACCGACGCCTACGTGCTGAGCAACCGTTCCCGGCTGGACGATTACGAACTGGTCGCGGTCGTCATGGGCGTCAACGCGATTCGCAAACGTCAGCAGTCTTCGTCCTCCTAGAATTGCGGCAGATCGGGCGCAGCTGGCGGGCAGACGGGAAAACGACCTTGCGCTTATGGTAAAATAGAAGGCAAAAGGTTACGGGGAGGCTGTACCAGCGTGAAAAATTTGCTCGTTACCGGCTACCGCGCGAACGAACTCGGCATTTTCAACCAGAAGCATCCGGGCATTCCGTTCATTCGCGAAGCGATCAAGCGGCGCCTGATTCCGTTGATCGAGGAAGGGCTGGAATGGGTTCTCACTCCCGGTCAATACGGCGTCGATCTGTGGGCGTGCGAAGCGGTGATCGAATTGAAACAAGACTACCCGCAGCTCAAGCTGTCGATTCTGGCGGCTTTTGCGGGGATGGACGAGAAGTGGAGCGACGAGAAAAAAGAATACTGGCAGAACCTGCAAAAGCAGGTCGATTATTACGGATTGGTCAGCAAAGAGCCGTACAGCGGACCGTGGCAGTTCAAGGCGCGGGACGGGCTGCTGCTGCGCAAAAGCGACGGCATGCTGCTCGTGTACGACGACGAAGGCGCTCCGGGCAGTCCGCGCTATTTCCGGGAAGACGCGATCCGCAAGCGGGACGAGGAAGGGTATGTGCTGATCCAGATCACGCCCGAAGATATCCAGTCGGTCGCGGAAGACATGCAGGCCGATCTGGTCGACGCGCAGGGCGAAGGCATGGACCCGGACGACGCGCAGGGCATCGGCACGGATTGGACATAGGCGGGCCGTAAGCGGCGCAGCGGCGGGGAATCGAAAGGGAGGCAGGCATGGAACTGTATTTTGGCGGTAAAAAAAGGTTCGGCAAAAGCACCATCCGGCAGATCGGCGGCAGCCGCAAAGGATCGGTCGATTACCGCTTCAAAGGAGCGGACGGCCTCTGCGTACTCGACGGCGACGACTACGTGCTGTACCGTACCTACCGGGAACGATTGTCCGAACGCTGGACGGTCCGGAACGCCAAAGAAGAAGTCGCCGGCACGCTGAGCCGGGAATCGGCTTTTTCCGACACGCGGTTCGAATACGACGCCGGCGGACGCGGCACGTATCTGATCGAGGAAGACATCGGCGGCTACCGGATCGAAGGCACAGGCCAAGCCGCCTTTGTCGATCTCAAGCGGCGCCGGCTCCAAAGCGACGAATACTGGCTCCAGACAGACGATACCCAAAACGGCGGCGTCAGCGAATACGAATGGGTCGCCGTCATTCACGGCATCTCGGCTCTGCGCGAACGTTCGCCGTGGACGACGGCGGTGACGGCGATCGGCAGGATATTTTCGTAGCGGGACGCGGAGGAGCGTCAGGGGAGAAGGGTCGGAAAGCGGAGGTCCGGGAAGACTGGGAAAGGTCGCGGAAGGCACGGACTCCCCGGGAAGAAGCGGGGAGATCGGGAAAGAGCCGGACGGCGGTAGAATCCCGGCAAGACACGGCTATATGAAAACCGCCGCAGGCGGCGTTCCTCGGAACGCGCCTGCGGCGGTTTTTGGGTGCGGCGGCTGCGCCAGGCAGCACCGTGGATCGGGCGGAGCGCGTACTTACTTGCGCGAGAATCCTTCTTCGGCGAGATACTCGTTGGCTTCGTCGAGCGTCTCGAACGCCATTTCCAGGCTGGCCCCCGAGTAGATGAAATAGGTCTCGTCTTCCAGCTTCAGGATCAGTTCCTGTCCGCTGCCGTCTGTCCAGATCTCGTCGTCCGGAGCGGCCGGAAGCGCAGCCGCCTGGGCCGGCTTCGGGCTGCGGGCAGCGGAATCCGCGCCCGGAGCCAGCGAGCGGATCGACGCTTCGATGATCTCGCGCAGCTGTTCTTCCGTGAAGTCGCGGACGTTGACGAAGCCTTTGTCGTCCGGCTCGTAACCGCCGATCAGCCCGGCGAACACGTAGCCGTTGCCGTTCGGATGGAAGCGGTAGCCGACCGTTTTTTTCTCGTGCGCGCTGCCTTCAAAATGGTAATTGACCCGGCCGAGCGATACGTCTTTGCGTTCCAGTTCCGGAAACGAATCCAGAATCGCGATTTTTTGTTCAAAAGTAAGCATATGCGGGTTGAACCTCCAGGAAATTGAATTAGTCTGTTTCTCATTATAGCACACGCAATCGGAGGCGATTCGAAGCGGACCGCGAAGAGATCCGATCGGGATGGATGGCGGGAGAATCGGAACGCGTCAGAGTATGCCAGAACACATCAGAACGCATCTAAAAAAATCATATCGGATCAAAAAGAATGGCATCATATCAGGGCGTATCAAAAAGGATCACATCTCATCACATTGAATCCTATTGCATCGCATCCCATCAGGCCGCATCAAAATTGCACCGGGGTAAAGCCTGCCCCGCGCTCTTTTTCCGAAATAACGTCCTGACGACACTTATTTTCCCGCAGACGAGCCCGCCTTACAAATAACGTCCTCACGACACTTATTTCGGCTCTTCTTGAGACTTGACCTTCTTTTTAGGCAAAATAACGATCGTATCGCACTTATTTCGAAAAAGAAGCGGTCAAACGGGAAATTAGTTGTGCTCAGGCAGTTATTTCTCCGCTCTGAGCTGAGCTCTCGTCTCCGAGCAGAGATCTCGTCGGGCGGAAGGGCGGAGCGGCGGCATTCGGCGGACAAGCGATCGCACGGCGGCGTAGCGTCACAGCGGCAGCAAAGGCGCCAAAACGCGCAGCAAAAGCGCATCCGCTCGCGCCTGCCCCGTCGCTCTGTTGCGCAGGCCCCTTCGCCCTGCTGCGCCTGCCCCTTCGCCCTGCTGCGCCTGCCCCGTCGCTCTGTTTCGCATGCCCCTTCGCCCTGCTGCGCAGGCCCCGTCGCCCCGCGCGAGCGGATGCACCAAAAAGAACCCCGTTCACCTAACGTGAACAGAGTCCTGTTTGTCCGCATAACGCCACCGCCGCCGCGATTCGATCTCAGCAGCCGACACCGCCCGCGGAGCCGACCTGTTTTACAGCAGGCCGACCATTTTCAATCCGTGTGCGATGCCGTCGTCTTCGTTCGTCTTCGTGATCCACTTGGCGACCGCTTTCACTTCCGGCAGGCCGTTGCCCATCGCGACGCTGTTCGGAATGCCGCCGAGCATCTCCAGGTCGTTCAGCGCGTCACCGAACGCATACTGGCGCTCGGGCGGGATGCCGAGTTTGTCCGTGATTTTGCGAATGCCTTCGAGCTTGCTACCGCCCGCGGGCAGCACGTCGGCCGACAGCGGATTCCAGCGGATAAAAGACAGGGAAGGGAAGATCGCGTCGTACAGCGCTTCGTCCGCCTCGCTGCAAAACAGCGAAGCCTGATAGACGAACCGCTCCTTGTAAAAGTGCGGGTCCGGCGTCGACAGCGAAATGTAGTTGAGCATCATGCCGAAGCCCTGCGCGACGAATTCGTCGTCCGGCACGGTCGCCGTCATCTGTTCGTCGTCGATCAGGATGACCGGATGGTTGTGCTTCAGGGCGATCTCCGTCATCTGCTCTACGGCGCGCGTGTCGATCGGGTTCGTGTACAGCACCTGGCCGTTCAGCACGACGTACTGCCCGCTGTAGCTGACGTAGGTGTCGATGCCGAGTTCTTCGCGGATTTCCTTGAACATGAATTGCGGGCGTCCGGTCGCGATCGCGACGATATGGCCCCGGCGTTTCAGTTCGAGCACCGCTTCCTTGGCGGACGGGGGAACTTGCTTGCGTTCGTCCACGAGCGTGCCGTCAATATCGAAAAAGATAATGCTTGGTTCCATGGTGTACCTCCGATTCTTGTGGGGATGGATAGCGCTTCGGGCGTTCCGTTACAGCAGACCCGCCAGCTTGAGGCCGTGGGCGATGCCGTCTTCGTTGTTCGAAGTCGTGACCCATTTGGCGGCGTCTTTGGCTTCCTGCAGGCCGCTGCCCATCGCGACGCTGTTCGGAATGCCCCGGAGCATCTGCAGGTCGTTGAGCGCGTCGCCGAAAGCGTATTGGCGCTCCAGCGGTATGCCGAGCTTGTCGGTGATTTTGCCGATGCCTTTGAACTTGCTGCCGCCGGCCGGAAGAACGTCCACCGAGAACGGATGCCAGCGAACGAAATCGAACGCTTCGAGCTGCTCCTCGTACGCTTTTTCCTCGCCTTCGGCGCAGAACAGCAGCGATTGGTAGATAAAGCGGCCTTTGTAATACAGCGGATCGTGCGTCGGCATCATGCCCACGTTGAGCGTGCCCATACTCTCCAGCACGCGTTCGCTGTCGGGTACGTTGGCGCGCATGTCTTCGTGATCCATGTAGACGATGGCGTGCTCGTTCTTCAGAGCGAGGTCGGTCAGCGTCTGCAGGGATGGCTCGTTCAGCGGGTTGGTGAACAGGACCTGGCCTTCCAGCACGACATAAGAGCCGTTATAGCTGACATAGGTGTCGATATTCAGTTCTTCCCGGATATGATCGAAAAAGAAAGGCGCGCGTCCCGTGGCGATCGCGACGATGTGCCCCTGCTCTTTGAGCGCGGTGATCGCTTCGCGGGTCGAGTCGTTGATCTGTTTGTCGTCGTTCAGCAGCGTTCCGTCCAGGTCGAAAAAGATGATGCTTCTCTCCATGATGCGTTTCCCTCCGTTTGCGTCGGCCGCGCACATTCCGCGGCGCTGCGCGATTAATTACGGTTTCTGGTCTCTGTCTAACCGGCTTGCGGGTTGATCCGTGCCGGATCTCTGTCTTCCCTATTATACCATGAGGAGCGCGGGGGAATCTTTTGTTTGCGAACTATGCTATAATAAGTCCGAATTTGAATTGTAAGCGTTATCAGTCAGCAGGCGAGCTTGTGCGCCTGCCGCCAAAACGTATTCTCAGGAGGTAGACGATGGCCCTTGGAACGAGCATGATCATACGGCTGCAAATGGACAAAAAACAGGTGACGTTCGGCGAAGTGGCGGGCGCGATCGGCGACGGAGGCGGAGACGTGGTCGCGATCGACGTCATCCATGCCAGTCCCGAGCATACGATCCGGGATCTCACGGTCAACCTGCCGGAAAAAATGCGCGACGCCGTGCTTCAGGCGGTCGAAGCGCTGCCGGGCGTCAAAGTCGTCAACGTATCGGACCGGACATTCCTCGCGCATCTAGGCGGCAAGATCGAGATCATGGCCAAATCGCCGGTCAAAAACCGCGAAGACCTGTCTCACGTCTACACCCCCGGCGTCGCAAAAGTCTGCATGGCGATCCACGAAGATCCGCAAAAAGCGTTCACGCTGACGATCAAGCGCAACACGATCGCGGTCGTATCGGACGGCACGGCGGTGCTCGGCCTGGGCGATATCGGACCCCGGGCGGCCATGCCCGTCATGGAAGGCAAAGCGATGCTGTTCAAGCAGTTCGCCGGCGTGGATGCTTTCCCGATCTGCCTCGATACCAAAGACACCGAAGAGATCATCCGGACCGTCAAGCTGATCGCTCCGGCTTTTGGAGGCATCAATCTTGAAGACATCGGTTCGCCGCGCTGCTTCGAAATCGAGCGCCGCCTGACCGAAGAATTGGACATTCCGGTCTTTCATGACGATCAGCACGGAACGGCGGTCGTCGTATTGGCCGGCCTGCTGAATGCGCTGAGCATCGTCGGCAAAAAGCTCGAAGACGCCAAGATCGTCGTGCTCGGCATCGGAGCCGCCGGTTCGGCGTGCGTCAAAATGCTGCTGTCGGCGGGCGCGCGCAATCTGATCGCCGTCGACCGCTGCGGCGCGCTGCACAAAGCGGAAAAATACGACAACGAGACGTGGGACTGGATCGCGGACAACTGCAATCCGAACGGAGAGACCGGGCAGCTGGAACACGTCATCGCCGGCGCGGACGTATTTATCGGCGTATCGCGTCCCAACCTGCTGACGCTGGACCATATCAAGTCGATGGCGCCCGATCCGATCGTATTCGCCATGGCGAATCCCGATCCGGAGATCGATCCGGAACTTGCGGAAGAACATGTACGCGTCATGGCGACGGGCCGCAGCGACTTCCCGAACCAGATCAACAACGTGCTCTGCTTCCCCGGCATGTTCCGCGGCGCGCTGGACTGCCGCGCGAGCGTCATCAACGAAGAGATGAAAGTCGCCGCCGCGCAGGCGATCGCATCGGTCGTCGAAGACGACGAGCTGAACGAGCAGTATATCATCCCGAGCGTGTTCAACGACAAAGTCGTCGACCGTATCCGCGACGCCGTCGTCAAAGCCGCGCTGCGCACCGGCGTGGCACGCCGCACGCCGCCGGAGTTCCGCTAGGCGGAGAAGGCCGGCTGCTGTGAGCAGGCTGCGCGTGGAGTAAGCGGATGATCGGGCGGGTGTAAGTTGGGCCGCTCGGAGTGAGCGGAGGGCAGGGCGAGTGCAAGTGGGGCCGCTCGGAGTGAGCGGAGGGCAGGGCGAGTGCAAGTGGGCCGCTCGGAGTGAGTGGAGGGCCGGGTGGCCGCAAGCAGTCCGCGTGGAGTGAGCGTAGACTGTGTGGACAAGCGAAGATCGGAGCAGCCGTAAGGCAGCCAAAAGGAGAGGCGAGCCGCCTCTCTTTTTTGTTTTGGGTTGGTTTTTTAACGGGTTGCATGTGCGGTAGAGAACTTTTTTGGGCGTGATCTGGGGCTTAACGGATCGTATGTCCGTTAGGCGGCCCAAACGGGGCTGGGAAGCTCGAATAATCGCTTTTTTCGCGTCTAAGCGTCGCCTCGATCCGTTAAAAGCGGAAACTGTCGATTCCGGGCGCTAAGCTTCATGTCGATCCTTTAGCGCGGAGTAAGCGTCGGGAGCGATGCCAATCCAGCTAAACCATCGAACAGCGCCGAACCATGCCTGGGTCGCAAGCGTCAGCCGCTATGGTGCCTACCCGATAAGGCAGGCCAAACAAGCTGAGTGATCTAAGCGGTTCGCTCGAAGACGTCCGCGGCTGAGGCCGGGATCAAGGCGGCGTGATCCGGCGAGACCGGAACGGGGCCGCGCGTGACTTGCCGGCGAAGCCTGCGTTATCATGGATTCATCCATTCGGAAGGAGGACGCGAAGATGCTGCTTGAAATTATTGCCTGTACGCCGGAGGAAGCCGCGGCCGCCGAAGCGGGCGGCGCGGACCGGATCGAATGGATCGCCGATCCGGGGGTCGGCGGCGTGACGCCGGACCTTTCGCGCGCAGCGGAGATGCGCCGCGCCGTGAAAGTGCCGATCCGCGTCATGGTCCGGCCGCGGGGAGGCGGGTTCGTCTACTCGGAAGACGAACGGGAGCAGATGCGGCGGGATATTCGCCGCATCCTCGCCGCAGGCGGACTTGACGTCGTGACCGGCGTATTGACGCCGCAGGGGACGGTCGACGAGTCCGCGCTGGCGGGACTGCTGAACGCGGGGCCGGGCCTCGCGTTCACGTTTCACCGCGCGTTCGACGAGGCCGTCGATCTCCGCCGCGCGCTGGACACGCTGTCCGTCTACCCGCAGGTGACGGACGTGCTGACCTCGGGCGGAGCGCCGGGCGCGCCCGAGGGGGCCGCGGTGCTGGCGGAGCTGCTGCGCCGCTCCGCGGGGCGGCCGCCGCGCATTCTCGCCGGCGCGGGCCTGACGGCGGACAATCTGCGTCCGTTCCTGGACGCGACGGGCGCGGACCGGATCCATATCGGGTCCGCGGCCCGCTTCGGCGGCGATCCGTCGGCGCCGATCGATCCCGAGCGGGTGCGGACAATCCGCCGGATCCTGGAAGCTTCGGCGGGGCAGGTGTAGCCGCGTGTCCGCCGCGTATGCCAACGGGAGTATCGGCGGAGAATAAGCAGGGATTGACAGGACAGGAGGCTCCCGTGCCCAGCGCGGGAAGGCTCTTGTACGCAAAGGGAATCGCAAGCACCCGGAAGATAGCCAAAGCCCGCAAAAGACCCAAGGAGGAATTCATCATGCTGATCCGCCCGCCCAAAGAAAACCGCTTCTACGAAAAGTCGACGGATTATCTGCCCGATCTCGGAGTGACCAAAATCACCATTCTCGTCGACCGCGAGACCGGTGTCAATTACGTCTACACCTGGAGCGTGCCCAACTCAAGCGGAGGCCTGACTCCACTGCTGGATGCAAACGGGAATGTCGTCGTCGACGAAATCTGAGTGAAGCCTAATCGTCCAATCCCGGGAACGATTTGCGAAGAACCAAGCCGAACTCGGGAGAGCCGCACAGCGCCGAACAGGGGGCGATGCGGCTTTTTTTAGGGCGAAAACCGCAAACCGTACGTTCCTGCGGGTTCTGTGGAATTAGATGCAGAAGAGCAGTTAACAGCCTGTTTTGAGCTCTTTTCGGAGGAATAAGTGCGCCTGGACACTTATTTGCCCGATTTCAATGTAAAAAGCAGGATTTTCGGCAAAATAGCTGCCCTCACGCATTTATTTGGAAGTCTCGTCTGAGCGCGGGATAAATAATTGTCCGTGTGCATGTAATTCGTACCCAATGCCCGCTATCCGCGCCAAATCTTCTGTTCCAAGCTCTCCGCCGCGCCGATTGTTTCCTCTTTTCCCCAAAAAAACGCTTGCATCCCTTTCCCAATCTCTGCTATATTAGTGACCTTCTCTTTTTTTCACCTTGTCTGAAGTGGACGTTCACCGTCAACCCAAAGCTTATCGGAGGTGTAAGATGATTTCTTTCAGGGCAAGTTCGTTTACAGGCAATATCCGGCTTTACCGGGTGCTGGCCGCCAAAGCCTACGCCCGCAATATCCAGTACCGGGGCTCGCATCTGCTGCATAATTTCGCGAGCGCGATCTTCGGCTATCTGTACGCCTGCATCTGGATCGGGCTCGGCCGCGACCATTCGCTCGGCGAATACGGCATGCTTGGCATGATGCACTACATCACGTTTACCCAGGCTTCGCTGTGGGTCTCGAGCTTCACGACGAACGGCCTCGGCATTCCGCAGTCGGTGCGCACGGGGCAGATCGCGCTCGACCTGATGCGTCCGGTCCATCTGTTCACGCATCTCGCCGCCAAGGAAGCGGGGCAGATCGCGTATCAGTTTCTGTACAAATCGATCCCTGTCTACCTCATCATGCTGCTGGCGCTTGGCCTGACTCCGGCGGAGAACGGGAGGACGCTGCCGGTCGCGCTGCTTGCGCTTGCGGGAGCGGCGTATGTGTCGCTTTGTCTGAATTATCTGATCGGGATCAGCTCGCTGTGGACGACGGAATCCTCCTGGCTCTACTGGGGCAATCAGGCGATGATGAATCTGCTGGCCGGTTTTTTTATTCCGCTGCAATGGCTGCCGCTCTGGCTGCAGCATATCGCGTGGGCGTCTCCGTATCCGTTTATGCTCTATGCTCCGACACAGCTGTACCTGGGCAAAGGGGAACCGGTCCTGTTGCTCGGCACGCTGGCCTGGTGCGCGGTGCTGACTTTGCTGTGTCTGCTCGCTACGCGTCTGCTGCGGCATAAGGTGGAGGTGCAGGGAGGATGACGAAGATTGCGAACGATCGGACAAGTCGACTACGCGCGGTCCGAAGTTACATAAAGCTGTATCGGCTGCTGATCCGTACCAGTATCCGTAGCCGGATGCAGTACCGGTTCAATTTTGCGCTGGAAACGATCCTGGCGGCGCTGATCCAGCTGTCCGAATTCCTCATGGTGGCGATCGTGCTGGCGAAGTTCGGTTCGGTCCAGGGCTGGAGCGTACACGAAGTCGGGTATTTGTTTGCCGTGATGACTTTTTCCAAAACGATTTATCGCACTTTCGGGGACGAGGTGCATCATCTGGAGCGCTATCTGGTCGAAGGCGAGTTGGATCAGCTGCTGACCAAGCCCCTGCCCGTGCTGCTGACGCTGATGCCCCGCAGTTTCCGGGTGATGTTCGGGGAAGTGATCCAGGGCGGAGCGATTATGATCTGGGCGCTGGGCACGATGCTGGGCAGCGGCCAGGTGACGTGGTGGGCGATTCCGCAGACGGTTTTTGCCGTGTTGACCGGAGCGGTGGTGCTGTTCGCGATCGGCCTGGCCACGGCGACATTCGGGTTCTGGACGACGCGGATCTCGATGCTGCAAAATATGACCGAAGACGCGGCGCAGACGGCGGCCCGTTATCCGCTCACGCTGTATCCGGACTGGATGGGCGGCCTGCTGCTGACGGCGATTCCGGTCGGGCTCGTCAATTATCTGCCGGCGCTGTACATTCTGCGGGGCGAGCTCGGAATCTGGGTATTTCTGCTGCTGGCCGCTGCCGCTTGTCTGGTGCTGCTGATTGCCCTGAGATTCTGGATGTTCGGGATCAGTAGGTATCAGAGTACGGGAAGCTGAAAAAAAGCGGTGTGGTCATCGAAACGATTCGTAAAAGGAGCGGGACGGAGTATGCAAAATTCATCCAGTCATTCGGATGCGGCGATCGAAGCGTTCGGACTATGCAAAAGTTTCAAAACGCCGGTCGTGGCGCAGGGGCGCTTTGCCGGCGTACGCTCGCTTTTTGCCAGGGAGTACCGGATCAAAGAAGCGGTGAAAGATATCGGCTTTACGGTGGAAAAAGGAGAATTCGTCGGTTATATCGGCCCCAACGGGGCCGGCAAGTCGACGACCATCAAGATGCTGGCCGGTATTCTGCATCCGTCTGCGGGACAAGTCAAACTGGCGGGTATCGATCCCCATGCCGAACGGGCGCGCTGCGCATCGGGAATCGGCGTCGTATTCGGTCAGCGAAGCCAGTTGTGGTGGGATCTGCCGGTCAAGGATTCGTACGATATTCTCGCCCGGATGTACGGAGTGAGCGACGCGGATAAGGACAGGCGGCTGGATCAGTTTGCGAAGCTGCTGGATTTGAACGAGTTCTGGGATACGCCGGTGCGCAAGCTGTCGCTCGGACAGCGAATGCGGGCAGATATCGCGGCGGCAATGCTGCATGATCCGGAGCTGCTGTTTCTGGACGAACCGACGATCGGGCTGGATGTGAACGCGAAGCGGAATATCCGGGGATTTTTGAAAACGCTGAATGAAGAATTCGGCAAAACGATCCTGCTCACCACGCACGATATGGACGATATCGAGCAGCTGTGCCGCCGGGTGATGGTGATCGGGGGAGGACGCCTGACCTATGACGGAACGGTGGAAGGCCTGCGGCGGGAGATCGGACTGCCGACAGAGATCAAAGTGACGTATCGGGACGGCTGCACCGTTCCCGGAGAGCGGCAGGGAGCGGCGCAATCCGCGGCTCTCGGGACCGTCGGCGGGACGCTGCTGCCGCTGCGCATCGTAGCGCGCGGCGAGCGCACGCTGACGGTCGAGGTGAACCGGCAGGAGACGCGGACCATGGATGTGCTGCGCGAGCTGGGAAGCTGGGGAGAGATCGACGATGTAGAGATGAGGGAGCCGGAATTCGAAGAGGTCATTCGGCGCATATACGGGTAATAAGCCGGGGAAGCAAGCGGGCAGGGGCAGCGGCGTTTGGCTCGGCTTCTGCCGCTGCCGAGCTTTCTTCGTACCTATTCGACCGAAGCGGAGGAGTCAAACCTATGATGCAGCAGGGGAAACAAACGGATCATCGGCATTTGGGCCGGATTGCGGCGGGCGGCGTCGCGTTCATGCTGGCCGCCCTGATCTATGTGGGGACGGAAGCGGTATCGGCTGCCGCCTGGCACAATCCGCCGTACGACTACGCCTACAATTACATCAGCGATCTAGGCGTTGCCCGGTCGCTGACCGTCGACGGCCGCGAGATTCTGTCGCCGCTTGCGGCCGTTATGAACTTCGGGTTTCAGGCGCACGGCCTGTTGTTCGTGCTCGGGTATGTGCTCGCGCTGCGGCTGCTCCGGGGCAAATGGGGCAGATTCGCCTGCGCGGCGGCCGTCGTCCACGGCATTGGCAACTTTATGGTCGGTTATTTTCCGGGCGAATCGTATGACGGCGTGAGCCCGCACGTCGTCGGAGCCGGCCTGGCGATCGTCGTCGGCAATCTGGCGCTGATCTTGGCCGGCTTGTCGCTTCGGCGCCGAAGTGCGGCCGAGACCGACGGACGGGGCCGAGCCGCAGAGGGCCGCCTGCTGCGGTTCGCTCCCCGGCTGAGCGTGCTCGGTATTGCGCTCGGCAGCTTGGGGCTGGCCGCGTTGGCGCTGATGGTCACCCGGGTATTCGGCCACCCCGCCGTGTTCGAACGTCTCTCCGTCTATACGATGACGGCCTGGGATTTGAGCTTCGGATTTTGCTTGTTGGCCGCCTGCGTGACGGAGTCTCGGCGAGCGACGGGTGGGCAGAAGTAAAACAGGGAGACCGTTCAGCTTGAACGGCACAGTCTAAATGATTTCAAAACAGCCTCTACCCACCAAAACCAAAACCAAAACCAAAACCAAAACCAAAACCAAAACCAAAACCCCGTAAATTTTGGCGTAATCGCCAAGTTCACGGGGCTTTTTTTGTATCCTTCATCATGTCGATTCGTTCTTCATTCCGGAGCATCCAACCCTATTCGCCTGTGTATGGGATGATTCTTGTTGGGCACGCGACCTTAATTTCATCCGCTCGTCCGCTCGTCCGCTCCTCTGCTGCGCTTGCAGTCCGCCTGATCCGCCTTATCGGCCTTACCAGCCGTATCCGCGTTGGCCTTTTCAGCCTTATCGGCCTTGGCCGTATCCGCCTTCAGCCTTATCGACCTCATCTGCCTTGGCCTTGTCCGCCTTATCTGCTTTTGCCTCGTCCGCTCCTCTGCTGCGCTTGCAGTCCGCCTGATCCGCCTGATCCGCCTTACCAGCCGTATCCGCGTTGGCCTTTTCAGCCTTACCGGCCTTGTCAGCCTTCAGCCTTACCGACCCTTACCCGCCTTACCCGTCGTGCGACAGCAGCGTATCCAGCGCCCGGCTGTATTTTTCCAGGCGCTTGCGGTCTTTCTCGGACGGCTTTTTGATGCGGGTTAGGTCCATATTGTCCTGCAGGTCGAGAATCTTCACCCGCGAGGCCAGCCGGTTCTCCTTGATGCGCAGAATGAACTCGTGATAGGTCTCGTCTTCCCGGCGCGACAGGCGATCGACGGCTTCGACGATCTCTTCGGCGAAGCCTTCGCCGCGCAGATCGTCAAGCGTCAGGTCGCTGTCTTCGATCGTGTCGTGCAGCACGGCGACGATCTGTTCTTGTTCGGTGAGCGCTTTGAGCATCAGCCGCAGCGGATGGAAGACGTAAGGGCTGCCGCCTTTGTCCCTCTGGCCTTCGTGGCAGCGGGCGGCGATCGAAATGGCTTTGGTCAATGTGGACATGTGAACCTCCCCGGAAATCGTTGATTTGGGCGCCCGGCGCCGCTTCAAAAAAACCGCCTTCCCGAAGGAAGACGGCGGTTCAACTTTCTGTGTATGCCCGGCTTCCGATCGGTTCGGACCGGATCAGAAGTTGAAGTTGTCCGGGTCCGGGCCAGTGCGTTCGTTTTTGTTTAGCGCTTCGAGCGCGGTTACGTCTTCCGGCGTCAGCGTGAAATCGAACAGGTCGGCATTTTCGACGATGCGGCTTTCCTTGACGGAGCGGGTCAGCACGACCACGCCTTTGTCGAGCACCCAGCGGAGCAGAATCTGCGCCGGGGATTTGCCGTATTTGTCGCCGAGGCCCTTAACGACTTCGTTATCGAACAGCAGGCCGCGCGCGAGCGGGGACCAGGCTTCGACCTGAATGCCTTTTTGCGCGCAGTAGTTCAGCAGTTCGTTCTGGGTCAGCAGCGGGTGGAATTCCACCTGATTAACCGCAGGCACGACTTCCGCGTCCGCGAGCAGATCGTCGAGATGATGCGGCTGGAAGTTGCTGACGCCGATCGAACGGATGCGTCCGTCTTTGTACAGCTTTTCCATCGCGCGCCAGGTGTCTTTGTATTTGCCTTTGACCGGCCAGTGGATCAGGTACAAGTCGAGCACGTCGAGCCCGAGCTTCTCCATCGTGGCGTCGAAAGCGGCCAGCGTCTCGTCGTAGCCCTGATCGCCGTTCCACACTTTGGACGTGATGAACAGATCGTCGCGGTTGGCGCCGGATTCCCGGATCGCTTCGCCTACGCTTTTCTCGTTCTTGTATGCCGCTGCCGTATCGATCCCGATATAACCGGCTTTAATCGCCGCTTTGACGGAATTTTTGGCTTCGTCGCCGTCTTCAACCTGCCATACGCCCAGACCGAACCAGGGCATTTCCACGCCGTTGTTCAGCTTTACTTTCGCGGTTAAACTCGTCGTCATTCCAAACTCCTCCTCGTCGTCGACGGATCGGACCTGCGCCGCATGCAGCGGCATAAGCCATCCGGTTGCGTAAAATGGTTGTGTGAAAAGGTTGCGTAAAATCAAGAAACGTTTTGTGCCTCGCACGATGCGTGATGTTCCCGCGTGCGGCTCCATCTATAAAATACCCTTTGCGTACGCCTCTAACCCGAATTTCGGCAAAAGAGACGCAAAAAAGCCGAAACCGTCCGCCGGTCGGAGCAGGTCTCGGCAGGGCGGAATCGGCGCAGCCGATAGTCAGGGGCCGACTTCTTCCGCCGGTTTGCGGTACGGTACGCGCAGCAGCACGAACAGTCCGATCACGGCCATGACGACGAGCGACAGCAGCGCCGCCCGGCTCGCAAGCGTCCCGTACCCGGACAGCGCCCACGTCACGGAACCGTACACAAGCGGACCGAGCACGGAAGACAGCTTGCCGGAAAAAGCGAACAGTCCGAAAAACTGCCCTCTTTTGTCCGGGGGAGACAGTTCGACGATCATCGTGCGCGACGTCACCCAGAGCGAGCCCATCGCGACGCCGTACAGGCAGGCCGCGGCCCAGAAGACGGCGTCGGAGAACGCGGCGGCGGCCAGGATCAGCGCGGCGATCAGCACGAGCGCTACGAGGCCCGACGCCGTTTTGCCGCCCAGCCGGCGCGTAATATGGCCGAAAGCGAACGAGCCGATGATCGCCCAGACGGTCGCCACGAGGTAGAGCAGGATGAACTGCCCGGCGCTGAAGCCCATGACGGCCGTAGCGTAGATGCTCATCATGGCGATTGCGGTGGCGACGGCGTCATTGAAAAAGAAATAGGCGATCATAAACGTGAACACGGCCCGGTGCTGCCTCGCTTCCTTGAACGTCTCGTAGATGTCCCGGTATCCGCTGAAAAAAGACTTGTTCGCCGCATTTGCCGCATTCGCCGCGTTCAACGCGGGAGCGGGCGCTTTTTCCTTGTACAGCGTCATGATCGGCAGCGAGAACAGCAGGAACAGCGCGGCGGTCAGGACGAACGCGAGCGGGTAATCGCCGCTGCCCACGATCAGGTAGACGACGAGGCCCATCAGCGTGCCGACATAGCCGACCGCTACGCCGAAGCCGGAGATAAGCGGCACCTGCGAACCGGTCGCGAGATCGGGCAGCATATTGTCGTAGAACAGCTGGCTGGAATTGTAGAAAAACTTGGCCGCGGTAAAAAAGAGCAGCACCGCCACGATCGACAGCGGCAGGCCGAGCAGCGACGACGGGCTGTCGGTGTATGCGGCGAAGCCCATCAGGAACGTGCAGGCGATCGCGGCGAGCGCGAACGGGACGAGCAGCGCTTTTTTGCGGCCGGTCCGGTCCATCCAGACGCCAAGCAGCGGGGTGAAGATGACGAGCAGCAGCCCGGCGGCCGCGTTGGCATAGCTGATAAACGTGCTGGCGATCTGGTCCATGCGCGCGTCCCCGCCGAGCACCTGCTGCAAATACAGCGGGAAAAAGATCGTGACGATGTTCGAAGAGAAGATGGTGTTCGCGAAATCGTACAGCGCCCAGGACAGAACCGGAAGCGACAGGAACAACCCGGCGTTCCCGCGTTTGCGGCGGGGCGGCTTGGAAGCGGCGAGCTGAGACATGGCAATCCCCTTTTCCGTAAATGGTCGAAAGTCTAAGCGGATCATACCATTATCGGATGCCGATCGCAGAGAGGAACAGGCAATATTTACGATGGGAAAATAATTTTGACGCCGGGTTTACGAAATAGGGAACGCCGCGGCTTCGAAACGACGTCGGCGCAAGAAAGCAGGCCGCGTACGTTCGACAAAAGAGGCCCGGGGAGAGTAGGATACATAGAAGGAAGTCGAAAAGAACCGGAAGAGTCGAAAGGAGAGAACGATTTGTACGCAATGGGAGGATACGATTCTAGAGGAAGAGGAGGGCGCGGCGGCAGGGTCCGCACATTCGGTACGCTGATGCTGCTGGCGGCGAATCTCGTGTCGCTGCTGCTCGGCATTTGGTACGTCCTGACCGACCAGCCGGCGGGCTGGTGGAATCTGTACGGGGTGCTGCTGCTGCTGACGCTGCTCGGCAATCTGCATCTGGCGATGGGCCGGGGAGTCAATCGCCGCTGGGAATACGGGTATCTGGTGCTGCACGGGCTGGGCCTGACGGCGGTGCCGATCCTCAATACGATGGCGTCGTCTTCGCTGTCGGATCACGATTCGCGCAATCTGGCGACGGCGATCATCCTGCTTGCGCTGCTTGCGTTCGGCGCGGTCATCGCCTGGCTGCGTATGCAGTCCGGCACGGAGGACAAGGAAGACGCGCGCGGAAGCGGCGGCTACTCGGCATACGGCCAAAAAGGCGGCAGCGTTCTCGGCCGTATCGGCAAAGGGCTGCTGACGGTCTGGCTTCTGCTTAATCTGGCGGTGGGCTTGTACCTATGCGCCGTCCTGGTGGCGGGCATCGATCCGGGCCTGCTGGAAGTCATCGTGCCGGAATACGCGCTATTCTTCGGCCTGATCTTTCTCGGGGCGGCCGCGCTGCTGGTCAAGATGTACGGCCTCAAAAAAGGATTCTGGCGCTCGACGTTCCGCGGTGCCGTGCGGCTGGTCGGCCTGCTGATCCTGATCGGCTGCGCGCTGCCGCTCGCTTCCGCGCCGAAGATCGTGAACGAAGCGCAGGACGCGTATACGAAAGCGTTCGGCGAAGATCCGATGAGCGTGGCAGATCCCGCGTTGATGCGCAGCGCTTTTCTGCTGCCGGATTACTTCTACGGCGCCAAGACGGGCGATTACCGGGTGAAGACCGATATCGTCTACTATGAAGGAACCGAAGGCAAAGACGCCGGCAAGAAGCTGGCGTTCGACGTGTACATGCCGCCGGCCGGCGCGCAGAACCTGCCGGGGCAGAACTCCGTGCTCATCCGCGTGCACGGCGGCGGCTGGACGATCGGGGACAAGGGCGCGGGCAACTACGCCCAGATGAACAAATATTTCGCCGCTCAGGGCTACGTCGTGTTCGACGTGCAGTACGGCCTGAGCAACAAGGAGAAATTCGTGAAATCGGCCGTCGTGCCGGAGCAGGTCGTCGGCGATTTCGATATCGGCGACATGGTGCGGCATATCGGGCTGTTCACGACGTACATGGTCGAACACGCGGACGAGTACGGCGCGAATACGCAGTCCGTCTTCTTCTCCGGCGGTTCGGCGGGCGGACAGCTCGCGGCCGCGGCGGGACTTGCGCCGGCCAACCCGGAATTCAAAGGGCTGTTCGATCCCGGCATGACGGTCAAAGGGATCATTCCGTTCTATCCGGCCAACGGATTGGCGAAAGACCTCGGCATCGGCGGAGCGGACGGCTTGTCCGATCCGTCGCTGCTCGTCACCGCCGACAGTCCGCCCGCCCTGATCTACCAGGGCGTCAACGACGGCGTCGTGGGCGTGCAGGTCGCCCGCGATTTCGTCCAGGCTTACCGCGAAGCGGGGAACGACGCCGTCGCGCTCGTCGAGATGCCGTTCGGCACCCACGGCAGCGATATGTACTTCCCGAGCTACTACAACGAACCGTTCACGTACCTGATGGAACGGTTCATGCGGCAGTACCGGTAAGCGGGGCGACCGGGCACCGGGGAATGCGCGCCTGGTCTTGGCGGACAGAGCCGGCCCGATCCGCAGGCGCGATCCGCCGCGCCGGGGCCGGTTTCGGCCTTGCGACACACAAAAAGCGTTCCGGGTACCCGGAACGCTTTTTGGTTCAGAAGCGGCCCGGCACGGAATGCGGCTTGGGCCCGGAGGCGGGTCCGGGCAGCCGAGCCGGAGCGCCGCCCGGCTGCGCGGGAGCGGCCGGAGCGCCGCCGCGCCGCGCGGGGCCCGGGGCTGCGCCGGAGCTTGCGCCGGCCGGGACGGCTTCGAACGGGTACGCGATATGCGTCGGCACGAGGAGGCCCAGCGTCTGAAGTTCGCCGAGGATGCAGGCGACGTGATAGCGGTAGATGACCGCCTGGGAATCGGCAGGCAAAGCGCCGTCGGCTTGTTGATTCGAGTCCTGCAGCAGGCTGCTGCCGATGCTCGCGATGCCTTCGGGATCGTGGTCGGTCAGCAGGCGGATCATGCGCATATGCGAATACGTGTTGCGGTAGACGTCGAGTTCCTGCTCGATGCGCGAGACGAGATCCTGGCTTTTGCTGCGGACCGGATCGAATTCTTCCTTGTACGTGTCGCATGCTTTTTGCAGGGCCGCCAGATCTTTTTTGAGCGGACTGATATGCACGCCTCCGCCCTGCCGCAGCAGCTGGTGGGCGAGCGAGGTCAGATGCCGGCGCACCGCCAGCCTCGACCGTTCCAGATTGCGGTCGTGCTTGGGCGGAATCAGGAAATAATTGACGAGAACGGCGACGCCGATCCCGAGCAGCGTATCGAGCACCCGATGCAGCGCGTACAGAAACGGCGGTTCCCCGACGCGCAGATTGAGCATGATCGCGAGAAACACGATGCAGGCGATCGAGACGGATTTGTTCCATTTCAGCAGATTGCAGACCGCGATGACGCAGACGATGCCGAATGCGGACAGATAAGCGTTATGCGGCTCGATAAAAGCGAACAAACCGCCGAAAGCGGCGCCGACGAGCGTGCCCATCGTGCGGTTTTTGCCGGCGGTGTAGGAACTTGCGATCGAACTTTCCATGGCGATGACGGTAGCGATAGCCGCGTAGAACGGATATTCCAGATCGAGCGCGAAAGAGATCAGAATACTGAGCAGTACGGCGACGGCCGTTTTGATATTCCGCATTCCGATAGAGAATCTCATGAGTGTTCAAGTCCTTTCGGATCGGATTTCAAATTTGAATAACGTATTTTCAAAGGAATGACCCTATGTGAAATATTATACGTACTTATGCGGTCCGGGGCAATCGTCGAAACGATGAAGAATTTGCGAAAAAAAGCGGCTCCGGTTAAGGTGAAAAGGAATACGCGATACGAGGAGGAGAAAAACGATGATCGAAGCTTTTATTTTCGACATGGACGGCGTCATTATCGACAGCGAGCCGCTGCACTTCGACGTGGACCGGCAGGTGCTGGAATATTACGGCCATTCGATTACGCAGGAGCAGCTCGAAGGATACGTCGGCATGACCAATCCGGAGTTCTGGAGCATCCTGCGCGGTGAATACGGCATGAGCCAGACGGTGGAAGAGATTATCGAATATCAGCTCGGCATCAAGCTCGGCGTGCTGCACGCCGCGCAAATGGAGCCGATTCCCGGTATTCGGGAGCTGCTCGCGGAACTTCGGCGAGGCGGCATTCCGCGCGCGATCGCGTCGTCGTCGCCCCGCGTCTTCATCGAAGCGGTGCTGGACAAGTTCGGGCTGCAGGGCGAATTCGATTTCGTCGTCAGCAGCGAAGAAGTGCCGCGCGGCAAGCCGTCGCCGGACGTGTACCTGCGCGCGGCCGAGCTGCTCGGCGCCGATCCGGCGCGCTGCGTCGTGCTCGAAGACGCCCGGCACGGCATCGCCGCCGCCAAAGCGGCCGGCATGGCCTGTATCGGATACGTCAATCCGAACTCCGGCAACCAGGACTTGACGCAGGCGGACCTGATCGTCGACGAGATCGGGCATATCCGGCTGGACGATCTGGCGCAGGTGGGCAAGAAGTCGTAGCAGATTGGACGGCAAAAAAGCGGCAGGAACGCGAAAGCGTCCTTGCCGCTTTTTTTGTTTTTTATCAGTAAGGGAAGTTCTGTACGGTCCGGAGTCCGAACCGAAGCTTCCGACGGCACCGGCACAGGAACTGGGAGACACCGGCAGCGGATCACGGACGTTTTAACACGATTTCGCGCATCCGTTCGGTCCCGTAAGCCCCGCTCGTCAGCGTATTGGCGTTGAGGCCGTACGTGATCCTCATGGAAGTGCCGTCCCGCAGATGGATACGCAGGAAGATATTATTCTCGGGCGGGTTGTTCTTGTAGATCTCGTCGAAGCCCACGTAGTTCAGGGACAGCATGTCGGCGATGAACGCTTCGGTATCCGCTGCGCTGAAATCCCACATATGGCTGCCGTCATTCCCGCTCTCCCGGCTGATTCGCAGCACTTTGCCTTCGATATCGTACAGGTCGCCGATCGTCCTGGCCTGTGGGTTGTCGTTGACTTCAAAGATTTGCCCGCCGGCTATGACGCGGAACGAAGAACGGTACCCGTGCATCTTATAAATCGGAGTTCCCGTCGGAACAAGAGTAGCGTCGCCGTTTCGCATCACGTAATCCTGGCAGGCATCGTCGGATAAGGTGTAACCGACTTCCGTTATTTTCTCGCCGATTAGCCCGGGCGGAATTTGTTCGGTCGTTCGGTTCTGGAAGTAGTAGCTATCGTTCAACATCAAGGCGCCCAGGTAGTCGAGGGTCCCTTTGCATTCATCCCGGCTGCTGTTGACGGTATTTTTGGAAATGGTCAGCTCCCGGGGCACCGCGTCCTGTCCGGAAGCGGGGTTTGCCGAAGTGGGCTGCGGAGGCTCGGGCTTCGCTTCGATCGAGCAGCCGGCCAGCAGCGCAAGCGGAAGCAGCCAGGCGAAGACTCGCGGCTTGACTCTTTGCGGTTGGCCGGCTGCGGAGCTGTCTGCGCCGGCTTTGCCTGTGTTGGATTCGAATGCTTCGGATTTGGAAGCTTCGGTTCGATTCTTTTTGGAGCGGACAAGTTCGTAAATACTGCGCATGTCATCACCTCTTCCTGTTCGGACGAGGCAACCCGGATAAAAGTTGTGCAGGGAGAAAATATTTTTATAAAAAAGAACTTTTTAGGAGATTTTCTCGCTGTCCGGTTCGTCGCCCTGCAGCAGGGTCAATCCGCGCAGCGCTTCGATCATGCCGTCGAGCTGCGTGACGCTGTCGGCTATCTGCCGCACGGAATCGCGCTGGCGGTAGACGCCGCTCGCGGCCAGTTCGACCGAAGCGGACGTCTGCTGGCTGATCGCCGAGAAGTCGGACACCTGGCCGGCGATGCCGCCGTTGAACTGCCGCAGGCTGTCGATATTCTCGCTGATCTCGGCCGATTTGGCCAGCACGTTCGCGGCATCCTGCGTAATGCGCCCGAACAGTTCGCCGGTCTCGAATGTCCGGCTCTCCAGCCCTTCGATCGTCGATTCGTTCAGGCGCACCGAGTCGGCCACGACGCCCGTCTGGCTGCGGATCTGCTCCAGCAGCCCCGCGATGTCCGCAGCGGACGTCTGCACGTTGCCGGACAGACTGCGGATCTCGCCGGCGACGACCGCGAAGCCGCGGCCCTGTTCGCCCGCCCGGGCCGCTTCGATGCTTGCGTTCAGCGACAGCAGGTTCGTCTGGTTGGCGATTTCGGTAATGGCGGTCAGGATCGCCTGCGCTTCTTCGGCATACCGGTTCAGCAGGCCGACCTGCGCCGCCGTCTCGCTCATGCTGCCGCGCATATGCGACATGTCGCCGCGCAGCTCGGCCGCTTTGAGGCTGCCCGCTTCGGTCAGACGTGTCGTGCTAAGCGACAATGCGTTCATCTCGCCCGTTTCGCGTCGGATACGCTCGATATTGTCGCCCGACTGGATCATCGCTTCGTTGATTTCCTGAATGTTCTCGGCCTGGATCTCGATGCCTTTGGAAATCTCCGAGAAGCTGCCGGCGGCTTCTTCCGCGAGCCGGCTCGTCTCGCCCGCGCCGGAAGCGACCGCTTCGCCGAACGTTTTAAGCTCGATCGAAGAACTTTCCACTTTGCCGAGCAGTTCTTCGATGACGTTTTTTTGCCGAACCGATTCGTCCAGCATATTGCGCCCGATGACGCACACCGCGTAGCTGCAGGCGCCGACCATGATCATGACGATGTATATCACGGCATAATCGAACGCGGAATAGGCCGGCACGTAAGGATTGAGCAGCAGTTGGATCGTCAGGGAGAGTACGCCGGCAATTGCCGCCAGCACGACGACGGGCTTCGACAGATACACGAGCGACAGCGTCACGTAGATGAACATCGCGACCCAGATCACGCCGCTCGGAATGAACAGGAACAGGATGTTGCCGACTACGAAACAGCCCAGAACGAGCGCGTATTTGCCCCATTCCCTGCCGGCGGTTCCCCGATAGAGGGCGTAGTAGCCGCCGATCAGCAGGACATTGATGCCGAGCACGGTCAGCGTGCTTGCGAGGGATACGAGTCCGGTCAGCCACAAAATCGCAAAAATCGGATACAGCGAAATCAACAGCGATTCCAGCGTATAGAAGATGAGGGTGGAAGAATGTCTTTCGAACTTGGTCGGCATATAGCGGGTTTCCCTTCTTTCTGGTTGAGATTGAATACGTGAAAATACGAAGGCGCCGAACTGTCAGCTAACTATGTTATCGTCCGCGGCGGCGGTTTGGTTCACTGCTTCTGTGCAAAACGCGAGACTTTTTTCGCGTTTTCTTTTGCGGCGAACGAGGTAATGACATACAGGAAAAGACTTGAAAATCGAGCTTCACGCCGAAGGAGGCAGAGACCGCCATGACGCAAAACGAACAAACGCCGCAGGAGCACACGCTGGACAACAGTCTGGCCCTGCTCAAAGACGGGTACGATTTTATTTTCAAACGGCGCCGGGAAATGGATACGGATATTTTCCAGACCCGGCTGCTCGGGCAAAAAGCGATCTGCATCGGGGGCAAGGAAGCGGCCGAGCTGTTCTACGATACGACGAAGTTCAAACGGTCCGGCGCGATCCCGAAACGCATCCAGAAATCGCTGTTCGGCGTAGACGCGATCCAGACGCTGGACGGCGACGCGCATCGCCACCGCAAGATGCTGTTCATGTCGCTCATGTCGCGCGAGCGGCTCGACGTGTTCATGCAGCTGCTGGCGGAAGAATGGGAAGCGGCGGCCGGCAGATGGGAACGCCTTGAAGAGCTGGAGCTGTTCGGCGAGTCGCAGGAGCTGCTCTACCGCGCGGCGTGCCGCTGGGCCGGCGTGCCGGTCGAAGAAGAGACCGCCCGGCAGCGTGCCGACGACATGGGCGATATGGTCGAAGCGTTCGGCGCGGTCGGTCCGCGGCATGCGGCGGGGCGCCGGGCGCGCAGACGGATCGAAGACTGGCTGGAAGGTTATATCCTCGACCTGCGCGCCGGCGAGTTCAAAGTGCCGGAAGATACGGCCGCGTATGCGATGGCGTTCCACCGCGATCTGCAGGACCGCGAACTGGACGCCCGGATGGCGGCGATCGAACTGATCAACATCGTGCGGCCGATCGTGGCGATCGGGCGCTACGTCGTGTTCGGCGCGATCGCGCTGCACGAGCACCCGGCCTACCGGGCGAAGCTGGCCGCGGACGAAAGCAAATACCGGCAGTGGTTCGTGCAGGAGACGCGCCGGTATTATCCGTTTACGCCGTTTCTCGGCGCGTCGGTCATCCACGATTTCACGTGGCAGGGCCACGAGTTCGAGGAAGGCACTATGGTGCTGCTCGACATCTACGGCACGACGCACGATCCCAAGCTGTGGGACGAACCCGACGCATTCAAGCCGGAGCGGTTCGAGCATTGGGGCGGCAGCCCGTTCGACCTGATCCCGCAGGGCGGAGGCGACCACCGCGGCGGCCACCGCTGCGCCGGCGAATGGCTGACGATCGACGCCATGGCGGTAAGTCTGGAGTATCTGGCGAACCGGCTGGAGTACGAAGTGCCGGCGCAGGATCTCGGCCTGAGCCTGTCCCGCATGCCGGCGCTGCCGGAGAGCCGGTTCGTCATGCGCAGCGTGCGGCGCAAGCAGGGAGCCGGTACGGTCTCCGGGGTGTGAGGATTGTCGGGGATTCCGGAGATTGCGGATAGAGTGTGGAAGTGGAATTAGAGGGTAAAAGTAAAGGTAGAAGGTTGAAGGTAAAAGGTAGAAGCAAATTTAGAGTTTAGAGTAATGAAGAAAAGCCAGATGGAGGCGCCTTTTCCGGGATAGCGGGGGAGGGCGCTTTTTGAAGTTTGATTGGGTAGTTGGAGGCTTGGGAGATTGAAGATTGAAGATTGAAGATTGAAGATTGAAGATTGAAGATTAAAGATGAGAGGTCGAAGGTCGAAGGTCGAAGGTCGAAGGTCGAAGGTCGAAGGTTGAAGGTTGAAGGTTGAAGGTTGAAGGTTGAAGGTTGAAGGTTGAAGGTTGAAGGTTGAAGGTTGAAGGTTGAAGGTTGAAGGTTGAAGGTTGAAGGTTGAAGGTTGAAGGTTGAAGGTTGAAGGTTGAAGGTTGAAGATGAGAGGTCGAAGGTCGAAGGTCGAAGGTCGAAGAGTTGGATGCAAATGCCGTGGAGGATGGGCGAGTTTGAAATGGAGGCTACGGGGGAAATGTTGATTAAAAGGCAGCATTTTGACCGAAAAAAGCGCTTAAAGGCCGAAATGTTGCCTAAAAAGCAACATTTTCCGCCTATTCGCCTCTACAACGGCCGATTTTGCTCAAAATGTTGATCAAAAGGCAACATTTCATGTAAAAAGAGCGATCGAGGGTCGAAATGTTGATCAAAAAGCAACATTTTCCTCAAACCCAACTTCCATCTTCCACAAAACACAAAACGCAAAACGCAAAACGCAAAAAAAGCTCCCGAAACCAACTCGGAAGCTTTTTTCCACATTCAAACCCTACTCACAACTGTCCGCACCCGAAACGGTACTCGCACGCAAGCCCGGGTCCACACCTGCGCCTGAATCCGTGCCCGAACCTGGGTCCGAACTCCCATCCGAACCTTACGTCAACATCCGCGGATCAGCCCTGCGCGCGGGACGAGCGCAGTTCGGCTATCGCCGTTTTCAACTGCTCCATCGCCTGTTCCACGATCACGCGCGAGCAGGCGACGTTCATGCGCATAAAGCCCGCGGCTTCGACGCCGAACATCGTGCCGTCGTTAAGGGCGAGGCCCGCTTCGTGCAGCAGGAACCGGTTCAGCTCCTCGGCGTTCAGTCCGAGGCCGCGGAAGTCGATCCACAGCAGATAGGTCGCTTCCGGCAGCTTGACCGACAGTTCCGGCAGATGCTCCCCAATCTGCGCCTGCACGTATTCCATGTTGGCGCGGACGTAGACCAGCAGTTCGTCGAGCCATTCGCCGCCGTGCGTGTAGGCCGCTTCGGTCGCTGTCGCGCCCAGCGTGCTGATCGAGCCGAGGCCGTGCATTTTGGCGACGGTGCGTTCAAAAGCGAGGCGCAGATTTTCGTTCGGGATCACGATGTTCGACACGCACAATCCCGCCAGGTTGAACGTTTTGCTCGGCGCGGTACAGACGATGCAGTTATCGCGCGCGGCTTCCGAGACCGAAGCGAACGGGATATGCGACTTCGGTTCGAAGATGAGGTCGGCGTGGATCTCGTCGGCGATGACGAGCACGCCGTGCTTCAGGCAGATCTCCGCCAGCCGGGTGAGGTCGGGGCGCGACCAGATTCGTCCGACCGGGTTGTGCGGACTGCACAGGATCAGCATCTTGACGCCGTCCGCCAGCTTGCGCTCCAGATCGTCGAAGTCCATCTCGTAATCGCCGTTTTCTTTGGCAATCAGCGGGTTGGTCACCAGTTCGCGGCCGTTCTCGCGCACGACGTTGTAGAACGGCGGATAGACCGGCGTCTGGATCGCGATTTTGTCGCCCGGCTGCGTAAACGTCTCAACGGCAAAAGCAAGCGCGGGCACGACGCCCGGCGTGAACGTGATCCATTCCGGGTCGATGTTCCAATCGTGCCGCTCGCGCATCCAGTTGACGACCGAATCGAAATAGCCCGGCGTGCGGAACGTATAGCCGAATACGCCGTGATCCACCCGTTTGTGCATGGCATCGAGCACTTCCTGCGGCGCGGCGAAGTCCATGTCGGCGACCCAGAGCGGCAGCGCGTCGGGCGCTCCGAATATTTTTTCGCGGGAATCCCACTTCTCGGAAGCGCTCTGCAGACGGTCGATCTGCGTGTGGAAGTCAAAGCGGCTTTTTAAAGTCATCTGAAAAATCCTCCTTGTGTCGGTAAATGATCATTCAACCATTATGCGTGACGATATCGCTTAAAGCAATGTGTCCGAATGCTGCGATGCAGAGAGGTTTGCTCGTATGTTGAGGTATGGGAAAAGAGAGCGCCGCCGACGACGCTGCCGTGCGGCAGCTCTCTCGGCGCGCTCAAGCGGACAGGCATCCATATCGAAGCGGCGTTCAATGCAAAAGCCCGCTGTTTATTATTGGAGCGACTTATCGCAGCAGCCCCTTTGCATATCGCCGGCGGGGCGGTTTTGGATCGGCCGAGCTGGGAGATCAAGCCGGGTAATCGCGCTGCTCAGCCCCGATTTTTTTGAAGGCGCGAGCTGCTGCAGCGTGGCAGTGGGAGAGAGCGTGCTTGGAAGCGTTTTGCATCGCGGGGCGTTTTTTTGTATGGTAGGTAGAGGAAAAAGGAGGAGATATCGATCATGCACAAGCCGACCACCAGCAAAGTACGCAAACGTATCCTGATTCTCGCCGCTGCGGCGCTGATTCTCTCGCCGTCGCTGAACCTGCCGGCCGCGAAAGCGCAAACGGCCGCCCCTTCGAACTCATCCGGGGCTTCCGCCGCCCCTTCGCCCGGCGAGACCGTTTCGCCTCAAGCGGCGCCGACCGGCGAAGCCGCCGTGCCGGCTTCGGGCGAAACGTCCGCTGCCGCGGCTCCGTCCGCTTCGACGCCGACCGCGGCGTCTGACGTCGAGCCTGCCGCCGTCGATCCGGCCGTGACGCCGGCCCAGCCGGCGCTCGTACCGTCGACCCGGCCGGTGACCCGGCCGACGACGCCGTCGACCGGAACGCCGTCGCCGACAACGCCGTCCACGCCGCCTTCGGGCACGCCGTCGCCGACAACGCCGACGACTCCGCCGGCCGGAACGCCGTCGACGGTCAAGCCGACGACTCCGCCAACCGGAACGCCGTCGACCGTCAAACCGACGACTCCGCCGGCCGGAACGCCGTCGACGGTCAAGCCAACGACTCCGCCAGCCGGAACGCCGTCGACCGTCAAACCGACGACCCCGGCCGTGCCTGCGGTGCCGGACCCGTTCTACGATATTCTCAAGGACCCGAACCGCGAAGCGATTCTGGCCCTGTACGAAGCCGAGATCGTCAAGCCGGCCAAAGACCGCAAGTTCCGCCCGCAAGCGGAAATCGGCCGGGCCGACTTTAGCGTTATTCTGGGCCGGGCGATGAACGCGAACGGCAGCATTTTCGACGTTTATTTCACGGACCCGATCCCCGATTGGGCGATCCGTTACGTCGGCGGCCTGACGGCGGCCGGCCTCTACGAAGGCTATCTGGACGGCGACGTTTTCGGACCGAAACAGCCGGTCACGCGCGCCGAAGCGGCGGCCATGGTCGCCCGCGCCGCGCATCTGGAATCGCAGCCGCTGCCCGAAGGTCTGGGCGGCGTCGGCAATATTCCGGTCTGGGCGCTCGACGACGTGGGCGCCGCCTATGCGGCCGGCCTGATCGTGCCGACCGAGACGGGCACGCTGAACCCGAACAAAAAGGTCACGCGCAGCGAGATGGCCGCCATGGTCGCGCCTCTGCTTGAAGCCGATGCGTTCACCGCGCCGGTCGAAGTCGAAGAAAACGACGACACGCGGCCGCCGACGATGCCTCCGCTCTAAGGCGAAGCAGGTGATTCTGCGGAGCGGCCTTCCTCGCGCATGCTTCACTCATGCAAAAGCGAGGGCCGCGTAAAGGGCTTCGATCGCGCCAGGATCGAAGCCCGACCCCGCGGCGGAAAAGTATTTCAAAAAGCCCGTCTCCTGGAGGAGACGGGCTCAGGCTGTCGAGAAAGTCCTATACGTATGAGAAGCTTGTCGACTGCGGGAGAAATTCGTTCCGGTCGCGTGTTGAAATCAGGAAAAAGGATCAAATTTTAATGGGATTTTCCTGGTTTCAAAGGCGAACGCTGGCGCTCCTACACTGAATTTCTCCCTCCGCTTCCTCACTTTGTTCAGAATCAGACTTTCTCGACACGTTGAGCCCGTCTCCTGGAGGAGACGGGCTTTTAGTGTTCCGTGCGCGAACCGTGCGTGATCCCTGCGCAAACCCTACGTGATCCGTGCGTATTTTCTGTACGAACCCTGCGCGAACCCTGCGTGTTCCCTACGTATTCCCTATGCGCAAAAAGCCGGATTTATCGCTCCTTTCGCATGGCATACCCGACGCACTACTGCACCTGCACTTCGCAACGTCGCGCAGCCTGCACCTAACACCTAACGTCTAACGCCTAACGTCTAACGTCTAACGAATCCTCTTATCGCTATTTGCCGTTATTTCGCTTTTTTGCGAATCTAACGAATCCTCATATCCTTATTCGTCCCGATAAGGTCGATTCCGGGTCTATTCGCACCCCATAGCGTTCTGACGATTCGTTAAAATGTCGAAAAGCGAATAAAACGGCAAATAGCGTGACCAGGATTCGTTAGCATGGCGTGTTCGAGCGTTAAGCGCTGCTAAACGTTGTTAAGCGTCGCTACAGCTACATGCGGCAACTCTCTTCGCGCATAAAAATCGTTTTTCTTTTCATGGACGCGGCGTAGCTTTTTCCGAAAAGGTTTTATATAATAAAAACAGCAATTAAAGCGTTTACATAGCGAGCGGCTTAGAGCGCGCCAACCAAAGGGGGACGTACAGAACATGACGTACAAAGACGCATCCAGACCGATCGGCGAACGATTGGACCATCTGCTGGATCAGATGACGCTGCACGAGAAAGTCGCGCAGCTCACTTCCGCGCGGACCGGGAGCATGATCTCGGACGTGCAAAATTTCGTGTTTTCCGCAGAGCTGACGAACAAGAATGTGCCGCACGGCTGCGGATACATCAGCCGGATCGGCGGGGCGACCGATCTGCTCCCGGCGGAGATGGCGCGCGCGATGAACACGATCCAGAAGCATTTCGTGGAAGAGACGCGGCTCGGCATTCCGGTGCTGTTCATGACCGAAGCGACCTCGGGCGTGCTCAGCCGCAACCATACGCTGTTCCCGCAGAACATCGGCGCCGGCGCCATGTTCGACGAAGAACCGATCCGCCGCATGGGCGACGCGATGCGCCGCGAGATGCTCGCGACCGGCGAACGCTGGGCGCTTGGCCCGGTCGTCGACGTCATTCGCGACCACCGCTACGGCCGCTACGAAGAATCGTTCGGCGAAGACGCATACCTGGTCAGCCAATACGGCACCGCCTACGTGCGCGGCCTGCAGTCCGAAGACCTGACGCAGGGCATTATCGCGACGCTCAAGCATTTCGTGGCGCAGGGCATCAGCGACGGCGGCCGCAACTGCGGACCGGTGCATGTGACGGACCGCGAGCTGCTGGACGAATACGCGGTGCCGTTCGAAGCGGCGATCCGCGATGCGGGCGCGCTGTCGGTCATGGCCGCGTATCACGAGATCGACCAGATTCCGGTGCACGCGTCCGCCCCTATTTTGCGCGACATGCTCCAGGGCCGACTGGGCTTCGAAGGGTTGACCGTCTCGGACGGCAACGGTATCCAACTGATCCAATCGTTCCAGGAATACTGCGAGACGCAGGAACAGGCAGTGAAGCTTGCGCTGGAAGCGGGCATCGAATGCGAGCTGGACTTCATGTTCGAGAAATATTTGCCGGGCTTGGTGGAGAGCGGGCAGGTAGAAGCGGAACTCGTCGACGACGCGGTGCGCAAAGTGCTGGATCTCAAGTTCCGGCTCGGCCTGTTCGACCGTCCTTACGTGGACGAAGACGCCGTGGACGCATCCGTCTGCACGCCCGACATGGTCGAGCTGTCCAAAGAAATGGCGCTGCGCACGATGACGCTGCTCAAGAACGAAGACGGCCTGCTGCCGCTCAAGCCGTCCGTGCGCAAAGTCGCCGTGATCGGACCGCTCGCCCACGTCAAAGAGTTCGGCTACAGCGATTATTCGTATCCGGCGCATATCGAAGACATGTACTACCATTCCGAAGGGCTGACCGAAGAAGAAGTGCTGGCCCGGACGCTCTTTTTCAAGAAAAAAGGGACCCGTTACGAAGATCTGTACCATCAGGACATGCCGACCGTGTACGAAGCTCTGCAAAGCGCGCTGCCGGACGCCGAAGTGGTCTATAAGACGGGTATCAAGGACACGACCGATTACAACGGCGAAGCCGATTTCGACCAGATCGAAGAAGCGGTGGAAGCGGCGAAGGACGCGGACGTCATCATCGCCGTCTGCGGCGACACGAGCGGTATGGGACGCGAGAACGACAGCGGCGAATCGACGGACCGCGTAGAGATCTGCCTGTCGCATGAGCAGAAAAAATTGCTGCGTGCGCTCCAGGCAACCGGCCGTCCGGTCGTGCTGGTGCTGTGCAACGCGCGTCCGCTCGAACTGCTCGAAGAGAGCCAGTCGATGCACGCGATCCTCGAAGCCTGGAAGCCGGGCATGCGCGGTGCGGAAGCGATCGCCGAGACGCTCGTCGGCACATACAATCCGGGCGGCAAGCTGTCTGTCACGCTGCCCAAAGCGCTCGGCCAACTGCCGGTGCATTATTCGCAGCTCGCGACCGGACACAAGCAGTTCTGGCGCGGCAAATATTTGGAGATGGACCTGGCGCCGCTGTATCCGTTCGGCTACGGCTTGAGCTACACGAGTTTCGAAGCGGAGAACGTCCGGTTCGAGCAGGCGGCCGACGGCATCAAGGTGACGGCGGACGTGGTGAACAGCGGAGAGCGCGAAGGCGATCAGGTCGTGCAGGTGTACGTGCGCAAGAAATACGCCAGCGTCCTGCAGCCGGAGCGCGAACTGAAAGCGTACAAACGCGTGAGCATCCCGGCCGGCGGCCGCGTATCGCTGGAATTCGCGATCGCGTTCGATTCGATCGGCTACCACGACCGCGACCTGAAGCTTGTGCTGGAGAACGTGAAGCTCGACGTCATGCTCGGCTTCTCTTCGCAGGACATCAAGGCGGAAGAGACGTTCAAGCTTGAATTCGACGGCGGAAAACGGCAGATCGGACGACGGGTGTTCGGGAATTCGGCGACGATCGTATAAAAAAGGGCAAGAGATCATTAGACGTCATTGCGCAAGGAGCATCCGTTTGAGATGCTTCTTTTTTTATTTGAAGGACTCTTTTTTAATCGAATGCGTTAAGATGTCTTACAAAATGTCATTTTGCGTGTGATATAATGAGTGATAGAGAAGGTGCTAAGAAAGGAGAACAAAAATGGAACTCACAAGCGAACAGGCACGGCGCCAAGAAGGGCACAAGATCAATCAAACCGCGTCCACTTTGGGCAATATCGATTTTTTTATGAATAACGTCATGAACATAAGCGAAGCGACCCGCAAAAACAAACTGGCTTTGGTGTTGGAGGAGTTTTCGACCGAAGACGGCGAAGAGAACGTCTATATTATTCAAAACAGCAAGAAAAAAGAAGCGGCCGGAGTCGTCACCAGCTTGCGGCACTATCGCGCCAAAGAAGAGAGGCTCAAGGAACTGCAGGATGAACTTTTGCGTCTCAGCGAAGAAAATCTGATGCTCAAAGCGAAGGAAAGAGAACATCAGCCTTCATTGTCGTTTGCGGAAGCCGTACAAAATATGCAGCTTGACGAAGAGGATTTGAAAGATATTTTCGATCATGCGGACGAGGTGAACATTGACTGATGTCTTCGGAATCCTATATTCAACCGTTTATCGAACAAATGATTCGAAATTATCGGGTGGACATTCGTTTCAAACAGGGAGTGCTGACGGAAGATCTGGCGGATTATCCGAAAGGGGATCTCAAACTTATTCTGAAAGCGATTTTGAAGCGGTTTAAGACGAACTCGAATCCGCACGATACCGTTCCGGGGTGGGTGCTGCACGGCGACTTGAAAGGCGCGTACAAAATTCGTTTGTTGGACGAAGGCATTCGGATCGTTTATCGAATTGCCGAAGAACGGGCAGATGTTACGATCGTGGAGATCTACGCCGTAGGTCCGAGGAAAAACGAAATGGCTTATCAAATCGCAAAAAACAGAAAAGATTGGTGAGGACGACCCAATAAAAAAGAGGCCTCCGATATCAGGATTTCGATTCGGAGGCCTTGTTCTTTTTTTAACCCACAAACAGCGATTCCGCTCCGTCGATATGCACGACGGCGCCGCTGATATGGTCGGATTCTTCCGACGAGAGGAACAGCACGAGGTTTGCGACCTGCTCGGGCTTGCCGTTGCCTTCGGGCAGAGGGACGGTGCCTTCCGGGTATTCGACAGGCTTCGTGTTCATGTCGTCGGCTTCCGGCTCTTTGTCTTCGCTGCTGAAAATGTTCGTGTCGATCGTGCCGGGAGCGACGACGTTCACGCGAATATTCGACGGCGCCAGCTCGAACGCGGCCATTTGGCCGAAGGCGGCGATCGACGCTTTGGACGTGCTGTAGGCGGAGAAGCCTTTTTGGGAAAAGACGCGCGTGCCGCTGAGCGAACTCGTAAGCACGATGCTGCCTTTGCCGGCTTCCTTGAGATAAGGAATCGCGTATTTGACACTCGTGAACGTGCCTTTGACGTTGTTCGTGATCGTCTCGTCCCACTCGTCGTCTTCGATCGATTCGATCGGTCCGACGACGCCGAGGATGCCGGCGTTGGCGAAGAGGGTATCGATCCGCCCGTATGTGGACACGACTTCTTTGAGCGCTTCGCGGTACTGGGCAGGGGCGGAGATGTCGACGGTCAGCGCGATCGCCTGGCCGCCGGCGGCTTCGATCTCGGCGCGGACGCTTTCGACGAACTGCGAATCGCGGTCGATCAGCGCCACGCGGGCGCCTTCTTCGGCCAGCCGCAGCGCGGCGGCCCGGCCGATGCCGGAACCGGCTCCGGTCACGACGGATACTTTTTCGCTCATTCTTGGAGAATTGGACATGGGATTCACTCCTTCTGAGAGATTTCTGCAGTCTTTTTAAAAGTTACCCGTTCGAAAAAGGGTTAATCACGCATAAATATGCGAAATTTTAACTTTCTGGCGTCAAATGAAGTTAGTGTGCCGAAGGGAAGGGTAAATAATGGCTAATCGATGCAATATGTAAGGAAAGACGCAGCGGTTTGTAAAAAGGTTAACGATTGTCAGCCCGATGTCAGCCGCGATTCGCTATAATGGAACTTGTCGCTTGCCCGCCTGTTCGTCAAAATGTTCACGTTTGTTTTTTTGCCAATACTGCTGCCCGGTTCGGAGGAATGATCATGTCGTTAGTCTTTGCCTTTCTAAAGAAGTACCGTACCGCATCGCTGCTGGCGCTGCTGATGATGGTCATCGAGCTTGCCGTCGAGTTGGCGCAGCCTTACCTGATCTCGAAAATTATCGACGACGGGATCGCCAATTCGGACCTCGGCGTCGTCTGGATGTGGGGAGGCGTTCTGATCGTCGGTGCGATCTTCGCTTTTGTGGCCGGCATCGCCAGTTCCTTCTTCGCTTCGTTCGCAAGCCAGGGCTTCGCCAGCGATTTGCGGGAGACGCTGTACGATAAAGTGCAATCGTTTTCGTATTCCGTCTTCAGCCGCTTCGCCACCTCGTCGCTCATCACGCGCATGACCGGCGACGTGACGCAGCTGCAGGACACCATCTTCATGAGCCTGCGCTTCATGACCCGCGTGCCGCTCGTCGTCGTCGGCAGCGTCGTCATGGCGATGGTCGTCAACTTCAAGCTCGGGCTGCTGCTCGCGTTGACCGTGCCGCTGCTGCTCGTGTTCGTTCTGTGGATCATGCGCCGGGCCGGCGCCATGTTCAAGAACGTGCAGCGCAAGCTCGACAAGGTCAACAGCGTCATCCAGGAGAACCTGACCGGCATCCGCCTGATCCGCGTGTTCGTGCGCATGAAGCACGAGAACGGACGCTTCGCCGCTTCCAGCGGCAAGCTGATGAAGAACACGGTGTCCGCGCTGCGCCTGACCGAGACGACGATGCCGTTCATCATGCTCGTCATGAACGCCGCGATCGTCGCCGTGCTCTGGTTCGGCCGCGCGGATATCGCGTCCGGCAGCGCGACCGTCGGCGAAGTCGTCGCGGTCGCCAACTATGCGCTGCGCACGATCGGCGCATTGTCCGCCTTCTCGTGGATCGCGGTAACGTTCTCGCGTGCCGGCGCTTCGGCGCAGCGCGTGAAGGAAGTGCTCGATACGCAGAACGGCGAGATCGCGGCCGAAGAACGGCCGGTTCAGGCTTCCGGTACCGACGCGGCCGTTTCCGGCGCGGCGAAGACGGCCAGTGCGCGCGCCGAAGTGCCGGCGATGGAAGGCGCGGTCGAATTCCGCAACGTCTCGTTCAGGTATCCGACGAGCGATATCAAAGTGCTGGAGAATATCTCGTTCAAGATCGGCGCCGGCAAGCGCGTCGCGATCATGGGCGCGACCGGTTCCGGCAAATCGTCGCTCGTGCAGCTTATTCCCCATCTGTACGACCGCGATCAGGGCACGCTCACGATCGACGGCCGCGGCATCGACGACTGGGATACGGGGCATCTGCGCCGCAGCATCGGCTACGTGCCGCAGGAAGTGCTGCTGTTCACCGGCTCGATCCGCGAGAATATCGCCTGGGGCCGCGAAGACGCTTCGTTCGAAGAGATCGAAGAAGCGGCGAAGATCGCCCAGATTCACGAGACGGTCGAGAAGCTGCCAAACGGGTACGAGACCCGGCTCGGCCAGCGCGGCGTGAACCTGTCCGGCGGCCAGAAGCAGCGGCTGTCGATCGCCCGCGCCCTCGTGCGCCGTCCGTCGATCCTGATTCTCGACGACAGCACGAGCGCGCTCGATCTTGCGACCGAGAGTCGGCTGCTCGAAGCGCTGGAAGACATCTCGTGCACCACGTTCCTCATTACCCAGAAGATCAGCTCGACCCAGGCGGCGGACTTGATCCTGCTGCTGGACGAAGGACGGCTGATCGCCGGCGGCACGCATGACGAATTGATGCGGACGTCGGAACTGTACCGCCATATCTACGAATCCCAATTTGAAAAGGGGGAAGCGCTGCATGCCTAACGCGCTGACCGAAGCCTTCCGCCAGCCGCGGCCGCCCGTAATCGGCGACCCGTCGAAGGCAAGCGGCGAATACAAAAAGAAAAAGCGGGCCAAAAACGTCTCGGGTACGCTCGTGCGGATCTGGAAATACCTGGCCCGCCGGAAACTCAAACTCGGGCTCGTCCTGTTCATGGTACTGATCAGCTCGGCGCTGTCGCTGCTCGGTCCGTACATGATCGGGGTCGCGGTCGACGATTATCTGGGCGGGGACGGAGCGCTGTGGGGACTCGGCTGGGCCGGATTCCTGCTCGTGCTCGGCGTCGTCTACCTGCTCAGCCCGCTGACGATGTTCCTCCAGAGCATCTGGATGATCGAGATCGCGCAGGAGACCGTGTACCGGATGCGGGTCGATCTTTTTTCCCATCTGCACAAGCTTCCGATTCCGTTCTTCGGCAAGCGCCAGCAGGGCGAACTGATGAGCCGGGTCACGAACGATATGGAAAACGTCAGCGGCACGCTCAACAGCTCGGCGATCCAGATCTTCTCCAGCATTCTGATCCTGTTCGGGACGCTTGGCGTCATGCTGTCGCTCAGCCCGCTGCTTACGCTGCTGACCTTTATCGTCGTGCCGCTGATGGCGCTCGGCATGCGCTGGATCACGCGGCGCACCGGACCGCTGTTCAAAGAGCGCCAGAGCAATCTCGGCGATCTGAACGGGTATATCGAAGAGACGCTGTCCGGCCAGCGTATTATCAAAGCCTTTTCCCAGGAAGACCGGGTCAAACGCGAATTCGCGGAACGCAATGAACGTATCCGCTTGTCCGGCTTCTGGGCGCAGACCATTTCCGGCATGATTCCGAAGCTGATGAACAGCCTGAACAACCTGAGCTTCGCGCTCGTGGCGGGCATCGGCGGCATTCTGGCCATCAACGGCCAGGTGACGATCGGCGTCATCATCGTGTTCGTCGAATACGCGCGCCAGTTCACCCGGCCGCTGAACGATCTGGCGAACCAGTGGAACACGCTGCTGTCGGCGATCGCCGGCGCGGAGCGCGTGTTCGAGATCATGGACGAAGAAGTGGAGAACAAGGACGAAGGCCAGGCGTCGAAGCTCGACAAGATCGAAGGCGCGGTCAAGTTCGAAGACGTGTCGTTCGGATACGACGAAGGGCAGACGACGCTGTCGGACATCTCGTTCGAAGCGAAGCCCGGCGAGACGATCGCCCTCGTCGGCCCGACCGGCGCGGGCAAGACGACGCTGATCCAGCTGCTGTCGCGCTTCTATGACGCCAGCAGCGGCCGGATCACGATCGACGGCCGCGAGATCGGCAGTATCCAGCGCGAGAACCTGCGCTCGCATATGGCGTTTGTGCTGCAGGACACGTTCCTGTTCGAAGGCACGATCCGCGAAAATATCCGCTACGGCCGTCTCGACGCGACAGACGAAGAGATCGAAGAAGCGGCCAAGCTCGCTAACGCGCATTCGTTTATCGTCCGGCTGCAGGGCGGGTACGACAAGAAGCTGACCAACGGCGGCAGCGGCATCAGCCAGGGGCAGAAGCAGCTGCTCGCGATCGCCCGGGCGATGCTCGCCGATCCGGCGATTCTCGTTCTCGACGAAGCGACGAGCAGTATCGACACCGTGACCGAGATCAAGATCCAGCAGGGCCTTCAGCGCCTGATGAAGGGACGTACCAGCTTCGTTATCGCCCACCGCCTGAACACGATCCGCCAGGCCGACCAGATTCTCGTCCTCAAGGACGGGGGCCTGCTCGAACACGGCTCGCACGACGAACTGCTGGCGCAGGGCGGCTTCTACAGCGGCCTGTACAACGGGCAGGGCGTGCAGGAAGAAGCGGGGGATTGAGCGGAACACGCTTGCAAGACGCTCGCAAGACGCTTGTAAGCCGATTGCAAGTCGATCCGAGGCAGCAAGAACCCGCAAGGAAATCGATTGAACCGCATCCGGAAATCAATCGGAAGTCGCAAGGCCGTTTGCCCGTCTGTTCACGGGTGAACGGCTTTTTTTGCGGTTTCTGCGCCGGGTTGTCACAAAAAGCGGACGCCAATCGTTTCATGGGCAAACGGCAAAGGGGCGATGAACATGGACGCGAACAAGAACATGAACAGGAACATGAACAAGAACATGAACAGGAATGGGAACAAGCGGCAGGCGGGAAGTGCGGAGAACGATGTGCAAAAAGGGGAAACGGCAGGCGATGAGCCGCGAGGCGATCTTCTGCGGGAAGCGAAGGGCAACGACGATGAGGCCAAAAAAAGGCCAGCCGGCGGAACTCCGGCAGGCGAAGCCCGGGCGCATGCCGCTGCGACAAGAAACAGTCCGGTCCGGGAAGCGCCGGTCATCGTCGTGATCGGCGGCGGCTACGCGGGTTTGCAGACGCTTTTCGCGCTCAAGAAGGAACTGCGCCTCAAAGCGGCGAACAAAGCGGAGAGAGACTCCGCGGCGGACGCCTGCGGCGGACATTCCGGGCAGCGGGAACGGACGCCGACGCCTGCGCCTGTCGAAGGCAGGGCCGCCGGAGCACGGCTGATTCTGATCGACCGCCATGCGTCGCATTTGCGCAAAGTGCTGCTGTTTCGCGGCGCCGTGCATCCGGAAAAGATGCAGGTGCCGTTCGCGAACCTGGCACGGCACGGGTTCGAATTCCTGCAGGCGGACGTGCGGAGTATTCACTCCGCGGAGCGGAAGCTGGAGTTGAAGCGGCCGGACGGCAGCCGCGAGACGCTTCTCTACGACCGGCTGGTCGTCGCGACCGGCAGCGTGCCCCGAACCGCTATCGAGGAGCGGGGCGGCTTCGATCTGTCGGACCCGGCGGACACGGACCGCATTCGGGCCGCGCTGGGCGCTTGGCGAGGCGCTGCCGTCGGTGCCGGCGCCGGCGGAGCCGACGCAGCGGGCCAAGCACGGAAAGCTGCCGCGCCGGAGCCGGAGCACCGATCGCCGCGCTCGGTCGTCGTCGGCGGAGGACTGTCCGGCATCGAACTTGCGGCCGAGTGGGCGGACGAGCTGCTGCGCCGCCGGCGCGACAGCGGGCTGGCGGCGGATACGCCCGTCGTGACGCTGGTCAACGCCGGCGAGCGGCTGCTGCCGCAGGCGTCGGCCGAAGCGGGCGCACGCCTGGAGCGGGAGCTGCGCGCGGCGGGCGTCGCGCTGCTGCACGGCCGCCGGGCTGTCCGTTTCATGGACGGGCAGGTGGAACTTGAAGGCGGCGAACGGCTTCCCGCCGATCTGTGCGTATGGGCGCTTGGGCTGCAGGCGAGTCCCGCCGCGGCGAGCTGGGGGCTTCCGGTCGACGAAGCCGGCCGGATCGTTGTCGATGCGTCGCTGCGCATCGGCGGTTGGGACGGCTGTCATGCCGTGGGGGACTGCGCCCGGATCGTCGATCCCGCGACCGGCCGGATCGAAGGCATGAGCTGCCGGGAAGGCACGTCCCAGGCCAAATGGCTGGCCAAAGCGATCCGCGCCGAGCTGGAAGGGCGGCCCGGGCCGGTATACCGGTCCGCGCCGCTCGTGCTCTGCGCTTCGCTCGGACCGAACCGGGGCTTTGCGTGGACGCGGCTGCACGGCCGGGACCTCGTATTGACCGGCTCGCTCGGCCTGCTGGCGCGGCGGTATACGTGGAAGCTGGTCGATCTGCTGCCGGATTGACGGATTGAGAACGTTGGGAAAAGGAGGACTGTGCATGGTCGTGCCCGTTGATCGAGCTAATCTTTACGGCGAATATCGGCCGCTGCTGTTCTCGCTGGCGTATCGGATGCTTGGCACATCTTCGGATGCCGAAGACGCCGTGCAGGACGTTTTCCTGCGTCTGGAAGAGCATCCGCCCGGCGACAAAGCGTATATGAAAGCCTATTTATGCAAAATGACGGTCAACCGCTGTCTGGATCTGTTGAAAAGGCTGCGGCTGCAGCGCGAACTTTATATCGGTCCGTGGCTGCCCGAGCCGGTCTCGACCGAAGCCGACGATCCGTCGGCGGCTTACCTGCGGGGCGAGGGCATCTCTTTCGCGATCCTGCTGCTGCTGGAGACGCTGGACCCCGCGGAGCGGGCCGTCTATATTTTGCGGGAAGCGTTCGCGTTCGATTACAAAGCGATCGCCGAAGCGACAGGCCGTTCGGAAGCGGCCTGCCGCCAGACGATGAGCCGCCTGCGGCCGAAGATTGAGGCAGCTCAGCCGCCCGGGGAGCTGATGTCCGCGGACGAAGCCGCTCCGCTCGTGCTGCAATTTCTGCACGCGGCGCGCACCGGCGATCTGGCCGGTATGCTCGAACTGCTGCACCGCGATGCCGTGCTGCGCTCCGACGGAGGCGGCAAAGTGTCGGCCGCGGTCCGGCCGATTGCCGGGGCGCAGGCGGTCGCGGCGTTCCTGGGCGGACTGGCGCGAAAGTTCGCGGGCGCGCCGGATTCGGCCGGCCGGCCCGGCGAAGCGGAGGCGGCGAGAGTTTCGGCGGCTTCGGAACAGCCGGCATCGCCGGACGGCCCGGCGTCCGCGCCGGCTGCGGCGTTCGGCTGGCTGTCGCTGAACGACCAGCCCGGCCTGTTGTTCCGGATCGACGGACAGGTCGATACGGCGCTCGTCATCGAAGCGTCGGCCGGCCGGATTCGGGCGTTGTACCTGATGCGCAATCCCGAGAAGCTGCACGGTCTGCGCGGGGGCGGAAGCTGAACGGCAAACACTCCTTCTGCACCGGAATCGTTCATCACGCCAGCTTTCCGGGATGAGAAGGGGCTGGAGTCTATCATGAAATCTTTTACGCTGGAAATGCTCTATAATGAACGTGACGGATGGCGGGGGAGGAATGGAAGTTTGCTTATCTATATCATGCTTGGATTGATGCTGCTCTCGGCCGGATTCGTCGCGTATCGCTTGAAGCGCGACGGGGCCGAGTATCATTTTGTGGAAAATGCGGGGTTGATGGTCGTCGTTCTGGTGGCGGCTTCGGCGCTCGGAGGAATGGCGGAAGCCGGAGATTGGTTCCGCTACGTGCGCTATGTATACGCCATCCTGACCGCGGCCTATATCGCTTATGCGGCCTATGCGAAGTACCGCGGAGGCACGGACGGGTACGGGCAGTGAGCGGGTGCAGCCAGTGAACGTAACAGACGCAGTACCGATACACACGTGAAAAAGCACAGGCCTTCGAGGCTTGTGCTTTTTGCTATACGGTTATTGAAAAGCAGGACTGTGTACGAATAAAGTTGAACGAGGTAAGAGCCGTTTTTCATCGACCGCATCCGGAAAAAGAAACGGATAAAGGCGCCTTAAAATCGGTAAGAAAATTTTTGGGAGAGGCAGGTTTTGCGCCATGATGGAGTACAAAGGCTATCTGGGTCATGCCGAATTCGACAACGAAGCCCGGATTTTACACGGAGAAGTCGTGAATATTCGGGATGTCGTGACTTTTCAGGCGCGTTCGGTAGACGAAATGGAACAGGCTTTTCACGACTCGGTAGACGACTATTTGGAATTTTGCGCGGAAGAAGAGGCAGAGCCGAATAAGCCGTTTTCGGGAAAATTAATGCTGCGCCTGGCTCCCGAGCAGCATCGTTCCGTAGCAACCGCGGCCCGGATTGCAGGCAAAAGTATCAACGCCTGGATCGCGGAGCGAATTACCGAAGACGCGGAATCCGAGATTCGCAAGCGTACAGCCAAAGCTGCGGAACGCGCTTAAGAGTTCGGACACTCTAGGCACGGTTAATCTTCTGAATAACGAGTACGTTGACCAAATCTAATCAGAGGTTTACGTTCGCCTGAAACGCATATGCTTTAAGTACGTTTCAGGGGACGTAACTTTACTTTTATCTGGGTTAAGGTGCTAGAGTATAGTTTATAGAATCGGTTTATCAAAAGAGACCGCCTTTGCCCATGCAAAGGCGGTCTCTTTTTGCAAATCGGCAGAAGTCAGCCGTTTTTTGGCAAAGTCAAAACCGGATTCGGCCCGTATTCACTCTTCAGTATCGAGTAAGCCGCAAGGTCCACGTAGCGGCCTTTTTCGTATTCGTGCTGGCGCAGCAGCCCTTCTTGAACAAAGCCGAGCTTGTCCATAAGGCGGATCGAAGCGGCGTTGCCGGGGTCGACCCGCGCTTCGATCTTGTTCGCGCCGAGTGGCCCGAAGCCGAAGCCGAGAACGGCGCGCACCGCTTCCGGCATCAGGCCCCGGCCCCAGAAAGCGGGCGCCAGGTCGTAGCCGATCTCCATCCGGTTATGCTCCCGCTCGATGCCGAGGAAGCCGCACGTTCCGGCAAACTCGCCGGAGTCGCGGTCTTCGATCATCCAGCGAATGCCGGTGCCTTCGCGGAAAATGCGGGCGTGCCAGCCCAGCTCGTCGTCCGCTTCTTCGACCGAACGGAACGGATCGAGCGGCATGTAGCGCATCACTTCCTCGTCGGCGTACAGCGCGAACAGTCCGTCGCGGTCTTCCGGCTTCGCTTCGCGCAGAATCAGCCGCGGCGTCTCCAGACGCGGGAAATGCTTGAAATCGAACAGCGCGCCTTCGCTGGTGCCGTCGTCAGAAGCGTTTGATCCGTTTGATCCAACTGATCCAACTGATCCAACTGATCCAGTTGATTCCACTGATCCGATCATTCCGGCTGCAGCCGAGGAGAACTCCATCTGCGCTTGTGGTTGTGGTTGTGGTTGTGTCTGCGCCTGTATCTGCGCCGGAGTCATTTCCTTGTCGTTTTCGTTCATCGCTTCAATTCCTCCAATGTTTCCTGCCAGCGCTCGACGACCGCCTGCGGATCGTGCAGGTCGATCGTGATGCCGCCGGTCAGGGTCGCGTATTTGGCGACGTCCGCGCGCACGTCTGTCACGTCCGCGGCAAAGCGCGCGCGCGGATGCCGCGCGCCTGCCAGCTCCGGCAGCGCTTCGGCGCGCAACCGCGCCGTGTAGGACACGCCGCCGTGCACGACCGCGAGCAGCGCCCGGCCGCTGCGCAGCAGATTGGCTGTCGTGCCCGTGCCGATCCACAGCGCGATGCGCAGCCGATTCTGGTCTTCCGCCCATACTTCGCCGGCGCTGACCATCGCCTGATGCGGGTAGCCTTCTTCGTCGACCGTATGCAGCGTCAGCGCGATATGCGTTTTCCCGCCAAGATCGGTTCCGTCGAGCAGCGCATACAGCGCATCGTTCAATCCGGGAAGACGGCCGGTATCCATATCGTCACTTCCTTCCTGTCTATTTTCAAAAATAACGTCCTCACGACTCTTATTTTCTTCTATATAGGTCCAAAATCGAAAATAACGTCCTGAGGACAGTTAATTCCGACTTTTCCCGCCTGATCACGCCCCAACCCGCCAAATAACTGCTCTGTCGCACTTATTCGGCGAAACCGCGGAGCAGGACGGAAATAGTTGGACATACGCAGCTATTTTCGGCCGGTTCCACCTGCACCGGTTCCGCCTGCACCGGTTCCGCCTGCACTGGTTCCGCCTGCACCGGTTCCGCCTGCACCGGTTCCGCCTACACCGGGTCCACCTGCACCGCCGCCTGCTTGCCGCTGACCTGGATGCCGGTTTTGCGGACGCCGGTTCCTTGCAGGTCGCGGAGCAGTTCTTCCAGCCGTTCTTTGGCTTTCGCGCCGTCTTTGCCGGACACTTTGACGACGAACTGGACGGAGTCGCCGCCGGCGAGGATGCGCTGGGCCTGGTTCTTTTTCGTGTCGTAGTCGTGTTCTTCGATGTTGGCGGTCAGCCGGATTTCTTTGACCTTGGACGGCCGGGCCGCTTTTTTCTCCTGCTGTTTGGCTTCTTTTGCTTTGCCGGAAGAGATCAGGGAGCAGGGAGGCGGGCTGGAATAGAGCGAGGTGCAGAGAAGGTCCACGCCGAGTTCTCTAGCCAGCTTGAGCGCTTCGCTTGTCGCCATGACGCCGAGCGCTTCGCCGTTTACGCCGGTCACGTCGACTTCGGCGGCTTTGATTTTGTCGTTTTTGATCATGGAAGATCGCTCCGTTTCATTGAAGGTTTGGCGGAATTCACGGAAGATTCGCCCGCCGTCGATTCCCGGAGAATCGGTTGGGTGTGCAGGTGGGTGACCTGATGCGGCTGCTGCGGATTGCGGATGCGCGACAGCAGCATTTCGCCGGCTTTGACGCCCATGTCGCTGCTGAAGATATGCACCGTCGTCAGATGCGGCTCCACGATCCGCGATTCGGGCGAGTCGTCGAAGCCGCAGACGCGCACGTCGGCGGGGACGTTCAGGCCGCCGTTTTTGAGCGCGCGCATCAGGCGGACGGCGATAAAATCGTTCGCGCAGACGAACGCCTGCGGAAGCTTTCCGATCTGCCGCAGCCGCTGCTCCATCCAGTCGCTCTCGAACAGGAAAAAGCGGTCTTCGTCGAGGATCGACTGTTCGCGCGGAACGTCAAGCCCCGCATCCGCCAGAGCGCGTCCGTAGCCGATCCAGCGCTCGCGGAAGCTTTTGCAATGATTGAAATCGCCGACGAATCCGATTTCGGTCAAGCCGTCTTCGATCAGGCTGCGCGTCATGCCGTAGGTGCTGTGTTCGTTCTCCATCAGCAGGACGTCGGCCCGGAAGTCCGGATAGGCCGCGTCCGCCGCGCAGTCGATAAAGATGACCGGAATGCCAAGTTCCGTCAGCAGGCGGCTGTAGACGGGATCGAACAATTCGATGCAGACGATGCCGTCCACGCCCGAAGCGTCGAAATTGACGGGCAGCGCCCGTTCGCCCCGATCGTCGTCCCGCACGATATGGATCGACAGATTGTAGCCTTCCATGCTGATCTTCTTCTCCAGTCCGCTGATGACCTGCGAGCCGAAATGGGACGTGTTCGGCAGATTGGTCGTCAGCAGCGCGATATTGCCTGTTTTTTTGGGCAGAAAACCGTCGCTTTCCATATACGCGAACTGTTTGTATTTCAGCTCGATCGCTTTTTTGATGACGCGGGCACGGGTCTCTTCGGGAATGCCGCCGCTGTCGTTCAGCGCTTTGGAAGCCGTGTTGCGCGAGATGCCCAGCGCGTCCGCGATCTGTTGAATCGTCACTTTCTCTTTGGCCATGGATGCGGTCCACCTTTGTCGGTTCGGTTGAGTGGAAAAGTTCGGCCGCAAGCGGCGCGAAGATAAGGCTTACATAGTCAAATGTATCGTAACAATGACCAAATAGCAATCTGAAGTTTACAAATGTAAAGTAGTGAAATACTTAATGCCTAATATACAGCAAACAAATGTAAAAATTATTTTGACAAAATAAGTTGACATATGAACTCCCCCTCTGGTAAATTGTAAACGCGGAACCGGTCAAATGTGAAATGTAAGCCCTTACGAACGATCGGGACCAAATTCATAAGCAAGAAATGGAGGAAGGGGAATGGAAAACTCGGCAGAGACCGGAAAAGGCGGCCGGCTGCTTCAACGCAAAAAGGCGGAACGCAGCGGACTGGGCTCGTTCAAGAAGAACGGCTTTCTGTACCTTTTGCTTGCGCCGGCGCTTTTATTGACTCTGGTTTTCAAATACGTTCCGATGTACGGCGCCATTATCGCCTTCAAGGAGTTCAGCCCGATTCGGGGCATCATGAACAGCGAGTGGGCGGGATTGAAGTATTTCGAAAAGTTTTTGTACTCGCCCAATTTCGAAGTCATTTTTATGAACACGCTTAAATTGAGTTTTTACGGGCTGCTGTTCGGCTTCCCGATTCCGATCCTGCTTGCGCTGATGCTCAATCAGGTCCGCAAAGCCGGAGCCAAAAAAAATATCCAGCTGTTCCTCTACGCGCCGAACTTCGTATCGGTCGTCGTCATCGCCGGGATGCTGTTCATCTTCTTGTCCCCGACGGGACCGATCAACGCGATCGCGACCTGGGTGTTCGGCCAGCCGCTGATGTTCATGACCGATCCCGCCTACTTCCGCTGGGTGTACATCCTGTCGGACATCTGGGCGACCGCTGGCTGGGCGTCGATCATCTACGTCGCGGCACTGGCCGGCGTCGATCCGGAGCTGCACAACGCGGCCAGCCTCGACGGGGCGAGCCTGATGCGGCGCATCTGGCATATCGACCTGCCGACGATCAAGCCGATCATGGCGATCGTGTTCATTCTCGCGGCGGGCGGCATCATGTCGATCGGCTTCGAGAAAGCGTATCTGCTGCAAACGTCGATGAACCTGCCGTCTTCCGAGATCATCGCGACCTACGTCTACAAAGTCGGCCTGCAATCCGGCGATTATTCGTACTCGGCGGCCGTCGGATTGTTCAACTCCGTCATTAACGTCATCCTGCTGCTCACCGTTAACTTCGTCGTCAAAAAGCTCAACGACAATCAGGGCCTTTACTAATCTTGCCGGAAAGGAGAGAACCGCGATGACTGTCAAAAATACGCCGTTCGACCGGTTTCTGCTCGTCTTGAACGGATTGTTCCTCACGCTGGCCGTACTGGTCGTCGTCGTCCCGTTCGTCTATATCATCGTCGCTTCGTTCATGGACCCGACCGTGCTGCTCAATCGGGGGCTGTCGCTGAACCCGTCCGATTGGAGCCTGGAAGGGTATCGCAAAATTTTGAGCAACAACGCCATGATCCGCGGCTTCTTCAACTCGCTGCTGTATGCCGGCGCGTTCGCGATCTTCACCGTGCTCGTCTCGGTCTGCGCGGGCTATGCGCTGGCCGACGATACGCTTGCCGGACGCAAGCTCGTCATGACGCTGTTCCTGATCACGATGTTCTTCGGCGGGGGGCTCATTCCGACCTACCTGCTGATCCGTCAGCTCGGCATGCTCGACACGCCGTGGGCGCTCATCATTCCCGGGGCGGTCAACGTGTGGAACATCATTCTGGCCCGGACGTTTTTCAAAAGCATTCCCAAAGAACTCAAAGAAGCCGCGAACGTCGACGGCGCTTCCGAATTGAAGATCTTCATGCGCATCGTCATTCCGCTCTCCAAGCCGATCATGTTCGTGCTCGCGCTGTACGCGTTCGTGGGGCAGTGGAATTCGTACTTCGACGCCATGATCTATCTGGAAAACTCCAGGTTGTTCCCGCTTCAGCTCGTGCTGCGTTCGATTCTGATCCAGAACCAGGCGGCGCCCGGCATGATCGGCGACCAGCAGGCGATGGCGGAACTGAAACGACTGTCGGAGATGATCAAATATTCGTCTATCGTCGTCTCCAGCCTGCCGCTGATCGTCATGTATCCGTTTTTCCAGAAATATTTTGAAAAAGGCGTCATGGTCGGTTCCCTCAAATAAAACCGTCCGACAATCCGCCGTGCCCTTGTCCGTGTCCGATCATTCGCTCACCGAGGTTCATCATCCCAAGGAGGAATCCCCTATGAAAAAGCTTCGTCTGCCGCATTGGAAAAAAGCGCTCTCCGCGTCCGCCCTGTCTACCGTGCTGCTCGTGACCGCCTGCGGAGGCGGTTCGTCCGAGCCGCAGCAGACCGCCGACGGCAAACCGATTTTGCGCGTGCTGACGTCGAGTTCCCCGCTCGCTCCGGCCGATCCGAACGAGAAACTTCTCGTCAAGCGGCTGGAAGAGAAGACCGGCGTGCATATCGACTGGACCAGCTACACAAGCGACGTGTTCGCGGAGAAGCGCAATCTGGCGATGGCCAGCGGCGATCTGCCGGATGCCATTTTCGCCGCGGAGTACAGCGATTACGACCTGCTCAAGCTGGCCAAGGACGGAGCGATCGTGCCGCTGGAAGACGTGATCGACCAGCAGATGCCGAATTTCAAAAAAGTGCTCGACGAACACCCGGAATATCGCTCGATGATTACCGCGCCGGACGGCCATATCTACGCGTTCCCGTGGATCGAGGAATTGGGTTCGGGCAAAGAGCGTATCCAGTCGGTCGACGATATGCCGTGGATCAACGTGGAATGGCTGAAGAAACTGGGACTTGAGATGCCGAAGACGACGGGCGAACTCAAAGACGTGCTGACCGCGTTCAAGACGCAGGACCCGAACGGCAACGGCAAAGCCGACGAGATCCCGCTGTCGTTTATCGACAAGCCGGGCGGCGAGAACCTGACGTTCCTGTTCGCCGCGTTCGGCCTGGGCGAAAATCCCGAGCATCTGGTCGTGACCGACGAAGGCAAAGTGGTGTTCACCGGCACGGAGCCCGGCTACAAAGACGCGGTCAATTACGTGTACGATCTGTACAAAAACAAGCTGGTCGATATCGAATCGTTCCAGCAGGACTGGAACACGTACGTCGCCAAAGGCAAAGACGACCGTTACGGCCTGTATTTCACATGGGACAAAGCGAACATTACCGGCATGAACGACAAATACGACCTGATGCCTCCGGTTGCCGGACCGAGCGGCGAAGTCAACGTCACGCGCAATAACGGCATGGGCTTTTTCCGCGGCTCGATGGTCGTGACCAGCACGAACAAGCAGTTGGACACGACGGCGAAATGGGTCGATCAGCTCTACGATCCGATCCAATCCGTGCAGAACAACTGGGGCACTTACGGCGACGAGACCCAGCAGAACATTTTCGAATTCGACGAAGCCAAAAAAATGCTGAAGCATCTGCCGCTCGAAGGCTCCGCGCCGGTCGAACTGCGCCAGAAGACGAGCATCGGCGGACCGCTCGCGATTCTCGACGAATACTTCGGCAAGTACACGACGATGCCGGACGACGCCAAATGGCGGATGGACCTGATGGAGAAAGTGCTCGTTCCGCATATGAAGGCGGAGAACACGTACCCGAACGTCTTTTTCAGTATCGAAGAACTGGACCGGCTCTCCACGATCGAAGCCGACCTCTTCCCGTACATGCTGCGCAAACGCACGGAATGGTACCAGAACGGCAAAGCCGACAGCGAATGGGACGCCTACCTGGCGGAACTCGATCGGCTCGGCCTGCAGGAATGGCTCAAGATTCGGCAGGACGGCTACGATCGCAGCGTCGTGAAGTCCTGAATCTATTCGGAACCCCGCAGGCAGCCCGGACATTGACGTAAAATGAACGCAAAAATCGACATATATATAGAAGGCGCAGGAGGCGGACAGACAATGACGATGCAAATAACGAAGCCCGACCATCGGGGCGAGTACCATTTTTCCCCCAAAGAGAAGTGGATGAACGATCCCAACGGCATGGTATTTTTCGACGGCGAATACCATTTGTTTTTCCAGCATCATCCGTTTGGCGATACATGGGGCCCGATGCACTGGGGACATGCGGTCACGCGCGACCTGATCCGTTGGGAAGAACTGCCGATCGCGCTGGAACCCGACGAGCACGGTACGATTTTCTCGGGCAGCGCCGTGGTGGACTGGCAGAATACGACCGGATTTTTCCCGGACGAACCGGGTCTGGTCGCGATCTTCACCCATCATCTGGAACGCCCGGACGCGCCGGTCGTGCAGACCCAGAGTCTCGCTTACAGCACCGACAAAGGCCGCACCTGGATCAAATACGCAGGCAATCCGGTGCTTGAACGCGCGGACCTGCCCGATTTCCGCGATCCCAAAGTGTTCCGGCACGAACCGAGCGGACAATGGATCATGGTCGTCGCCTGCGGTCAGATCGTCTCGCTGTACCGCTCGCCCGATCTCAAGCAGTGGACGTGGACCAGTGATTTCGGTCAGGGCATCGGTTCGCATGACGGCGTATGGGAATGCCCGGATCTGTTCGAACTGCACGTCGACGGCGACCCTACCAAGAGCCGCTGGGTGATGCTGGTCAGTATCGGCGACGGGGGAAGCGGATCGGAAGGTTCGCGGACGCAGTATTTCGTCGGCGGGTTCGACGGCGAGACGTTCACTCCGGACGAAGCTTCACAGCAGGTGCGCTGGCTCGATCACGGCCGCGACAACTATGCCGGCGTCAGCTGGTCGGACATTCCGGACGAAGACGGCAGACGGCTGTACCTCGGCTGGATGAGCAACTGGCGCTATGCGAACCAGACGCCGACCGACGGCTGGCGCGGCGCGATGACCATCGCGCGGGAGCTGACGCTTGAGACGGTGGACGGCGCAGATACGCTGATGCAGCGTCCGGCGCGGGAACTGGAAGAAGCGCGCGTGCCGGTGCTGGAACTTGCGGACGTGACGCTGGCCGGGCTGCGCCTTGCGCTTGAGCCGCTGCGGCTGGGCAGCTTCGAACTGGAAGTCCGGGCCGAAAGCGGACGCTCGTTCGGATTCGTGCTGCGCGAAGGCGACAGCTGCGGAACGCCCGTCGGCTTCGACGCGGAAGCCGGCGAACTGTACATCGACCGTACGCAGTCGGGCGAGTGCGGCTTCCACGCGGACTTCGCGGGAAGACATGCGGCGCGTACGGCGCAGCCGGGCAGCGAAGCGGGGGCTGCGGCCATGCGCGAACGGGGCGTTACGGCCATGCAGAGCGAATCGGGCGTTGCAGAAAGGCAGGCTGCGGACAGCGCAGCGGCTGTGTCGGAGACGCAGGCAGGCGTGCAGCCTGGGGCCGATTCGGAGACGAAGCCAGGCATGCAGTCTGGGGTCGATTCGGAGACGGAGCTGCGGATTTTCGTCGACCGGTCTTCGGTCGAAGTGTTCGAAGGCGGCGGTCGCCTCGTCATGACGGACCTGATCTTCCCAAGTGGGCAGTCGGACCGGCTGTCGGTCTTCGCGGGCGACGAGTCCACGGTATTCCGCTTCGTGCGGATCAGCCGGATTGCGGGCTCGAACGGGGAGGCGTGAATCATGATCGGGAGAGATAACGAACAGACGCCGCATCTCGGCGATTCCGTATTGGATTCCGCACTGGATTCCGTACCGGTTGGGGCGATCGAAGCCGGCGGCACGAAGTTCGTCTGCGGCATCGGAAGTGTGGACGGCGAGATTCACGACCGGATCAGCTTCCCGACCGGTCCGCCGGAAGAGACGCTTGCGCAGGCGATCGATTATTTCGCCGGCCGCGGCGTGCAGGCGATCGGGGTCGGCTCGTTCGGACCGATCGATCTGCGCGCGGGCAGCGCCAAGTACGGGTTCGTCACGACGACGCCCAAAGTGGGCTGGGCGAACTTCGACTTTCTCGGCACGCTGCGCCGCTCCTTCGACGTGCCGTACGGCTGGGATACCGACGTGAACGCTGCCGCCTACGGCGAAGCGATCTGGGGCGCCGCGCGCGGCCTGGACAGCTGCGTGTATTACACGATCGGCACGGGCGTCGGTGTAGGCGTGTATGCCGAAGGGCGGCTGCTGCACGGCCTTCTGCATCCCGAAGGCGGGCACCTGCGGCTGCGCCGGCACCCGGACGATACGTTCGCCGGCTGCTGCCCGTACCACGGCGACTGCCTGGAAGGAATGGCGGCCGGTCCCGCGCTTCAGGCGCGCTGGGGCGTTCCCGGACATGAACTGGCCGCGGATCATCCCGCGTGGGAGATCGAAGCGCATTATATCGCCGAGTCGATCGCGGCGGCCGTTCTGCTGCTGTCGCCGCGCCGGATCATTCTCGGCGGGGGCGTCATGCAGCAGGAGCATCTGCTGCCGCTGATCCGGCAGCGCGCGGCGGCGAGCCTGAACGGCTACGTCGCGGCGTCGGAACTTGCCGAAGGGCTGGGCGAGTATATCGTCGCGCCGGGACTCGGCACGCAGTCCGGCCTGCGCGGCGCGCTGGCGCTGGGCATCCGGGCGCTGGAACAGTCCCGGTCCGGGCTCGGAGATTCAAGTCTGTCCGGCATTTAAATTTGTTACGCCGCTGAGTTTTTCACGCCGTTGAAATCTTCACGCCGTTGAAGTCGTCACGCCGCTAAAGTCCTTATTCATCGCTTATCCGGATATTCATCCTTCCAACGCCCGCCGACGGACATAAGATTCGTCGGCGGGCGAATTTGGCAGGACACGCAAACGGCCTGACCGATCTTACAAGAACCCATCCAGAGAGGGATATGTCATGAATACGAAAAAAACGGCTTTTTCGCTGCTGTGCGCGGTGCTGCTGCTGGGCGTGCTGCCGACAGGCGGGTTTCGGGCGGAAGCGGCCGAATCGGCGCCGACGGCCGCGCAGGAACCGATTTGGAACTCTAATTTTGAGAGCGCTATCATCAGTGAAGGAATCTGGACCGCCGATGACCGCGGCATCCGGGGAACAGCGTCAGGCGGCTCCGCCGCGGCGAAGATGTATGCGACATCCGCTGCCGACCGTCTCGTATTTACGGGCGATCTGTCGCCCGGTTCGGCGGATACGTCCGCCGGACTGGTCTTTCTCGCCGGCGGCGACGGGACGGGCGGCTACGCGGCGCTGCTGGAGCGGGAGCAGGGCCGCGTGCGGGCCCGGCTGATCGGGCCGGGCGGAGCCGAACTCGCCGAATCGGCCGTCACGTATCCGAGCGAAGACGGCGCCAAGCATCGGCTGGAGATCGTCGTCGAAGACGGCCGGGCCAGCCTGCACGTCGACGGCTATGCGGAAGCGGCGCTCGAAGCCGGCGGGATGCCGTCCGGTATTCAGCCCGGCGGACAGTCCGCCGGACTGACGGTAATTCGCGGCACGGCCGTTTTCCAGGATACGTACATGACGCCGATGCCGGAGTATTACGGAGAGTCCTATCGTCCCGCTTACCATTATTCGCCGCCGCGCGGTTCGGCCAGCGATCCCAACGGCATGATTTTCTATCAAGGCGAATACCATCTGTTCCATCAGGACGGCGGACGTTGGGCGCATGCGGTCAGCTCCGACATGCTGCATTGGAAAAGCCTGCCGCTGGCGCTGGAATGGAACGATCTCGGCCATATCTGGTCCGGTTCCGCGATCGCCGATCCGGATAACGTCTCCGGCTTGTTCGACGGCTCGCCGGACGGCGGCGGCCTGATCGCGTATTACACGTCCTACAATCCCGAAGCGCCGGGCGGCAACCAGCGGATCGGCCTCGCCTACAGTTCCGACCGCGGCCGGACATGGCATTACCCGCAGGACCGCCCGATCGTGATCGAGAACCCGGGCAAGAACGGCGACGATCCGGGGAACTGGGATTTTCGCGATCCCAAAGTCGTCCGCGACGAAGCCCGCGACCGCTGGGTCATGGTCGTATCGGGCGGCGACCATATCCGGTTCTTCACTTCGAAGAATCTGACCGACTGGACGCTGACGGACAATTTCGGCTACGGCGATTACGTGCGCGGCGGAGTCTGGGAATGTCCCGACCTGTTCCCGCTGCCGGTGGACGGCACCGGCGAGATCCGCTGGGTGCTCATGATCAGCACGGGCGCCAATCCGGCGACCGAAGGCTCGGACGCCGAATATTTCGTCGGGCAGCTGACGGATGACGGCAAATTCGTTAACGATAACGCCGCCGGGCAGGTGCTCAAGACCGATTGGGGCAAAGAGTTCTACGCGTCGTCTTCGTTCGCCGAGGCGCCGGACGGCCGGGTCGTCACGATGGCGTGGATGACGAATTGGGATTATCCGTTCGCTTTCCCGACGATCGGCTGGAAAGGCGTGCTGAGCCTGCCGCGAGAGCTGTCGCTGACCCACACGGCGGAAGGGGTGCGCCTCGTTCAGCGGCCGATCGGCGAATTGGACGGTCTGCGCCGCGAACTGCGCGCGATCGGCGAGACGACCGTATCGGCCGATGCGCCGAATCCGCTGCAGGGATTGTCCGCCGGCGCGTACGAGATCGAAGCCGAGCTTGAGCTGCCTGCGGGCGGGGCGGCGGCGGATTCGTTCGGCTTCCGCGTCCGCGAAGGAGGCGGGCAGCATACGGATATCGCGTATTCCGTAGACGAAAGCAAGCTGTCGGTCGACCGTTCGGCTTCGGGCACGACCGATTTCTCGCCGCTGTTTGACCTGCGCCAGGAGGCCGAACTCCGACCGGACAACGGCACGGTCAAGCTGCGCATCTTCGTGGACGAATCGTCGGTCGAAGTGTTCGCGGGCGACGGACAAGTCGTCTTCTCCGACTTGATCTTCCCGGACGCGGCGCGCCGCGGCATGAGCTTCTACGCCGAGGGCGGCGAAGTGCGGATCCGTTCGCTGAACGTCTACGCGCTCGATTCGGTCTGGACCAAGCAGGCCGGCGACGAACTCGTGCTCGACACGGCGCAGGTGGATATGGGGCTGAACGAAGTCCGCACCCTGTCGGCCGCTGCGCGCACGTCTTCGTCCGCCGAAGCGCCTCTGAACTGGAGCAGTTCCGACCCTTCGGTCTTGTCGGTGACGGCGGGGCCGGATGGATCGGCCGTGCTTCGCTCCGTCGCTCCGGGCGAAGCGGCGGTGACGGTGTCGGCTCCAAGCGGAGCGGCTGCAAGTGTCACCGTCGTCGTGCACGGAGGCGAGTTCGCGACGAATCTCGGCCCGTTGAAGCATGCTCCGTCGGCGGCAGCGTGGATCGTCGCGGAAGACGGCCTGCGCGGCAGTTACAGCGGCGATACGACGGCCATGTCCAAGCGGACCGCGGGCGACTTCATATATGAAGCGACCGTGAAGCTGGGTGACGGAGGCGGCGCGGCTTCGCTGCTGTTTCGCGCGGACGCCGCCGGCGGCAGCGGCTATTATCTCAATCTGGACCCGAACATGGACGCGGTCCGGCTGTTCTACAAGATCAACGGCAGCTTCGCGGAGCGGCAGGTGCTCGGCAGCTTCCCGGCCCCGATCGTGTCCGGGGGGACGTATGCCCTCAAAGTCCAGGCCAAAGGCCCGCGTATCCGCGCCTGGCTGGACGGCCAGCCGGTGCTCGACGTGCAGGACGGCACGTTTGCGAGCGGACAGGTCGGCCTGCACGCTTTTGGCGGCCGGGCTTCGTTCCAGAACGCGCGCCTTACGCGCACTTCGGCCGCCAAGCTGGACCGTTTCGCGCTGATCAACCGCGAATCCGCTCTGGCGCTTGCGCCGGCGGGCGCCGCCCGCGGTTCGGCCGTCGGGCTCCAGCAGTCGGAGCCGAAGACCGCTCCGCTCTGGACAGCCGTGCCGACCGGCGACGCCGCAGGCTCGGTATCGCTGCGCACGCCCGCCGGCCAGGCGCTCGATCTCGATATCGGGCGCGGCACGCTGCAGCTATACGATTATCTCGGTTACGACAACCAGCGCTGGATCGTTCGCAAAAAAGGCGGACAGACCTTCCTGCTGAACGCGGCGAACGGCCTGGCGCTCACCTCGGGCAGCGGCGGCAAGCCGATTCTGACCGAATACGACCCGGACAATCGGGCGCAGCAGTGGAAGTTCAAAAAGTGACGCCGAACCGGAGAGGGTAGGCGAGAAGCAAGCGAATCCCAAGTAAACAGTTCGTCAAAAAGCTTCTTTCTTCCGGGCGCCGAATCCGGTTGAGAGAAGCTTTTTTAATACGGAAATTTGATGATCGGAAGGCAGTTATGCGTTTAATCGTCCTGTTCATCCCCGTACGACGCCGATTCGCTGCTCCACATGATGACGGACGTATGCGATTCTTGCGCCTGCGGCTCAAGCACATATTCAAACGAAGAACCGAGGTTTGCCGCATACTCGGGCAAGCCGTCCCGTTTCAGCCGATCCATACACCACTCCAGGCAGGATGGCTGCTGGAAAATTGAATACAACTGGGCATTTCGCAAAAACACGTGTTTTTCATCCGAAGAAGCCTGTGCCCAAAACGATTGGATTTCTTCTCTTTTCTCGCCCCAGTCAAAATCCCGGTCGACAGCAGGCAGAGCAGTAGGCGAAAGTCGGTTCGCGCCGGAAGCAGCCGGATCGCCGGCGCAGTTCACCGGATCAGCCGGATTGCCGGCGCAGTTCACCGGATCAGCCGGATCGCCGGCGTGGATCACCGAATCACTCGGATCGCCGGCGCAGTTCACCGGATCAGCCGGATTGCCGGCGCAGTTCACCGGATCAGCCGGATCGCCGGCGCAGTTCACCGGATCAGCCGGATCGCCGGCGCAGTTCACCGGATCAGCCGGATTGCCGGCGCAGTTCACCGGATCAGCCGGATCGCCGGCGCAGTTCACCGGATCAGCCGGATCGCCGGCGTGGATCACCGGATCACCCGGATCGCCGGCCCGAACGGTCGGACCTGCCGCGGCCTGTTCGCTGCGATCTGCCGTCCGCTGCGTCGACACGACGCCGATTCCATCTTCCGTCTCCCGGTCGACCGCCTGTTTTCGTTGCTCTCGCATCTCGTCCAGATACGCGCCCATATCTTGGATCGGCCTAATCCCGAACCGTTCGACCAGACGGCGTCGTACCTCGGACGCTTCTTCGTCCGGTTCATGCGGTTCCCGGGTACGGACATATGCCCGATAGTCTGCGCCGTGTTCGAACGCGTTGATCAAGGCGTCCGCATCGGTATACATGGCCCGCAGCCAATCGAACAAATTGGCGGCGACCGGCCGGACGGGACAATCGGAGTCCACCGGCGATACGATTACGATCCATGCGTGATCCAAATCCGGAGCCAGGCCGAAATCGGTCAGAAATCCGTAATGAATCCCGTCCATGCCGGTGCTGGCCAGAGGGATCACATCGAGCGGTGTAAAAGAATACCGAAAATCATCTTCGAACAGCATGCAAGGAAAAGCGCGGTCCAGCGATAAATCTTCCTGCTGCAGTTCATGTTCCAACTCGAACAACTGCCGAATAAGCGCAGGGATCTCGTACGTTCCGTAATGCTTCGGTAAAGGCGTCATCGAATTTTTCCTCCTGTTCGGGTTCGCGGCTTGCGCGTAAGACTTCATGCTTGTGCCTATTTTCTATCGAATGGGCGGCAGGAAGGCGGCGATGGCCGTCTGTCTGTTCGCTCTGGGCAAAATAACGGCGTAGGAGCAGTTATTTCGGTCTGACGGTCTGCTCTGCACAAAATAACTGCGAGCGGACCGTTATTTGCTTCCGACGGCCTACTCTGCGAAAAATAACTGCGAGGGAACAGTTATTTCGGCATGCAGGCATCCAAAGCTTCTCTTTTCCGCAAAATAGATGCATCTGTGCAGCTATTCGTGATATTGAAGACGATTTGGCGAAAATAAGTGCTCTCAGGCACTTAATTCGGATCGGGCATGGGACGGATGCGAGCTTGCGAGACTGTGGAACCCTGAAGTAAACGCAGCAGCGATCCGCAAAGTTTGATATTTCTTTGCCTTTAAGGAAATGTCACCCTAAAAGCTCATAAATTATGCTACATTATGAGCAGCCGAACAAGCAAAGAGGTCTTGCGTCCCTGCTTGTTCCTTATTTACTCATACGAAATGCCTATTTGCAGGAGGGATTAACGATGTACTGCACGAAATGCGGAGCGAAGCAGCCGGAAGACGCGGCGTATTGTGCCGCCTGCGGCACGCGCCTGATCAAGCAGGAGCCGCAGCCGGCTGCACCGCCGGCTCCAACGCAGGTCCAGGCGGCGACCGAATCGACGCCGGAACGAACGGCCCAACCAACGCCTGACCCGGCCTTGCAGCCGGTCTCCAAACCAACGCCCGAATCGGCCGAACAGCCGGCGGCTTCGGAACCGACATCCCAACCAACGTCCCGGTCAACGCCGGAACCGGCTGCCCCGCCAGTCTCTGCTCCGGCCGCCCAAGCGGCCTCTGAGCCGACTCTCAATCTCGGCTCCCCGCCGTCCTCCGAGCCGGTCCTCAACCCGGCCGCCCCGCCGTCCTCCGAGCCGGCCCCCGCTCCGGCCGCCCCGCCGTCCTCCGCCCCCCGGCTCGAGTCGATGCAGCCGACCGCCGGCGAACTGCCGTCGGTGCTGCTGACGCGCAGCGATCCGCCCGGCAGCGGAAGCGGCTACCGCTATCCCGAACCGAAGCCGACGTTCGCGGCACGCTACGGTTCGCTGCTTGCGCTGCTCAGCCTGATCGTGCTCGTGGCCGGCGGTTGGTACGGCTGGAACCAGTACCGGGCCGGCATCGACCGGCAGGCCGCGCAGCTCGAAGCGCTGGCGGGCGAACTGGCGCGGGGCGGCGATTATTCCGCCGCGCTGGATCGGCTCGCGGAAGCCGCCGAGCTGCGCCCCGAAGACGCGTCGATCGCCGCGGATGCGGAATCGCTCCATGCGGCGCTTCGCGCGCAGGGCGAGCTGGAGCAGGTCGCCGCCCGGCTGGACGGCGGTGACCTGGAGGCATCGGAGCAGAGCCTGAACGAGCTCGAAGCGGAGCTTGGCACACGCCCGAGCGAACTGCTCCAGCGCGAGCGGGACGCCGCCGCCGCGCAGCGCGGCCGGCTGGAACTGCTGCGCGCCGAGCAGCAGCTTGAAGCGTCGGATGACGCGGAAGCGCTGATTACGCTGCTCGGCGGCGTCGGAGAAGCGGATACCGCCGAAGCACGCGATATGCGCGAGCGGATCGTCGACAAGATCGTCTCCGTCAGTTCCGCGCAGGCGGAGAGCATGCTGCGGGAACACAATTACTCTTCCGCTGCCGCAATCGTGGAGACGGCGCTCGGGTACGCGTCGGCGAATACCGCGCTGCTCGAACTGAACGGCCGGATCGAGACCGAAGAACGGGCCGCGGAGGAGCGCCGCGAGGCGGACAAAGCGGAAGCCGAAGAGCAGCGCCGCGCGGAAGAAGAAGCGAGGGTGGCGGCCGAAGCGGCTGCGCAAGCGGCAGCGGAGAATCAGGCCGCCCAGCAGGCAGCGGCGCAGGATCAGGCGGAATATACGGTGCAGGCTTTTTACGACGAGCTGTCGGGCTGGAATTACGGCGGAGCGTACGCGCTGCTGGGCAGTCGTTGGCAAAAAGGGACCGGTTATGCGGATTTCGCGAACGGTTATACGAATACGCTCTCCGTCGTGATCAATTCGATCGATTCGGCGCCGGTCGACGGCAATACGGAAGTGACGATCTTCATCACCGCCGAAGAAATCACGGACGCGGGGACGGTGTACTCCACGTATCGGTCCGTGTACCAGGTCGGCTACGAGAACGGCATCATGAAAATTTTGAGCGGCAAAGGCGAAAAGTTGTCCTGAACGACCGCCAACCCCGCACATGGATCAGCAGGACGGCCTTCCGGCAGCGGGAACCGTCCTGTTTTCTTTACAAATTCAAGGCAAAAGGGTTAAAATACGGACATCAGTTGTATACAGGTATACAGGAGGAGTGATTCAGATGAAAATCGGAATGATCGGGCTTGGCAAAATGGGATACAATCTGGTCTTGAACTTGCTGGAGAACCAGCACGAGGTCGTCGTGAACGACGTGAATCCGGAGCCGGGGCGGGAACTGGCCGGCAAAGGCGCGATCGCCGCGGAATCCGTGGCCGAACTGGTCGGGCAGCTGGCGAAACCGCGCGTCGTATGGGTCATGGTCCCGGCCGGACCGATCGTCGACGGCGTGCTGGAAGGACTATCGGAGCTGCTGGAAGAAGGCGACATCATTATCGACGGCGGCAACTCGCAGTACAAAGATTCGATTCGCCGCTCGGAGACGCTGGGCCGCAAAGGCATCCTGTTCTTCGACGCGGGCACGAGCGGCGGCATGTCGGGCGCGCAGAACGGCGGCTGCTTCATGATCGGCGGCGACAAGGACGCGTTCGCGACGATCGAGCCGCTGTTCCGGGACCTGGCGGTCGAGAACGGCTATCTGTACACCGGACCGAGCGGAAGCGGGCATTATCTCAAAATGGTGCATAACGGCATCGAATACGGCATGATGCAGGCGATCGGCGAAGGATTCGAAGTGTTGGAGAAAAGCGCGTTCGATTACGATCACGAAGCGGTGGCCCGCGTCTGGTCGAACGGCTCGGTGATCCGCAGCTGGCTCATGGAACTGACGCAGAACGCTTTTTCCAAAGACCCGAATCTCGACGAAATCCGCGGCGTCATGCAGAGTTCCGGCGAAGGCAAATGGACGGTCCAGGAAGCGCTTGATCTCGAAGTAAGCACGCCGGTCATCGCGTTGTCGCTGCTGATGCGCTACCGCTCGCTGGAGAACGATACGTTCCACGGCAAAGTGGTCGCGGCGCTGCGCAACGAATTCGGCGGCCATGCCGTCGTGAAGGAAGACTGAGCGATCTTTCGGAGCTGTGGGCCGAAACGGAATTCGTTCCCGAACTGTGCTAAAATCAGGGGAAGCGCCTTTGCCGAAAAAAAGGAAGATTCGTTTTTCGGCGGGCCAATTCGTTAACGGAGGTTTGACCATGCAATATCCTTCCGCTTGGCTCCAGGGTTCTTCGCTCGGCGAGTCGATCGCGAGCCGGCTTCGGCTGCAGATTATCAACGAAGAGATCGCTCCCGGCGAGATCATCTCGGAAAACCGCGTGGCGGAAACGTTCGGGACCAGCCGTTCGCCCGTGCGCGAAGCGCTCAAAATGCTGGCCGGCGAAGGCTTGATCCGCCTTGAGCGCATGGGGGCGGTCGTCGTCGGCCTGACCCTGGAAGACGTGAAGGAGCTGTACGACGTGCGCTACCTGATCGAGAGTTTCGCCCAGCAGCGGCTGGCCGATCACGACAATTCGTTATTGGTCGCGCAGCTTCAGCAGACGATCGACCGGATGAAGCTTGCGATCAAGCATGGCGATTACGTGGAGTTCGCTTACCAGGATTTTTCGTTCCATGAACGCATCGTCACGGAAGCCGAACATACGCGAATCCGGCATCTATGGAACAGTATTCGCCCTATCGTCATGACGGTCATTTTGCTGACAACGGAAAAAGGGTTCAAGCAGGGCGAAGAGCGGATGGAATGGGTCGCGGAAAAGCACCGGACGGTAATCGAAGGATTGCGTTCGGGCAGCGCTGACCGGATCCGGGAAGTCGTCAAAACCTATTTCGACGATTCCGGCGAAACGCTGGATCGCAGTCTTCCTTGATAAGGAAGGCTGCATCTTCGTTCGGTTCAACTTGTCGACAAGTATACCGGAGCCCATCGGTTTACCGAAAATGTTGTAAGCGTTACGCAATGACTCTTACGCGATCCGCAGACGGATCCGTCAATTCTGAAGGAGGACTTTATGGAAAGCTTATTCGGACTCAGCCACAATACGACGCTGCTCATATGGACGGCAGTCGCTATCGTTTTTCTCGTACTGTTGATTGCCAAGTATAAATGGAACCCGTTCGTGACGCTCCTCATGTCCGCATTGATGCTCGGTTTGCTGTCGGGGATGGAAGCGCAAACACTGATCAAGTCGGTTACCGGAGGGCTTGGAGGCACGCTGGGCACGATCGCGATCGTGATCGGTCTCGGCACGATGCTCGGCAAAATGATGGCCGAATCCGGCGGCGCCGAACGAATCGCCAATACGCTGATCGACAAGTTCGGCGTGAAGCGTGTGCACTGGGCGATGGTCATCGTCGGTTTTATCGTCGGCATTCCCGTATTTTTCGAAGTCGGCGTGATTCTGCTGATCCCGATCATCTTCCTTGTCGCCCGCAAGACGGGCATGTCGCTGCTGCATGTCGGCATTCCGATCCTCGCCGGCCTGTCGACCGTGCACGGCCTCGTTCCGCCGCATCCGGCGCCGATGATCGCGATTGACGCATTCGATGCGAATCTGGGTAAAACGATCCTGTACGCGATGATCGTCGGGATTCCGACCGCTATCATCGCGGGTCCGGTATTCGGCAAGTTTATCGGCAAACGCATTCTCGTAACGCCGCCGTCCGAGCTGGCCGACCAATTCTCGGCCAAAAGTTCGGATCGCCTGCCGGGCTTCGGCATTACGCTGTTCACGATTTTGCTTCCGGTTCTGCTGATGCTGGTCGGCTCGATCGCGGGCATCGTCGATCCCGCGGGTACGAGCGGGTTCACGCACTTTGCGGAATTCATCGGCCATGAAGTGATCGCGCTGCTGATCTCGGCCGTGTTCTCGTTTTACTCGCTGGGATTCGCCCGCGGCTTCACGAAAGCGGACATTTCCAAATTCACGAGCGACTGCCTCGCGCCGACCGCTTCGATCATTTTGATTATCGGCGGCGGCGGAGCATTCAAGCAGGTGCTGATCGACAGCGGAGTCGGCGGCGCGATCGCGGCGTTGGCGAACCAGTCGAATATCAACGTTATCTTGTTCGCCTGGCTCGTGGCGGCTTTGATCCGCGTCGCGACCGGTTCGGCTACCGTAGCCATGACGACGGCGGCCGGCATCGTCGCTCCGGTACTCGCCGTGTCGACCGGGGTCAATATCGAACTGGTGGTGCTGGCGACAGGCGCGGGTTCGCTTGTGCTGTCGCACGTCAACGATGCCGGGTTCTGGATGATCAAGGAATTTTTCGGCATGACCGTTATTCAAACGCTGAAATCGTGGACAGCGATGGAGACGATCTTGTCGGTCGTCGCATTAATCTTTATTCTTATCTTGAGCGTGTTCGTTTGATGTCACAGCCGGAAACGGAAAATAAGCAGGCGGAAGTGGGCCGGGTTCTTCGGCCTGCTTTGCCGCATTCGGAAAGAAGGGTCGCCACACTATGAGCGAAAAAATGATGATTGGCGTCGATATCGGCACGACCAGCACGAAAGCGGTCGTTTTTACAGAGACAGGCAAGGTGGTCGCGCAGGAGAACGTCGGGTACCCGCTGCATACCCCGTCGCCTTCGGTAGCGGAGCAGGACCCGGACGAAATCTACCGCGCCGTCCTCTCGTCGATCGGAGGCGCGGTGCGCAAAGCGCAGGCGCGGCCGGAGCAAATTCTGCTGCTGTCGTTCAGCTCCGCCATGCACAGCCTGATCGGCGTCGACGCAAACGGCGTTCCGGTCACAAGCTGCCTGACGTGGGCGGACAACCGCAGCGCCGCCTGGACGAAGAAGCTGAAGACCGAACTGAACGGAGACGGCATCTACGCCCGGACCGGCACGCCGATCCATCCGATGTCGCCGCTTGCGAAGCTGCTCTGGCTTCGGCATGACCAGACCGATTGGTTCGACCGTTCCGCCCGCTTCGTGTCGATCAAGGAATACGTGTTCTTCAAGCTGTTCGGCGATTACGTCATCGACCATTCGATCGCGTCCGCGACCGGCTTGTTCAATCTGGAACTGCTCGATTGGGACAAGGAAGCGCTGGAAGTGGCCGGCGTCACGCCGGAACGGCTGTCCCGGCTCGTGCCGACGACCCATGTCATGCACGGCCTGCAGCCGGCGGCGGCCAGCGAACTGGGTCTGGCGGTCGATACGCCGTTTATCGTGGGCGCAAGCGACGGCGTGCTGTCCAATCTCGGCGTCGGAGCGATCCGCCCGGGCGTCGTCGCGGCGACGATCGGAACGAGCGGGGCGATCCGCACCGTCGTGGACCGTCCGCTGACCGATCCCAAAGGCCGCTTTTTCTGTTACGCGCTGGCGGACGGGCTCTGGGTGATCGGGGGACCGGTCAACAACGGCGGGATGTTGTTTCGCTGGGTGCGCGACGAATTCGCGGCTTCGGAAGTCGAGACGGCCAAACGGCTCGGCATCGATCCGTACGAAGTGCTGACCCGGATCGCCGAACAGGTGCGCCCGGGCAGCGAAGGGCTGCTGTTCCATCCGTACCTGACCGGAGAACGCGCGCCGCTGTGGAATCCCGATGCGCGGGGATCGTTTTTCGGCTTGACGATGAACCACCGCAAAGAGCATATGATCCGCTCCGTGCTGGAAGGCGTCATTTTCAACCTGTACACGGTCATGCTCGCGATGGAAGAACAGATCGGCCGTCCGCAGAAGATTCATGCGACCGGCGGATTTGCCCGCTCGCCGCTGTGGCGCCAGATGATGGCGGACATTTTCGATCAGGAAGTCGTCGTGCCGGAAAGCTTCGAGAGCTCCTGCCTCGGCGCGGCGGTACTCGGGCTGTACGCGCTCGGCCGCGTCGATTCGCTCGACGTCGTCGAAGGCATGATCGGCGGCACGCACCGGCACGAGCCGATCGACGAGAACGCCGCCGTCTACAAGCATCTGCTGCCGATCTTCATCTCCGTCTCGCGCAGCCTCAAAGACGATTACGAAGCGATTGCCCGGTTCCAGCGCGAGATGGCCGGGGAAGTCTGAACCGGTCGAGACCGATCGGAATTGATCTGAACCGATCGGAATCGATCGGAACGGCTGCGGAGCTTATTGTAAAGGATAACGGATAACGGGGCCTATGGCCGGTTCGAAGAGAGCCGTAGCCGGTCCGAACCGGCTTGGAACCCGATTGAATCGGAACTGCACCCGGTTCGAACCGGAATCGTCCGGCGGTTCCGCGCACGCCAAAAACCGCTTTTCCCCACGGCATCTGCCGGGGGAACAGCGGTTTTTCGTCATTCTTCGGTCCGTGCTTCGATCCGTTTTTCGATCAGCGCCACGGTTCGTGCTTTATTATGCTGCGCCGTGCTCCGTGCTTGACGCTGTGCTTCGGGCCATGCTTCGCTCCGTGCTTGACGCTGCGCCGCGCTGTGCTATGCGTCGCTCCGCGGCCCTATCGCTATCCCGCCAGCACCCGACGCTCAGCGCGCCCTGCTCGGCGTGTGGTCGAGCGACGCGGCCATGACGTCGCCGTAAGCCCAATACGACGGCGGGACGTCGCTCCACGTCATCGGCAGCCCGGCGTCCGCGGGGCGGTCGGTCAGCCGGTTGAGCAGCGCGGCCGTCTCGGCTCGCGTGACCGGACGGTCCGGACGGAAATTGCCGTCCGGGTAACCGTCCATCGCGCCGTTCGCGGCAGCGGCCGCAATAGCGGCGGACGCCCAGTGTCCCCGCGTATCGCCGAACGCCGACTCCGGTCCGGTCGTTGGCCAGGCGTAGACGTTGGCCAGAATCTGGGCCATTTCCGCCCGGGTCACGTCGCGCTCCGGTTCGAAGCGCGCGCCGCCCGTGCCCTGCATCCAGCCTTTGGCCGCGGCCAGCGACACGCCGGCGGTCAGCCATTTATCCGGCGCGATATCGCGGAAATCGGCGCCGGAAGAAGAAGCTTCCGCGCTCATCGTCCGCTGCAAGATGACGGCCAGTTCGGCGCGGATCAGGTTTTGTTCGGGCCGGAACGTTCCGTCCGTATAGCCGTTCATGTAGGCGGGATACGTATGCCGCGCCGGCGTCAGCGCGAAAGCGTACGCGATCGGCCCGGAGCCTGCCGCGCGCACCGCCGCGCCGTCTGCCTGCCGCGCGTTCGCCGAAGAAGCCGGTTTGGCCGTTCGGCTGTCGAACGGCAGATAGCCGGCCTTCTCGCCGACGATCGCGTAGTCGCCCGGTTCGATCCACTGTTCGGACAGCCCGGCGTCCGCCGAGGTCGAAGCGGATACCGTTCCCGCGACCGCCTGCCCGGGCGTTCGCCCGTTGGCGCGGTTCGAAGCCGTATCGGCCCAATACAGCGTAAGGGCCACGTCCTGCAGCGGGCGGCCGGTCACGGCATCGGTCACGCTGACGCGCAGCGCGGTCCGCGCTTCCTGCGAAGCGGCGGCGGTCGGAGAAGCGGCGGACACGGCCGAACCGAGAGAACCGGCGGCCAACAGCAGGACGACGAGGGAGGAACCGACGCGTAGTTTCGCTTGCGTACCGAATTTCATGGAAATCGCCTCCGTATCGAATAGGATCAAGGAACAGGCGGGCGAACGACGGCGCAGGAGGGAGTCGGACTGCGGAGAAAAGGTCTTATTTTATACATAAACCCCGTGAAAATCGAAGAACCCTTTTATGGGCAAAACAAGGAAAAGAATTCCAGAATTTAAAAGGCGGCACGAAACAGAGCAAAAAAACGCAAGGCAAAGCGCAAGAAAACGGACACGGAAAAAAGCCCGCCGCACGATCAAGCCGGGAAAGCTTGGTCGTTCGACGGACTTCCGTTCCTGAAGCGCCGGCGGTCCGGATGATTGCATTTGAGGATGGAATCATGCGTACTTTGCAGCCGGGATCGATCATGCAGCATGCCGATCCGGACAGCTGCCGGCGCGGGACTTGGACGACGGGGCGTTTTCCGGATGCGTGACCGCGTCCGGCCGGCGTCTCCTCCGCGATATGCGGCGCGCAGGATCGCCGGTATAAGAACCGGCAGGGACCGGACTTATGACAAGCGGCGAGACGATGGGCAGTCGGGCGAATCGAAGAGACGCGAAAAAGCCTCTTCCCGTAAGATAGGAAGAGGCTCGAATAAGCGGAAGTCTCTTCTTATCTCTCCGTTTGCCTACGCTCCGCAGGGGCGGGCGTGATAACAAACGTGCAAGAATTAGCACCGTGCCCCTGATGGGGTCGGTTGCCGGGCTTCATCGGGCTGGTCCCTCCGCCTGCTCTTGATAAGATGTTCGGTTGATGCTATGAAAAGGTGCATATTTTTGCATTATCGCATGCCCGTACGGGAGTGTCAACGGTGGGAGCGTTTGCAATCGAACGGTTCGACCTATAGGCTTAAAGGGAACGTCAAGCCGCGGAAACGGCATGCGGCTGGGAACAGGAGGCCACATCATGGTGAAATGGAAAATAACGTGCATTCAGTACGACATCGCGTACGGCGATCCGGAGCGCAATTATGCAGAGGTCGAACGACGGATCGAGCGTGCGATGGAAGAGAAGCCGGATCTGATCGTGCTGCCCGAACTGTGGACGATCGGATACGATCTGACACGGCTGGACGAAATCGCGGAAGACGAAGCGCGGCGCGCCAAAACGTTCCTCGCGGAAACGGCCCGCAAGCACGGCGTCCATCTGGTGGGCGGCTCCACGGCCAAGCGCACGGCGCAGGGCGTGTTCAATACGCTGCTGATCTACGACCGCGAAGGAAGTCTGTGCGTGGAGTACGACAAAGCGCATCTGTTCCAGTTGATGGACGAGCATCTGCATCTGCAGACCGGTGCGGAAAAAGGATTGTTCGAGCTGGACGGCATTCCGAGCGCGGGCGTCGTGTGTTACGATATCCGGTTTCCCGAATGGATTCGCGCGCATATGAGTGACGGGGCGCAGGTGCTGTTCGTCGTGGCGGAATGGCCGATCGAGCGGCTGGACCACTGGCGCGCGCTGCTGATGGCCCGGGCAATCGAGAACCAGTGTTGGGTCGTCGCCTGCAACCGCAGCGGAAGCGACCCGGACCACGATTTTGCCGGCCATTCGATGATTATAGATCCCTGGGGAGAAATTACGGCCGAAGCCGGGGAAAAAGACGAACTTTTGAGCGGCGAGATCGATACGGCAGCCGTGGCGGAGACGAGAGGACATATTCCGGTCTTCGACGACCGCCGTCCGGAACTGTACCGCTGAGTCGGCCTCAAGCCGCGCCAAAACCCCCGGTTCTCCGCAGGAGAATCGGGGGTTTTCGTGTGCGGACAGCGATACTGTTCTTGCGGCGACAGCCGAAGTGATGCTGCGAGCCGTTGAGCCGAAGGCTTTTTGGAAAAGTGTTCCGAAAACCGTTCCGGTCAGGCGGGATACAGCAGCCGTTCGTCGAAAGCCGGGACCAGTCCTTCGCGGGCGGCCCGGGTCAGCAGGGAGCGGATCGCGGCGTAGCCGTCTTCGCCGAGGTCTGCCGTGAACTCGTTAACGTACAGGTCGATATGCGAGTCGGCGACATCCGAATCCATCTCCTGCGCGTGTTCAAGCACGTAGTCGCGGGAAGCTTCGGGATGCGCCCAGGCGTACTGCACCGAAGACCGGACCCATGCGGCGACGGCGCCGGCATCGATGCTGCCGCGTTTGGCGATGATCGCGCCGAGCGGAATCGGCAGGCCGGTGTCGCTTTCCCACCAGTCGCCCATGTCGGCCAGCTTGTGCAGGCCGTAGTTCCCGTACGTGAAGCGCGCTTCGTGGATGACCAGCCCCGCGTCGATCTCGCCGCTCTGTACGGCCGGCATGATCTTGTCGAACGGCATAACGACCACTTCGCCGATCCCGCCGGGAATCGCCTGCGCCGCCCAGAGACGGAACAGCAAATACGCGGTCGAGCGTTCGCTCGGCACGGCGATGCGTTTGCCCGCAAGAGCTGCCGGCTCCCCGGCTTCCTTCGTCAGCACGAGCGGGCCGCAGCCGCGGCCGAGCGCTCCGCCGCACGGAATCAGGGCGTAATCCTGCAGCACCCACGGAAGCGCGGCGTAGGAAATCTTCATGACTTCCGGACCTTCGCCGGCGGCGGCCCAATTATTCGTAATATCGATATCGGCATAAGTGACTTCGAGTTCCGGCGCGCCTTCGACCAGGCCGTGCGTCAAGGCATGGAACACGAACGTATCGTTGGGACAAGGGGAAAATGCGATCTTCAAGCGAAAAACACCTCCGGGAATAGTGAGCTTGCGGTGCGAAGCGCGCCCAGCGCTTCGCCGATCTTCCAAGCGCCGCGATCGCGCGGGCCGACCGCGTTCGAGATTGCGCGCACTTCCAGCGCGGGCAGGCCGAACTGCCGGGCGGCTTCCGCGACGCCGAAGCCTTCCATGCCTTCGGCCGCCGCGCCGGGCACGCGCGCAGCCAAAGATTGCGCGCCTTCCAGCGTGCCGGTCGTCGTGGACACCGTCAGCACCGGGCCGAGGCACGCGGCCAATCCGGCCTCGCCGAGCGCGCCGAGCAGGGCGGCCGAGCGCTCGGCATCGGCCGCGATGACGGCCGAGCCGAACCCGAGCGCGTCTACGGACAGGAAGCCGTCCGGGCTGTCCGATCCAAGGTCCGCGGCAGTCATCGCGCTTGCGACGACGATCGATCCGATCGCCGCCCGGCCGGCGAATCCGCCGGCGATGCCCGCGCTCACGACGCGCGCATAGCGGCCGCGCGACAGCGCGATAGCCGTGCCGGCCGCCGCCGCGGCGACGCCGACGCCGGCGGCGACGACGTCGAAACGGTCGTCGCCGCCAAGTCCGGCAAGCACCGCTTCGCGTTCGGCGTCGACGGCGGTCACGACAAGCACGCGGCCCGAAGAAGCTTCGGACCCGGCGTCGGACTCATGGGAAATGGGGTGCGGCTGGTACATGCGATCCACTCCTTGTATGATAAATGGGTAGCGAAAAAGTAAGCGAATGAAGAAAAGGATTCATCCCTTAACGGTACCGCTAAAAATGCGGATTGTAAAGTGAACCGGCAGGCTTCGGCCTGCGTACCAAGGAAGCGGGCCGATCGCTCGCTTCCTTGGTACGTTTGACTTCCGCTGCCCAACCGGCGGGACTTCCGATAGCCCCACTTTCGACCATCAAAGGTCCGAATAACAAGGTCGGCCCATTATTTTTTCCAACAAAGACAAGGAGCGTGCGCTTCTCATGCCGGACATCAACGATCATCTGGACGACGGCTTGTCCGTTCTGTTCATCGGCTTCAATCCGAGTCTGCGCTCCGGCGAGACCGGACACCATTACGCGAATCCGCGCAACAATTTTTGGCGGATTCTCGAAGCTTCGGGGCTGACTTCCCGCCGCTATGCGCCCTGGGAAGACGGAGACCTGCTGAAGCTCGGCTACGGCTTCACGAATATCGTCGCCCGGCCTACCCGGGGCGTCGAAGACATCGCGCGCGAGGAATACCGGGCAGGGCGCGAGATTTTGCGGACGAAGCTGTCTCGCTATCTGCCGGGCGTCGCCTGCTACGTGGGCAAAGGCGTCTATACGGAATTTACGGGCCGCAAAAAGGCATCCTGGGGCTTCCAGAAGGAATCCGAAGTGGACGGCGTCATCGACTTCGTCGCGCCTTCGTCCAGCGGCCTCGTGCGCATGCCGATGCGGGAAATCGTCGAGATCTATACGGAACTGCGGTTCTATCTGGAAGACGAACGCGGCGAATGAAGGCGCGTCGCCCGGCGCGGCGGCGTTTTGCGGCGTTTGCTGCACAAAAAGTCTCGTTCTGCCGATATACCCCATAGGTGAACATTCGTCCAAAATCAAAACTTGCAAAATCAAAGATTGGAAAGGAGGAGCGCATGGAAATCGTACAGGGTACTTATAACCCGGGTCTGGTCCTTGTCTCCTGCATCATTTCGGTTCTCGCGTCTTATTCGGCGCTCAATCTGGCGGGCAGAATCCATCTGGCGCACGGCAGGCTGCGCGTATTTTGGCTGGCCGGCGGCGCCGTGTCGATGGGGCTCGGCATCTGGTCGATGCACTTTGTCGGCATGCTCGCCCTGCAGCTGCCGATGAAGATGACTTACAATATTCCGATCGTCATCTTGTCGATGATCGTGCCGATCCTCGTCTCGTTCATCGCGCTGTGGACCGTCACACGCAAGACGCTCACGTGGCGTTCGCTGCTGCTCGGCGGGCTGCTGCTCGCTTCCGGCGTGGTCGACATGCATTACGTGGGCATGTCCGCGATGGCGATGAAGATCACCTACAATCCGTGGCTGGTCGCGCTGTCCGTCGTGATCGCGCTGACCGCCTCGATCGCGGCGCTTGCGCTGATGCGCAAGCTTAGGGAAGAAGGCAGCGTGCTGCTCCACAAAATCAGCAGCGCGCTTATTATGGGCGTGGCGATCGCCGGCATGCACTACACGGGCATGGCGGCCGCGGACTTCCATATCCACGAACACAATCCGGTCGCGATGGGCGGAGACCAGGTCGATATGCAGAGTCTGGCCCTGATCATTGCGCTGAGCAGCATGCTGCTGATCGGCTTTACGATTTACGGCGCGTTTATCAACGGCCGGTTGAACCAGAAGGACAAAATGATCCGCAGTCAGGAGAAATGGTACCGCGCGCTGTACGAGAACAACACCGACGGCATCATCTCGATCGATATGCGGGGCATCGTGACCGATATGAATCCCGCCATTTTGAACATGACCGGTTCGCAAAGAGGCGACTATATCGGCCGTCCGATCACGGTGCTTCAGCAGTTTTTCCATCCCGACGCGTACAAAAAAGCGAAGGAACACCACCAGGAATCGATGCTGATGGAATCGCTCGCCTACGAGACGCAGATCGTGCATCCGAACGGGCAGGCGATCCATCTGGGCGTCGTCGGCGTGCCTGTGAGCGTCGACGGGGAAGTGACCGGCACCCACTTGATCGTGCGCGACATTACCGAGCAGAAGCTGACGCAGGCCAAAGTCGAACACCTGGCCTACCATGACGAGCTGACCAATCTGCCGAACCGCCGGCAGTTCAATACGATCGTGCAGGAGCGGATCGAATTGCAGCAGGGCAAAGGCCGTCTGGCCGTTATGGTGCTCGATATCGACCGCTTCAAGATGATCAACGATTCGCTCGGCCATGCGTACGGCGACGCTTTTCTCCAGAAGGTCGGGCAGCGCATCTGCGAAGTTATCGATCCGGCAAAAGCGACGCTGTCGCGGATGGGCGGCGACGAGTTCGCGCTGATCTGCCATTCGTTTGCGTCGATCGACGAGATCGCGCAGCTGGCGCAGCGGATCGTCTCGGTGATCCAGGTGCCGTACACGCTCAAGGACAACGATTTTTACGTCAGTGCAAGTATCGGGATCGCCATGTACCCGGAGCACGGGGAGAACCGCGAGGAACTGATCAAGAACGCCGACTCCGCGATGTACGAAGTGAAGCGCGAAGGCAAGAACGGGTACCGTTTCTATTCCGCCGACCTGGACGAAGAACTGCTGTTCAAGATCGAGATCGAGACGGATCTGCGCAAAGCGATCGAACGCGGCGAGCTGGAAGTGCATTACCAGCCGCAGTATCGGATGCCGGGCCGCGAATTGATCGGCATGGAGGCGCTGCTGCGCTGGCATCATCCGGTGCGCGGCATGATTCCGCCGGGCCGGTTCGTTCCGATCGCCGAAGAGACGGGCCTGATCGTTGAGATCGGCAGCTGGGTGCTGCGCGAAGCATGCCGGCAGGCCAAGAACTGGCACGACGAAGGGCGTCCGAAAGTGCCGATCTCGGTCAACTTGTCGACGCAGCAGTTCCACCAGCCGGACCTGGAGTTCGAGGTCGAGCGCATTCTCGTCGAGACCGGGCTGGAACCGAAATATCTGGAGCTTGAGATTACGGAGAGCATGATGATGGACGCTTCGGCTTCGATCGAGATCATGAAACGCCTGAACGGTCTGGGCATTCGGCTGAGCCTCGACGATTTCGGCACCGGCTACAGCTCGCTCAGCTATTTGAGCGTGCTGCCGATCAGCCGCCTGAAGATCGACCGCTCGTTCGTCATGCGGCTCGAAGAAAGCGGCAGCGAACAGGCGATCGTCAAGACGATCATCGCCATGGCCTACAGTCTCGGCATGGACGTCATCGCCGAAGGCATCGAGACGGAAGGGCAGCTGGACATTTTGACCGACCAGCGCTGCCTGGAATTCCAGGGCTATTATTTCAGCCGTCCGCTTCCGCCGGGCGTGCTGTTCGCGAGCGAGCCGGCTCCGTTTGCCGGTGACGACGCGGAATTGACCGAACGGGGAGCCTGAAGGCTCCCCGTTTTAATTTGCCCGATAGTGGTTGGGGAGAGTTGTTTATATAGTACAGACAGGTTCCCGCAGCAGCCACACAGGGAACGCGAAGGAGGATCACAATGGATAAACGGAACACGGAAGAGATCCGCGCGGCACTTGAACAGCGGACGATCAAGCTTGCGGACGGCACGCCGCTGCCGGCAATCGGGCAGGGCACTTGGTACATGGGCGAAGTCGAACAGGAAGCGGAGCGGGAAGCCGACGCGCTGCGCCTCGGCCTCGATCTGGGCATGACCGTGATCGACACGGCGGAGATGTACGGCAGCGGCGGCGCGGAACGCGTCGTGGCCCGGGCGCTCCGCGGACGGCGCGACGAAGCTTTTCTCGTCAGCAAAGCGCTGCCGAGCCATGCCGGAAGCGCGAAGCTCGTCGAAGCGTGCGAGAATAGCCTGCGGCGCCTTGAGACGGATCGGCTCGACCTGTATCTGCTGCATTGGCGCGGCCGCGTGCCGCTCGCCGAGACGGCCGAAGCGATGGAGAAGCTGAAGCAAAGCGGCAAAATTGTGCGTTGGGGCGTCTCGAACCTCGATACGGCGGACATGGAAGAGCTGTGGACGGCGCCCGAAGGCCGTGGCTGCGAGATCAACCAGGTGCTGTATCACCTCGGTTCGCGCGGCATCGAGCATGATCTGCTGCCGTGGCAGCGGCGCGTCGGCATGCCGATCATGGCTTACTGCCCGCTGGCGCAGGGCGGATCGCTCCGCCGCGAACTGATGGAGAGTTCCGAAGTGCGCCGGGTGGCGAAGCGGCTCGAAGCGACGCCGGCCCAGGTGCTGCTGGCCTGGGTCATCCGAAGCGGCGATGCGCTCGCCATCCCCAAAGCATCGAGTCCCGGGCATGTGCTCGAAAATGCGGCGGCCGCGCGGCTGTGCTTGAGCGACGAGGACATAGCCCAGTTGGAACAGGCTTTCCCGGCTCCGGGGCGCAAAGTTCCGCTGGACATCGTCTGAGCGCAGCCCGACCGTATTTCAGAAAAATTCTTAAGATTTTGACATATGCCGTAACCGAATCGTTCCCGGAGCTGCCGGGCTTCGATTTTCGGGTCCGGACATACAAAAGAGACCCGGCTTCCCAACGCGTTGTTGGAAGTCAGGTCTCTTTTTCGGGTAAACGACTCCTGTCGTTTTTCATACGGCTCAGCCTTTGATTCCGTCTTTGTAATGTTTGCTCCAGTTCTTATCGCCGGTGTGCAGCGCATCTTGTACGGTTTTTTCGAGCGTAGCGAGCAGATCCGCCTTGATTTGCGAGATGGTGTCGAAATATACGCGCTCTTCGTTTCCGTTGATGCGGTCTCCGTAAATGGCAAGTGCGGCGTTCTCGCAGCGATGTTGTTCAACGAGTTGATCGATCGATATGAGAGCATGCTCGACGTAGGACGAAATGCCCTTGTGTTCTTGTGGCAGCAGGTTTCTCAGTTCTTGGACTCGGTTTTGCATTGGCATGTGAAGTCACCTCTTCTATGAATGTAAATTTACAATATCACACTTTCACAAAAAGTTCATGAATTTTTCCTTAAATCTTTTTTTACATATGGATTTGAGGAATGAAAAGAATGAAAGCAAGGAAAACGCGGAATTGTGTGTCAAGTGGCGGAGCGGCGGGCGACGGGGTCGTGCGTTTCTCAAGTGTCTAACTTGTGTCTAAAGTATATTTCGGAAAATTGTTTTCAGCAGTGAATAGGAAATTGCCGTGCTCGTTAAATAAATAGGTAGGACCATTTTACTAAAAACGCGATTAGTCGAAAAAAGGCGAAAATTCAAACAATCTGTAACCTATTTTAACCGGAGTGTAAAGACATAGCCTTATCCCTCTCTCTATACTGGGACACAGGAGTTGGAGCCGGGCATAAGCAGTCGAAGCACCCGCATGAAGATTCCGTACAATCCGGCCTCTTGGACGATCCCTTGTGCGAAAAGATCGTCCCGCCGGAAAAAAACGGAGGTAAGCGAAATGAAAAAGATCGATTGGCAGCGCATGTTGAGAACCGGCGGCTTGATGTTCCTGGTGGCCGTGCTGCTGCTGGCGGCGGCGCCACTGAAGACCGAAGCGGCCGGCACCCGCGAGATTCTGCTCGGTTACAATGACGAACTGACAGGAATCAAAGCCGAGATGAACGCAGGGTCGGTGTACGTGCCGCTGCGCGAGACGGCTCAGAAGCTGCAGCTCAAAGTCGGCGGCACGACCGAGCAGGTTCTCGTGTCCGGCAGCAAGCACAGCATCGTCATCGTCCCGGGCAAGCAGCAGGCGGTCAGCGGCGCCAAGACGTCTTCCCTCAAAACCTACGTCAGCGCGGGACGACTGATGGTTCCGGTGTCGCTGTTCAAGGGAACGTTCAATTACGCGATCGCTTACGACGCGAGCGTGCCGCTTGTCCGTATTACGAGCGGCAAGCAGAAGCTGAACCTGCAAAGCTTCATTGAGCAGAACCGCGCGAAGCCGAGTCAACAACCCGGCAAGCCGCAGGACAAGCCGCAGACGTCCAAGCCGGTCTCGTCCAAGCCGATTTACCTGACGTTCGACGATGGTCCTACGGCCCATACGAACGAGCTGCTCGATATTTTGGCCCAATACGATGCTCGCGGAACGTTCTTCATGCTCGGACCGAACATCGCTTCGTATCCGAAATCGGTCAAACGGTTGATCGCTTCCGGCAGCGCGGCCGGCCTGCATGGCATGACGCACGTCAAGAACAAGTTCTATGCGTCTCCGGAATCCGCGCTTGCGGAAATGAAGCAGGACAACGACGCGCTCTACAAAGCGGCCGGCGTCAAATCGTCGCTGATCCGCACGCCGTACGGCAGCAAGCCGTATTTCAAGCAAGCTTACCGCGATAAAGTGCTGTCCGCCGGCTTCCGTCTGTGGGACTGGAACGTCGATTCGGAAGACTGGAAATACAAAGCCGACCATACCCGCGTCATTCGCAGCGTGCTCGACCAGATCAACACGCTGGAGCGGCAGGGAACGGTTCCCGTCGTCCTCATGCACGATCAGGCGGCGACCCTCAAAGTGCTTCCGGAAGTGCTCAAGACGCTCAAAAGCAAAGGATATACGTTCGAAGTGATCGACTCGGGCATGACGCCCGTCAATTTCTGGCACGACAAACGCTAAGCAGGCAAAAAAAGCAAACATGCAAAAAGGTCCTTCCCTCGGGAAAGGACCTTTTTCTTTTGGTAAAGGGGTTCAATATGCCCGGCTCGTATGGGATAATCGACTCATGTAGATAGCTGACATGTCTAGTAAATTTCGTCTTTTATTCATTGCGTCTTGCGCAAAGACGATATAGAAGAAGAAAAGGCGGCTGTATCCCGCCAAGTTCCGCTTCCGGGGGGAATCGGCGCTTGGCGGTGGGGTCGGTGCAGCGTGCCTGCCGCGCGCAGCTATCGCGGGCGGAGAGGCACGGAATCGAAGAGGCGGGGGAGAACGAAGATGAAACTGAGTTTGGGTACCAAACTGGTCGCCGGATTTATCCTGATTTCCGGGGTGACCTATGCAACGAGCGCTTTTTGTATTTTTTTCCTGAAAGATTATGTGGCGGGCTCGATGGCGGATTGGCTGTACATGACGATCATCCTGCTGATGGGCGTCATGTGGAGCGGCATTCTGGGCTGGCTCGTCTCCAGGCTGCTGACCAAGCCGATCGTGCGCCTCGCGCAGACGGCGCAGGAAGTGTCCGGCGGCAATCTCGCGGTCGACGTGCCGTCGAGAACCGCGCAGGACGAAATTACCGTGCTCAATGACGCGTTTCGCCAAATGGTCGGCAGCCTGCGCGACATGGTCGAAGATATCGCGTCCGGTGCGGGCGTGACGTCCGAGAACGTGCGCATGATGAGCGGCGCGATTACGGAAGCGGCCGGACAGATCGAAGAGATCTCCGGCGGCGTCGACCGGATCTATGAAGGCGTCGAGCGTCAGCAGCAGTCGACCGAGAGTTCGCGCCGCAACGCCGACGAGATGCTGGGTGCGTTCCGCGGCATGCAGAGCCGTTCGGAAGAAATGATCGGGCTGTCGGGCGGCATGGAAGATTCCGTGCGCGCGACGCGGGAGATTTTCTTCTCGCTGCGCGAAGGCATGGGCGAACTGGCCGCGTCAAGCGTACGGTCGCAGGAAATGGTCGGGCATTTGGAGCGCGAAGCGGCGGACATCGAAGTGATCAACCGTTCGATCCGCGACATCGCCGAACAGACGCATCTGCTGGCTCTCAACGCTTCGATCGAAGCGGCGCGCGCCGGCGAACACGGCTCGGGCTTCGCGGTCGTCGCGCACGAGATCCGCAAGCTGTCCGAGCAGAGCGCGGATTCGGTCGGCCAGATCGGCGAGCGCATTCGCCGCATTCAGGATCAGGTGCGGGACACCGTCACGCTGATCGAACAGCAGAGCGAACGGGTGAACCGGGAATCGAAGCATACCGGCGCCGTCGAAGAGCAGCTCGAACGGCTGGACGGTTCGGTCGGAAGCATGGCGTCTTCCGCCCGCGGCATCGAGACGATGATCTCGCAGCAGACCGGCCGCGTCGATCAGGCGCACCGCTACGCGGGCGAGATCAGCGACCGCGCGGTGCTGTTCGCGGAAGAAGCGAAGCGGATCGCCAGCTCGATCCATGAGGAGACGGCGATCATGGAAGAACTGTCCACGTCTTCGGAAGAGCTGAACCGCATGACCGGCAGGCTGCTGGACAAGACGACGGCGTTCCGGATGTAGGTTCGGAACGCGGGTCGGACCGGTTCGCTTGTTATTCCGTCGGGTACGTTCGGCAAGTCCGATAAGGTCGATAAGTCCGGCAAGTCCACTATGTCCGGTAAGTCCAATTCGTCCGACGAGAATCATGCAGAGGTTCATGAAGGCACGTAAAAATCCCGCAGCGCCGGATAAATTCCGGATTCCGCTGCGGGATTTTTGCGTCGGAGCGTACGGCTCCATTATAACGTCTCCGGCCGGGCCGGGGCTGTGAGCGATGTCTCAGCGACCGGGAACGCGCGGGATAACACGCCAGAGCAGGCTTCCCTTCCCAAGAGCCGAAGCCGCGTCTACAATCCCTGTGCGATCGTGATCAGGATTGTCACTGTCACGATGTTCAGCAGCGTCGAGACGAGCACGGTCTGGGCGGCGAAGTCCGGTTCGTTGTCGTATTCTTCGGCCAGAATCGAAGAATTGACGCCGGTCGGCATGCCGGAAGCGATCAGCAGCGCCTGCGCGGGCAGTCCTTGCAGGCCCAGCGCGAGAATAAGCAGGTAGCCGATCACAGGGGCAATGATCAGCCGCAGGATCATGCTGAAATAGATCGAAGACCGCCCGAGCCGCAGCGGATATTTCACGATCTGCGCGCCCAGCGTCAGCAGCGCTATGGCGACCATCGAGTTCTGGACGTAGCCGAGCGGCTGCGTCACGAACGTCGGCAGCGGCACGGCGAACGCGTGGAACGCGAAGCCTAGCACGAGCGCGTACGGCACCGGCATCTTGAGGAAGCCGATAATGACGCTGCGGTAGTTGCCGCTCAGTTTGGCTCCCTGAATCGAGAGGACGCCGTAAGTGAACGTCAGCAGGCTCTGGAACGACATGATCAGCGCCTGAATCGAAGCGGCGAGCGGCGAGCCGGCGAACACGAGCTGGTTGATTGGAAGGCCGTAATTGCCGGAGTTGTCGAGCAGCACGCTGTTCGTAAAAGCGGCCCGCATCCCGCCGGAATATTTCATCGAGCGGGTGAGGGCGAACGACAGCACATACAGGATGCCGACGTACAGGCTGTAGAACAGCGCCACGCCGCCGAGCAGTTCGATCGAAATATTCGACTGGTAGAGGCTCATGAACACGACGGCCGGCGTTATGTAATAGAAATTGATTTTGGACAGCGTATACAGGTCGAGCCGGAACAGCCGCTGCATGACCGAACCGGCGATAATGAGCACGAACACGGGCAGAACGACGTCGAGTAAAATCCGGGCAATCATGGGGAGCTTCAGCTTCTTTCTATCGATTTGGCGTATCCGGACACCATCGTGTTTTATTATAGCACCAATGCTCGGCCGCATGCGTTCCGGGCGGAAGGGCAGGCGGCGCTTCCCCCTCGGCGGCGCCCCGAACCGGACGGCCCGCGCACGCCGCAGGGGCGCTGTACAAGCGCCGCGGGATTGCGGTACAGTGGAACAAACGGCGGATCGGAAGCCGACCGCGCACAGGGAGGAACACGCATATGACCGAAAAGAACGAGATCCACGAGAAAAACGAGACGACCGAGACGACCGAGGCGACCGAGGCGAAAAAGACGACCGGCACGACCGCGACGAACGCCGCGACAGCTGCAGCGGCCGCGGCGGACAAGACCGAACGCGTCAAGCTGTCCCAATGGGACGCGATCGTGCTGGAAAGCGTGCGCTCGCTCGGGCTCACGGACGAAGAAATTCTGCATCGTACCGCGCAGGGAGACCTGCCCGCTTCGCGGGACGAAGCGATTCCGAGCTTCGAGCCGCTGCTGACGCTTCAGGCGGAGCAGCCGGAGACGTTCGAGCGAGCCGTGACCGAAGGGTACCGGATCAAATATAACACGCTCGGCGGCATCAACACGTGGATTCGGATCGTTTTCGGCCGCGAAGCGGAAGTCGAACGCAGCGAAGGGATCGAAGGCGTCGCTTCGGAACTGACGCCGGCCGAACGCGATCGCCTGGAGCCGGTCCTGTCGATCGGCTGGACGATCGAGCCGCAGCAGTCGGGAGAAACGAACGGGGAAGCCGCGCCGTACCGCATCGTGCCGGTACGTTCTTGATCGACCGCCTGGGTCGAGTGCAGCGAGCGTATTGGGCGGAGTGATCCTGTCGAGCCTATCGCTTGTATAGATCGTACCCATCGCCTCTACCGTACCTGTCGCACCTAACGGATCGACCGCCCCCTGCCCCTCATTCGAGTGCGCGCTATCCGCACCCGGGAAACGTCCCGACTGCCGCTTAGGCAGCCGTCGGAACGTTTCTTTTTTTTGCGTTTTTTTCTCCGGGACTTGGACTTTTGGTTATTAACCGGTGGGCCGAACCCGTGTTCGAGCGGCATGCGTCTGATCCCCTGTACCCGGTTTGGCGTCATATCCGTGAGTCTCCGGCAGGAGTTACGCGGTTCAAGGCTAAATGTTGCGCTTGTTGGGGTAATGATAGTTTCGAACCTACATATTTATACATTCCGTATATGTTCAATAACATTCTGACGAAAAGGAGATTTGGCAATGGAATTATTCGAACGCCCCGGAGAAGAACGGATCCGCAGGGAACGCCGGCAGCGGCCGGTCGAGTCCGGTCGCACGCTGCGGGCTTTCGTGCTGCTGCGCGAACCCGAGTGCGATTTTCCGCGCTTTATTCGCAATATGAAAAACGACTGGGATCTCGAAGCCAACTCGCTGCCCGAGCACGACCGGATGCTGTTCGAAGCCGACGGCCTGCGCGTATCGTGCGAGTTGGTGACCGAGCCTCTGCCCGAGAGCGAAGTGGAAGAACGCTGCGACGTCAATCCGCTGTGGTCCGAAGCCGCGAAGCAGATCGAAGGGTACCGGGCGCATGTGACGGTCAAAGTGTCGGGAGTGACCGATCCGCTAAGCGGACATGTGCTGTTTACGCAGGTGCTGTGCAGCTTGTTGAAGCAGGAGCATGCGCTGGCCATGTATATGTCGCCGATGGTCATGCCTGCGGAAGCGTATGTGCGCAATGCAATGCTGCTCAAAGAAGGCGAGCTGCCCGTGCAGCTCTGGGTGTTCGTCGGCTTGTACGAAGAGGACGAAGGCGTGTCTTCCTATACGGTCGGGCTGCGGAATTTCGGGCACGAAGAGATCGAGGTGCTGCGTTCGGGCGAAGATCTCGTCAACGTGTTCGAACTGACTTTTCATATTACGGGGTATATCGTGGACTGCGGCGCGACGCTGCTGGACGGCGAGACAATCGGATTCTCCGAAGACCAGCGGCTGAGCCTGAAGCTGTCTCCGGGCATCGCGGTCGAAGGACAGTCGATCAAAATCGGCTACTGAGCGGGAAAGCGCAAAGAGACGGTGCGAATCGCGGTCCAAAGGACTTGTGCGTATAAAATAGACGGTCTACAACAAAATAGATGGCTTATTGGAAAAAAGGCGGCATGCCGGCGTTTGGCGTTCGGACTGTTCTTCGTTCGAAGGAGGCGAGCAAGCCCGGCCTGTCCGCTGCGCGGCGATGTCGGGCTTGTGAACGAAGTCGAAGCGAAAAAAGCGAATATCGTGCGCGGTTTTGCCGCTTCGCTCGTCCATATGCTAAGATGGGAAAGAATACTTGGGAGACGCTTACATGGCGAAGACTGCAAGACGGTACCGTGAGAATCGGTCCGGAAGCAGAAGCTGCTGCTGCTTTGCCCAAGTTGTACGTACCTTTTATCGGGCAGCGCCCGAAACATCGAAGGAGGAATGACAATGTCTACGGTAACGACGGATTGGCGGCCGATTCTGCAAGAGCTGGCTCCGGTCATAGGAGGAACGTCGGGCGTGCTGGATACGATCGTGCTCGAAGCCGGCGCTCTGGATTTGGTGGCGGGCGAATTGAAGCGCAGAGGGCTCAAGCGGCCGGTGCTGGTCGTGGACGGCACGACGCAGCGGGTAGCGGGTTCGCGGTTGGAACAATCGCTCCGCGAAGAAGGGATCGAGCCGGACGTATGCGTGATTCTGCCGGACGATCAGGGCGACGTCCTCGCGGACGAGCGCTCGATCGTGCAGCTGCTGCTGCAGGTGCCGCCCGGCGCGGCGGACGTGCTGATCGCCGTCGGCTCGGGCACGCTGCACGACGTGACGCGCTTTGCGGCGCATCGGACGCAGCTGCCGTTCGTATCGGTGCCGACCGCCCCTTCGGTGGACGGATTCACGTCGGCGGGCGCGCCGATCATCATTCGCGGCGTCAAGCAGACGGTGCAGGCCTGCGCGCCGATCGCGATCTACGCCGATCTGGATATTTTGCGCGAAGCGCCGCAGCAGATGATCGCCGCCGGATTCGGCGACATGCTCGGCAAATATACGTCGCTGTACGATTGGAAAGTGTCTCATCTGCTGTCCGGAGAATCGTTCGACGAGCGTGTGTACGAGATGACGAAGCATGCGCTCGACGTCACGGTCCAACATTCGACGGCGATCGGCAGACGCACCGAAGAAGGCATCCTCGCGCTGATCAGCGCGCTGATCGAATCGGGCCTGGCGATGCTGCTGCTCGGCCAATCGTACCCCGCTTCCGGCGGAGAACATCATCTGTCCCATTACTGGGAGATGGAATATTTGCGCCGGGGCAACCGCCAGCTGCTGCATGGCGCCAAAGTCGGCGCCGCCTGCGCCGAAATCGCGCGCCTGTACCACGGCGCCGTCGAGCACGGCCGCTATCCGGCAGGCCGGCCGGAAGCGATCGACCGCCACGGCGAGACGCTGCGCGGCTGGCTCGAAGACGTGCCGTCCGAGGGCGAGATCCGCGGCCTGCTGGTCGCCGTCGGCGGCCCCGCCAGCCGAGTCGAGCTTGGCATCGACGACGAGCTGTTCATGCGCAGCATGCGCCAGGCGCACACCGTGCGCCTGAACCGGCATACGCTGCTGCGCGCGTTGAACGAAGCGGAGTAGGCGGGCGAGGGCGGGCCGCCCTCCGCACAGCTTTTTCCGCCCCGGACCGCGTTCAAAAGCGCCCTCCGCGCAAATAATTGCGAGAAAGCAGTTATTTGCGCCCTGATCTACCAAATCCGCCGAATAACTGCGAGAGAGCAGTTATTCAGCGGATTTTTGCTTGTTTGGACAGAGAGAGTCGAAATTAACTGTCCTCAGGACGTTATTTTTTCGGCAAACGTACGCACAACCCAAATAACTGTCGTGAGGACGTTATTTTCAAAAACATGATTAAGGAAGCGTGCATTAGGTCTTGCAGACAAGCAAAAATGCAAGTGAGCAAGTGAGCAAGTGAGCAAGTGAGCAAGTGAGCAAGTGAGCAAGAGGGCGCAGCAGACAGCACACAGCATGCAGCAGGCAGCAGACAGCAGGCAGCAGACAGCAGACAGCAAGTAAGTAAGTAAGTAAGAAGGAAGGAAGAAGGAAGGCTATTCATGCGGCGCCGCCCCCAGCCAACCGGATTCCGCGTAGCCAACCGCCCTCCGCATAGCTTTTTCCGCCCCGGACCGCGATCAAAAGTGCCCTTCACGCAAATAATTGCGAGAAAGCAGTTATTTGCGCCCTGATCTACCGAATCCGCCGAATAACTGCGAGAGAGCAGTTATTCGGCGGATTTTTGCTTGTTTGGGCAGAGAGAGTCGAAATTAACTGTCCTCAGGACGTTATTTTTTCGGCAAACATACGAACAATTAAAATAACTGTCGTGAGGACGTTATTTTCAAAAACATCATAAAGAAAGCGTGCATCAGATCTTGCAGACAAGCAAAAATGCAAGTGAGTAAGTGAGTAAGTGAGTAAGTGAGTAAGTGAGCAAGAGGGCGCAGCAGGTAACAGGTAACAAGGTAGCAGGCAACAAGTGAGTAGGAAAGAAGGAAGGAAGGAGCAAGCAGGAGGACGAAGCCTCGCGGCGAATACTATAGTCAAGATTTGAAACGTTTTCGAAAAGGAGAGAATCGGAATGACCGCAACAGGGAAGGGCGAGTCACGGCAGGGGCAGGGGCAGGAAAAAGGGAAGCAGGAAGACGGGAGTCAGGAAAAAGGGAAGCAGGAAGACGGGAGTCAGGAAGAAAGGAATCACGAAGAAGAGAATCGCGGGGAAGATCGTCCGGAATTTTGTCCGGAAGCCCGGAACATTCTTTTTCAGGGCGATTCGATTACGGACGGTAATCGGGGGCGGGACTCGGACCCGAACCATATTCTCGGGCACGGTTATGCGTTCTGGATTGCGGCGGAGCGCGGCTTCGCGCTGGCGAAGCAGCAGCCGGCGTTCGTCAACCGCGGCATCAGCGGCAATCGGGTGAGCGATCTCGAAGCGCGTTGGACGGAAGACGCGATCGATCTGCGGCCCGACACGATCAGCATTTTGATCGGGGTCAACGATATTTTGACGTCGATCGCGGAGCCGGGCGGCTTCGATCCGGCGAGCTACGAAGCGGACTACCGCCGGCTGCTGGCGCGGACCCGCCGGGAACTTCCGGCTGCGCGGCTCGTGCTGTGCGAGCCGTTCATCCTGCCGGGCGGGCATACGGATTACGATTGGGCCGCCTGGAACGCGGCGGCGAGAGCCTGCGGCGCCGCCGTCCGGCGGCTGGCGGACGAATTCGGCGCGGTGTTCGTGCCGCTGCAGGATGCGTTCGACGCCGCATGCGAACTTGCGCCGGCTGCGTACTGGATCTGGGACGGTGTCCATCCGACGACGGCCGGGCACGGCCTGCTGGCGCGGCGCTGGCTGGATACCGTGCAGGCCAGCGCGGCGGCGATCGTCTGAGCGGAGAGCCGGAACGCCCGCATCTTATCAAGCCGCCGGCTCTTTGGGGAGAGCCGGCTTTTCGGCGTTCGGATAGAACAGCAGGCCGATCAGGAGCACGATTGCGAACAGCAGGAACACCGCGTCGTATCCGACGGCTTCGATCCAAATGCCGGCCAGCCCGGAGCCGGCGAATTGGCCGACGCCCAGGGCGAGAAACGAAAGGCTGATCTGCGCCGAAGGCGAAGCATCGGGAATGCCGGTGCCCCATAGGATGAACAGCGAGGTCAGCAGGACGTAGGCGGCCCCGAACAGAAGGGCCGAGAACAGGCTGACCTCGGGCACGGACAAGGCAATCAGTGCGACGGAGACCGAGAGAAGCGCGACGCCGAGGCGGTAAGCGCGCCGAAGGCCCCGGGCGGCAGCGATTTTACCGGCTGAACCGCCCGCGATACCCGCCGCTCCCACCGCGATCCAATACCAGGATGCCGCCTGCGCGGACAGATGCTGCTCCGCCTGCAAATGGCTGATCAGATACGTCCAGTACGCGGCGCAGCCGAGCCCGGCGATCAGCGAAGCGGGAAGCAGACGGCCCGATTTGCGCGCTTCGCTCCAGAGGCTGCCGCCGCGCGGACGCTCGTTCGGAACGCCGCGCAGCCGGAAGATCAGCCAGGCGACAGTCAGGACTCCGACCAGCGCGAACAGTGCGTAAGCGCCGCGCCAGGAAGCGGCGAAGATCATGGCCGCAAGTCCCGACAGGACGATGCCGATCCCGCTGCCGCTGTTGATGCGGGCGTTGGCTCCGTTTTGCCGCTGCGGCTCGAGCGAACGGGCAACGAGCTGCCCGAGCACCGGCGACACCCAGCCGGTGCTGAGTCCGGCCGCGAACAGGCCGATCGACAGCATGCGCGCGTCGGAAGCCGCGGCGATCAGGGTCAGTCCGGCGATCGCGCACGCTCCGGTGACGAGGATCGTACCTCGCTGCCCGATCACCCGCAGCGTGAATGCGGACACGGTCAAAGCCAGCACGTAAGCGAGATAACTGAGCGATTGCATGCGGCCTGCGGCGGCGGCATCCAGTTCGAATTCGCGCGAAATGTCGGGGAGGAACAAGGCAAAAGCAAAGCGGGCAAACGCATAGCACACCGCGACCATCGCCATGCCGGGACCGATTATCGATTTCATTGAATAGCGCTCCTTTTTGAATAAAATTTAGATAGAACGATCATTATATCTATAGTGGAAATAAAAACGGGAATCCGGTTCCCGTTTTTATTTTTGTTTTTGTTTTTATTTTTGTTTTTGTTTCGGAATTACGCCCGGCTCGCGGCCGGCTCCGATCCTGACCCGTCCGCGAACAGCCGGCGGGTCAGGTCAAGCAGCTGTTCGCCCGCCGCGTCCGGACCTTCGCTTTCCGCCAAAGCGGTAGCCCCTTCCAGCAGCAGGCACAGCTGGATCGCTTCGCTCCCGGAACGCCGGGGATCGGCGGCGCGGACGAATTCCTTCAGGCGCCGCTTATGGCCTTCGGCCAGCCGGACGATCGGATGGGCGTCGTCCGCGCCGTATTCTTCCTTCGCCCGCAGGAACAGGCAGCCGCGCGCCGCGCGGCCGGCCATCCACCGGGCGTGCGCGGCAGCCAGCCGGACGTAGACCGAATCGTCCGCCGCCGCGCCGTCACCGAACCTTCCCGCGGCGGCACTTTGCAATTTATCCATATAGTCCTGTTCGCGGCGGTTCAGCACTTCGGACACCAGCTCGTCTTTGGAAGCAAAATGGTTGTACAGCGTCATCATGGCGATATTGGATTCGCCGACGATTTTTTTGAGCCCGATCGAATGGAAGCCGTGTTGGTAGAACAAGTTCTCCGCCGTGCGAAGCAGATCTTCTTTTTTGGCGCTCATGCTGGAACTCCTCCCCGCTCAAATATAACGTTCGTTCTACCCAGCTTAAAGAAACAAGGCTCCGTTGTCAAACGGCGTCCGTTTTTCCGACACAACCGGTTTCGGAAGCCGGACTCTCTATTGGGCGGAGACTTGAGGTCGCTTTTCGGATCGGTCATCCTTCGTGCTCCGGCTTGCGACGGTTTGATGGTTCGACGGTTCGATGGTTCGGCGTTTCGATGGTTCGACAGTTCGTCGGACGGCTGCGGAAAAAGCATCCTGTTCGGCGTCTGCGCAAGTCTCGGAGCCCAAAAAAACCTGAACCGATGCACAAAGCATCCGCTCAGGTTGGGTCCGACAAAAAGGCCGTGCTTCATTTCCGATAATATTTCCGGTATACGGCGGGGGTCGCGTTTTCGTATTTCTTGAACGTTTTGATAAAATAGCCCGGTTCGTTGAAGCCAAGCTCCGCGCTGATCTGCGAGATCGGAAGGTCGGTCTGCTCCAGCAGCTGCCGCGCCCAGACGATTTTCAGCCGGGCGGCGTAGCCGGAATAGCTTTCCCCGATTTCCTTGGCGAACAGGCGGCTGAAATAGCTTGGACTGATATGGCACAGCTCGGCCATTTTCTTGAGCGGCACCGATTCGTTTTTGTGCGCGAACAGATAATCGAACGCCGGCTGGAGCACGGGATTGTCGCAGCGTTCGCCGTCGCCCGCCTCGCCGCCAAGCGTCGTTCCGGCAAGCAGATGGGCCGCTTCGCGGCGCGCGTTCTCCGGGTATCGCAGCGTATAGCCCGGCAGCAGCTCCGACAGACTCGGCAGCGTGCCGCTGCCCGACGCTTTGTCGAAGATTTCCGTAATCCGGTTCTTGTTCGTCGCTTCTTCCACGATGTAGCTGCACAGCAGCGACAGCATATTGGAGATCGTGACGATCTCCTGATACGACATGACCGGCAGATCGGCGTAATGGTCTTTGAGCTTTTCCCATTTCTCGCTGTACAGCTTCTTGTTCTTGGAAGTCAGAATCTGTTCCAGTTCCGGCGGGCCGGAAGAGTCGGACAGGCGCACCTGGCCGGCCATGACGGCGCCGATATACTGCCCGTCGATCATGACCGGTACGGCGATATCGATAATGTTGTAATGGCACAGATAGATGTAGGGCTTGTTCGAGCGCACCGCTTCCAGCCCGCCGCGGGAGTCGCATTTCTGGCAGTAGGGCAGCAGGTCTTCGTCCTGGCGGACCGCGTTGCAAAACGATTGGCAGGCGCTGTGCCGCGTAACGGCGTTGCCTTTGTAATCGACGGTCAAGATGGCAAGCTTGGTGACGGAGGCGAGCGAATCCTGGAGACGTTCCCATTTTTCGAGATCGAAAACGGTCTGGATGCTGAGGGGTTCGCCGGTCATGGGAGTTCCTTCTTTCGAAAATGGGATTTTAAATACATGCAGGAACGCATAAAAGCATGTAAGCGATGACAAAAAGATACAACTTTAGACACAAGGACATCAAATTACGATTTCAAATTATAATATATTGCTTGGAAAGTCCACTGTAAACCTTAAAATTGTAGATTATGATGAAAGAAAGCGGCATCAGGATGCGCAATCGAACGTTTACGGCTTTTAAAATCGTATTTTCATATCCTGCTTCCGACCGCAATTCTACGATCAAACAAACCACTATCTGGAGGGATTTAAGATGAGAAAAGCTTTTATCAGTCCGTCGAAATATGTGCAAGGCGAAAATGAACTGCTCAACCTCGGTTACTTTGTCGGTTCGTTCGGCAAATCGGCTCTGCTGATCGCTCACCCGGACGACGCGGCGCGAGTGAAAGACAAGTTGGACGCGACCGCAGCCAAATTCGGAATCTCGTTCGTTGAGAGCGGTTTCATGGGCGAATGTTCGCGTCAGGAAGTCGCGCGCCTGCAGCAGATCGCCGAAGAGAACAACTGCGACTGCGTGATCGGCCTCGGCGGGGGCAAAGCGATCGACGCCGCCAAATGCGTAGCCCAGGGCGAAGCGCTGATCATCTGCCCGACGATCGCCGCGACCGACGCACCGACGAGCCACTCGGCTGTGCTGTATACGCCGGAAGGCGCTTTTGACGACTACGCGTACTTCAAACAGAGCCCGAGCGTGGTACTGGTCGACACGACCGTTATCGCCAACGCGCCGACGAGATTCCTCGTATCCGGCATGGGCGACGCGCTGTCCACGTACTTCGAAGCCCGCGCGACGTCCCGTTCATACTCGAAAGTAAACGCGGGTCTGCCGAGCGGCGCGAGAGAAGGCAAAACGGCTCCGGCGATCGGCACGAACGCTGCGATGGCGCTGGCCACGCTGTGCTACGAAATGCTGCTCAAAGACGGCGTCAAAGCGAAAGCGGCCTGCGACGCGAACGTCGTGACCCAGGCGCTCGAAAATATCGTCGAGACGAACATCCTGCTGTCGGGACTCGGTTTCGAAAGCGGCGGCCTGGCCGGCGCGCACGCTATCCACGACGGCCTGACGATTCTCGAAGAAGCGCATCATTATTTCCACGGCGAAAAAGTCGCGTTCGGTACGATCGCCCAGCTCGTGCTGGAGAACGCGCCGACCGAAGAACTCAACCAGGTCATGGACTTCTGTCTGGACGTCGGCCTGCCGGTCTGCCTGGCGGATATCGGCGTGAAGTCGATCACCCGCGAACAGCTGATGCAAATCGCGGAGAAGGCATGCATCCCGGAAGAATCGATTCACGCCATGCCTTTCCCGGTTACGGTAGAAGAAGTGGCGGCAGCCGTGCAGACGGCGGACCGGATCGGCAGCGCGTACAAAGCGGCCAGAGGTCTGTAAGCTATCTATAGAGGAGGGTTTTGTTTTGAAAAAAGTAATCAACAAACCGGAAGATCTGGTCATGGAGATGGGCAGCGGTCTAGCGCTGGCCCATCCCGAGCTGGAGTTCGTGCAAAAATATAAGATTATCCAGAAAAAGCAGCTTAACGCGGACAAAGTGACGCTGATCAGCGGCGGCGGCAGCGGCCACGAACCGGCGCACGCCGGCTTCGTCGGCAAAGGCATGCTGGATGCGGCGGTCTGCGGCGACGTGTTCGCTTCGCCGTCCCAGATCCAGATCTACCAGGCGATCAAATCGACCGCCGGCAATAAGGGCGCGCTGCTCATCATCAAAAACTACAGCGGCGACATCATGAACTTCAAAAACGCGTCCCATCTGGCCAGCGAAGACGGCATCGAAGTCGATTACGTTCGCGTCGACGACGATATCGCGGTCGAAGACAGCCTCTACACGGTAGGACGCCGCGGCGTGGCGGGCACCGTGCTCGTGCACAAGATTGCAGGCGCCGCGGCCGAAGAAGGCCGCAGCCTGGCCGAAGTCAAAGCGGCGGCGGAGAAAGCCGCGGCGAATGTGCGCAGCATCGGCTTCGCGCTGACGTCGTGCACCGTGCCGGCGAAAGGCACGCCGACGTTCAAGCTCGGCGAAGACGAGATCGAATACGGCGTGGGCATCCACGGCGAACCGGGCATCCGCCGCGAGAAGATGGCGACGGCCGACCAACTGGCCGCCCATACGGTCACGGACCTGCTGCGCGATATGAAGCTCGAAGGCGGCGAAGGCGAAGAAATCGCCCTGCTGATCAACGGCTTCGGCGCGACGCCGCTGCAGGAACTGTATCTGTTCAATCACGCGGTCACGCGCGAATTGACGGAGAAGAACGTCAAGATCAACCGCACGTTCGTCGGCAACTACATGACGAGCATCGATATGGCGGGCATGTCGGTCACGTTCATGAAGCTGGACGACGAACTCAAGGAACTGCTGTCGCGCGAAAGCGATACGCCGGCGTTCAAAGTGTCCGGTCCGGTCGTGCAGCCGGCTTATGAGGAGCTGCGCCGCTCCGGCGCGGACGACGTGTCCGATTCGGCTTCGTTCACGGTCGAGACGCCGGCGGAATATGCCCGGGTGTCCGGCGGCAAGATGACCCGCGACAACGTCGTGTACGTGATCGACAAGATGAGCGAGATCATCATCGAGAACGAAATCCCGTTCTGCGAACTGGATTCGCAGGCCGGCGACGGCGACTTCGGCATGAGCGTCGCCAAAGGCTTCAAGCAGCTCAAGCGCGAATGGAAAGAAATTCTGTCGCACGAAGACCGTTCGATCGGCGGCTTCCTGAACGAGTGCTCGCTCGTCATTATGGAATACTGCGGCGGCGCTTCCGGGCCGATCTGGGGTTCCGCGTTCCGCGCGGCCGGACGTTCGGCGGGCGACCGCACCGAACTTGACGTGGCCGGCTTCGCCGAGCTGCTGCAGGCCGCGGTGGCCGGCATCCAGTCGACCGGCGAGCGTTCGTTCGGACGCGGGGCGGTCGTCGGCGACAAGACGCTGATCGACGCGCTCGTGCCGTGCGCGGATGCCTGGACGGCAAGCGCGGCGGCCGGCGACGACGTCAAGACGGCTTTCGCCAAAGGCGCGGAAGCGGCTGTGGCGGGAGCCAAGAAGACGGAGGAGATCGTGGCGCGCATGGGACGCGCGGGTACGGTCGGCGAACGCAGCATCGGGTATCCGGATGCGGGCGCGCACGCGCTCGGCGTGATCTTCACGCAGCTGTCGGACAGCCTGAAGTAAGAAGCGTTCCGCGCGAACAAGAAGAGCAGAGCCTGACGGCAGCCGGGAACATCCGGCTGACCGGCTCTTTGCCCTGCGCGCTTATAGGCTCTACGCCTGTACACCCGCTTGTTCGTTATCCGCAATTCGGGCTTCCGCAATTTTAAGCGTTCATATTGAAGCGACCACAGAGTCGCAGGGAGACAGCTCAGTGAAAACCTTATCCAACCTATTCAGAAAACCGGCCGGACTGCTTGCTTTGTCGTTGATCCTGATCGTGCTGGGCAGCCTGCTCGCCGGCATGTTCAACACGTCTTTTTACAAAGTCAACGTCAAGGAAATTTCGTTCAAAGCCGATCACGGCACGCTTAACGGCCTGCTGTACATGCCCAAAGGCGCCGGCCCGGACGATCCCCGCCCGGTTATCGTCACGACGCACGGCTATTTAAACACCAAAGAAATGCAGGACGCGCCGGCGATCGAAATGTCGCGCCGCGGCTACATCGTGCTCGCGCTCGACATGTACGATCACGGCGATTCGCGCTGGGACGGCGACATCAAGGTCGGCGAGCAGTTCTCGACGTTCTGGATCTTCTCGCAGTTCGACGCCGCCAAATACATGTACGAACAGGATTACACGAAAAAAGACGAAAACGGCAACGCGTACCTCGCGGTCAGCGGTCACTCGATGGGCGGCTTCTCCACGCTGCTCGCCATGTACATGGACGAGATGAATTCGCTGCAGGCCGGACACCGGATGATCTATACCGGCATTTCCGTCGGCGCGGACTTCTCCTATGCCGCAGCCGTCGCACCGCAGGACCAGCTCATGGCCGCTTACGGCGACCGGACGGTCGGCATGATCGCGGGCCATTACGACGAATTCTTCTTCAACAAATCCGATGAAGAGAAGACGGCCGCGGAAAAAGAAATCGTCGGCACCGTTATGCGCAAAGACTTTGCCAAAACGCTGTCGGGCCGCGCGTTTCTCGGACTCGGCGAAGGCGCCGAAGAAGCGAAGCAGGGCCAGTATTACACGGTCGATTCCGGCGACGTCAAAGTCGAAGACCAGGTCGTGCGTCCTTCGCAGAGCGGCGAGCGTATCATCTACACGCCGAATCAGACGCACCCGTGGAACCATTTCTCGCCGGAAACGACCGGCTACCTGATCGACTTCTACACGCACGCGTTCGAAGGCGTCACGTCTCCGAACCAGGTCGACGCGAACCTGTCTTCGGACAGCCAGATCTGGTGGCTCAAGGAAGCGTTCAACTTCGTCGCCATGATCGGCTTCTTCCTGATGATCGTGCCGATGTCGGTACTGCTGCTCCGTCTGCCGTTCCTGAACAAATCGATCACGGCGGTCACGGCTCCGCTGGCCAGACCGATTCGCGGCGGGCAAAAAGCCGCTTACTGGATCGCGGTCGTCTTCAGCGCCCTGATCCCGGCCATTTTGTTCCCGACGCTGATGGACAAACAGGCCGGCGGCCTGCACGCGCTGACGATCGTCGCGATCGTGCTGCTGGTTGTGTCCGTCGTGGCGGCCGTGATCGGCTTCGCCCGTTCCGGTGCTTCGGCGGCGATGCGCCACGTCGGTATCGGCGGCCTCATTCTCGCGGTCGTTTCGGCCGCGATGTGGATTCTGTTCGCCAAAGCGGACGGCATCGTGCCGCTTAGCCCGTTCTTCAACGAACCGACGACGAACCAGATCGTCTACTGGGCGCTCGTGTCCGCGTCGATCACGGCGTTCATCACGTTCGCGTTCTACTACTTCAACAAAAAGCATGCCGGCGCCAGCTTCTCGGATTACGGCATCAGCCTGAATCCGATGACGATCGTCGCAAGCCTGTGCACGGCGGTTATCGCCGTTGCGATCGGCTATCTGCTGCTGTTCGCCGTGCAGGCGGTCTTCGGCACCGACTTCCGGATCTGGACGTTCGCTGTCCGCACGTTCACGTTCGAGCATTTCGTGACCGGACTGCGCTACATGCCGTTCTTCCTGATCTATTACTTCGTCAGCGCCGTAGCGCTGAATGCGGATACCCGCTCGCGCAAAGGCGGCTACCTGCTTGCGATCTTCCTGAACGTGGGCGGCCTGATCCTGTGGCTGATCGCCCAGTACGGCCTCGACTTCGCCAGAGGCGTGGCGCTCTACCCGGCCCAGAACCTGAACGGCATCCTGCTGTTCGCACTCGTGCCGGTGCTGGTCGTCGCCGCGATCTACGCGCGCAAACTGTTCGAGAAAACGAATAACGTATGGCTGCCCGCTTTCGTGAACACGATTCTGTTCACGCTGGTGACGGTCGCCAACACGGTCATGTTCTGGAATCTGGTCTAAGCGCCGATTCCCGTTCGACAAGCCGCCGGGGCTTACGTTCCGGCGGCTTTTTCGCGCGTCCGCATTTCCGGGCTTTTGCGTATTTCACGGCTCTCGTGCCGCATGGCTCTAATAAAAGTTCGTTTTTTGGCAGATAAATAAGAGAGGTTCTTCGCGCAGGGACCGTCAGCAAAATTGCCGCCGGAACGTTTTATGCCGAATGTGTCCGACGCGTTCGGCGCTCCGGAACGGCTGAAGGAGAATGTACATGAACAGGATGATCAAAGACCTGCTTCAGGGAAAAAAGTTCGTCGGTTCGGGACTGCTCAAAGCGAGTATCGTGTTCATGATCGGATTCGTGCTGATCGTGGCGCTCGGATTTACGTATCTCGTCCGGTCGCTTTTTTCCAATTACGAAGGGGTACGGCAGACGGCCGATCTGCGGACGCAGCTGCTGCGGCTGGAGAACGCGATGGTCGATCAGGAGACGGGGCAGCGGGGGTATCTGTTGACCGGCCGTATGGAATTTCTGGAGCCGTTCGACCGGGGCAGCCTGAATTATCGGTCCGCGTCCGACGCGCTGCTGCTTGAAGTACGCGAGATGAAGGGGCGGACCGAACTTACGAAGGCGGTGCGACAGCTGACCGATACGGGCCTGGGTTGGAAAAAAGAATTCGGCGACGCGCAGATCCGCACGGTGATGGCCGGCGAATCGGTGTCCGAACGCGAACTGTTGGCCGCCAAACAAAAACTGGACCAATTCCGCACGCAGCAGCGTTCGCTGCTCGAACAGGTCGAGCTGCTGCGCGGCGAACGCCGCACCGAGATGCTGAACCGCCTGTACCTGCTGTTCGGCGCAATCGCGTTGATCTTTATCGTTTTCCAGATGTTGATGTTGAATTATTTGCAAAAAGGATTGATGCGGATCACGCGGCCGATCATGCAGCTCGACCGCGTCGTCGCTTCCTACGAAGACGGCAATATTCGCGAGCGGCTGCCGGATTACGTCGAAGACAACGAGATCGGCCGGCTGGTGCGCAATTTCAGGCGGATGCACGACGAGATGGAGAAAGAGAAGCAGACGCTCGAAAATACGTACCGGATGATCAACATGCTGCACCAGTCCCGCAGTCCGGAAGAAGCGTACCGCAGCATTTTGAAATCGCTCGGTTCGCTGATCGTGTGCGAGCGCATGTCCGTCATTACGCAGAATGCCGACCGCAGCTTCTCCGTCAAAGCCGTGTGCGCCGAAGGAACCGTGTCGCTGGACGAACGGATGCTGTCGGGCGAGGAGAAAGACATCCAGGAACTGCTGAACGGCGGATTCTCGATGGTGCACGAAGACTGGTCGCAGTACCGCGCCGAAGGCGAGATTACGGACGGCCTGTACGCGCTCGGCATTCGCTCGTCCATGCACATTCTGCTGCGCAAAGAAGCCCGGGTGATCGGGGTGCTGAATCTGATGTCGGCCCGGACCGGATTTTTCACCTTGCAAAAAAAGGAACGGCTCGAAAAGCTGTCGCCGATGATCGTTACCGCGCTGGAAAATGCGAGCGAGACGGTGCGGATCAAAAATATGGCGATGCGCGACGGGCTGACGGAACTGTGGAACCGGCGCTATTTCGAGCAGGCGCTCGACGGCATCGCCGCGCAGCGGGAGTCCGGTTCCGCCTCGCTGCCGCTCAGCCTTATCCTGCTCGATATCGACTACTTCAAAACGTTCAACGATACGTGGGGCCACCCGGAAGGCGATCTGGTGCTGAAACATGTGGGCCGGCTGCTTATGGACGAAGTCCGCGCCGGAGACATTCCGGTCCGGTTCGGCGGCGAAGAGTTCGCGGTTCTGCTGCCGGATACTTCGCCCGAAGCGGCGCGGGCGGCAGCGGAACGGTTCCGCGTCCGGCTGGAGTCCGAATCGCCGTCGCGCAAATACCGGATCACGGCGAGCTTCGGCGTCGCTTCCGTCGAAGGCCGCCCGGACGGGGCCGCGCTGATCGAAGCTGCCGACCGCGCGCTGTACCGGGCCAAAGAGCAGGGGCGCAACCGGGTGTGCGTCTTTGCGGAAGAGCGGGGCACGGAAAAGGGCTGACGGGGGCTTTTAACCGGAAAACGTTTGCGATCGGGCAGGGATTGACGGCGGAACCTCGAATGTCTAAAGCACGAAGCGACTACGAGAGGGGAAGTCATCATGCAGCAGCAGCCGATCAAGAAGTACGAACAAGTTCGAATGGGTGTCGATTATTACCCGGAGCATTGGGACGAATCGATCTGGGAAGCGGATGCCGAGCTGATGCAGCAATCGGGCGTGGCCGTCGTGCGCGTCGGCGAATTCGCGTGGAGCCGGATGGAGCCGCGGGAAGGGGAGTTCGATTTCGGCTGGCTCGACCGGGCGATCGACTTGTTCGGCCGCCGCGGCATCGACGTGGTCATCGGCACGCCGACCCATACGCCGCCGAGATGGCTGACGGACAAATACCCCGACGTGCTGCCGATCCTGCCAGGCGGCGGCGTGTTCCAGCCGGGCGTGCGCGGCCACCGCTGCTTCAACAGCCGTTCGCTGCGCAGGTTCGGCGAGCGGATCGTCGGCAAGCTGGCGCAGCGCTATGCGCAGCATCCGGCCGTGATCGGTTGGCAGACGGACAACGAGTTCGGCATGCTCGACAGCCAGAGCCCGCAGGCGGCGGAAGATTTCCGCGATTGGGTGTACCGCAAATACGGCACGCTGGACCGGCTGAACCGGGAATGGGGCACGGTCGTCTGGAGCGGCGAGTATTCGCAGTGGAGCGAAGTGACGCCGCCGCTCGGCGGCTCGCCGTATCAGAATCCGTCGTTCCTGCTCGATTTCGCCAGGTTCCAGTGGGACACCGTGGCCGAGTTCCAGGCCGGGCAGATCGCGGCGATCCGGGCCTACTGCCCGGACCATTTCATCACGCACAATTTCCACAGCTATCCGCAGCGGCTGGATCTGTACCGGGTCGGCGAGGAGCTGGATTTCGCTTCCTTCGACTATTATCCGAACACGTCGCCGGCCAAAGCCGCGACGTCGCCCTACAGCGGCGCGCTGTCGCTGGACGTCACCCGCGGTATCAAGCGCAAAAACTTCTGGATCATGGAGCAGCTCAGCGGCTCGCCGGGCGCCTGGATGCCGATGTGGCGCATGCCGCAGCCCGGCTATATCCGCGCCTATGCGTGGCAGGCGATCGCGCGCGGCGCGGACACGGTCGTGCATTTCCGCTGGCGCAGCGCCGCTATCGGCGCGGAGCAGTTCTGGCACGGCCTGATCGACCACAGCAACGTGCCGGGCCGGCGGCTTGCCGAGTTCGCTTCGATGAGCGCCGAAGTGCGGCGGCTCGCGCCTCTGCTTGAAGGCACGTCGACGGACGCCAAAGTCGCGATCCTCATGTCGCACGAACAGCTTGAAGCGCTGCGTATCCAGAAGCAGACCGACAATTTCGACTATTACGAAAATATCAAAACGTATCACCGCGCCCTGACGAAGCTCGGCATCGACTGCGACGTGATCGACTGGCGCCAGCCGCTCGAAGGCTACCGGCTCGTGCTCGCGCCGCATCTGTACCTGCTGGACGATGCCGCCGCCGGGAAACTGTCGCGCTTCGCGGCCGACGGCGGCACGCTGCTGCTGACGGCGCGAACCGGCGTCAAGAACATGAACAACGTCTGCGTCATGCAGCCGCTGCCGGGACTGCTGGCGGACTGCGCGGGCGTGACGGTACGCGAATACGACCCGCTCGGCAGCGACATCGTGCGGCTCGACACCGCGGACGGCGAGCCGTACGCCGGCAGCCAGTGGGCGGACATTCTCGACCCGGTGGAGAACAGGCAAACCGAAGTGCTGGCCCGCTACGGCGGCAGCGCGTTCTTCGCCGGCGAAGCGGCGATCGTCCGGCACGAGTTCGGGCACGGCGAGACGTATTATCTCGGCACACATCCCGAGGACGACTATTTGCGCAGCCTGCTGCTGGACATTGCGCAGGCGCGCGGCATCGTGCATGCCGGGAACCTGCCGCCCGGCGTGCAGCTGTCCGTCCGCAGCGGGGAGTCGGGCGCGTACCTGTTCGTGCTGAACCTCGGCCGCGAGACGCGCCGGTTCCGGCTCGGCGATACGTATGCCGAAGCGGTGCAGGGCGAAGGGCTGCTCGGCGGCGAGCGTTACGACGGCGAGATCGAGCTTGCGCCGTACGGGGTGGAGATTTTCCGCGTGTAGGAAGCGGGATTGAAGCTTCGGAAGCGTATGAAGCCCATGAGGCATGTGAGTGAGGCTAATGAAGCCCATGCGGCTGGTGCCGTTCATGAGCTTCGGCGCTGATCACAGCTAATTTTTATAAAGTTTCTAACTTTATTTTTATTTTCCTCTTGAAAATCTCGAATTAAAAGTAATAATAGAGAAAGAAGGCGCTCACGCGTCTCCTCGCCATTTTCGCACACGAAAGGGGTTAGACCCATGACGATTCAGACTTATCCGGCAAGTTCGCGTTTCGAATACGATAAAGGCTGGCTCAAAGGCGGCCACAGCTTCTCTTTCGGTGAATATTACGACGCGGAGAACGTCAAATTCGGCCCGATGCGCGTCTGCAACGACGACGTGATCGCGCCGGGCAAAGGCTTCGGCGCGCATCCGCATAGCGACATGGAGATCGTGTCGATCATTCTGTCCGGCCGTCTGCGCCACGAAGACAGCCTCGGCAACGTGGCCGTGACCGGCTTCGGCGGCGTGCAGCGCATGAGCGCGGGCAGCGGCGTCATCCATACGGAGCACAATCCGTCGGAGCATGAAGACGTGCATATCCTGCAGCTTTGGTTCGAGCCGACGGAGCGGGGCAAGCAGCCGTCCTACACGACGGGCGAGTTCGACACGGCGGCGCTCGACGGCGCGCTGCTGCCGATCGCGTCCGGCCAGGGACTCGAAGGCGTCACCGATATGGGCCAGGACATGACCATCTATTTGAGCCGGCTGGAAGCGGGGCAGAGCCTGGATTTCCGGCAGGCAGACGGCCGCCGCACTTTCCTGTTCGTGATCGAAGGACAGCTTGAGGTAGCCGGCGGAGGCGATACCGCTTCGCTCGGCCGCCGCGACACGGCACGTATGACCGACGCGCCCGAGCTTGCGCTGACCGCTGCCGAGCCGGTCTTCTACATGCTCGTCGATCTGCCCTAAGCCAAAAGGAGGAAGCGACAATGACGATTCAAGATCACGACCGCATTCTCGTGAAGCATGCGGTGACGGGGCGGATGCTCGTGAACAGCGGAACCGACGATGTCACGTATACGCTTGAGCGGACCGGCGACGACGGAGCCGCCGTGCTGACCATTCAGGGCATCTCCCCGTGTCTGGCCGAAGACATTCGCGGCATGCAGCGCGAACTGAACGTGTTCCATTTCGAAGAACCGCCGGGCGAGCCGCCGGTCAAGCATTGGTTCTATGTCGGCGAACACGACGTCGCCTATGACGAAGCGACATCCACGCTGACGATCGTCACCGGCGCGGAGATCACCTACAAGCCCGACGAATACTGGGCTTAACGGAGAGCGGATAGCGGCCGGCATATCGAATGCGCGGCTGCTTGTTCCTCGCACCCGGGTCTGAGCCTTATCCGGTTGCGTTCCGGTTTCGAGCCGATTCCGGTCTGATTTCAGTCCGATTCCTGTATGATTCCGGTCCGGGCCGTATCCGGTTCCGACTCCGGACTTTCCCTGCAAAGCCGCGGCGCTTGAGCGCTGCGGCCTTTTTGCTAGGCCCGGCTAGGCCGACGTTCAGCAAACATTCAGCGCAGCATCAGGTTCCTCACAGAAACGGCAGGTACACTTTGGAAGTCGACAAGTCGGAAGGATGAACGTCACTAAACGGAACAGACAGGGAGGCTTTTGACCATGATGAACAAAAAAATCGCGGCAGGCGCGTTGGCTTTGACGCTTGCGGCGGGAGGTACGGCCGCCGTCACGCATACGTATGCGGCGTCGGCATCCGACTCCGCTTCGAAAACGGCCGATGCTTCGGTCGCTGCACCCAAAGCGACCGGCACGGCAGCGGACCCGCTTCAAGCGGACAAGGCCGGCAAAGGCCCGCGCGGCGGCCCCGGCCTTGCAGGCGGCCCGGCAGCCGAGCGAGCCGAGCTCGCCGCGCTGCTGAACCTGACGCAAGAGCAGCTTCGCACGCAGCAGGAGAGCGGCAAGACGCTGTCGGCGATCGCCGCCGAACAAAAAGTCGACGAGCAGAAGCTGATCGCGCTGCTGGTGTCGAAGCACCAGGCCAAGCTGGCCGAAGAATTGGCCGCAGGCAAGATCACGCAGGCGCAGTATAACGAGCGCCTCGCCGAAGCCCAAGAGCGCGCCGGCGAAAAGCTCGACCGCGTATTCGATCCGTCCAAGCCCGGAGCGGGCCGCGGACCGCACGGCGGACCCGGCCTTGCAGGCGGCCCGGCAGCCGAGCGGACCGGGCTCGCCGCGCTGCTGAACCTGACGCAAGAGCAGCTGCGCACGCAGCAGGAGAGCGGCAAGACGCTGTCGGCGATCGCCGCCGAACAGCAGGTCGACGAGCAGAAGCTGATCGCGCTGCTGGTCTCGAAGCACCAGGCCAAGCTGGCCGAAGAATTGGCCGCAGGCAAGATCACGCAGGCGCAGCATGACGAGCGCCTCGCCGAGGCCAAAAAGCGCACGGGCGAAAAGATCGACCGCGTGTTCGAAGCGAAAGCGCCGCACGGCCCCGGCGAAGGCCGCGGACATCGCGGCGGCCCCGACGCAGGCGCACCGGCGGCTCCGGGCACCGACGGGAACGGCCCGCAGCCCGGCGCCGCAGCCGGCGCGGAAGGCCCGGCAGCAGCCGTGCCGGTTCCGGCGTCTTAAGCGGACGCCCCAAACCGCTTGGCGGCCGTTGATTTGCGGCCGCATCCCGTCGCCGCGGCCGGGCCTCCTCGGCTTGTAGCAAGCGGACCGCCGCCCAATCCCGGCGCCGAGAACGGCATAGCGGCATGCCCGCTGCCTGCCGATCTTGCCGCAGCGGCAGCCCGCCGATCGACTCCCTAATCGATCGGCGGGCTGCCTTTTTTTTCGTTCACAGACCGCCCTGCCCTCCCTGCCGACCGCCGCTTGAACGTACCCACGAATCCTGATCTAACGAATCCGCATCACGCTATTTGCCCTTCAGCTCGCTTTTATCCCCATTAACGAATCGTCCTCACGCTATCGGCTCAAAAACACCCCAAAACGGCCGGGAAAAGCTAGATAAGAATAAGACGATTCGTTAGATTGCGAAAACAGCGAAAAATGGGCAAATAGCGATATGAGGATTCGTTGGCGCTTCGCGGGCGGCGCGGAGAGGGCGAATGAAGGCCGCGAACGAAGGCCACGAACGAAGGGTACGAACGAAAGCCACGAACGAAAGCCACGAACGAAAGCCACGAACGAAAGCATCCGGAACAACGCAAAAACCCGGCTCTCCAATTTGGAGAGCCGGGTTTCCGACGTTCTGGGGGAGACTCCGACAGGAATCTCCTTTTTGCATTCACTCTAACTGTACACCTTAACCGTGCACCTTAACTGTGCGCCTTCATTGTACCTCTTAAGCTGCACGCGAACTTCCCGATCTTTTACCATGCCCGGCTTGCGACGCGGCTCCTTACTCCCCTTTAAGCACGAGAGGTTCGGACTTGTTGCCGCTGTAGTCTTCGAGCACGACTTCGACTTTCGCAGCGGTGGACGTGAAGCTCAGGCTGGCTTTGGTCGTGCGTCCGCGGATGATCCGGTCGCGGTCGCCGACGTTGTAGGTCGTCGGGAACGAGCGGAGTTTGCCGTCTTCGTACACGTACAGATAACGCCAATCGCGCGTGTTCGGCATCGGCAGGTTCAGCGTGGTGCCGTTCCACGACCAGTCTTCGGCGTACGGTTCCGCGATGTTATCGGCGAAGGCGCCGGCGATCGACACCGGAGTCAGGCCGTCTTTTTGCACCGTCACGATATACTCGTCGCCGTTCGTAGGAATGTTCTTGAAGACGGCTTTGGTCTCGCCGTGCGGGATCGTCAGCGTCTCGTTGACCGGCTGCGGCGCGGTCGTCCAGTTGATCGAACGAACGCTCACTTTCGTGTCGCCTTTGACGCTGCGCGGCACGGTCCAGCTGACCGCAAGCTCGCCGTTTGTGCCAGGCGTCGCTTTGAGCTGCTCGGGCGCCGTGTTGAGATTGAACGGCACTTCCGCCGCCGCGCTCTCGGTGCCGTCCGGTCCGACCGCTTTGACCTTTACGACGCCGGACTGCGCCGGCAGGTCTTTGACGTAGAACGTCTCGTCGTATTTGCCGCCGACGAACACGTCGTTCACGTACACGTTGTAGAGCTGCACGTCGTCGTAGTTGGCGTCGAGATTCCAGTTCACGAGCATTTCGCCGCTTTCCGGATAGACCGCTTCGATCGCAAGTCCGGTCGGCGCGGCAGGAGCAGCCTGCGCGTCATGCGTCAGGCGCAGTTCGCCGACGTTCATGCGGTAATCGCCGATCGGCTTCGCGCCGGGAGCGAACACGAGCCCGAACGCGGCGATTTCCCGTCCGGCGTAGGCGCTCAGGTCGACCTGGGTCGTTTTCCAACCTTGCGTTTTGCCGCCGCTGCCCGGAACCGGCACTTTGACCGTCGTCTCCGGGGCGTCCGCGAAGATCAGGCCGAGGCTCATGACCGAATCGTCGCTTTTGACGGTCTTGTTGTAGGTGACGTCCATTTTGGAATCCGCCGCGACGGCCAGATCCGTTTTGTACAGCCGCAGGAAAGTCTCCGCGTCCAGCTTGCCGCGCAGCGCCAGCGAGCTGCCGCCTTCGTACGCGCCGATCAGCGGATAGTCGAAACGGTCGCCGCTCTCGTATTGGCGGCCGTAGTCGAAAGCGACGTCAAGCTTGCTGCCCGCCGATTCCTGCCACCACTGCCAGCTCGGCAGCAGATCCTGCAGGCTCATGTTCGACCATTCGTCGTCGCTCGACACTTTGCCGTCCACGTAATAATCGAGGCCGTGGCCGGTATTGAAGTTCGTGTAGAACGTGTCGCCGCCCACGACGGAACGTTCCGCGATCACGGAAGCGACGCCCGGCCAGTAGCGGGTATCCGCATAGACGTCGGCAGCGGTGTTCTGCGCCGAGACCGCCGTGTTCGCCGGGTCCAGGTTCGGTCCCGACCACCAGAGCCGTTCGCGCACGTCGGTCATCCATTGGAAGTCGTTCTCGTTGCGCTTGCGGCTCGGCCAACCCTGGTTCATGTCTTCGTCAAGCCCGGCGTGCACGAAGTCCGCGCCGAGCGTCGCGAGGCTGGCCCGCAGCTTGCCTTCGGCGTCGAGCTTGGCGGTCAGCGCCGTACCCTGCACGTTTTTGAACCGGTCGCGTCCCGCTTCCAGTCCGGCGTAGCCGTGGTCGAACAAATTGTAATTCGTGCCGTATTTGGCGTTCCAGTCGGCGAGGAATTTCTCCGCGTTGTCGATCTGCGTCTTGCCCATGCCGTAATCGAAGAAGAACGAATCCGACACCTGCTTGTTGTCTTCGGCGTCATGCAGGAACTTCATGTTGTTGGCGCGGAACGTCCGGGCGAACGTGTTCGAGCCGGTGTCCGTGTTGAGCGAGTCGTACCATTGGATATACAGCCCGGCCTGCTTGAGCGTCTTGACGAACTCCTGGTAATCCGGGATGTCCGCCACGGCGACGTTCGGCCCGATCTCTTCCTGATTGACGAAGTAGCCGTCGTAGCCGAAGTATTCGGCCATTTCGATCAGCTTGTCCGCGACCGGGAAATTGCCGTTTTCGTCTTTGACGATCATCTGCTTGTACGTCTGCTGGCCGCGGTCGTTGTTGGAGAAAAAGATGCCGGCCAGCGACACGACGCCGTTTTTGTGCGCCGCGTCGGTGTAGGTCGGATTCGGAATGTTCAGCATGCCGAACTCGAACCACTTTTGCTGCCAGTCTTTTTGCGCCAACTCGTCATAATATTCCGGCGGCGTATACGCGGTCGCGGTGCCGTGCCAGTACGAATAATAATCGGTGTACTGCCAGAAGTTGAAGTGGTACTGCGCGAACTTATTCGTGTAAGGCGCATTTTCGATAAAGGCATTGCCGTAATCGCCCGCCACGTTCGTCATATGTACGTCGGGGCTAAGACTCGGATCGGCCTGCGTAGCGGCAAACGGCGAGATTCGGGGCTGGAGCGGCACGCGGGAACGCAGCAGTTCGGCATCCGGATCTCGCTCCGGCGTCCAGTCCAGAATGTGCCCGCTCGTATAACCGTGGACGCTCGGCTGGTTTTGTCCCTGGGCGCTTTCGCCCTGGAACGGCCACGTATCGCCGGCGCTCGCCTGCAGCGGCAGGGCTGCGGCGGCGAGGGAGACGGCCAGTACCGCGGCTGCGGCCCGGTGGGTGGAAGACAGACGACGGGTTTTCTTTTTGCTCCTTGTGCTCATGGGATTCCTCCGTTTGGGTTGAAAGTAGGATCGTGCGCAAGCGAAAAGACGGGCAGGAAAAGGACGGGTCGTCAGGCAAGAGTCTGTATGGAAACGCTTTCTATTTTAAGTTATCCGATGAACGCCTTCACAAAAAGAGTCGAAATTAAAGAATAAGGGGTCAAAATAAAGAAAAAGCCCCAAAGGAGGCTTTTTCTTATTCGGTCCAGGTCCTTTTATGCGTTCCGTCGTCCAAAGCCAGCGTCAGAAAATTGCCCGAGAAGTTGGCCGTGCTGCCGAAGTTATTGCCGGGCCGGCTTTCTTCGGACAGCTTGAAATCGAATCGGGGTTCGAAAAGTCCGCTTTGGCGCGGGGCGATTTCGATCGGGTCAAGCTCGATCTCGGTAGGAACGTGATCACCTGCCGCCCTGCCGTAGAAGATTTGTGCCGTCGGCCGCAGGGTGAGGCTCTCGCCGCTTCGGTTCGTCAAGTCCAGGGTACAGCTGCCGGACATGCGGGCATTGCGGATCTCGTACTTGCACTGCGTCTTGTCGTGTTGAAGCGCTACCGCGTACACGCCCTTCGGAATCAACGATTGATAGCCGGCCAGAACCGCATTGCTAAGCACCGGCAGCAGCCAGATCAGCGCCAGGCAGAACATGATCCGGTGCCGGTTCAGCGAATTCCAGATCAGGTACAGCGTCCACAGCGCGAAGCCCGAGAAGACAAGGCCCGAATAGATCAGGCTGCCTTCGCCCGGAAGCGGGATCGACGACGGCAGATGAACGAGCCGCAGCGCTTCCTCGTACAGCGTACGGGTGCCGGGATACCGGATCGACAGCAGCGTCAAAGCGGCAGTCAGGATCATCGCCAGCCGGAAACGCTTTTTGTCGCGAATCAAAGGCTCGGCAGGGGAACGGGAGACGGATGAAGAATGACTAGAGATAGAGATAACCTCCTTGCTTGTGTCGATGGAATAAGAGAGACGTCTTTGAAGTTAAACGTCTGAACAGGCGTTTGGGTTACGCACGAAGCGCAAATCGGGTAATGAAGAGAAGAACGCCAGAAAAATAAGGGCGGCGCCCGTGAAGAAGATTCACCTGCGCCGGCCTGATGGGATGGGGGATTTAACGATGGTGATACGGGAGACCGAAGAAGCTTTTGTGCTCGTTCAGCAGCACAACCATGCGGGATTTTCGGGGGAAGCCGCCGCGCGTTTCGCGGACCGCTTCTATATGATGGAGCGGGTGGAAGAGTCGCCGGGCATGCCGGAAGTGACGAAGGACGCGATCGTGCTCGGCGTGACGGAACACGACCGGGGCTGGATTCGTCCCGACGATACGCCGATCTGGGACGATCATCTGCACGCGCCGTGTTCGTTCAACGAATATCCGATGCTGCCCAAGATCGTTTTTTACCGGATGGGCGTCGACGAACTGGAAGAGAAACATCCGTACGCCGCGCTGCTGAGCAGTATGTACTACAGCGTGTTCGAGGATATCCAGACGTCGGAGCGGGAAGACTGCCTGGCGTTCGTGCACCATGAAGAAGAACGGCAGCAGCGGCTCAGCGCCAAATACAGCGGCGTGCAGCAGGAGACGCTGCTGCTGCACCGCCAGATTTTGCAGACCTGCGACGGCATCTCGCTCTATGTCTGCCTGAACGCGCCGGGCATCGCCAAGGAAGACGAGCATCCGTGGTTCAAGGACGGCGTGCCGGGCTCCGAACCGTTCGGCGGCGGCGGTCTGCTTCAGTTGAACTGGCAGGATGAGTCCACGGTCAAGTCCGACCCTTCGCCGTTCGACGGCCCGTTCAGCGCCAAGCTGCGCGAGAAGCATGTGCCGAAAGCGCGTATCCGCGAAGTCGGGATCGCGCAAGCTTACGAAGAAGCGGCTTGGAGCGAGCGGGAGATTCGGTTCGTGTAGCGTAGCGTTAGAATGACCGATCGGGATAAAAAGAATTCAGGTTCGCGCATTAAAAAGCAGGGTCGTCCGGCCATTTCAATGGCTTGGGACAACCCTGCTTTTTAATGCTGTTTTTTATGCCGGTCGAATCCGGCTCAGACCGAAAGCGGCCCGCCGGCGGCCGACACGGGCTCGTGTCCGGAAGGTTTGCCGTTGTTCGGCGATTCTTTTTCTATTCCGTACAGCGCCAGCGCCTTTCTCGCCGTTTCCCGCATCCGCCATTTCAGGTAATCGCCTTCGATCACGCGGACCCTTTTGCCGAGAAAACGCAGTTTGGTCAGGACGTACTGGCTCTCGCTGCCCGTGAAGCTGAGGTGTATCCGGTAGGTCTGGTCGCTTTCGTCGAACTCGACGCGCTTGTCGAAGCAGGAAAAGGCGTGCAGGATGCGCGTCAGCTCCCCGTTGAACATCTTGATCACTTCAACGGTTGCTTCGTGGCGCGGCGCTTCGAGCAGTCTGGCCGCGCGGGCGGACATGTCGTCGTAGCGGCCGCGCGACATGCGCGCTTCCTCGACCGAGACAATATGGCACAGCCGCGTGTTCATGGGCGAGCGGCTGGCGGAGTTGTACCAGAGCAGATACCATTCGCGCTTGACCATCGAATACTCCAGCTTGCACGGCAGGCCGGGCTGGGGCGGATTGAGCTTGCCTTTTTTGGTCATGCACTGAAGCTTCATGCCCTGCCGATTTCGCAGAATGCGGCGGATCGGAGCCAGCAGGGGATGCACGGTCTGCGCTTCGAGATTGCCCGCTTTTTCCTCCAGCCCGTCCAGCAGGTTCGGCATCTCGTCGTCCAGCGTGCATTCGCGCAGCTTCGCGATCGTGCGTTCTTCCAGCGCTTCCGCGGCCGCCGGATGTTCCAGCATCGACTTCAGCCACGAGCGTTCCTGCGACGTGAGCGTGTACACGCCCGTCTCCTCAAGCCGGGAAGCCAGCTGATAACTGAAAATTTTCTCAAACGGATGATTCATAGTAAGCCTCGATCTCCTTCCATTCGTCGATAAACGACTGTCTGAGTTCCGCCGGTTCCAGCACTTCGCAGCTTGAGCCGAAGCCCCGCAGCCACGGACGGATCTCGGTGACGCCGTTGACTTCGATCTCGTATACGAACGAAGTGTCGTCCGATTCCACGATCTGTCCCCATTGGCCCTGCATGCGCACGCGTTCCTCGATAAAGTCCGCCTGATCGTGGCCCGGCCGGTAAAATCTCGCACGTACGGTGACCGGTTCGCCGGTGTCGATCAGCCAGCTGCGGCGCAGCCGTTCGTCGAGATCGGCTTTTTTGAGCGCAAAATACGTTTCGGGCACTTCCTGTTCTTCTTCGATTCCGATCATGCCTTCCATGCGAAACTTGACGACCCGGCCTTTGGAGGCCGCGCCGATCAGGTACCATCTGCCGTATTGGTGGTCGTAGACGACTTTGAGCGGCAGCGTACTTTCGCGCCGGACTTCGCTTTCGCGGCCAAACAGCGGGTTGGTGTCTTTGGCGGCGTAGCTTTTGCGGTTTTTGGGCGAAAAATACTGGAACGAAATGCGCCGGCGCAAATGGATCATCCGCAGCAGCGTATACAGATGGGCTTCGTCCAGAATCCGCGCGTCATAATGGTATTTGTACGAAAAAGGCTCCAGCAGGCCGTCGTCCCACTGCTCGGCCGGAACGGCGGACTTGAGCGCTTTCTTCAGGTTGTCGCGCAGCAGATACCCCTGAACCGACGGGATCTGCGTGTTCGCCATGATGTCGACAAATTCATACAGGTCGATCAGCTCTTTTCGCGACAGGCAGTCGGTCAGGTCGTTGTTGAGGATGTAGCGAACGGGCCGGCCGCCCGGCTCGCGACGCGCGACGCCGATCTCTTCGAGGTAGCGCAGATCGGAGCGGATCGTTTTCTCGTCCGGCATGGCCGCGTCGATCGGAAGCTGTTCGCAGCAGGCGTCGAGCAGCTCGGCCGCGGTCTGCGGACGTCCCTTGAGCGCGCCGAGGACAAGCGGCAGCCGGCGGCTCTCGGATTCCTTCATCGACTTGGCGCGGTACAGAAACAGCAGCACCGGCTCGGCCGAATCGGCATAGCCGTAACGGAACAGGTCCGCAAAGTCCGCGTCCCCGCTGATCTCGCGCAGGCGGCGTACCGTTTTGTCGAAAGTATGTACGGAAATGCCCAGACGCCCCGCGAACTGCTGCCGGTCGTACCCGCCGCCGCTCAGCGCCAGCAGGCGCAGGAACTGGATTTCCTTGTCGAAGCTTTCTTTGGCCATGGCACTTTCCTCGCTTTCTCGCTCCGTGGGTCGGGACCCGTTTGTCTTCTTCCCATTGTAAGGAATATGAGCGAATTTGTAAAAAACCGGTGGGTTCTCTCGTAGACTCATTTTAAGCGGAAAAGAAGGCGGGGGGACAGGGCGTAAGTATGGCGATAAATGAATCGCCTGGTATACTTCGCGCCTTGGCGTAAGCATGGCGATGAATCGCCGTCACACTCTGCGCCTTGGCGTAAGCATGGCTCGGGGGAGCGCGGCGAGGGGCGCGCAGAGCAAGGCTAAGCCTGAGCCAAGCGGCCGCGGCGGGATTCTAACGAATCGCCATAACGCTAAACTCGCCTATACGGCTGTTTTGAAAATCTAACGAATCGTCGTAACGCCATTTGCTGTTTTTCACAGAGATTCGCTTGTTTTGGTACCTTTAGCGCTCTGAGGATTCGTTAGATACGGAAAACGCCCCGAAACGCTCGAATAGCGGTATCAGGGTTCGTTAGCAAGCAATCGGGCGCTTCCGGTTCAAAGCTTCGAATCAGGTAGGCGGCCAAGCCGTTTGAACCGGCGCTCAAAACTTCAAAAACAATCCGAAGCTTCAACAAGCAATACAAAGCTTCAAAAAGCAATCAAACGATCGCGCAAAAACCGCCCGATCACTTCCGGATCGCCGCCGGGCACGGCCAGCGCCACGTACAGATCCGGCCGGATCAGATACGCGGCGCCGCGATCCAGGCCGGCGCGGCCGCAGGCGTCGCTCCACTCGAACCGCCGCAGCGCAGGTCCGCGATCCGCGCAGGCGGCGCACCAGACGGCCAATTCGGGACGGACGTCGCCGTAGACGTGCACCTGCCACCGCATGCCGTCAAGCGGCGCGAAGTTGTCGCTGCCGTCCGGCTGGGCGCGCGCGATCCACGGCAGCCGGTCGCCGCCCCGGATGCGGCCGGCCGCGCCTTCGGCCAGCGGACCGCGCCGGTAATGCAGGCCGAGCTGCGACAGGATTCCAAACGCAAAACGCAGCGCCGCCGGCACACGCGCGGCCGACGGGACCGCGACCGGCACGACGCGCGTGCGCATGATCCGGGCCGGAAGCTTCGCCGACGTCGCCAGCGTGAACACCCGGTCCGTCGTCGCGACGAGCCGCCGGGCAAAAGCAAGCCGCTCCGCCTCATAGCTGCCCAGCAGAGCGTCTGCCGCCTGGCCGCGCAGCACGGCCGCCAGTTTCCAGGCCAGATTGATCGCATCGCCGATCCCGGTATTCATGCCCTGGCCGCCGGCCGGGCTGTGGATATGCCCGGCATCGCCGAGCAGGAAGACGCGGCCTTCCCGGAAGCGCTCGGCGACCCGGTGATGCACTTTATAAGTCGAGAACCAGTTGATCCGGCCGACCCGAATGCGCAGCTTGTCGATCGCGTTTGCGCCGATATCGTCGAACGACAGCGTATCGATCCGATCCGGCCGGTCGTTGACCAGCGTGCCGACCAGACGCGCCCGGCCTGCCGGCGCAAGCGGGAAAATCGCCAGAAAATCGGCGCTCCGATCCAGATTGATATGCACTTCGCCGTCCATCGGCGGGCCCTCGGCCTCCACGTCCGCCACGTAGAAGAAACGGCTGTACGTGCCGCCCGCAAAATCGATGCCGAGGCTTTTGCGCACGATCGAATGCGCGCCGTCGCAGCCGGCGAGATACTTCGCCGAGCAGACGCGCTCGATGCCGTCGGCCTCTTTGAGCACGGCGCGAACGCCGCCTGTGTCCTGCTCGAAGCGGACAAGTTCGGTCGCATGCTCCACCTGCACGCCGAGTTCCGCCAGACGATCGGCCAGCAGCCGTTCGTGGCGATCCTGCGGCAGGATCAGCACGTAAGGGTAAGCGGTCAGCTCGCCAAGTTTGCGCTTGAACGGAATGCGTCCGCGGCGCCTGCCGTTGGCCCAGACATTGAATCCCGGCGCGGCATATCCTTGTTCGAGCGCCGCGTCCGCCAAGCCGAGCTGGCCGTACAGTTCGAGCGTGCGGGCCTGCACGGCGAGCGCGCGCGACGTGCCGCCGGGTTCGTGTCTTTTGTCGACGATGCGCACGCGGACCTGCTGCTTCGTCAGCCAGAGCGCCAGAACCAGCCCCGTCGGACCGGCTCCGCAGATCAAAACATCGGGATCGGATGCCTGCATGATCGAGCCTCCTTATATAGGGTTTGCCAAAATGGAAATGCGGGACAGGGATGCGAAACAGGGACGAGGAACCAGAATAGGAACGCGGAATCGGTGGATGAGCTAGGAACGCGGAGCCGTGCGAACGCCGAGTTTGCATAGGATGGATTACCCGCTTTTGAGTTCGATGCCTGATTTGTGAAAAAGAAACGGGAGACGAGTCGACCGAAGCGAACCCGGAGAGCGATCGACAAGCGGCAGCTTGGGAGAATTGGGAGGTAAAAGGAACCGGAAAGAAGGCGAGAGGAAGCGAAAGGAAGCGAGAGGCAGCGGATAAGGGGAAAGGAAACCGACTGAAGCAGGGAGGCGCTGAGTGTGAGTTGAAAAGAAACCGACGGGAGCAGGGGTGCGCTGAGTGCGAGTCGAAGGGGAACCGACGGGAGCAGGGGTGCGCTGAGTACGAGTCGAAGGGGAACCGACGGGAGCAGGAGGCGCTGAGTGTGAGTCGAAAGGAAGCCGACGGGAGCAGGAGGCGCTGAGCGTGAGTCGAAAAGAAACTGACTGAAGCGGAGCGAGGGAATGTTGACTTTTTGCTCACATTTTATGCGTTTCCGCCAGCTTTTTAAGCAAATGTTGACCTTATGCACACATTTTTCGCATTTACGGACCTTTATCGTCCCCAAATGCTGAAAATGTTGACTCTATGCGCACATTTGCTTCTTTAGTCCGGCTATACGCGAGAAATGTTGGCTTTATGTGCACATTTTGAGGCGGCTGCTCGATATGTAGCGGAATAGGCCGCCTCGCCTGCCCGCCCGCCCAAGCCCGCCCGTGCCCAGCGGCGCGTCCTCCCGAGTCATACTTCCGCTAAGGCGCGAAGTATATCAGACGATTACACCAATCGTCATACTTCCGCCAAGGCGCGAAGTATATCAGACGATTACACCAATCGTCATACTTCCGCTAAGGCGCGAAGTAGATCAGGCGCTCACACCAATCGCCGTACTTCCGCCAAGGCGCGAAGTAGATCAGACGATTATATTCATCGTCATACTTACGCCCTGTTCCCGCCCCGCCCTCCATGCGAAGATAAACGCAGGCCAGGGACGGCGGCATTCGTCGAAGTCCTTGATCGCCCGAGGCGCCGGGAAGGGTTCCTTCGACTTCTAATCGTGCAGGTCGCCGGTTCGAATCCGGCTTCCGTCATTATGCGGCGGAATAGCTCAGGGGATAGAGCGGCAGTATAACCTTTCCTCCTTTTTCTTCGGGCAAGCTTGCAAGAACTGGACACGAATCGCCGGCGAGGCGCGGGAGAGGGCTACTTCGACCTATTTGAAAAAACGGCAGCAGGCGGGTTCGAGCCCCGCCGCCGCCTTCTCCGTTTTTTCTTCGCCGGCTTGTCGTGCCAGCACTCTTTTCCCCTATTCGATATTCCGGCTCCATCATTCATATACCTGTTCTACCATTCATATGCCGGTTCCACCATCTATATTCCGGTTCCACCATCCATATACCTGTCGCGCCATGTATGTTCCATCCTGCCGATCCGGCATTCCGTACCATCCTGTATTCCCTGTCCCTCAACCCGAATTCACAAGGAGGCCGCCGAGATGAGCCGCGCCGTTCAACGCTTTACCGAACCGCTCTATAACACGCAGGGGTACCGCGCCCACAGCCGCAGCGTCGAGGAGGAATATTTGCAGATGCTGCTGACCAACACGCTCGGCCATACGTTTTACGCCGCTGCGCACGATCTGCTGGCGCAGGCGGCGGAGACGCATGAGGCGCTGGTCGAGCTGAACCCGGAGTTCATGGCGAAAGCGCTCGTGTTTGCCCGCCAAAAAGGCTTCATGCGGCTGCAGCCGATCTACGGGCTGGCCGTGCTGTCCAAAGCTCGCCCGGACTTGTTTGCTCAGGTGTTTGCGCACGTCGTCCTGATCCCGCCGGACCTGGCGGATTTTCTGACGATCCTTACAGGCATGGGCCGCGGCCAGGGAGGCCGGGCGGTCAAGCGTCAGGTCGCGCTTTTTCTGCGGCAGACGTCGGAATACTGGGCGATCAAATACGGCGGACGCGGCCGGGGTTACAATCTCGGCGACGCGATCGCGACGGCGCATCCGGTTCCGACGGACGAGCGCCAGCAGGCGCTGTTCCGCTATTTGCGCGGACACGAGACGACGCTTGCCGACCTGCCGCAGATCGCGGCCGTCGAACGGCTCAAGCAAGCGGGCCAGGACAAAGAACGCGTCCGTTTGATCCGCGAAGGCAAGCTGCCGTACGAGACGGTGACCGGCGCGGTTACGGCGAACAAAAGAATCTGGGAAGCGCTGCTCTACCAGATGCCGCTGCGCCATCTGAACATGCTGGACCGCGAAGGGCTGCTGGAGCGTCCGCAGCATTTGCGCTACGTGGTGGACCGGCTGGGCGACGCCGAGGCGCTGCGCAAATCGAAGATTTTGCCGCTGCGCTTCGCGACCGCTTACGATCAGGTGAAGCATCCCGTCGTCAAGGAAGCGCTGGCGCAGGCCGTCGATCTGACGTTCGAGAGCCTGCCCAAGCTGCCGGGACGCACCGCGATCCTGCTCGACATTTCCGGTTCGATGGACGGCGAATATTTGCGCACCGGTTCGGTGTTCGCGCTCGCCTTGTACAAGAAGACGGGCGGAAGCTCGATTTTCCTCACGTTCGACGATCAGGTGCACGATCCGAAGCCTTCGCGCCAAGCGGGCATCCTGCTTCAGGCATCGCGGATTCGGGCGAGAGGCGGCACGGATACGGGCGCGCCGATCCGGCGTTTGACCGAACTGCGCGAGCACGTTGACCAGATCATAATCATCACGGACGAGCAGCAGAACGACGGCAGTCCTTTTTACACGGAGCTTCGGCGCTACCGATCGAGCATCAACCGAGAGGCCAAAGCGTTCGTCGTCGACCTGTCGCCGTACCGCGGAGCGATGGTGCCAAGAGAAGATCGGCAGACGCATTACATTTACGGTTGGAGCGATCAGGTGCTGTCGTATATCGCGGCGGCGGCGCACGGCTTCGATTCCATGAGCGCGCGGGTGTCGCGGATAGAGCTGGAGCATCTCGGCGATCGCAGCAAGTCCGAAGGTTACAGCAAGCATTCCGGGCCAGACGGGTAAAAGACAACAAAAGCGAATATCGGCCCGGACCGTGCGGGATGTACGGACCGGCCGTTTTCATACAAGGAGGACACGAACATGAGCTACGAAACGATCGGAAAAGTGCGGGTATGGGGCAAAGTGGACGAAGGCGCGCTCAAGCAGGCCCAGACGTGTGCGTATCACGGGGACGTTGTCCAGACGCTGCTGATGGCCGACCATCACAAAGGCTACAGCCAGCCGATCGGCGGCGTGGTCGCGTACGACGGACAAATCTCGCCGAGCGGCGTCGGCTACGATATCGCCTGCGGCAACAAAGCGGTACGGACCAACCTGATGGCGGCCGACGTCAAAAAAGTCATCAAGCCGATCATGGACGAGATTGGGCGCCGTATCGAATTCGGAGTCGGGCGCTCCAACGCCAAGCCGGTGGATCACGAACTGTTTGACGATCCGGATTGGTCGGTGTACCGGCAGATCGGCGGGAACGTGCACGATAAGCTCAAAAAGCTTGCGCGCGAGCAGCTCGGCACGGTCGGCAGCGGCAACCATTACGTCGACCTGTTCGAAGAACCGGAAACGGGCCGGCTGTGGGTCGGCAACCATTTTGGCAGCCGGGGCTTCGGCCACAAGACGGCGAGCGGGTTTCTGAATCTGGCGGCGGGCCGCGATTTTCTGGGCAAAGCGCCGGGCGAGAGTATGGATCAGCCGCCCGTGCTGCTTGATCTGAACAGCGAGAACGGCGACCTGTACTACCGCGCGATGAAGCTGGCCGGACGCTACGCGTATGCGGGCCGCGATTACGTGATCCGCCAGGTGCTCGGCATTTTGGGCGCGACGAGCGATTTCGAAGTGCACAACCATCACAATTTTGCATGGCAAGAAAAGCATGAAGGCAAAGACTGCATCGTCGTGCGCAAAGGAGCGACGCCTTCGGCTCCGGGCCAGCTGGGCTTTATCGGCGGCAGCATGGCGGACATTTCGGTCATCGTGCGCGGCAAAGACACGTCCGAGAACCGGGATTCTTTTTACAGTACGGTGCACGGGGCGGGCCGCGTCATGAGCCGAACCCAGGCGGCGGGCAAGATGAACTGGAAGACGCGCGTGCGCGTCGGCGGCGAGATTACGGAGGAGCGGATGATGAAGGCGGTCAAGCGCTTCGACGTGGAACTGCGCGGCGGCGGAACGGACGAGAGTCCGTTCGTGTACCGCAATCTGCGGGAAGTGCTGGACGCGCATGCCGAGACGATCGACGTGCTGCATACGCTCAAGCCGATCGGCGTGGCAATGGCGGGTGCGAACGAATACGACCCCTACAAAGACTAAGACACAACGACCAAGACACAAAGACCAAGACGGCCGCAAGCCAAGCGATAGGACAAAAAAAGCCGGTTCCCGGGAAACAAACGGGGCCGGCTTTGCGTCGTAACAGGTAGAGCGCGGAACGCGACGACAGGAGGAGAGACATCCATGAACGAATCAAAGAACGAATCAAACGTGAACGGAGACGGTCTCAAGCGGCACGAGGCCCATACGCAGGGATCGACGGAAGCGCAGACAGAAGCGCCGGCAGAAGGACCCGCAGCGGCACAAACGGAAACGTCGGCAGAGGGCCAAACGGGAGCAGCGGGCGCGGAGTCGGCGAAAGCGATCGCGGAGCGCGACAAGAAGATCAGCAAGCTGATGACGATGATGCTGCGGCATGCGCCGGCGGATTTCGGACTGCGGCTTGACCCCGAAGACGGTTCCTGCGACCTGTCCGACCTGCTGGCCGCCGTGCGGCTGAGAAGCGGTTACGAGCACGTGACGGAAGCGGACCTGCGCGGCGTCGTGCGGCGTTCGGATAAGCAGCGGTTCGAGATTTTGGAGGCGGAAGATCAAGGCAAGTCGGCAAAAAAAGACAGATCGGCGGCCGGCGAATCGCAAGGCTTCGAGGCGCAGGCGGCAGAAACGGCGGAGGCAGCGGAGGCAGACAACTTTGACGCAAAAGAAGCCGCGCCGCGTATCCGCGCGCGTTACGGGCACAGCTACGAGAAGCTGGCCTATCCGCAGGGAACGCCGCCGGAGACGCTGTATCACGGCACGAACCGCCGGGCGCTGCCGGCGATTCTGGAACACGGGCTGCTGCCGATGGGACGCCGGTACGTGCATCTATCGGCGGAGACGCATTTTGCGGCCCTGGCCGGGCAGCGGCGGGGCAAGCTCGTTCTGTTGACCGTGGACACGGCCGCCGCGGCCGAAGCCGGCATCATCTTCTACGACGCCGGCAGCGGCGTCTGGCTGGCCGAGCGCGTCCCGGCGGACGTGCTGACGGAAGCGGCGGACACGTCTGGAGGTGTTGAATCGTCGAACTCAAGCGAAGCCGTCCGCTCTGTCAAGCCGCTTCAAGGCGCCGAGCCGAGCGAAACGGCGCAGCCGGCTCTATCCGCCGAAGCGAGCAAAGCCGCGCAATCGGTTCCATCCGCCGAAGCCACGCAGCCCGCCTCATCCGCCGGGCCGCGGCAGACGATCGATATCGGCGTCAATCTCATGCACCGCTCGTTCGGCAGCGACCGCGAACGCGTGGTCGAAGCGGCAGTCCAAGCCGGCGTGACGCCGCTGATCCTGACCGGAACGAGCGTCCGGAGCAGCCAAGCCGCGGCCGAGTACGCGCGGGCCTACCCGGGCCGCCTCTACGCGACGGCCGGCGTGCATCCGCACGACGCCAAGAGCTGCGACGCGCATACGCTGCAAGCCTTGCGCGAACTTGCGGCCGGAGGCGAAGTCTTCGCGATCGGCGAATGCGGCCTGGACTACAATCGCGACTTCTCGCCGCGCGACGTGCAGCGCGAAGTGTTCGCACAGCAGATCGGGCTGGCCGCGGAACTTGCGCTGCCGCTGTTCCTGCATGAGCGCGACGCGCATGCCGACTTCGCGCGGCTGCTGCGCGAACATCGGCCGGAGAATGTGCCGGCCGTCGTGCACTGCTTTACCGGCAGCGAGGAAGAGCTGCGCGCCTATCTGGAGATGGGCCTGCATATCGGGATTACCGGCTGGATCTGCGACGAGCGGCGCGGCCGGCAACTGCGGGAGCTGGTGCGGCTCATTCCGCCGGACCGGCTGATGATCGAGACGGACGCGCCGTTCCTGACGCCCCGCGATCTGCGGCCCAAGCCCAAGGACGGGCGCAACGAACCGGCTTTCCTGCCGCATATCGCGGCCGCGGTGGCCGAATGCACGGGGCGCAGCGCAGAGTCGGTCATGGATCAAACGACCAAGACGGCCAAAACATTTTTTAATATCGGAAATGGAAAAAGCGGCCTGTAATCTTTTGATCCCTCGGGATTCGGCCCGTTCAATTATCGTCTATCCGGCGCTCTCCCGAATAACGGCGTGAGTACGGTTATTTCCATGCCTCTGCCTGCGCCGGCCGGAAATAGCTGCGACAGAACAGCTATTTCCTCGTGGACGTGCCGAAACCCCCTTTTTCCCGCCAGATAAGTGGATCTGCGCAGCTATTTGCGATTTCGACGTTTTTTTCGCGAAAATAAGTGTACTCATGCAGGTAATAAAAGAGTTCTCGCGCTCGGCCGAGTCCGGTACCGCCGGGAAGTCGGAATTTCGAAGTTTGCGCGCAGGCGCCGAGTAATAAGGTGATCAAAATTTTTTTATTCCGTATAATGGGGAGTAAAGCTTCTGGCTTGGCTGCACTTAGACGTATAGTTGAAAAGGAGAGAATAAGATGCGTAAACTCGTATTTTTCGTAGGAGGTGCCGGCAGTGGCAAGACGACGCTGGCAAAAGGAATCACCGACAAGCATCATGCGGTCTTCCTCGACATGGATACCGTATCCCGCCGGGCAAGCGAGAAGATCATGCGGATTGCGGGACATGATCCCGACGATCGCGATTCGGCGGCGTACAAGGAATTGTGCAGGGACCTCGGCTACGAAATGACGATGGACGTGGCGCGGGAGAATCTGGAGCTGAATGCCGACGTGTTCGCGGTAGGCCCGTTCACGAGCGAGATCCGCAATCCGAACTGGATCCACGACGAGCTGGCGAAGATCGGCGCAACCGTGAACGACGTCGAAGTCAAAGTCGTGTACGTCTACCTCGCCGATATGACGCAGTACAAAAAGCGCATCGAAGAACGGGGCCACAAAGCCGACGAATGGAAACTGGCCAACTGGGACCTGTTCGTGAAGCGCATGGAACGCACCAACGTGGAGTGGGACCTGCCGGGCGATTCCGTCCTCTACTTCGACAACTCCGCCTCCACGCTGGAAGAAAACACGCTCAGCATCGAGCGTTTCGTGTACGGCACGCAGGCTTAGGCGTCAGGCGATCGGTACCAGAGACGCGCTATCCAGAAGGTTAGAACAAGGATAGACGACAATAGACAACAACTGAATGCGTGCTCTGCCGAAAAAGAATATCCGGTGCAGCGCACGCAAACGTCACCCGCAAATCGTGTATTCAAAAAGCATGCTCAATGGCGTACTCAAAAGATGTAATCAAAAAGCATACTCAAAAAACGTATACAAAAGCGAGGCCTCTCCGTTGGGAGAAGCCTCGCTTTTTTTCCGTGCGGCACCTTCTTTTTTACGCGATCCCTTAATAAAGAAGGTTTAATAAAGAAGACTTAATAAGGGTTGTTTAATAAAGAAGCTTTAAGAAGTTTTTTTGAAAAAGCATGTAGGTACGGGGTGGGGCGGGGACGACGCGAGACCAGTAGGGATACCGATAAGCATACCGATAGCGGATAGCGTTTCAGACCGCCGTACCGATACCGGTACAGACGACGCGTCACCGCTGCAGATTGCCTGCTGCCCGCGTGGATCGCCGGCTGCTCGCGTAGATCGCCGACCATGCGGACCGGTATTTACGATCTGAGCCGATCATTCCGCTGCCCGGAGCGATCGAGTGCTGCCGGCTTTGATCGCCCTGCCGCTCGCGTCGATCCTCCGCCACTGAATCGATCGCCCGCCACACAGGTTCGCCCGTTTGTTCGTCCGCTCCGGTACGGGAGATTTACGGTTCTTCCTCTCGGTCGTACAACCGGCTTTTGGGCTGTTCGCTCCGGAGTTCGGCCGACAGGCGGCGAAAACGCCGCAGGTTGAGCGCGAACGTGTAGCCGCGCAGGGCGGCCAGCAGCAGCGGCAGCAAAATGCCGGGCAGCGCATAGAGGTCGAAATAGAAAATCGAAGCGATGGCCAGAGCGACGAACAGCACGTCGAACATCATTTTCTGCTGTAGGCGGAGCTGGAGTTTGCGCTTATCCATGCGGACGTTCCCCGCCGCCGGAAGAAGCGCCGGCCGCTTCCCGCAGCCGCTCCGCAAATTCGTCTTCCGACAGGATGCGGACGGCGCTGCCGCCCGCCGCAAGCCGTGCGGCGGACTGCGTCTTGCCGCTCATATAGCCGCCTGCGGCGTATTTGGCGTAGTCGCTGCGCCCGACGACGACATAATCGGTCTTCCATTCGACCGATTCCGTGCACAGCGCGCCGAAGCCGGCGGCTGTGCGCTGGGCGTCTTCGCGCTTGAAGCCGCTCAGCCGCCCGGAGAACACAATCCGCTTCTCGTACAGCGGATTGCCGCGATCGGCTGCCGCATTCGGCGCCGGCAGGCCGGCTTTGGCCTTCGCGCCGCCGGCCGCGCCTGCGCCCGGGCCCGCCGCGGCGCGGCTTCCCGCCTGCCCGGCGGCCGAAACGCCGCTTCCTGCTCGGCCGGCGGCAGCCCGGCCGGCTTGGGTACGTCCGCCTTTGGCAGCGGACGACGAGAACGTAATATGCTGGGCGCCGTTCTCCAGCATCTGGCCCAGCCGATAGCCGTAGCGGTCGGCCAGGGCGTCGCAGTCCGAAGCTTCGCCCGCTTCCGAGCAGCGGAGAAAGATCCGGGCGGCGGCCCGCGCGTCTTCGAGCGCGTCGTGGTGCTTGAACGCGTTCAGCCCGAGCTGGCGCGTGACGGTATTCAGTTTGTGGTTCGGCATCTCCGGCCAGATCTTGCGCGCCAGCAGACATGAACACATGTAGCGGATCGGCGGCAGCTCCAGCCCGAGCGTCTCCGCGCTGCGGCGCAGCACGCTCATATCGAACGAAGCATTGTGCGCGACCAGCACGCGGTCTTCGATCCGGCGGCTCAGCTCCGGCCAAATATCGGCAAAAGACGGAGCGTTCTCGACCTGGTCCGGCGTAATGCCGTGCACGGCGATGCAGAAATAGTCAAAGTCGTCGTGCGGATTGACGAGCGTATAATATTCGTCGACGATTTTGCCGCCGCGCACGTCGACGAGGCCTACCGCGCAGACGCTCGCCCGTTTGGAATTGGCCGTCTCGAAGTCGATCGCCACGAAGTCCATAACCTCGATTCCCCCTTTTTTTATCAATAATGAATGACCTCATCCTGCGATCCGGTCTTGTGCAATCCGGGCTTCAGCTGCCGATAAACGGACAGCGCCGGGCAAATTCGGAACTGCCGACCTGTTCCACGAGGAACCGGGCAACGTCGCCGTTGTAGATCCGGTTGCCCGTCATGCGTTCGGCATCCGCTTTGATCGCGCAGCCGCCCTGGCCTTCCTTGACGACCGGCAGGCGCACGAGCGTCCATTCCGCCGAACTGCCGCGCAGCACGTTCCATTCCTGCAGCCGGTCGGAAGCGAACTGCGGATGAAGCGAACGCAGCATGCGGGACACGACGCGTCCGCCGAGCGATTTACGGTCGCCTTGAAGCTTCAGCGACAGTCCGGTGACGCCGATGTAGCGCGGGACGCCGGCCCGTTCCATTTCTTCGAGCACGCGGCCGGTGACCGCGCTGTACAGAGGTTCTTCCTCCGGCGGTCTGCCGAAGGTGTTGATGACGGCGGAGCAGCCGGCCAGCAGTTCGCGCAGCGAATCGTGACGCGTCGCGTCTCCCTGCACGACGGACAGTCTCTCGGCCATCTCCGGCGGCAGCTGCATGCTCCGTACGTTCCGGACGAGCATCCGTACCCGATAGCCCTGCTGAAGTGCGCAGCTGACGACATATCGGCCTACGCTGCCCGTCCCGCCGATCACGGCAATGAGCTTAGACTGATTCATAAGATCCTCCATCTATATCCATCCTGAAAATGCGTTGATCGGGCCTTCCGCCGCAAAGGCGCAGGTCCTCTTTCTATTATCTATTATGCGATTCCGGCGTGCCGGTTTCAACTTTGCTCGCTTCGAGGGAGTGTGCAGGGGAGGGCTTTTTTACACAAATCGTAACCATTCTTAATCTTTGTCGAATGTTCGCTGCCTACACTGGAAAAGGATTGAAAAACATACAGAGGAGTGGATTTGTTTGCAAAAGGTTGGACCGGTACGCGGACGCGGCAAGGCAGCTTGGATGGCAGGGGCGCTTTCGGCGGCCATGCTGATGGGAACGGGAGCGCAGGCGGCGACAGCCGCCGAACAACCGGAGATTCAGGCGCAGAACGTGATCATCCTGATTCCGGACGGCATGGGCATGGACGGCACGACGCTCGCGCGCTGGTACAACGGCGGCAAGCCGCTGGCGATGGACGAGATGGCCAGCGGCCTCGTGCGTACCTACTCCGCCGACGCCGCGATCGCGGATTCGGCTCCGGCCGGAACGGCTTTTGCGACCGGCTACAAATCGCATACCGGTTACGTCGGCGTGCTGCCGGACAAGAACACGATGCCGGGCCTCGCTCCGATCGCAAGCGGCGACGAGAAGAAGCCGGTCGCGAACGTGCTGGAAGCGGCGCGCCTGGCCGGCAAATCGACAGGCATCATCGCCACGTCCGAGATCATGCACGCGACGCCGGCCGCTTTTAGCGCGCACTATCCGGACCGCGGCAACTATGACGCCCTGAGCAAGCAGCAGGTCTATGCGGGCATCGACGTGGTGCTGGGCGGCGGCGCCAAATACTTCACGCCGGCCGGCCGCAAAGACGGGGAAAATCTGCAAAACGTGATCCGCGACAGAGGCTATGCTCTGGTCAACGATACGGCAAGCCTGAAAGCGGCCGATTCCGACAAGCTGTGGGGCATGTTCGCCGATGCCGCGATGAGCTACGACATGGACCGCGACCCGGTCAAACAGCCGAGCCTTGCAGAGATGACGGAAAAAGCGATCGACGTGCTGGACCGCAACGAAGACGGATTTTTCCTGATGGTCGAAGGCAGCAAAGTCGATTGGGCGGCGCATGCCAACGATCCGATCGGCATCATCAGCGACGTGAACGCGTTCGACAAAGCGGTCGGCGAAGCGCTCGAATTCGCCAAAGAAGACGGCAACACGATGGTGCTTGCGGTAACGGACCACGCGAACGGCGGCATTTCGATCGGTGACCGCGCCACGACGGGCACGTACGACAAGGAACCGCTGTCCACGTTCACCGCTCCGCTGCTCAAAGCGAAGCTGACCGGCGAAGGCGTCGAAGCGAAGCTTGCGAGCCCGCGTACCAACAGCAACATCAAGCAGGTCGTCGGCCAGTATTACGGCATCACGGATCTGACGAACAAAGAAATCGAGACGATCCGCCGGGCGGAAGCCGGTCGTCTGAACTCCGTGATCGGACCGATGATCAGCGAACGCGCGCATATCGGCTGGACGTCGGGCGGCCATACGGGCGGCGACGTCGCGTTGTACTCGTATGCGCCGGAAGGACGGAAGCTGCACGGCGTTTTGGAAAACACGGACATCGCGCGCGCGATGGAATCGGCGCTCGGCCTCGACCTGGCTGCGGTATCGAAGCGCCTGTTCGTGCCGGCCGCAGACGCGTTCAAAGCCAAAGGCGCGCAGTGGAAGCTGGACGAGAGCAACAAAGCCAATCCGGTTCTGGTCGTGACCAAAGGTAGCGATACGCTGCGCCTGCCGGTATTCAAAAGCGTAGCCGACCTGAACGGCAAAAGCGTCCAGCTCGAAGGCAACGTCGTCAGCAACGGCGTGCAGGTATTCGTGCCGCAGGATGCGGTCGACCTGCTTCCTTAACCGAAGCAGCTGAAGCCGCCGAAGCCGCCGCGCAAGGATTGCAGCGGGTGCTTCAAGCGAATGGGCGCTGCGCGAAGCAGGCGCCGCAGACACGAACAGCCGCGCGTTCAGGCATGCGAACAGACGCGCGGCCACATGAGGAAGACTCCGGGATGTTTCAGGCCGGAGTCTTTTTTTACATGAACTGATACCAAGCCGTCGCAATCGGGTATTGATAGATGAAGAAGGTGCTTGCTCGATGCTTGCGCGCAAACAACTCGTTTGCCCACGCATTGCCGGGAGCCGAATTCTATGACAATCACCCGGGAGAAAACTATGATCCTATTTGAAGAAGTGAGCAAGGTTTATGGCGACGGACGCAAAGCGGCCGCCGAATTATCTTTTGAAGTGCAAAAAGGCGAATTTTTCGTCCTGATCGGTCCCAGCGGCTGCGGCAAAACGACGGTGCTCAAGATGATCAACCGGCTGATCGAAGCGAGCGAAGGACGCATCGCGATCGACGGACGTTCGATGGACGATTACAAGCTGAACGAACTGCGTTGGAACATCGGTTACGTGCTGCAGCAGATCGCGCTTTTCCCGCATATGACCGTCGCGGAAAACGTGGCGATCGTGCCTGAACTAATGAAGAAACCGAAAGCGGAAATCGACAAGACGATCGATCGGCTGCTGCATATGGTCGGCCTCGATCCGGCCGTCTACCGCGGCAAGCGCCCGTCCGAACTGTCCGGCGGCCAGCAGCAGCGGGTCGGCGTCGTGCGCGCGCTTGCGGCCGATCCCGACATTCTGCTGATGGACGAGCCGTTCAGCGCGCTCGATCCGGTCACGCGGGAGAAACTGCAGAACGACCTGCTGGAACTCCAGCGCACGATCCGCAAGACGATCGTCTTCGTCACGCACGACATGCGCGAAGCGCTCAAGCTGGGTGACCGCATCTGCGTGATGAACGGAGGCCAAATCGTACAGATCGGTACGCCCGACGATATTCTGCATGTGCCCGCGAACGATTTCGTCCGCGAATTTCTGGGCGACGCGGCGGTCGGCGGGTCGGGATACGGCCCGGACGTGCCGCTGACCGCCGAAGACCTGATCGAGCCGATGACGCCCGATCAGCAGTTGGCGACGAACGGCGCGGTCACGATCGGCGCCGATACCCGGCTCGGCGAGCTGCTCTGGCATCTCGCGGCGGAAGAGCGGCTGATCGTGCGCCGGGGCGACGTCGTGATCGGACTGCTCGAACGCGAACGGACGCTCAAGCGGATCGCCCGTGAGATCGAGGAAGGGGGCGGCGCCGAATGAATACGTTCTTCGACGTGTTTGCCCAGCGGCAGGAGCAGCTCTGGACGACGCTTGGCGAGCATATTACGCTGTCGTTCATCTCGCTGCTCATCGCCGCGCTGATCTCCGTTCCGCTCGGCCTGATGCTCGCCAGACGACCGCGCGGCGCGGAAGGCATCATCGGCGTAACCGCCGTCTTGCAGACGATTCCGTCGCTTGCGCTGCTCGGCTTGATGATCCCGCTGCTCGGCATCGGCCGCGTGCCGGCCGTCGTCGCGCTCGTCATCTACGCGCTGCTGCCGATTCTGCGCAATACGTATACCGGCGTACGCGGCGTCGATCCTTCGCTGCTCGAAGCGGCCGACGCGATGGGCATGAATCGCCGGCGCCGCCTGGTCAAGGTCGAGCTGCCGCTCGCGATGCCCGTCATCATGGCCGGTATCCGCACGGCGACCGTGCTGATCATCGGCACGGCAACGCTTGCCGCCCTGATCGGCGGCGGCGGTCTCGGCGAGCTGATCCTGCTCGGGATCGACCGCAACGACACGAACCTGATTCTGCTCGGCGCGATTCCCGCCGCTTTGCTTGCGATCGTGTTCGATCTGGCGCTGCGCTTCCTGCAGAAGCTGTCGCTGAAGCGTTCGCTCGCGGCGCTGGGCGGGTTCGCGTTCGTAATCGCCGCTTTCCTGATCATCCCGCTCGTCGGCCAGTCCAATAAAGCCGATCTGGTCATCGCCGGCAAGCTCGGCGCGGAACCGGAAATCCTGATCAATATGTACAAGGAATTGATCGAACAGGATACCGACCTGGACGTGGAATTGAAGCCGGGCCTCGGCAAGACGTCGTTCGTCTTCGCGGCGCTGCAGAGCGGCGACGTCGACGTGTACCCGGAGTTCACCGGCACGGCGATCAGCGAATTCATGAAGACGACGGCCGTCAGCACCGACGCCGCCGAAGTGTACGCCCAAGCGCGGGACGGCATGAAGAGCCAGTTCAATATGGCCATGCTCGAACCGATGGCGTACAACAACACGTACGCGCTGGCCATGTCGAAAAAGCTGGCCGACCAATACGAAGTGAAGTCGATCTCCGACCTCAAGCCGCTGGAGAACAATCTGGAAGCCGGCTTCACGCTGGAATTTTCCGATCGCGAAGACGGCTATCTGGGCATTCAGAAATTGTACGGCATCGACTTCCATACCGTGTTCACGATGGAACCGAAGCTGCGCTACCAGGCGATCGAGAGCGGCGATATCGACCTGCTCGACGCGTATTCGACCGACAGCGAACTGGCCGAATACGACCTGACCGTGCTCGAAGACGACAAAGGCTTGTTCCCGCCGTATCAGGGCGCGCCGCTCATGCTTCAGAGCACGCTCGACGAGCATCCGGAACTGGCCGACGCGCTGAACGTTCTGGCCGGGCAGATCACGGACGACGAGATGCGCAAGATGAACTACGCGGTCAACGCGGAAGGACGTTCGGCGGAAGAAGTAGCCCGCGAATTCCTGACCGGCAAAGGACTGCTGAAATAAAATCGAGCGGCAGGCTTCGAAGATCCGGTTGCAGAGATCGAACCGAACAGGCGTAACACCGGAATGAACGAACGTTCCTCCGCGGCAAGCTTCGCAAGAAGCGCTGCGGACGGAGCGTTTTTTCGTTGCGGCGGCAAAAAAATGAATCTCTAAAGCGAATAGGCACGTAGAGAAACAGGATTCGAAAAGGCAGGACGATCCTCTTCTGGAAGTCATCTGTATCTGCAAGAGAAGTCCCGTACCTATTCAGGAAGGGAAGTCAGAATATGAACGAAATGATGGGAAGTCTGTCCGAAACGCCGCTGCATTTTTATCACAAACGGGGCAAAGCGCTGCAAATCGCGCTGTTCGGTCTGCTGTTCGTGGTGGCCGGGATGTACCTGACGGTGCTCGGTTTCGGGGAAGGGGAAGACGCGTCCCTGTTCGGCGGCGTGATGGGATTGCTGTCGCTGCTGATGGGCGCAGCCGGATTGGGCTTCGGCGTGAGACGTGCGTTCCGGCTGTCTCCGGTGCTGACGCTGGACGAGAACGGCCTGCACGACCGGGTAGCGGCGGCCAGCGCGGGCTTCGTCGCCTGGAGCGACATCAGCCGAATCGAGCCGTACGCGCTGATGGGCCAGCCGTACATCGGGATCGACCTGTACGATGCCCGCGAATTTTCGGCGCAGCGCAGCGGCTTCATGCGCGGCCTGATGCGAGCCAACCGCGGCCTCGTCTCGATGCCGGTCAACATCCCGATGCAGGGCTTCGGCCGCGAATCCGCCACGATCCTGGCCGAGATCGAAGCGCACTGGATGCGGTACGGACAGACGGGGCGGTAGGCCGGACCGTCCGGCACGCGGGAAAGTAAAAAGGCAGATCAGTCGGCACACGACAAAAGAAAGGCAGATGAACCGGCCGATGTCGGAGTAGAGCGCGGCTGCGATTATCGGCAGCGGCAGGCTGTACGAAAAGTCTCATAGGGAAAATTCCATGTTGAAAAGGCCCCGATTCTCGCGTAGAGAATCGGGGCCTTTTTTGGATTGTTCGATTCCCCCCTCACTGGGCGGGTCGCGCGGCGCGGGACGAGCGATGCGAGCCGCGAGCCGTTCGGACAGCGTGAGCGGAACCAGACAGCCATCAGACAGCCATCGGGCAACCGGACAGCAATCGCCTAACACATCTGCCCTCTGCCATACGTTCTACTATACGTTCCGCGCGAGACGATTCTTTCGAACGCACGAGGGAAATACGCCGAATAAGTGCAGAAGTACAGATAATCCGCACTATTTCGGAGCATATATGAAAATAACTGCGAGAATACACTTAATTGTCTCTTTTTCACCTTACCCAAGCGAAAAAAGAGCAAATAGATGTATTCAGGCAGTTATTCGTAAAATGGCGTCGTTTTGTGGGCAAATAAGAGCTTTTAGACACTTATTTTGAGCGGAAAAGCGGAACGTCTGCCGAAGCGAAGCCGATTAGTTGGAGACGTCACCGGCAGGGCACGAAATGAAGCCCAAAAGTGTAACTTCGGCTCATCTCCGCCAAAGCGCGTCTCCGCTAGATCGCGAAACGCCCCCGAAGCGAAGCCGATCATTTCGGCACGTTCCCGCCAAGGCGCGAAACGAGGCCGAAAATCATTATTTCGGCACATCTCCGCCAAGGCGCGAAACGTCAGCCGAAGATCATTATTTCGGCACGTTTCCGCCCGCGATCCGGTCTCCGGAGTCGCCGGACGGATCGGTTTTCTGGTCGTCCGGGCCGGCGTGGATGATGATCGAGCGGCCGGCGACGGACATGGCGCTGTCCGGCCGGAGGTTGGCGCCTTCGAGGAAAAATTCCTGCACGGCTTTGCCGTTGGCGGCGACGGTCAGGTTTTTCTCGAAGTCGCCGACGTGGGCGCCTTTCGGATTATGATGGCCGTGTTCGTGGCTGGTCGGGTTGAAGTGGCCGAGAGCGGTCGCGAAATCGTTGTTTTTGACCGGCATCTGGTGCACGTGGATACCGTGCGCGCCCGGAGGCAGGCCGGTCAGGCTGACTTTGACGCGGACGCCGCCTTTTTCTTCCGTCAGGTCGACGCTGCCGTGGACTTTGCCGTCGGCGTTTTTGACGATCGTTTTGGCGGAGCCGGTCGAGATCGCCTGGTTCGCCGCGTCCCAGTAGACGGGCACGTCGAGCATATCGCCGACCGCGCGTACCGGCACGTACGTCGTGCCGTCGTAGTTCAGGGCGGCCGGAGACTTCGAGCCGCTGAGGCCGGTCGGCGCCGGAGCCTGCTGGCGTTCGCCGAACGCGAAGAACGAGACGTTCGAGACGACAGCCGACACGGACGTGCCGGCCGCTCCGGCGGTCAGGCCCGAGAACAAGACGGCGCCGCATACGAACGAAGCCGCGAGATGCTTTTTGCCGAGAGGTTTTTTTGCCATGTGAAAGATTCCTCCTTGGAAGTTGGGACCGGACAGGATGTCCGGGCGTTGCTGCTCCTTACCCCTGCGGCAAAACGGCGAAACGCGATGTGTAAACCGTTTCATAGGCTGCTTTGTAAAAAAGTGCTACCCAGACGACGGACGATTTGCTACAGTAGAAAAACTGGATTTGGACTTCTTTCGCGATTTCAGCCTGATTCGGGACGCACTTTTTACACCTTGAGACTGGAAAAAAATGTTATGCTTTAAGTATCCTTACGCAGGGAAGAGGGATGGCGGTTTGCATAAGACGATCAGCCTGGCACTCGGTTCGATCTGTGCCGTGTTTTTATTTTTCACGATGATTTCGGCGATCCGCTTCGTGCAGTCCGCCTGGCAGCCGCCGCAGCCGCAGGATTCGCAGACGGACCGTTACCGGCTCGTGCTTATTACGCAGGATTTGGGGACACCTTTTTGGAACAAGGTCGGTGAAGGAGCGGAAGCCGAAGCGCGGCGGATCGGGGCGAATCTGGAAGTCTGGGGCACGTACGGGGAAGATCGCGAAGATTTTCTCAAGCAGCTTGAGATCGCGATCGACGCCAAAGTGGACGGCATCATCGTGCAGGGCATGGACGAAGACCGGTTCGATAACCTGACGAAGGTCAAAGCGGCTTTTTCCGGGATTCCGATCATTACGGTCGCAAGCGACGTGCCGATGTCCGAAAGCATGCGCAAAACGTACGTCGGTTCCGACGCGTTCGCCGCCGGCCGGATGATCGGGGAACGCCTCGTGAACGATATGGGCGAAACAGGGCGGGTCGTGCTGATCGGCGACGACCGCGAAGAGTACGACCAGCGCCGGCGCCTCGAAGGCGTGCGCGGCGTGCTGGAGCGTTACAAGGACATTCGCGTCGAATACGTCAAGACGTCCGACGACGAAGTGAACGTCTCCGCGGCGACGCAGGACGTGATGAATCGTTTTCCCGATGTAAACGCCTTCATCTCGATCGACGCCAATCTGACCGCCGCTATGGTGCAGGAGATCGGGCGGCGGTCGCAGATCGCTCCGTATCATATTTATTCGTTCGATGACCATCCGACCATTTTGCCGCTGCTGCGCCAGGGCAAGCTGGACGCGATCGTCGAGCAGTCGCCGGGCGAGATGGGCGAGACGGGCGTGCGGATGATGACGCGCTGGCTGAACGGCGAGACGGTTCCGCTGGATGTCGAAGGGTATCTGACCGATATCCGGCTGCTGACGACGGAGGAGGCGCCATGATCGGCATTCAACGCAAAATCTGGACGCTGACCGCCCTCGTCATGTTTATTATGGCTTCGATCTGGATCATGCTGACGTACTACAACCAGAAGACGCAGGATCAATACAACGATATTTTGCAGCGCTATCTGTACATGAACGAAGTGACGACGACGAGCAGCCAGACGGTCAATTCGCTCAATATTTACCTGCTGACGCCGACCGAAGGCAATCTCAGCAGCCTGCGCCGCAGCGAGCAGCAGCTGAAGCAGGCGCGCAGTTCCGTCGGGCGGCTGCGCAACGGGGAGAACGATTTTGCACTCACCAGTTACATGAACCTGATCGACAGCCTGGTCGAGACGACGGACCGTTCGGTCATGTTCAAGTCGGAACGCGAAAACGAGGAGTCGACGCGGGCGTTCGCGGAAGCGACGCGTATCTCCCGCTACATCTCCGAGATGACGCTGCAGCTGATCGATATCGAGCTGAACACGTACGACCGCTTTTACCGCAGCATTATCGAACAGGCCGAAGAACTCAAGAAGCTCGGCATCTGGATTCTGCTCGCGATCACGTTCGGGCTGCTGCTGTTCACGTACTGGTTCTCGCTCAGCATCACGAGGCCGGTCCAGCAGCTCACCAAAGCGGCGCAGGAGCTGGCCAAAGGGCGGTTCGAGCGGCAGATTACGGTCACTTCGCGGGACGAGATTTATTTTCTGGCGACGACGTTCGAACGGATGCGGGTCAATATCAACAACCTGATCCTCGAGATCCGGGAAAAAGCGCGGCTCGAAAGCGAACTTCAGCAGAGCCGCCTGCTGCTGCAGGAGAGTCAGCTGCGCAGTCTGCAGAGCCAGATCAATCCGCATTTTCTGTTCAATATCCTCGATACGCTGTCCAAAAAAGCTTTTCTGGAAGGGGCCGAGGAGACGAGCGACCTGCTGGTGAGCGTGGCCGGGCTGCTGCGCTACAACCTCAAGCGGCTCGACCGGGCGGTGACGCTGTACGACGAAGTGCGCGTCATGCGCCAGTACATGGAGATCCAGTCGGCGCGCTTCACGGAGCGGCTGACGCTCGTGACCGAGATCGACGAGAGCTGCCTGTCGGTGCAGATGCCGGGTCTGACCCTGCAGCCGATCGTGGAAAATGCGGTCATCCACGCGATCGAGCCGTCGGAGAGCGGAGGTACGATTACGGTGACGATTGCGGCGGAAGGCGACGTCGTCACGGTGGAGATCGCGGACGACGGGCCGGGCATGAGCGAAGACAAAATCCGCGGCATTCTCGAAGAACGCGAAATGCAGCCGGAAGGCCATTCGACAGGGATCGGCTTCGGCAACGTCGTGCGGCGGCTGCGGCTGTTCTACGGGGTGACGGACGTGATCGAGATCCGAAGCGGCGAAGACGGCGGCGTGCGGGTCAAGCTCAAATTACCGAAAATAAGGAGAAGCGACACCTATGACAAGATTGCTGATCGTGGATGACGAGCAGGTCGGGCGGGAAGGACTGCAGGCCATTTTGCAAAAAGGATTCCCGGAACTTGAGATTGAACAGGCGAAAAACGGCAGGCTGGCAGTCGAATTGACAGAGACGTTCCGCCCGGACCTGATTCTGATGGATATCAAAATGCCGGGGATGGACGGGCTGGAAGCGACCGAGATCATCGGCGAAAAATATCCCGAGATCAAGATCGTCATGGTCACCGCGTACGATACGTTCGATTATGCCCGCCGGGCGCTCAAGCTCGGGGTCAAAGATTATCTGCTCAAGCCGAGCAAAGCGGGCGAGATCCACAAAACGGTCGGCCGCGTGCTGGAGCAGATCGCGGAAGAGAACGAGAAGCGCGAGCGAAGCCGGCTGCGCGAAGACGCGCTGGAGCGGGTCATGCCCGTGATCGAGACGGACATCGTGACGCAGCTGCTGTTCGACCACGTGCACGAGGTCCATTCGGACGAGCTGGTGGCGTGGCTCGGCGCGGACGGCGGCAGCGAGACGTTCGCGCTGTCGGTGCTCGTGCCGGCGGGAGCCGAAAGCGCCTACGGCGCGATCCGCGACCTCGTGCGGCGCGAAGCGGCCGGTTGGGTCGGCGCTTTGTACGGCCGGCAGATTCCGGTCATCGCGTTCCGCGACCGCAGCCGGTCGTTCCGGGTGCAGGCGTCGGATCTTGCGCGCGGGCTGCTGGACGCGGGGAGCAAACATTCGGGTTCGAGCGACGAATGGTTCGTCGGCGTCGGCAGCGTCTGCGCTTCGCTGTCGCAGGTGCGGCAGTCTTACCGCGAAGCGCTGCTCGCGACGCCCGATCCGAAGCAGCCGGTGCGCTACCGGCTCTATACGGATAAGCCGGAGAGCGGCGGCGCGGATTCCGTGCTCGATTACCCCGACAAGCGCTGGGAGCAGCATTTCTTCGAGCAGATCCGGATCGGCGACTGGGACGGTATCCGCACGGAGACGCTCGATTTCCTGCGCCGCTGCGAGAGCGAAGGCGCGGACCGGCTGCAGGCGCAGCAGCGCGTGCTGGAGCGGCTGTGGGTCGCGCTGCGGGTACTGGCGGAGATGGGCGTGGAGATCGATACGCCGACGTTTTCGTTCCAGGCGCAGGATTACCGCCAGCTGCGCGCCGAGACCGGCGCGATCCTCGACCGGATCAACGAAGCGTACGCGGAGCATTTGGATCGGATCAAGCCCGATACGGTGCGGCGGATCAAGCAGTACATCGCCGAACGCTCGCACGAAGACATTTCGCTCGAATCGATCGGCGAGAAGTTCGAACTGAGCCCTTTTTATATCAGCAAGCTGTTCAAGGAGCAGGTCGGCGTCAACTATATCGACTTCCTGACCCAATGCCGGATCGACAAAGCGAAGAAGCTTATGAGCGACCCGGCCCGCAGCCTCAAGGAAATCACGTTCGAAGTCGGCTACCACGATCCGAACTATTTCAGCAAAGTGTTCAAAAAAACGTGCGACCTCTCGCCGACCGAATACCGCAAAGCGCTGCTGGGCGGTGGGGTATGAGCGGGGAGAGCGCGGGCAGGGTGGTCAGCGCGGGCAGCAGGAAAAGCTTGGAACGAGGCGAACGGACGGCGGGGGAAAGTTCGGAACGAAGCGAACGGATGCCGAAGGAAAGCGGATTTGAGCAGGGACCGGAGAGCGGCCGAGACCGGGACGAACGAGCGGCCGGGAAAAAGAGTGCGGTGCATCGGCGAAGCATGCAGCCGACGGTTCCGGCGGTTCGCCTGCGCCGGATTGCCGCGTTCGCGCTGCTGATGCTGCTCATCGCGCTTGCGGCCTGCTCGGGCGCGCAGGACGCGCCGCCCGCGCGGGCAGGCGGCGAGGCCGTCGCCCCGGCGGCTTCGGCGCAGCCGCAGCCGGCAGAGTCCGGCGCCGCGGCAGACGGCGCGGACAAGGGCGCGGGCAGCGCAGGCGGCCCGGACGATCCGGCGGGCGCCTCGCAAGCTGCGGGCGATCCGGCCGAAGCTTCGGCCGTGCCGGCCGCCGCGGACGGCGACCCGGGGGCGGTCCGGACCGAACCGGACGCCGTAAGCGGCGAGAAGCGCCTCACGATCGGCTTCGCGATGGATACGCTGCTCGAAGAGCGTTGGAAAAAAGATCGCGACCTGTTCGTCGCGGCGGCCGCCAAGCTCGGAGCCGACGTCAAGGTGAAGTCGGCGGCCGGCGACGACGCGAGGCAGGTCGCCCAGGCCGAAGCGATGATCAGCGAAGGCGTCGACGTACTGGTCGTCGTCCCGCACAACGCCGAATCGACCGCCGCCATTGTGAGCAAAGCGCACAAAGCGGGCATCAAAGTGCTGTCCTACGACCGTCTGATCACGAACGCGGACGTCGATCTGTACGTCTCGTTCGACAATGTCGAAGTCGGACGGCTTCAGGCGCAGGCACTCGTCAAGCTTGTGCCCAAAGGCAATTACGTCTATATCGGCGGCGCCGATACCGACAACAATGCGCATCAGTTCAAAGACGGCGCGTTCGAAGTGCTGCAGCCGTTGATCAGCCGCGGCGATATCCGCGTCGTCTACGACCAATGGTCGAAAGACTGGAAGCCGATGCAGGCGCTGGACAATATGCGCGAAGCGCTTCGCGCCAACGGCGCGGACGGCATCGACGCCGTCATCGTCGCCAACGACGCGACGGCCGGCGGCGCCCTGCAGGCGCTTGAGGAATACGGCCTGGCGGGCCGTATTCCGGTCGCGGGCCAGGACGCCGACGTCGCGGCGATGCGCCGCATCGCGGCCGGTACGCAGACGATGACCGTCTACAAGCCGATCGGCCGCCTCGCGGAAGATACGGCGCGGCTGGCCGTCGCGCTCGCGAACGGCGATCCGGCCGGCGCGACCCGCCGCGTCAACAACGGCAAGATCGAAGTGCCGTCGATCCTGCTGTCGCCGATCGCGGTCGACGCCTCCAACCTGGACGAGACGGTGATCGCGGACGGTTTTCATTCGCGGGAAGACGTGTACGGCGCGGCCGGCGGCGAATGAGGCGGACGACCGGCAGCGGGGCTGCGCGGCCGGCGGGCAGGCAGGCGAGGCATACGAGCATACGGGTATTCGCGGCATTCGCGTCAAGTGGGCATGCGCGTCACGTGGGGCATGCGAATAGGCAGGCTTGGCTTGCGAAGGCAGACGCGGGCGCTGCCCAAACGCGGCGACCTGTTTGGACTATAGAGGTAGAGGTAGCGGTAGAGGCAGGCGCAAGTATAGCAGCACGCGCAGGCGTATGAGCGAGGATAACAGCTCGCGCAGACTCATCAGCGAGAGAGACGACAGGCGCACGATATGGACAGGCGGCGGGAACCTTTTACCGCTTGCGTGTCCATACCGCGCCTGTCGTCTCTTTTTTCGAAAAATTCAAGTCAATCAAGTCATCCGAGCAACCTTAGTCACCCCAGTCACCCCAGTCACCCCAGTCACTCAAGGAATAAGTGCTCACATACAGTTATTTCGTAATCTAACCCGTCTTCGAATCAAATAAGTGCGCAAATACACCTAAACCGCTCCTTTTCGATACAAACAGATACCTAACCCCCAAATAAGCGTTCCCTCGCACTTATTTCAATAAAACCACCGGTTTGCGCTTAAATAGTTGTATTCTCGCATTTAATTGCGCCTGAATTGCTCCTGAATTGCTCCTGAATTGCTCTGGATTTATATGAATTGATCTGAATTGATCTAAATTTATCTAAATTGCTCTGAATTCCTCCTGAATTCCTCCTGAATCGCTCCTGAATCGCTCCTGAATTGCTCCTGAATTGCTCCTGAATTTCTCCTGAATCGCTCCTGAATCGCTCCTGAATCGCTCCTGAATTGCTCTGAATTTTGCCTGAATTGCTCTTGAATTGAGCCTGCGCCCTCGCGAGCAGCGGAGTCCCCATCTACCAGCCCCTTTCCCCACCATCCTTTTTCCCCGACAAGCCCTTCCCCCTCAATCTTTCCTCTCAATCCTTCCCTCTCAATCCTTCCTCTCAATCCATCGCCCTCATAACCTCCCTCTCCGCACTTTTTTGCAAGCGCTTACCGTCCGGCCTTAAAAAAGTACAGACAGTCGCAAAAGAGTGCTAATGATAAGCGCTTACACGCATCCCGGGCGGTGCTATATTTGATCTTGCCAGAGGAAATCAACAACACACCAGACAAACCGAAAGGGGTTCGTTCATTTGAAAAAGCAGGTTAAGGGGATTGTGCTTCTGATTGCGGTCGTCGTATTCTCGATCGTAGCCACGGCATGCGGCAACGGCGGAACGTCGGGCAGCGGAGGAAGTGTCAGCGTCGGCATCGTACTCCCGACGAAGGATGAGCCGAGATGGGTGCAGGACGAGCAGCGCTTCAAGGACGCGCTGTCCGGCACGAAGTACACGACCGAAATTTTGTTCAGCCAGGGTTCTTCCGCGAAAGAAAAAGAAAACGTGGAAACGCTGCTCAACAAAGGCATCAAAGTGCTGATCATCTGCCCGCAGGACGGCGACGCCGCAGCGGCAGCGGTAGAAGCGGCCAAAAAAGACGGCGTGACCGTCATCGCTTACGACCGTCTGATCACAAGCACGGACGCCGTCGACTACTACGTCACGTTCGACAGCCTCGCGGTCGGCGCGGCCCAGGCGCAGTACCTGATCGACAATGGCACGGGCAAAGGCCAACCGCTGTATCTGTACGCCGGTGCGGCAACGGACAACAACGCGTTCCTGTTCTTCCAGGGCGCATGGGAAGTGCTTCAGCCTAAAATCGCGGACGGCACGTTCATGATCGCGAACTCGCCGGAAGCCGAGAAACTCAAAGATACCAAAGACCTGTCCCGCGACCAAATGAGCAGCATTATCGGCCAGGTTACAACCAACTGGGATCCGAACGACGCCAAGAACAAAGCGCAGACTCACCTGACGTCCGCCGCCGCCAACATGAAAGGCGACGTTGCCATTCTCGCTCCGAACGACGGCACGGCCCGCTCGATCGCCGACGTGTTCGGTTCCGACAGCGCGGTGACAAACTACGTCATTACCGGCCAGGATGCCGAGCAGGCTTCGATCCAGTACATCATCGACGGCAAGCAGTCCATGACGGTCTTCAAAGACGTACGTACCCTCGTTAAAGACGCAATGGGCATGGCCGTCGAAGTACTGGACAACAAAACGCCGGAGACGACCGGTTCGTACAACAACGGCAACGTGGACGTCAAAGCCAAACAAACCGACGTGATCGTGGTCGACAAAGCCAATCTGCAAAAAGAACTGATCGATTCGGAATATTACAAAGCGGCAGACTTCACGGGACTGTAAGGGTCGGACCTTCTCGAAGGGACGATCGATCACAGCAAACAGCCGGCTGGGATAGGGACGGGGATGCCCCGTTCCTCTTTCCCGGTACACGGGGCAGCAAGGGGTGCGACAGAAATGGGCGGAAATATATTGGATAAAAAAGAACACCGGACAGCCGGAGGCCGGGGCGACAACATTTTGGAGATGAGAGGCATTTCCAAAAACTTTACGGGCGTCAAAGCGCTCTCGGACGTGAACTTTCAAGTCAAACGAGGCGAAATTCACTTTCTGGTCGGCGAAAACGGCGCAGGCAAATCGACGTTGATGAAGGTGTTGAGCGGGGTCTATCCGTACGGCACATACGAGGGCGACATCGTCTACGAAGGCACGGTTCAGCAGTTCGGCAAAATCACGGACAGCGTCAAAACGGGCATCGCGATCATCTATCAGGAGCTTGCTTTGTTCCCGGACCTGAGCGTGTACGAGAATATTTTTGCGGGTAACGAGGTCAAGCGCGGCGGCGTGATCGACTGGAACGAGACGATCATCCAATCGCGCAAAATGCTCGACAAGGTCAAGCTCAACGTCAATCCCGAGACGCTGATCCGCGATCTCGGCGTAGGCAAGCAGCAGTTGGTCGAAATCGCCAAAACGCTCAGCAAAGACGTCAAGCTGCTCATTTTGGACGAACCGACGGCGGCGCTGAACGAGAACGACAGCGAGAATCTGCTGCAGCTGCTGCGCGAGCTGAAGAACCAGGGCATTACGTGCATCATGATCTCGCACAAGCTCAAAGAAGTCATCTCGATCGCCGACAAGGCGACGGTCATTCGCGACGGCAAAACGATCTGCACGCTGGACGCTGCCAAAGGCGAAATTACCGAAGCGCAGATCATCAAGAACATGGTCGGCCGCGATATCGAGGACATCTATCCGAAGCGTCCCGACAAAAAGTTCGGGGAGCACATTCTCGAAGTGAAGAACTGGACCGCTTACGATCCGACGCTTGGCCGCAACCTCGTCAAGAACGTCGACCTCTATGTGAAAAAAGGCGAAATCGTCGGCATCGCGGGCCTCATGGGTTCGGGCCGGACGGAGTTCGCGCTCAGCATTTTCGGCAATCCGAGAAACTACAAGCTGGACGGCGAGCTGTACGTCGACGGCAAACGCAGCAAGTTCAGGCACACGAGCGAAGCGATCAAGGCGGGCATCGCCTACGTGACCGAAGACCGCAAAGGCGACGGGCTGTTCCTGCTGCAGGACATCAAAAGCAACGTCAGCGCGGCGAATCTCAAAGGCATCTCTCCCGGCGGCGTTATCAACGACAACGAAGAAGTCAAAGTCGCCAACGAATACAAAGGTTCGATGAATATCAAAGCCCCTTCGGTGGAACAGATCGTCGGCAACCTGAGCGGCGGCAACCAGCAGAAAGTATCGCTCGGCAAATGGCTGTTCGTCGGCCCGCAGCTGCTCATCCTGGACGAACCGACCCGAGGCATCGACGTCGGCGCCAAGTTCGAAATCTATACCATCATGAACAAACTGATCGCCCAGGGCATGAGCATCATCATGATCTCTTCCGAACTCGGCGAGGTGCTCGGCATGAGCGACCGGATCTACGTCATGGCCGAAGGCCGGATCAAAGGCGAGATCGCGGCCGAAGAAGCCGACCAGGAGAAAATCATGCAGTTTGCGACGCAGTAGCAGTCAACGCCATATAGGAGGGGAAAATCGTGAACTTCTTTCAAGAAGCCAAGTCTTTGCTCAAAGTAAATATTCGCGATTACGGCATGTATATCGCTTTGTTCGTCATCATGCTCGCTTTTACCATTCTGACCGACGGGTTGTTTATCTCTTCCCGGAACATCAGCAACCTGCTCGACGCCACCGGCTATATCGCGGTACTTGCCGTCGGCATGACGCTCGTCATCGTCATCCGGCATATCGACCTTTCGGTCGGCTTTGCCGCCGGCTTCATGGGCGCGATCGCGGCCATCATGCTGTCGCAGCTCGGCGTGCCGGTGTACTTCACCATTCCGATCATCCTGATTCTCGGTATCGTGATCGGCATGTTCAACGGCGTGCTCGTCGCGTCGATCGGCATTCCGGCCTTCGTCTCGTCGCTTGCGGCCATGCTGATCTTCCGCGGCGCGCTGCTTCAAGTGACGGAGAAGACAGGCACGATCATCGTCAAGGACGACACGTTCAACGCGATCGGCAACGGATTCCTGCCTTCGCTCGGACATATCGCCGGCCTGAACGTGCTGTCGATCATCCTCGGCGCGCTGATCATCCTGTATTTCGTCTATGCCGAAATCTCCAAGCGCCGCCAGAAAATCAAGTACAAATTCGAAGTGCCTTCCAACCAGATCTTCGCGATCAAGCTGGTGTTCGTCTCCGCGATCATCGCTTACGTGACCTGGATTCTGGCCGGGTACAACGGCTTCTCCTGGACGGTCGTCATCACGCTGATCGTCGTGGCGGTCTACCACTTCCTGACGACCAAGACCGTGCTCGGACGCCATATCTACGCGGTCGGCAGCAACCCGGAAGCGGCTCACCTGACCGGCATCAACGTCAAGAAAATTACCTACATCGTCTTCGGGTCGATGGGCATGCTGTCCGCGCTGTCGGGCATCATGTACACGGCGCGCCTCCAATCCGCCACGACGACGGCGGGAACGCTGTTCGAGCTTGACGCGATCGCGGCCGCTTACGTCGGCGGCGTGTCCGCGGCGGGCGGCGTCGGCAAAGTCACCGGCTCCATCATCGGCGCCGTCGTTATGGCCTCGCTGTCGAGCGGCATGAACCTGCTCGGCGTCGGCATCTCGTACCAGTACATGATCCGCGGCGGCGTGTTGGCCGCAGCCGTGATCTTCGACGTCATGACGCGCAGAAAAAGAGGCTAAAGCGCCTGTCGCTTTCGCGCTTCTTCCCCGAAGGGGAAGGAGCCGCGAAAGCGATTTTTTGCGTACAAGCACCTCGAAGACCGACTACCTTTTCATTATCCGATCTGGTAAAGTGGAGAAGACGGGCTTTTACATAAGTTCCATGCATGCCCCGGCTATTCCGAAAACGATTTCAATATCAAGGAGGAAATACGATGAGCGAGGCAGCAAACGGTATCATCAAATGGGGCATTTTGGGGACGGGCTGGATCGCCGAGCAGTTTGCGGCCGATCTGAAGCACGCGTCGAACGGCGAACTGTACGCGATCGGATCGCGCACCGAAGAGAGCGCGCGCAAGTTCGCGGACAAGTTCGGCGCGCCGGTCGCGCACGGCAGCTACGAAGCGCTGGCGGCCGACGCCGAAGTCGACGCGATCTACGTGGCGACCCCGCACCCTTTTCATAAAGAGAACGTACTAACCGCTCTGAGCGGCGGCAAAGCGGTCCTGTGCGAGAAGCCGTTCACGGTCAACGCCCATGAACTCGAAGAGCTGATCTCGACCGCGCGCGAGAAGAAGCTGTTCCTCATGGAAGCCATGTGGTCGCGCTTTCTCAAGCCGATCGGGCAGGTACGGCAGTGGCTGTCCGAAGAGAAGATCGGCGAAGTGCGCGTCGTCAAAGCCGAATTCGGCTTCGATGCCGGCTGGAATCCGGAAGGCCGCCTGCTGAACCCGGAACTCGGCGGAGGCGCCCTGCTGGACGCGGGCATCTATCCGGTGTCGTTCGCTTCGATGGTTTTCGGGCCGAATCCGGACAACGTCTGGACGACCGCGCATCTCGGCGAAACGGGCGTGGACGAGCACTTCACGATCCTGCTCGATTACGGCCAGGGCCGCACCGCTTCGCTGCACGGCGGCGTGCGCCTGGAATTCCCGAATGACGCGTACATTCACGGCACGAAGGGATATATCCATATCCCGCAGTTCCTGTTCGCGAAGGAAGCGACGCTGCACGTCTCCGGCCAGGAGCCGGTGACGGTCACGGACGATCGCGAAGACCGCGGCATCAAAGGCTACGCCTACGAAGCCGAAGAAGTGGGCCGCGCCCTGCTGGAAGGCCGCCGCGAGAGCGGAGTCATCTCGCTCGCCGAGTCGATGGGCATCATGCGCCTGCTGGACAATGTGCGCGCGCAGTGGGGACTGAAATACCCGTTCGAGAAATAAAAACGGCGTTCGATTCCGCATGCCTATACGACGCAGCACGCCAAAAGCCGGGTCTTCCGTGAAGAAGACCCGGCTTTCGGTGTTGGTTCGGAGGCAATCGGGGGTAAATAACTTCCATATCCATGATACCGATACATAAGAAAGCGGGGAACAGAAATTGAAAAAATGGACAACAATCGTATTGGCGGCGGCTTTGACGGTGACGGCGGCACCCGTGCTGCCTTCGGCCCACGCGGCGGACAGCCCGACAAGCATCGTGAACGGCACGGCGAAGCCGGTATCGTACGAGCTGCTTGGCGGATTAAGCGACGGCGCCGTCTCGTTCTGGAACAAAAGCACCGACCGCTACGGATTTCTCGATACGAACGGCAAAACGATCGTCACGGCCCAATATAACGAAGTCAAACCGTTTAGCGAAGGACTGGCGGCGGTGCGCAAAGGCATGCTGTGGGGCTTCGTGGACAAAAAAGGCAAAATGGTCGTCAAGCCTCAATACGAGCGCGTCGTGGAAGGCTTCAGCGGCGGATTGGCGGCAGTGAAAAAGACCGGCGGCAAATGGACGTATATCGACAAGACCGGCAGAACCAAGCTCACGGCCGCCTACGACGAAGTGCATGAGTTCAAAGACGGCATGGCCGTCGTCTGGAAACGCAAAGGCGCCTCCTACCTTGGCGGATTTATCGATCTTACAGGCAAAGAAATCGTCAAGCCGCAGTACGCGATGGTCAACGTGTTCAGCGAAGGCTTGGCTCCGGTCATGAAAAACGGCAAGTGGGGCTATATCGACAAAAAAGGCAAAAGCGTCATCAAGCCGCAGTTCGACGGAGCCGCTCCGTTTAGCGAAGGACTGGCCCTTTTCCTGCAAAATGGCAAATACGGCTACGTGAACGCCAAAGGCAAAGTCGTCGTAAAAGCGCAGTATACCGGCGGACAGCCGTTTAGCGAAGGCCGCGCAGCGGTCAAAGTCGGCGGCAGCGCCAACGATCGCACCGGCAAATGGGGCTATATCGGCGTAACCGGCAAGCTCGTCATTCCGGCGCAGTTTACAGACGAGAACGCGGAGATCGGAGCGTTCAAGGAAGGCGTCGCGTTCGTCCAGCGGGCCGATTTCAGCAAAGTGCTGATCGACCGCTTCGGCCGGGTGCTCGTCGATCTGCAAAGCGACGACGTCACCGTCGGGGAATTCCAGAACGGAGCCGCCGTCGTCAACGCGCCGGTCGGCCCGGGCCATTATTACTTCATGCAAAATCCGTTGAAAAGCAAAAAGTAAACCGCTTTGCGCGAACGTCCGATTCCGGGCGTAACACGCACGGTTCCATATCGAAAAAGCCGATCCGCGCGCTTGAGTGTTATCAAGCGCCGGATCGGCTTTTTGTTAGGCGGGCATAGGGCGGCGTGCGCCGGGCCGAAGCCCGGGGATCAGGCTGTCGGTCCGTTGTGCGGATGGGCCGATTCGGAATCGGCGTCCGCCGAAGCGTCGGCGAGCGCACCGCTTGGCTCGGCGGCGGGTTCTTCCGCGCGCGCCGGCATCGGGAATTCCGGCAGGGCGTCGAAGTAGGCGCGCAGCTCGGCTTCTTTGCGCGGATCTTCGAACGCGATCTTGCCGTCCAGGTAATGCTTCATCGCGAGCTCCCAGGTCGGTACGACCCGGCGGGCGGCGAGAGACTTGGCGGCGGCGCGGACGATGCGGCGTTCCTTGGAGTTCGAGAACATGTCCTTGTACTCTTTGGCCAGCGTCAGGTCGAGCTTGTCATAGACGGCCCGGAAAATGTCCGCGGTCATCTTGGCGTCGTCCAGCGCGCGGTGGGCGGCGCCCGATGCTTCGATGCCGAGCATCTCAAGCGCCCCTTCGACGCTGACGTCGTTTTTGAGTCCCTGCGTCAGCAGGAAACCTTTGAGCAGGTCGAGCGAAGGCGTCTGCGTCCAATACGTCTCTTCGAGCTTGTGCATGCGCACGTCCTGCACAATGCGCTTGATATCTTCGCCGCCCCAGACGACGAACGTGATCGGGCCCGGTTTGGCGTCCAGCCATGCGCGGAAATCGGCGATGATTTTCGGGAAGCGGGCAGCGGTGTCGATCGACTCCTGCGGGATGCCCGTCTTTTTCTTGATAAACGAGTTCAGCTTGGCAAAATACACCGGCTTGATAAAAGCTGAAAACGTATCGGTGTCGCGCAGCGAATCGTCCAGTCGGACGGCTCCGATCTCGATCACTTCCATCGGGTGCGGACTGGCGAACTTGCGGCCGTTAAATTCAATATCCAGAACAATATAGTTCAAAGGGTCTGCCTCCATGCTGTCCAAAAAGTAAAATGCGTGTATTCGTATACCTTAGTGTAACAAAAAAATGCCCGGAGCGGGTGCGGATTATGAATCTGCTTTGAGGCGGGTGAAGGTTCGGCGAATTTGCGGAGGAACGGAAGCCGGAAATGAACGGGTTTTCGAATAGGACGGGATGAGAATTGCCAAAAAAGATAAGAGACTTATAAAATGTGTAATTTTTTTGTCGAAAAAGGCCGATAAAGCGCTTGTAGGCACCCAAATGGGCCCGAGTTACGAAAGGGGAATAAATAATGACGACCCAGAACGAGCAGGAGAACAGCCAGAAAAACAGAGGATATGATCGGTTATCGCTCAAGATCAAGCTTCCTTTATTCATTAGTGTGTTGACGGTGGTGGTTCTGCTCGCGTGCAGCAGCGTGATCTACATGTTCGGCGCGGATCTGCTGACCAAAAAAAGCAAGGACGAGATGAACGCGAACGCGGACCGTATCGGCGAAAGCCTGTCGACGACCGTCGATCTCGAAGGGCAGTTGGCCCGGACGCTGTCGGTGTCGCCGGCGCTGCGCGAGCTGTTGGAACTCCGGCAGGCGGGCACGCTGACGGACGACGCGTTTTTCGCTTCGGGCAACGAACTGATGTCGCGCGCCAACGCGATGTTCAAAGAGACGCAGGCCGGTTCGACAGGGATCGAATCGATGATGGTCGCCGATCTCAAGGGCACCGTCGTGGCGGGCAGCAATACGGATTCGCTCAAGGGCGACCGCTCGGACCGCGAATATTTCCAAAAAGTGATGGAGACGGGGACGGCGTTCGTGAGCGACGCGATCGTCTCCAAAACGACCGGCAATCTGATCGTCGTGTTCGCGCAGCCGGTCAAATCGGACGGCGGGCAGATGCTGGGCGTCTCGATCAACACGATTGCCGCCGACTTTTTCGTCAATCAGCTGCAAAATATCCACATTAACGCGGAAGGCTTCATTACCGTCACGAGCCGCGGAGGCACGATCATCTACAGCTCCAAAGATTCGGCGCTGATCGGCCAACCGTACGAAGCGGCCGGGTTCGACCAACTGCTGGGCACCGATACGGGCGGCAAAATCATTCAGGGCAGCGTCGAGAGCGACGAAGCGTATATCCGGTATTCGAAAATCCCGGTCGCCGACTGGGCCGTCATCGTCGAAGATTCGTACGCCGATATCGAGCGTCCGCTCGGCGTGCTGATGCGCAATATGCTGATCGCGCTCGTCGCTTCGATGCTGCTGGCCGTTCTGGTCGGCATCCTGATCTCGCGCAGCATCACGGCGCCGATCGTGCGCCTGACCGGGTTGTTCAAGCAGCTGGCCGGCGGCGATCTGACGGTGCGCGCGGACGGCAAATACCGCAGCGAATTGGCCGATCTGGCGGACAGCTTCAACACGATGGTCGACAGCAACAAGCAGCTGATCGGCCAGATGAACCATTCCATCGAAGTGCTTAACGTTAACACGGGCGATCTGGAGCAGACGTCGCAGAACACGGCGCGCTCGATCGGCGAGACATCGGTAACGACGATGGAAATCGCCAAAGCGATGGAATCGCAATCGCACGATACCGAGCGGATCGTCGGCCGGTTCTACGGCATCGGCGACAAGATCGAGTCGCTCGGCCGCAAGACCGAGACGATTCAAGTCAGCGCCGATTCGATCGGCCGCGTATTCGAAGCGAGCAGCAGCGTCGTGAACAGCCTGATCGAGATCAATTCCAAGAACGAGCGCGAGATCCAGAACATCTCGTCGACGACCGAGATGCTGGCGGACAGCTCGCAGCGGATCGGACAGATCACCGATGCGATCAACCAGATTTCGGCGCAGACGAACCTGCTCGCGCTCAACGCTTCGATCGAAGCGGCGAGAGCCGGCGAACACGGCCGCGGCTTCGCCGTCGTGGCGGACGAGATCCGCAAGCTGGCGCAGCAGTCGGCCGACCAGGCCGGCGAGATCGGCGGCATCATCCGCCAGACGCTGGAGCAGGTCGACAAGAGCAACGAGAGCGTAGGCGCGATTCGCGAGATTTCGTCGACGCAGAACGAATACGTCGACCGGACGCGCCAGGCGTTCGAAGACATTTTGAACAGCGTGACGTCGATCACGAGCCAGATCCGCGACATGTCTGTCGAGTTCAAGTCGATGGAGCGCGACAAAGACGACGTGCTGGAAGCTTCGCAAAGTCTGTCCGCTTCCGGCGAACAGGTATCGGCGTCCGTCGAAGAAGTAACGGCGACCGTGCAGGAGCAGGCCAATATGGTGCATAACCTGGCCGACATGGTGCAGAGCATCGACCGCCTGACCCAGCAGCTCGGCGAAGCGGCCGCGCGTTTCAAGATTTGAGTCCGGATTCGAGGTGCCGAATTCGAGTTATTGGATTTGAGTTATTGGATTTGATTTTTAAGGAGGGATCGTTATGCCGATCACGCCGATCGACCTCACCCCCGGCATTTCCCGCGTGATGCCGGTTCAGCCCGTGCAGCGTTCGGAAGCGGCCGGATTGCGCTTCAAACTGGCCGGCGCGCAGCAGACGGAGCGCCCCGGGCCGCGCCGCAAGTCGGCGCCGGGACGGATCATAAACGTCCAGGAAGACGGCTGGATTCGCCGCTACGGCGTACTCCCCGACGGCACGCGAATTCTGCTCGAAGAAAAGCCCGCGCACGAAGGGCCCGCCCTCGCGCTGCCGCGCGGCGAAGCGCGCATCATTCCCGCTTCGCCCAGCCGCCCCGAGCATGACCCGGAAGACGCCATGAAAGCGAGCGGCGAAAAGCTCAAAGCGCTGCTGTCAGCCCGTCCCCGTTCCGACGGGGCGGGCGAGGCGCTTTGAGGCGCGGACTTGCGCGCCGGGCGAGGGCGGGCGAGGGGAGCGCGGTGCCGCGCGCGCGTCAGTCTTCGGCCGGCCCAGCGAAGCCGAACCGAGCCGTTCCCGGCCGCACATTCTTCGGAATGTGCGGCTTTTTCGTCGTTGCTCCGCGCCCCGCACACCTCGCCGCCGTTTCGCTCCTCCATCAAGGGCTCGGCTCAAACGCCTCAACTCGCTCCACCCGCCGCGCCTCAAACGCCCGTTTCGCCCCGCACACCCCGCTCGAACCTACCCGCTCCGCCCATCCCAATCGTTCCGCCGCCTGAGCGCTCCGAGTGCCCGCTTTTCCACTCTTAACCGGACTCCCCCAGCGCTTCCAAGCAAAATAACTGCGACAAAGCATCTATTTCGCGCAAAACGCCAACTTTTAAGCAAATAACTGCGACACGACAACTAATCGTTCGTTTCAGCCCTCAACCGATCCAAATCACACTAATTAACTGCTCTCACGCACTTATTTCGCTTCAGCGTCCGTCGTGTGCAAAATAACTGTCTTCAGGACGTTATTTTGCGCAAAACAAAAATGACCTGCCTATCGTTCAGCGTTCGCCATTCACCGTTCCCCATAAACGCAGCGGCAGCGCATCGTTCCTGTCTCGCGCCTTGCCCTCAACGTCTGCGCCTCGTCTTCGCCAACCGCTATGCCTTGCCCTCAACGTCTGCGCCTCGTCTTCGCCAACCGCTATGCCTTGCCCTCAACGTCTGCGCCTCGTTTTCGCCAACCGCTATGCCTCGCCTTCAACGTCTGCGCCTCGTTTTCGCCAACCGCTATGCCTCGCCTTCAACGTCTGCGCCTCGTCCCCACCAATCGCCGCGCCATCCGCGCCACCACACGCACCGCTGCCCGCTCCCGCCTCACAAATACCCTGACTCCGCGTTTATCAGCGCATAACGCACAATCCGCTTGTTCTGCGTGCCGGATTCGCCGACAAACACTTTGCGCTCGCACAGCGCATGCAGCAGTCCGGCCGCCCTACGGTAGCCGATGCCGAGATGCTCGCACACGTCGATCGGCCGGATCGGGCGTCCGAGCGTGCAGGCGAGCCGTACGATTTCGCGTTCCGCGCCGGAACACGGACGGCCCGGCGCGGCCTCGTCCGCCTGATGGCGTCCCAGCACCATTCGCAGCAGCGTCAGGCACAGCTGCGGCCGCTGGGCCACGTCGTCGTAGGCAAAAGGAATCAGCTGAAAGCCCACCGCGTTCAAAAACGTCTCCCGATTCAGCTCGCGGCAAAATTTCCGGCGGTCCATGTCCTGTACGTGGGGACCGAAGCCTTTGATCTCGATGACCAGTTTGACCTGCGGCGTCATCCAGACGAAATCGCAGAAATACGACAGCCCGCGCCAGTCCGTCACTTCGTATTCGGGATGCAGTTGGTCGAAGTTTTGCCGCAGCGGCCACCAGACGTTTTGACAAAACAGCTTTTCGGCTTCGCGATGTCCGCGCCGCAGCCGGTCCCGGCGTTCGCCGGTTCGCCTGCTCAGATGCTCGTCGAGGAAGAGAGCATGCGCCGATTCGAATAGAACGGTCGTAGGTTTCATGGATAGCCTCCTTGGGCATGATGGGATGTACGCAAAAAACGCCCCGGCTCGCATCCTCAAGTGGAAGAGGAGAGAGCGGGACGTGCTTCGTCGCCGTGGTATCGGGAATCGGCAGGCTGTCCGCGTGGAACGTTCATATGCCGAGACAATCCGATTGTCGCAAAATTATAAGTTATCGCCATTGTAAAACGAACAGCGAACCAAATCCAGACTTGCGGAAAAATTTTACGAAAAAATAGAACGAACGGCCGACGCGTACCCGATCATAGGCTGTCCGCCCGCCTGCTCTGCGATCCCGCTTATCCGTCCCCCGACCCCAATTCCCGGCCGCATTTCATACCCGCTCATAGCCGCCTTTCATACCCGCTCGCAGCCGCGCTTCATACCCGTATTTCACGGCTGCGCTTCGCCGGACGCGGGCTTGATCACGTCCAATTCGGCTTCGATAAGCCCGGACTTGTCCGGTTTTTTGCCGGCTTTGTGCGAAAAGTCGGTCAAATACAGTCCGCCCGGCTGGATCAGGTTCCAGGCATTGGCGTCTTCGACCCGGATTTTCCACGTTTCGCTCTCCGCGTTCCGGGAATCGGCGGCGTTATACGCTGTGATCCACGTCTTGCCGTCCTCCGTAATTTTGTCCCTGACCGTCAGGAGGGCGGTGGTATGGCTCTGACCCGCTCCGCAGGCCGTAAGCGCTACCGCGCACGCCGCGATAATGGCGAATCCCGAACTTTTTACTCTTTTTCCCGCACGCAATATATGCAACATCCGATCGCCCCTTTCTGCATAAGCCTTCCTTTTACAGATGAATCTTGCCTCGATCCGCGAGCCTCGATCCGTCTGTCTTGACCCGCTAATCTTGATCCGCTCGCTCTAATCCGCTTGCCCCGGTCCGCTGCCACATTCGCATCGACATCCGCATTCGTCCACGAAATCCACCTGTCGCTGCCTGTTCTTGCTCCGACCCCCGACCCATCACCATTCCTTCAACAACCCGCGCCCACCGCCCGCTACCCGCGTCCCTCGGCTTTGCGATTCGCTTCCGCGTACCGTCCCGGCGAGGTGTTCTTGAATTTTCGGAACACTCTTGCAAAATACCCGGCATCGCCGTATCCGACGCTGCGCGCGATCTCCTGCACCGTATGGCCGCCGCTTCGCAGCAGCGCTTCGGCTTCCTGGATGCGCAGCATGTTGACGTATTCCGTCAGCGTGCGGCCGGTGGAGCGTTTGAACACGTGGCAAAAATACGTCGGCGTCACGCAGCACAATCCCGCTGCCGCGGCGACGTCGATCGGCTCGCGGAAGCGTTCGCTGAGATGCAGCAGCAGGGGATAGACGACGCTGTCCGCGCCCGCCCCGCTTCGGGTGCCGCGGACGCTCTCGAAGCGGCCAGAGCCGCCGCTCCCCGCCGCTCCGGAGAAGCCCGGCCCGTCTGCCCGGGCCGACGCCCGCAGGGCCAGGCCGAGGGCGGCCAGCAGCGCGGCTTTGACGAGCAGCTCGTAGCCGGGCTCGGCCGCCCGATGCTCCGATACGACGCCGAGCAGTTGGCGGCGCAGCTTCGCGGCGGCTTCCCGGGCGTAAAAAGAACGCAGGGCAAGCCGCCCTTCGAGCAGGGGACGCACGTAACGCGTCTCCGTATGGTCGAGCGCGTGGTTGCGCAGCAGCGCCTCGCCGAACACGAGCGCGTGCAGTCGGCTGCCCGCTTCGAGCGGGAACGCCGCATGCAGCTGTTTCGCGTTCACGAACGCGCAGTCGCCCGCCGCCAGCTCGCGCAGCTGGCTGCCGACCTGTACGCTGAACCGTCCGCTTGCGACGACGATCCATTCCAGATGCTCGTGCCAATGCGGCGGAATACAGAACATGTCCGGGTCCGATTCTTGAATCCGGAACACGTTCAGCGGAAAAGTGCGATCCGGGATCACCGTATGCTCGCGCCGCCAGCCGTCCTTTTCCGCCTGCGCCGAACCATCCGTCTGCGCCGAACCGTCCGTCTCCGCCGAACCATCCGCCTGCACCGCTCCGTCCGCCGGCGCCGAACTGCCCGCCTCCACCGAACCGTCCGTCCCCGCCACCCCGTCCGCCCAATCCGCCCCGCCACCCTCTTTTCCAAGCGTTCCCGCCATCGTCCATGCCTCCTTGTCCGGTCCGACCGGCCCGGCCGCTTTTTCCCGAAACGTAATCCTGTCCCATATCCCCGTATTCTACGCCCTGCCGCCCGATCCTGCTTCCGCGGTATAATGATCTCGCATAAGATAACGCTTACAACACTCAATCCATGTCAGGGAGGGAACACTATCATGCTGCAAGCACAAGAACGGGCGCTGATCTGGACCTACGACCACGAGACGCTGCGGATCGAACCGTGGGGACCGAACGCTTTTCGCGTGCGGGCGTCCAAAGACAGGCTGCACGACGACGACTGGGCGCTGCTGCCGGCGGGAGAACCTGCGGCCAACGCGTCGGTCACGGTGTCGGCAGACGGACGAAGCGCGACTATCGTCAACGGGAAGATCCGGGCGGACGTCGAGCGGGACGGCCGGATTACGTTTACGGACGAGAGCGGCAAAGTGCTGCTGAAGGAAACGCAGAAAACGTACCAGCTCAAATCCGGCGGGCGCGACATCGTGCCGATTCCGGGGACCCGCGATTTCGAGGTGACGCTGCGCTTCGAATCGCATCCGGACGAGAAGCTGTTCGGGATGGGGCAGTACCAGCAGTCGCTGCTCAATCTCAAAGGCTGCCGACTGGAGCTTACCCACCGCAACAGCCAGACCAGCGTCCCGTTTCTGCTGTCGGACCGCGGGTACGGCATGCTGTGGCATAACCCGGCGATCGGGCAGGCCAGCTTCAACGTCAACGTGACCGAATGGGCGGCCAAGTCGACCAAGCAGCTCGATTACTGGATCGTCGCGGGCGACACGCCGGCGCAGATCGAAGAAGCGTACGCCGACGCCACGGGCAAAGTCCCGATGATGCCGGATTACGCGATGGGCTTCTGGCAGTGCAAGCTGCGCTACCGCAGCCAGGAAGAACTGCTGGGCGTCGCGCGCGAGCATGTACGGCGGGGACTGCCTATTTCGGTCATCGTGATCGACTTTTTCCATTGGCCGAACCAGGGCGACTGGACGTTCGACGCGGCGTACTGGCCCGACCCGGAAGAGATGGTGCGCGAACTGCGGGAGCTTGGGATCGAGCTGATGGTGTCCGTATGGCCGACCGTGCAGACGGAGAGCGTGAACTACGGCGAAATGGTGGAAAAAGGCTATCTGGTCCGCACCGACCGCGGTATCCGCACGCAGTTCCAGTTTCTCGGGCAAAACGAAATTTTCGACGCCACCCATCCGGAAGCGCGGAAGTTCGTCTGGGAGCAGATCAAACAAAATTACTACGACCGGGGCATCCGGCTGTTCTGGCTGGACGAAGCCGAGCCGGAGTTCGGGGTGTACGACCACGATATTTACCGCTATGACGCGGGTCCCGCGCTGCAGGTCGGCAACTGGTATCCGAGCCAGTACAGCCGCACCTTCTACGAAGGGATGACCGGAGCCGGGCAGGAGAACGTGATCAATCTCGTGCGCAGCGCCTGGGCGGGCAGCCAGCGTTACGGAGCGCTTGCGTGGTCCGGCGATATCGCGTCGACGTTTGAGGTACTGGGCCATCAGGTGCGCGCGGGGCTGAACATGGCGATCGCGGGCATTCCGTGGTGGACGACGGACATCGGCGGCTTCCACGGCGGCAATCCGGACGATCCGGCGTTCCGGGAGTGCATCATCCGCTGGTTCCAGTATGGCACTTTCTGTCCGGTCATGCGGCTGCACGGCGATCGTTCGCCGTACCGCGAAGCGGATACGGGCTTGCCGGGCGGCGGGCTGTGGGGCAGCGGCGCGGACAACGAAGTGTGGAGCTACGGCGACGAAGCGTACGGCATCTTCGGGGAACATATGCGTCTGCGCGAACGGCTGCGTCCTTACCTGACCGAGCAGATGGAAGCCGCGCATCGAAAAGGCACCCCGCCGATGCGCCCGCTGTTCTACGATTTTCCGGACGATTCGGCGGCTTGGGACGTGGACGACCAGTTCATGCTCGGTCCGGACCTGCTGATCGCGCCGATCCTGCAAGCGGACGTCCGCGGACGCGACGTCTATCTGCCGGCCGGAGCGACGTGGACCGACGCGTACAGCGGCGAGACGTTCGACGGCGGCCGGGCGATCTTCGCGGACGCGCCGATCGAGCGGATTCCGGTCTATGTGCGCGACGGGGCGAAGCTGCCGATCCGGGCAAGCGCGGAATAGGGGAAGCGTGAAATAGGAGCAGCGGCGGCGCAGCACGGTCTCGAACGGTCTTTTTGTATCGGAAAAGAAGATCTCTGCACTCTTTCTTTCGCTTATGTTCGTTGATATACTTAGAACGCGCATCGGTCGGACGACCGTTCGGCCAACCAATCGAATGAACCGAGGAGAGAGATCATGACACAGAAGTACAATGTCGAAACGGATCAGGCCAAAAAGTTGTTCATCGCTACCGTCGGCGGATTTTTCCAAATGAGCGACGCGGAAGGTTTTGCCCTCAAGTTTATGCAGGAAGGCAGCCAGATCAAGACGAGCGAGTATACGCTTGTCGTTAACGCCTATGAACTGTCTACCGTTAAGCAGGACCTGCTGGACATGCTGGAACAGGCGTTCCAGATGTACATGACGCTCGGCTTCAAGAACATCTACATGGTCGAATCCAAATCGGCCATTACGAGTATGCAAATCCGCAAAATCGCCGAGAAAACGAACTTCAGCGGCGTATTGGTCAAGAGCATGGACGACGTGAAGTAAACGTTCATAGGCATGCAAAAAAAGCTGTCCCGCGTAACGCCTGGGCGTTCGATGGGGCAGCTTTTTTGATGTTGATGACCGTTATGCTTAGGTTGTCGGGCAGGGATTAGAAGCGGTACAGGCAGGCGCCCATCACGTAGCCGAGCCCGACCGAGCAGATCACGAGCTTGTCGCCCGGCTTGATCCGTCCGCTCTGAAGCGCTTCGTTCAGGGCGAAGATCGGGCCGGTCACGCCGGTATAGCCGTATTTGTCGCCGACGTAGATCTGCTTGCCGGCATCGACGCCGAGCAGGTCCAGCGTCTTGAGGTTCTCGGCGAGCGAGAGCTGCGAGAAGATAAAGTGGTCGACGTCGCCCGGCGCCAGGCCGTGCTTGGAGAGCAGGCCGGTGATCAGTCCCTGCCATTTGGCGGAGAAGAAGCTGACGTCGACTTCTTTGTGGTAGACTCTTTTTTCCGATTCCGGGATCGAAGCGTCGAGCATGCGCGAATGGCCGACGTTCGGGTAGAGCGCCGTATCCGTGATGATCGATTCCGTGTAGAAGTCGGCGTCGACGAAGCCGGTCTGCTGTTCGTCTTCTTCACCGAGTTCGAGCACGATCGCGCCGCCGCCGTCCGCGAACGCGGAGAACATGATCGGCTCTTTGTCGCTGGCCGCTTTGCTGACGGATACGCCGCCGGCGATCAGGGCGTACTTGATGCCTTTGGCTTTCATCAGGATCGAGGCCTGGTCGAGCGCGGAGATGGCCCCGATGCAGTTGGCGTTCATGTCGTAGACGAGATGCGCGTTCGGCGTCTTCAGCCGTTCATGCAGCATGACCGCGTTCGTCGGGTACGTATATTCGGGCGTGTCGGAGATAAACATGATCATCTGGATGTCCGACGGCTGCAGCCCCGAACGCTCAAGCGCCTGCTCGGCCGCGAATTGGGCCATCGTCAGCGAGTTTTCGTCGGGATTGTTGCGGCTGAGGTAACGCGTTTCTTTGCCCAGATGCTCAAGCAGGCGGGTGATATCGTTGTTGTCGCGTTCCATGAAGAAGTTAATGAAGTATTCGTTGTCGAACCGTTCCTGCGGGTGGTACATGCCCGTACTTCGAATCGTGACGGAAAGCTGAGGCGTTTGCAGCATCGTGTCATCTTCTCCCTTATGAATCTGTATATGGACCGAACGGTCAAAGGTCCGGCAATCTATTATCGGTTAAAAAAGAACCAAAATGAAGGGAAACAGATAGACGGAAATGGGATTTCGGCTCAGGGCGAAGTTCGGTTTCCGTTTAGATGCCGTTTAGTTTCCGTTCAGATTCTTTTTGATCTGCTTTTGGTTTTCTTTTAATGAAGGCGGTTGCATCCGGTAAGAATTATCGTTAATATTTAATCGAATGATTAATAGGAGACGAACTTTCTTAGGCGGTCCAAGACGGCGATGGAATAGACCCGCGCGGCGTCGGCCGATCGGCGGAACGTGACGTCCTTCCGAGGAGGATATAGGGATGAAATACCGGAATCTGGGGCGCACCGGCCTCAAAGTCAGCGAGATCGGATTGGGCAGTTGGCTCACCTACGGCACGGCGGCCGAGCAGCAGGCGGCGGACGCGTGCATCGAAGCGGCGTTCGAGCAGGGCATCAACTTTTTCGATACGGCCAATGCGTACAATCGCGGCGAAGGCGAAAAAGCGATAGGTGCGGCGCTTGGCAAATACGAACGTTCGAGCTACGTGCTGAGCACCAAAGTCTTTTTCCCGATGGGCGACGGGCCCAACGACCGCGGATTGTCGCGCAAACATATCATGGAGCAGTGCGAAGCCAGCCTGAAGCGGCTCGGCACCGACTACATCGACGTCTATTTCTGCCATCGCTACGACAGCGACACGCCGGTCGACGAGACGCTGCGCGCGCTCGACGACCTCACGGCGCAGGGCAAAATCCTGTACGCGGGCGTCAGCGAATGGACGGCGGCGCAGATCCAGAGCGCGGCCGGCATCACCGAGCGCCGCAACCTGCGTCCGCTCGCTTCGAACCAGCCGATCTACAATCTGTTCGAGCGGTATATCGAAGACGAAGTGCTGCCCGTCTCGGCCGAAGCCGGACTGGGTCAGGTCGTCTTCTCGCCGCTTGCGCAGGGCATCCTCACCGGCAAATACAAGCCCGGCCAGAAGCCGGCCGCAGGCACGCGCGGCGCGGACGATACCGTCAACCAGGTCATCGGCAGCTATCTGCGCGACGACGTGCTCGGCGTGACGCAGGAGCTGAACGAACTGGCCGGGCAGCTCGGCCTCAAGCTGTCGCAGCTGGCGCTGGCGTGGGTGCTGCGCCAACCGGGCGTCAGCTCCGCGATCATCGGGGCGAGCCGTCCCGGGCAGGTGCGCGAGAATGCCGAAGCTTCCGGCGTTACTTTGAGCGAAGAGACGCTGGCGAAGATCGACGAGCTGATGCAGCCGGTTCAGGACTTTGCGCCGGCGCGCTGAGGCACCGATTTTTTGCCGAAAAATCTGTTGGAAAATCCCGGCCGCGGACGAGATCCGCAGTCGGGGTTTTTTTTGCGAAAAGGATTCATTCCGGGCGGGCAAAAGCAGATATATAAAGAGGAAGAACGAACACGGACCGAGAACCGGACAAAAGGAGACCAAACGGAAATGGGAAAAGGATGGAAGACGCTGCTGGCCTTCGCGCTGACGACGGGATTGATCGCGGGAGGCGCGCTGCCCGGCGCTTCGACGCAGAGAGCGGAAGCGGCTGCGGCGGCGACCAAAACGTACGGCTATTCGGACCCGGCGGCAGGGCGCACTTATGTCCCGCTCCGCGTGCTGAGCACGTTCGCGGGAGCGAAGATTAGCGGCAAGACCGGCAAGGGCAAGCTTGAGATCGTCAAAGGCAAACAGCGGATCACGCTGCACACGGGACGCAAAAAAGCGGAGATCGACGGCAAAAAAGTGCGGATCGACGCGGCGCCTTTTGCTTATGCGGGCGTGACGTACGTGCCGCTCGGCTTCGCCGCGAAGCATCTCGGATTGACGCTCGAATGGAACGATGCGACGTCTTCGATGCACGTCGCAAGCGGCGACAAGGCGATGGATCTGCCGATCATCCGCCGCGGTTCGCTGACCGACCGGCCCGTGAGCTACCGCCAGCAGGTATTCTACGTCGGCGGCGCCGCGATCCGCGCCAACGTCGTCACCGTGCAGCTGATGCATCCGCGGGTATCGCTGGACGCCGCTTTTGCCCATCACAGAGTGGGCACCGTACAGAATCTGAGCGCGATCGCCGCCCAGAACGGCGCGTATGCCGCGATTAACGCGACCTACTTCGACGCGTACAGCTCCGCCGTCTACCGGGCCCCGTACGGCTACCTCGTCAGCAAAGGCGACGTCAAGTTCATCAACGGCGGCACCGATCTCACCGTCTTCGCCTACGACCGGAACCATCTGGCGCGCCTGATTCCGGGCCTTCAGTTCGGCAAAGCCTACGAAGAAGGCCAGGTCGAAGGCGCCGTGCAGGCCGGACCGCGGCTGGTCAACAACGGCCGCATCGCGGTCAACGCGGTCAAGGAAGGCTTCCGCGATCCGAGCATCCTCCGCGGCCGGGCCGCGCGCAGCGCGATCGGCATTACCCGCGACCACAAGCTGATCATGGTCACGCTCCGCCGCTCCAGCATGCCGCAGCTGGCACACATCATGAAGCAGGCCGGCGCGTACCAGGCGATGAACCTGGACGGCGGCGCTTCGAGCGGGCTGTACCTGAACGGCAAATACGTCACCAAGCCGGGCCGCAAAGTAAGCAACGCGCTGCTGGTAAAAGTGAGAAGATAGCCCGATTCGGCGGCGGGCCGGGCGGGACGTCGAACGGCGCCTCTAGCGGCGTGTCGAACAACGTGACCGCCGTACAGGCACACGCAAACAAGGACCTCGGCGAGAGACGCCGACGGTCCTTGTTTTTGTGCGTGCGGAAGCATATCATCCATGCCACGCACCTCATCCATCGCCTATACCGCCTTATTCATGCTTAGCACCGTGTCCCCCACGCCGCACCACCCCTAACGAATCCTCCTATCGCTATTTGCCCGTATTTCGCTATTTTCGCCATCTAACGAATCCTCATATCGTTATTCGCCCGAAATCGCCCGTTTAAGGACGATTCGAGTCCAATAGCGTGATGACGATTCGTTAAAAATCGAAAACGCTCGTTTGCGAACCAATAGCGTGATCACGATTCGTTAGCGAAAGAGTCCAAGCGAGAAGAATATTACCGTTTGCACGCAAAAAAACACCCTGCCGCAGCCGGGGGTGTTTTAATCCTTTTTACTACGATTAGTTACCTACACCGGCTCCACATTGACCGGCTCCGCAATTGTCTATGCCGATTCCGCAATCGCTGCCCGCTCAATCGTTACCGACGCTGCATTGACCGGCTCCACATTGACCGGCCCCGCAATCGTCTATGCCGGCTCCGCAATCGCCGCCCGCTCGTTCGCCGACCCGGCAATCGCTACCGTCTCCACAATCACGGCCCCCGCTGCCTCCGGGCCGCCACCGGCAGCGTCGTTCAGCCGATCGTTTTGCACCACGAGCCAGGTCGTGTACAGCAGCAGCATCAGCACGATCAGGCCGAGCGAGATCAGCGACGCGATATGCTTTTGGCTGCCGGGCACGATTTTCCAGTCCCGGTACAGCAAGTAACCGCGCTGGATCAGCACGAGCGCGAATACGCCGAGCAGCGCCCAGCTGTCTTCGGCGAACAGGACGAGCACCGCGAACAGGCAGGCCAACGCGATCAGGCCAAGCGTATCGAGCAGCGGCGAGTTGGACTTGCGGTTCTTGAACGCTTCTTCGGGCACGAACCATTTTTCCAATACCCATTCTCCGCACACCATGATGATCGCAAGCACGGTCAGAAAAACCATAAATACCGAATCCATGGGAATCCTCCTCTCCAACAGTCTGTTTCTCTTTACATAGACGCTTGAAGAGAGTGAAACGTTTCGCTGAACGCCTACAGAAATTAAAGTCTTTATTCCGAGTATTAATAGCCCTTTAGTCTAATAATTCCGGGACTTTTTGCCGATGAAGACGAGGTACTCATGAAAATTCTTCGGGGATGTGAACGTGATGAAAGATTGGAATCAAATGCGTGCGGAAGATTTGCGTCTCAAAAACCGGCTGGTGTTCTACTCGCTGGCCATTACCGTCCTGCTCGCCCTGCTGATGTACGTCGCGGTCGAGATGGATGCCACAGCGCGGTATATTCTGATCGCCGGCGATCTGGCAAGCGTCGTCGTGGTCGGCATTTTGTATTTCGGTCGCAAGCGGGAAAAAGCGATCGCGTACGTCGCCCTGATCATGCTCGGCGTCACCCATTCGGCCGCCGCGATCATCGTGCCGAGCGTCGTCAACATCGTGCCGGTGTACCTGGTGCTCGTGCTGTCGCTCGTCTACATGCAGCGGGCGCCGCTGTATACCGGCTTCGGCGCCGCCGTTCTGCTGCTGGCCGCGTATATCTACAAAGGCAGCGCCTACGGCATGGAGCGGGACCATATCGTCGCGCATTTGTTCTTCTTCGTCATTATCAGCGTCATCTTGTTCAATTTCCAGCAGATCGCCGACCGCATGTTCCGGCAGCTCGCCGACACGCAGCGGCATACGCAGGAACTGCTGGAGCGCACGGAGCGGCAGGGCGTATCGCTGCGCGAAAACGTCCGCGTCGTCTCGGGCAACATGGAAGCCGTCTCGTCCGGCAGCCAGGAGAACGCCGTCTCGTTCGACGAGATGAATATCGCCGTGCAGGAAGTGACGCAGGGCGCCGTGTCCCAGAGCGAACTGCTGACCGGCGTGACCGACGCGATCCGTCTCAGCGGCGACCAGCTCGGCGGCATGCTGCAATCGCTTGGCCAGCTGCGCGAGCGCAGCGAGACGGCAGCCGATTCTTCGCACCGCGGCGACGAGATCGTCGGCGGGCTGTACCGCCTGATCGGCGAGTTCGAGACGCAGGTGCGCACCGCGGCCGAAGAAGTCAACGGACTGGCCGAGCAGGTCTCGTCTTCGTCGCAGCTGATCGGCACCATTCAGGAGATTTCTTCACAGACGAATCTGCTGTCGCTGAACGCCAGTATCGAAGCGGCGCGTGCCGGCGAATCCGGCCGCGGCTTCGCGGTCGTGGCGGGCGAGATCCGCAAGCTGGCCGACCTGTCCGCCAAGGCGGCGGAGCAGATCTCCGGCAATCTGTCGCTTGTCGGCAGCCATTCCGGCAGTACCCAGCGCAGCATGCAGACGATCGCGGTGCGCATGCAGGAGTGCATGGGCATGGTGGAGGAGACGCGCGACGTGTTCTCGTCGATCCGCTCGTCCGTCGGGGAAGTGAGCGAGTCCGTCAACCGTTACGACGACATGATCGGCACCGTGCGGCTCTCGTCCGAAGAGATCGAGCGCTCGTCGGAGAGCCTGGCCGCGATCAGCGAGCAGTCCACCGCCGCCATGCAGCAGGTGTCCGCGTCGCTAATCGAACTCGTCCGCAAAAACGCCGACATCCTCGAACTTATCCGCCACAACGAAACGGCGCTGCGCAGCATGGCGGCCGAAGCGTCGGAAGACGAAGAGGATCTGCCGCAGGCGCTGCAAGGCTGAGCGAAATAGACACGTTTGTCGGAATAGGAAAAAAGCCCGTTGGCCGGAATATCGGCAGCGGGCTTTTTTTGTCGTAGGTCGGCTCGTGGATCGGCTCGTGGATCGGCTCGTGGAGCGGGTCCGCTCGGAACGCTTGCGCAAGCCCGGCGCAGCCTCGGCTCTTGCCGGCACCTAGCTTCGGCTTCTCGCCGGCGTACTCCCGGGCTCTCACCCACGCATATGCGAGCCTTTAACGGTACTTACCGGTACTTACCGGTACTTACCGGTACTCACCGGCATTCGCCCTGCACCGCCATTTGGCCGTCCGCCCCGATCGTCACCGTCACCGCTCCGCTGAGCGACTCCGTGTAGCCGCAGATCGTGCCGCCGTACGCTTCTCCGCCCGCGCCGACGGCCCGCAGCCCCAGCTCGCCCGCGCCCTGCATCTCAAGCTCCGGACGGATGTTCCGGCTCTCGCCGCTGGGAACGGGGCGGGGATAGGCGTATTTCGCGTCATCTTGTCCGTCGATCCGCAGTTCAATCTCGGTCAGCTCCGCGCCGGATTCGTTATGCAGCGTAACGACAAGCGGACGGAAATCCCGGAGAATCGGGATCAAGACGAACACCGCCAACAAGGCGCCGCCGAGCAGGAGGACCGAGAGCAGCAGAATCAGCGTTTTTTTAAAAGAAAGAGGGTGGCGTTCGCGGTTCGTCGTGCGGTTCATGGCAAATAACCTCCGTCGTCAAAATAAGGGACTTCGCCCCTACCCGGAAGACGGAGGATATCGCGGTTTTGTCGCAGAGCGCCCGGCACGAATATTACGCGTACGTCACCCAGCCGTAGAGTCCGGACAGCAGGCACATCCCGCCGATCCAGCAGAGCGTCACCACATGGCGGCGGGTGTGCGGCAGGTATTTTTTCTCAAGCGCCATTATGGACAGACCGGTCAGCAGAACCAACGCAAACGCGATCAGATCAAACGAAGCCGGCGGAAGCCGCAGTCCGAGCAGCCCCAGCAGCAGCGCGATCGCGAGCAGCGTGATGCCGTAAACGTAACGCTTGAGACGCGGCACGTCCGTCAGCCTGCGCCGATCCGCACCCGTGACGATAAGATCGGCGACGACGAAGTTCAGCAGCAGGAGAAGCAGCGTATTGCCGAGCAGAATGATCGGAAACGTGGTTGGGTTCATGGGGTTGCTCCTTTCGGCGGTTCAACTGATCACATCGCTTGCATGGAAAAAGACCGCCAGTCCGATCATCAGCACCGCCATAATGGCGCACAGCCGGTGTTCCCTCGTCTCCGGCACGTATTTGCGGTCTATGAGAGCAAACAGAATCATCGACAGCGCGAGCAGGCCGAGCGCCGGCACCCACGTCGGTCGTTCAAGCGACCGCATCAGCAGCACAAAGCAGGGTACGCCGGGCAGAGAAGCCGCCGCCGTCAGCCCGTAGTAAGTCTTTTTGACGCGGTCATGTTCAAAAGTCGGCTTGCCCCGCACGATCCACATCCGAAGCAGCGAAGCGGTAATCGTCAGCAGACCGAGAACGAGAACGATAGGGGATTGCATCGCGTTCAGCCTCCTTGGCAGATTAGCTCACAGATACAGCGGATAAATTACAAAGTAGCCGGCCATGACGACGACCGTCACCGCGAACGACAGCAGCGTGGCGAGATGTCTTCGGGTATTCGGCAAATATTTGCGCTCCAGCCACGCTTGCGAGAGACCGAACAGCGCCACGATGCCCAGCGCCGCGATCAGGAAGTAAGGTCGGTCCTCAGCGTAGATAAGCAGAAACGCCAACGCCGCCGCCAGCACCAGATTGATGCCAAACGCATACAGCTTCGGTGCCATCCGCTCCAGATCCATCAGACTGCGCCGATCTTCCCCACGAACGATTTTCCAGATAAAAAACAGCCGCGCCGCCCCGACGAAGAGGAGCAAGATTAGACCTGAGTAGTTTTGCATGGGATCACCTGCTTTCTATTCTTTCTATATAAGTAGAACGAGCTGAACCGGCATGAAGTTACGAATAAATAAGTCCCATTATCCGTATAAGGCAGTAGAATAACCCTCTTTCAAAGAAATTTCTAGAAAATAACCAGTAATCTAGTTCCCAAACAAGTTCCAGCAAGCTACAATAGACAAAGATGACTATCGAACCAGAGACAAGCCCTTACGAACCAGGCCGCAGGACCCGGTAAGCCCTTGTCTACAGCATCCTCCAGACTGCCGCGTATCCGCTGTATTTATATCATATCCACAGATTCCGGAAGCCCCGGACTTCTTCACGGGATCTGTCTCATCAGGGAGTGACACCTTATGGCTTATATGATCCCGGACACCATCCCCCGCACGGCGACGGCAGGCGAACGCCTGCTGTTCCATACGCTCCGCGAACACCTTCCCGACGATTACATCGTCTATTACGAACCCCGGATCGCCGGCCGGCGTCCCGACTATGTCGTGATCGGACCGGACCTCGGCATGCTCGTGCTCGAAGTGAAAGACTATACCGAGAGCACGCTGTACGAACTCTACCCCGACGAATGGCGCATCTACAGCACCCGCGGCGAGCTGCATACCGTCAGCAATCCGCTGCATCAAGCCCGTACCTACGCTTTTAATATTGTGGACAAGCTCAAAAAAGACAAAAGTCTCATTCAGGTCGGCGGCAGCCACTACGGCAGACTCAAATTCCGGTTCGGCTTCGGCGTCGTGTTCACCCGGATGCGCGAGACGCATATCGTCAAGCACCAGCTGCACCGCGTGATCGATCCACAGTTTCTGCTGACCCGGGACGATATCGATCCGGAAAACGAACACTTCGACGGCACCGCGCTGCTGGAGCGGATGCTGGGCATGTTCAATTTCCCGTTTCACGCAAGCCAACTGCTGAGCGCGGAAGACGTCAAAGCGAGATCTGCATCAGGAAGCGTTGGTGTACCAGTTTAACATGGGACTTCTACCGTATAAATTTTTCTCTATTTAGAATGAAGCTAAGAACTTGGGCGGGAATCTGAATTTACACGCGCCCTTAGAAGGAATAAAATGTGTATGATCTAAAACTCACTTTAAATCGGGATGAAACAAATTATTTTAGTGAAAGGTTATCCAATATAAATATATGTATTAAAGAGGAAATAGAAGAGATGAACGCTTTCCAGCTTAACTGAATGTGCACAACAATGAGGTCGTTTTACTAAAGTGAGCTTCTAAAATTGTAAGGATTCTTTTAATTAGAGCGAATCATTTTTGTATTAAGGAGGTGAGGATAGGATAAAAAACAGGAATGGATATTATAAAATTAAATCTTAATTGAAATGAATGGAGGGCTTTTGTGGCTAAAGCAGGAGACTTTTTTATTGTTGAAATTAAACAAGCACATATGCAGTGGGGAATTCATCGGTATACAAACACAAGGGATCCAAGGTATGGAGAAGGTTACTTGCAAATCCCTGCTTATCATGCAAGACGTTTAAGTATTTATAATAGCAATCACCGTAGTGCTTCTACTAACTACACTTGTGATTCAGTGGATGGTTTCTTAAAAGAGGTTGTATTGAAAGCAGCTGGTTGTAGTAAAGGCGGAAGTGTAATTGCTAAGCAATTTCAAGGGCGTGGTGATCTTTTAATGCTTGGCGATTGGTATCAGCATGTTAATGCTCAAGTAGGGGATAAAGTGAAAGTAACATTTAAAACTCCTAGATATATTGAAATTGAAAAGATTTAAAATTTAGAAATTAGGATGTCAAGGTAAGAAAAATTTTTATGTATAATCGTAAAAAGTGTCAAGCCGGCTGTCTTAAGCAATATTTAAACAGCCGGTTTAGCGTTAAAAGAAGTTATAATAAAATGAATAATATATTTAATACATTTAAGTGGAACGCAATTGCACTGGAGGTAACAGAAGATATGAGATTGCTTTGCTCAAATATTTTACCTTTGCGTATCGAAGAGTCCCAGACAGCATTTATTGAGTACTTTAATGAAGCTGCTTCCAATGCTGATTGTTTAGAAATAGCTGTTGGGTATGTTTCGAAAGCAGCTCTGAAGGAGTTGCAAAGAGTTGTTGAAGAGAATAGTATCAATAAAGTTTGCTTAAATATCGGAATGTATTATTTAGAAGGAATGCCAGAAGGTACTTATCACGCGGCTATGTCACTCAACCAAGCTTGGAAAGAATCAGATATTGATGGCGAAGTGCGAATGGTTAAAGCTTTTAAATATCACGGAAAACTATATGCTTTTTACAAAAATGGAAAACCCATAGCTGGAATTGTAGGATCTCATAATTTAGGCGCCATAAAACTAGAAGCATCTAATTTGCGGCAATACGAAGTTTCAACAGTTACTGAAATCTCGGAAGAAGTAGAAGAAATAACAAATATTATTCAAAAACTAAAAAAAACGAACTGTTCTTCTAATATTGAAGAGTTGCAAGTTCCACTAGTTCGTGAACTTAATAACGCATTAGTCGATCAAGAATTTGTTGCGAAAATTACGTCTGATGAGATTGATGCTTATAAGAGAAAAATGACGAATATATCTTTTGAAATTCCTTTGAAAGTACCTAAAGACCATGAAGATCCTAAAATGCGAGGTTCTAACATAAACGTATGCTATGCAAATGGAAGAAAAAGGGTTTGGTGGGAAATAGAGATAGTAGTGGGGAAAGAAATAAGAGATCTACCTGGTTACCCAGCACATCAAGTACCTTTTATGGCAATAACTGATGATGGATGGAAATTTAAAGTATGGACCTGTGGTCAAAATAACAAAAATCTGTACTCTAAAGATGACTTGAAAATAATGGGACGTTGGATAAAAGGTCGCCTTGTATCTGCAGGTTTAGTAGAATCAGTAAACCAAGTTGAGAAGGATACCTTGTTTGAAGGAATGATAACAGAAGAAATCCTTGAACAATATGGAAGAAAAAGCATTACTCTCACTAAAACAACATTGAGAACAACTACAGAAGATGGTACGGAAATGGATGTCTGGATGCTTTCATTTTTACCACATAATGAAGATGTGGGGGAGATATAAAATCATGAATTATTTGGAATCCTATCTTCAAACTATTATAAGTAGAGGGCACCTTCAACTGGCAGACTCTATAAAAAAAACCGTCGAAGACGTTGCTCCCACGTATCTAGAGAAATTTTCGTTTGTTGATCATGAGGTAGGACTACTTTTTGGAAATGTGCAGTCTGGAAAAACCGGACAAATGTTTGGTATTATTTCTGCAGCTTCAGACTTAGGATTTCCCGTGTTTATAATTTTAACAACTGACAATGTTCTTCTCCAACAACAAACTATCGATAGAGTTAGAGCTGATTTAAATGGTTATTGTGTTTGTGATGAATACGATTCAGAGGTATTTGTAAAGAATTCTCTTATGGAACCTGTGATTATTGTTTTAAAGAAAAATGTTAATACGCTTAAGCAATGGAGCAACCTGTTAGCTTCAACAGGTTTTATGAAAGGGAATCCATTATTTATTATTGATGACGAAGCTGATGCTGCTTCGTTAAATACTTTTGTTAATAAAAACAAAAAGTCCTCAATTAATAGATATTTAGAGGAAATAAAAACAAAGTCGGCGAGCAGTATTTATCTTCAAGTCACTGGAACACCGCAAGCTATATTGTTACAAGCGAAAACGTCAGGTTGGCGTCCTTATTTCGCGTACTATTTTAGACCAGGCAACGGTTACTTAGGAGGCGATTTCTTCTTTCCTAAAACTGGATTTTCTCAGTCTGTTGTAGTTAATGAGCTAAGCGAAAACCCACTAAAAGCAACTGTTGTTTCTCATCTGGTAGCTTCTGCTCAAATATTAATAGCCGGTGGTAAGGTTTGTAACTGTTTGATTCATCCTAGTGTTCGTCAAGCAGTTCACACTCAATTTTATAACGATGTAAAAAAAGAGCTTCAATTCTGTATTGAGAATATTAACAATCTTAATTTCATATCAGAATTGAAAAAAGAATTTGATCAGGCCTGTCCCAAAAAACACGAGCGCAAGACTTTTGAAGAGGTATACGAGAAAATCAAAAACACTTTGATTAAAGACGAAATTAAAGTACTAATTATGAATGGCTCTTCCAAAGTTATTAGCGATCAGTACGAGAATGGCTCTAATATTATAATAGGTGGAAATACACTAGGAAGAGGAGTCACCTTCCCGGGCCTTCAAACAATCTTCTATACCCGCATTGCTAAAAAACCTCAGGCGGATACAATGTGGCAACATAGTCGAATGTTTGGTTATGATCGAGATGCTGGTTTAATGAAAGTCTTTATAGATAAAAAGCTGTATAAATTATTTTCAGATATTAATGCTACGAATAATTCTATTATCTCTCAAGTTGAACGCGGCTTAAAAGAAATTAAAATTTATTATCCGCAAGATATCTTACCTACTAGAAAAAATGTAATATATAGTAAAAAAATAGATATTATTTCTGGTGGAACTAATTATTATCCTTTCTCTCCAAAAAACAATACCATAGAAGATCTCAACAAACTTTTTCAAAGGTTCGATGAAACAGAAAATTATTATCAGGTTAGTTTACGGCTTATAATAGAAATTTTTGATCATATTACTTCAGAAGCGGATTTTCGGATTAAATCTTTTGTGAATATTATAAAGTCAATGCTAGCTGACTTTCCTGTCGCACAAGGGATACTTATTGTCCGAAGAAATAGAAATGTTGCTAGAGGTACAGGAGCACTGTTATCACCAAATGATTGGCAACTAGGTACAACTTTTCAGGACAAGGTAGTATTGACTGTTTATCAAGTAACAGGTGACAAAGGTTGGGAAGGAGAAAAAATGTGGGTTCCTAATATAAAATTACCGAATGATGTTATCTATTATAGTGTGAATGATGATGATGCAGAAGAGTTAGATGATCTTTGATCTTACGGTTTTGATAAAATTTTAAGTGAATTAAATAGTGACTTGTCTTAATTTAATATTAAAATTTTGAGCTTATTTGATGGTTTTAATAATTTTTAAAAATCAAAAATCACAGAATTAACATTAGATAAGGCAAGTCGCTAAGTTTATTTAGAAAAGCTTCTTGTAATGCCTGAAGTCATACTAGAATTTATAAATTTAAATTTTATATATCTCCTCTTGACTTCAAAAGGAGGAAGGGGTATTATATAGAAGTTGACTTTTTGAGATTTTGTTCCTTGAAAACTGAACAGTAAGTGAGTCGCGATGATGAAGATCATTGTGAGAATAAAGATTCTTGAGCAATCGAGAATTGCTACGTTTCAACGAGCACATGGTGCTTTCTTTTAAACGGCGACTTTTGTCGCCCATTTAAATGGAGAGTTTGATCCTGGCTCAGGACGAACGCTGGCGGCATGCCTAATACATGCAAGTCGAGCGGACTAAGGTGGAACTTGTTCCACCGAAGTTAGCGGCGGACGGGTGAGTAACACGTAGGCAACCTGCCTTTCAGTCTGGGATAACTTCCGGAAACGGATGCTAATACCGGATACATCATTTCTCCGCATGGAGAGATGAGGAAAGACGGCGCAAGCTGTCACTGAGAGATGGGCCTGCGGCGCATTAGCTAGTTGGTGGGGTAACGGCTCACCAAGGCGACGATGCGTAGCCGACCTGAGAGGGTGAACGGCCACACTGGGACTGAGACACGGCCCAGACTCCTACGGGAGGCAGCAGTAGGGAATCTTCCACAATGGGCGAAAGCCTGATGGAGCAATGCCGCGTGAGTGATGAAGGTTTTCGGATCGTAAAGCTCTGTTGCCAGGGAAGAACGTCCGGGTGAGTAACTGCACCCGGAGTGACGGTACCTGAGAAGAAAGCCCCGGCTAACTACGTGCCAGCAGCCGCGGTAATACGTAGGGGGCAAGCGTTGTCCGGAATTATTGGGCGTAAAGCGCGTGCAGGCGGCGGCTTAAGTCGGATGTTTAAGATCGGGGCTCAACCCCGATTCGCATCCGAAACTGGTCCGCTTGAGTGTAGGAGAGGAAAGTGGAATTCCACGTGTAGCGGTGAAATGCGTAGAGATGTGGAGGAACACCAGTGGCGAAGGCGACTTTCTGGCCTATAACTGACGCTGAGGCGCGAAAGCGTGGGGAGCAAACAGGATTAGATACCCTGGTAGTCCACGCTGTAAACGATGAGTGCTAGGTGTTCGGGGTTTCGATACCCTGGGTGCCGAAGTTAACGCATTAAGCACTCCGCCTGGGGAGTACGGTCGCAAGACTGAAACTCAAAGGAATTGACGGGGACCCGCACAAGCAGTGGAGTATGTGGTTTAATTCGAAGCAACGCGAAGAACCTTACCAGGTCTTGACATCGGCATGACCGGCTTAGAGATAAGCTTTTCCTTCGGGACATGCCAGACAGGTGGTGCATGGTTGTCGTCAGCTCGTGTCGTGAGATGTTGGGTTAAGTCCCGCAACGAGCGCAACCCTTGACTTTAGTTGCCAGCATTTTAAGATGGGCACTCTAGAGTGACTGCCGGTGACAAACCGGAGGAAGGCGGGGATGACGTCAAATCATCATGCCCCTTATGACCTGGGCTACACACGTACTACAATGGCCGGTACAGAGGGTCGCGAAGCCGCGAGGTGGAGCCAATCCCAGAAAGCCGGTCTCAGTTCGGATTGCAGGCTGCAACTCGCCTGCATGAAGTCGGAATTGCTAGTAATCGCGGATCAGCATGCCGCGGTGAATACGTTCCCGGGTCTTGTACACACCGCCCGTCACACCACGAGAGTTTATAACACCCGAAGTCGGTGAGGTAACCGCAAGGAGCCAGCCGCCGAAGGTGGGATAGATGATTGGGGTGAAGTCGTAACAAGGTAGCCGTATCGGAAGGTGCGGCTGGATCACCTCCTTTCTATGGAGAATCGTTTCCTGCAACGGAGACATTCAGTCCCGCTTCTCTCGGGAGTTAAAAATCAGAGACTCACTTACTGTTCGGTTTTGAGAGAGGAAACTCTTTCAATTCCTTTTGGATTCACTTGGGAAGGTCAAAAGATTTTCGCTTAACGCGGGAACAACTTTTGATCCACACGAAGTGATGCACCCAAAAGTTGTTCCTTGAAAACTGGATACCGAAACGAAAAACTTCGCGTCTGGACTATTCTTCTTACGAAGACGTAGTTCCAAATGAAGTTTGGTTAAGCAAGTAAGAGCGCACGGTGGATGCCTAGGCACCAGGAGCCGACGAAGGACGCGACGAACCGCGATAGTGCTTCGGGGAGCTGTAAGTGAGCGTTGATCCGGAGATTTCCGAATGGGGGAACCCAGCTGGACTCATACCCAGTTACTGATCGAGTGAATTCATAGCTCGGCAGAGGCAGACCGGGGGAACTGAAACATCTAAGTACCCCGAGGAAGAGAAAACAATAGTGATTCCGTCAGTAGCGGCGAGCGAACGCGGAACAGCCCAAACCAGAGAGCTTGCTCTCTGGGGTTGTGGGACGTCTCACATGGAGTTACAAAGGAGTTTGGTAGGCGAAGAGGTTTGGAACGACCCGCCACAGCAGGTGATAGCCCTGTAGCCGAAAGCAAGCTCTCTCCGAGACGGATCCCGAGTAGTGCGGGGCACGTGAAACCCCGTATGAATCCGGCAGGACCATCTGCCAAGGCTAAATACTCCCTGGTGACCGATAGCGAAGCAGTACCGTGAGGGAAAGGTGAAAAGGACCTCGGAAGAGGAGTGAAATAGAACCTGAAACCGTGCGCTTACAAAAAGTCAGAGCCCAATTAAGGGGTGATGGCGTGCCTTTTGTAGAATGAACCGGCGAGTTACGTTTACATGCAAGGTTAAGGTGAGAAGCCGGAGCCGCAGCGAAAGCGAGTCTGAATAGGGCGATATAGTATGTAGGTGTAGACCCGAAACCGGGTGATCTACCCCTGTCCAGGGTGAAGGTGCGGTAACACGCACTGGAGGCCCGAACCCACGTACGTTGAAAAGTGCGGGGATGAGGTGGGGGTAGCGGAGAAATTCCAATCGAACCCGGAGATAGCTGGTTCTCCCCGAAATAGCTTTAGGGCTAGCCTCGGATTGAGAGTTGTGGAGGTAGAGCACTGATTGGGTGCGGGGCCCGCCAAGGGTTACCAAGTCCAGTCAAACTCCGAATGCCATCAACTTATATCCGGGAGTCAGACAGTGAGTGCTAAGATCCATTGTCAAAAGGGAAACAGCCCAGACCATCGGTTAAGGTCCCCAAGTGTGTGTTAAGTGGGAAAGGATGTGGAGTTGCCCAGACAACCAGGATGTTGGCTTAGAAGCAGCCACCATTTAAAGAGTGCGTAATAGCTCACTGGTCGAGTGACTCTGCGCCGAAAATGTAACGGGGCTAAACACACCACCGAAACCATGGCTTGATGCCTTGTGCATCAGGGGTAGGGGAGCGTTGAATACGGATTGAAGGTGTACTGGAAAGAGCGCTGGACTGTATTCAAGTGAGAATGCCGGTATGAGTAACGAAAAGATCAGTGAGAATCTGATCCGCCGAAAACCCAAGGATTCCTGAGGAAGGCTCGTCCGCTCAGGGTTAGTCGGGACCTAAGGCGAGGCCGAAAGGCGTAGTCGATGGACAACAGGTGGATATTCCTGTACCGCCGTAAACCGTTACGAGCAATGGAGTGACGCAGGAGGGAAGGGACGCGGACTGATGGATATGTCCGTCCAAGTAACAAGTTTGGTCGGTAGGCAAATCCGCCGGCTCTAAGAACAAGTTGCGATGGGGAGCGAAAATTACAGTAGCGAAGGTCCTGGGCTCACACTGCCAAGAAAAGCTTCTAGCCAGGTGAAGGCGCCCGTACCGCAAACCGACACAGGTGGGTGGGAAGAGTATTCTAAGGCGCGCGGAAGAACTCTCGTTAAGGAACTCGGCAAAATGACCCCGTAACTTCGGGAGAAGGGGTGCCCCGGTAGTGTGAATAGCACGAGGGGGCCGCAGTGAAAAGGCCCAAGCGACTGTTTAGCAAAAACACAGGTCTGTGCGAAGCCGCAAGGCGAAGTATACGGGCTGACGCCTGCCCGGTGCTGGAAGGTTAAGAGGAGGGGTTAGCGGCAACGCGAAGCTCTGAATTGAAGCCCCAGTAAACGGCGGCCGTAACTATAACGGTCCTAAGGTAGCGAAATTCCTTGTCAGGTAAATTCTGACCCGCACGAATGGCGTAACGACTTGGGCGCTGTCTCAACGAGAGATCCGGTGAAATTTTAATACCTGTGAAGATGCAGGTTACCCGCGACAAGACGGAAAGACCCCATGGAGCTTTACTGCAGCTTGATATTGGACTGGGGTGCGATTTGTACAGCATAGGTGGGAGCCTACGATCTCGGAGCGCCAGCTTCGGGGGAGGCGCCGTTGGGATACCACCCTGATCGCATGCTAGTTCTAACCTCGTACCGTAATCCGGTACAGGGACCGTGTCAGGCGGGCAGTTTGACTGGGGCGGTCGCCTCCTAAAATGTAACGGAGGCGCCCAAAGGTTCCCTCAGAATGGTTGGAAATCATTCGCAGCGTGTAAAGGCATAAGGGAGCTTGACTGCGAGACGGACAGGTCGAGCAGGGACGAAAGTCGGGCTTAGTGATCCGGTGGTACCGCATGGAAGGGCCATCGCTCAACGGATAAAAGCTACCCTGGGGATAACAGGCTTATCTCCCCCAAGAGTCCACATCGACGGGGAGGTTTGGCACCTCGATGTCGGCTCATCGCATCCTGGGGCTGAAGTAGGTCCCAAGGGTTGGGCTGTTCGCCCATTAAAGCGGTACGCGAGCTGGGTTCAGAACGTCGTGAGACAGTTCGGTCCCTATCTGTCGTGGGCGTTGGAAATTTGAGAGGAGCTGTCCTTAGTACGAGAGGACCGGGATGGACGCACCGCTGGTGTACCAGTTGTTCCGCCAGGAGCATCGCTGGGTAGCTACGTGCGGAAGGGATAAACGCTGAAAGCATCTAAGCGTGAAGCCCCCCTCAAGATGAGATTTCCCACACGCAAGTGGTAAGACCCCTTGGAGACGACGAGGTAGATAGGCAGGAGGTCGAAGCGTAGCAATACGTGTAGCTGACCTGTACTAATCGGTCGAGGGCTTATCCTATAGACTTGCGCAGCCAGGCTCTCCGGAAGCATATGTTTCGATTGAGACTTCTGCGCAGGCAAACACTTCATGAGGCGAAGTGGATCGTTTCGGATCCGGTTTTCAAGGTGCAAACCTTGTGTAAAAAAACAGAGCTGATTTGAATTGCTCGTGCCCGAAGGGGTTCGGCAATCCAAATACAAACCTGTTCCGGCTTACTGCGTAAGCCTAGGTTTGGTGGTGATGGCAGAGGGGTTCCACACGTTCCCATCTCGAACACGACCGTTAAGCCCTCTAGCGCCGATGGTACTTGGACCGCAGGGTCCCGGGAGAGTAGGAAGCCGCCAAGCCAAAGAAAAAGAGCCTTTACCGTTTACTCGGTAAAGGCTCTTTTTAATATGAACAAACATTAAGTACAGGTTTTGAAATTAACCTCAATGTTTTATAGCTGAAATGTATTTGGCTGTATGATACTTAAACATTAGGAAGAAATAATTAAAACGTTCGCTAACGCGATTAAGAATAATGCATACGAGTAGCTATAAGCATAGCTCAAATTATTTCAAAGAAAAGAAGGGAATATCCCCTTCTCAGAGTTTCGAGAAACCTAGCTCACCAAACGGATGGTTGGTTTCTTTAGCATCAGGGTCTCTTTTTCATCGGCTCGCAGGCCAAAAAGGCTATTTAGATTTCGTGTTCTAATAGTGGCCGTAAGGAGCGCTTGCTCCATCACATTCGCAAGCCCACGCAAACTAAAATAGCAAAACCTATGCAACTCTTTCGCGTCTGTAAAGTTTCGCTCCATACTCTCTTTTCGTTTGCGGGACAGGTTTGCCGTAGCGGCTCAGCTGGTTTTTCTGCATCTTTTCTTTGCTGGCTTTCTACATGTGTAAGGTCACGGCTTTTCGTCGGTTGGCCGAGCATGTACAGGAGTGAAGCAGCAGAAAATCCTAATCCTGGCAGACCTTAAGATCGGAGGCATACTGGCAGTACCCTTGTCGAGCGGTAGTTCTGTACGGTAGTTCGTTGCCCACTTGGACAGGTGTAATGGTCGTATTTGGCACCTGGAGCGGAACTTAGCTTTCGCAAATAGACCTTTTACAGACTGGAATCTTTGGTGCGCAATTATGCCGTAATCTCTCGTTCTTCAAATCCTCGGCAAATCGGATTGGTCAAATAACTGGCACCTAAAGCCACGGCCTAGACCTAAAATCGGAAGCGCTCCCGCTGTCGGTCCAGACACGTTAAATACTTCACGGAATCATGCACGTTTTCGGCTGTCACATGGACACCCATAACCACATTGTGTTTGCTGTTAATCGTGCATATGGTTTTCAGGCACGAGATCTTCAATCGAAACAAGTTCGTACATGCATCTTCGTTCTGAAGTAGTACGTAGCATATAAGCACCTTCCTCTCTTGAAATTCGTCTTTATTATACAATATTTGCACGTTAAAGCCATGAATAAAGTGAAAATTAAGAAAGGCTGTCGAAAGGTTATCGACAGCCTGAGAAGAGGATATTATCTTTCTTTAAACATTAAATGAGAGTAAGTTCTTTTTGCATAATCATTCTATCTGTATTCCATTTTGCGTCAATATAATCATATTCAATTCCTGCAAATGTTTTTAATATAGCTTCTATGATTATTTTAGCTCCTTCTGGAGGTACCGCCATCCCAATCTGTTGTCTTACTTTTTCTTTACCACCTAAGAATTCATAATCATCAGGGAAAGTTTGTAAACGTGCTCTTTCACGGTTAGTTAAAGCGCGAGGTTCTTCCCAATGATACATATGAGTTCCGCCTCCCCCGCTTCCTGTTACCGTATAGGAAGGGGTGTTCTCAGACAGCCTACGATAAATCTGGCTCATTTTAGCTCCTTTAACATTTAACCTCAGATGTTCAGGTATACCTTCATACCAAGCATTTTGGCCTGCTGGTATGTTATTTAAAAACTCTATGACTTTTGCAGTATGGCGTGTACGTTCGTGGTTAGGAGCATCTAATGCGATTGGAGGTTCCATCAAGGCTTCTTTTGCAGTTTTAAATGGTAATTTTCCAGGACCATGAGTTGGTGCTGGGACTTTAAATTGCAAATTCAAATCGTTTCTTATACCTACAATAATAATTCTATGTCTTGTTTGTGGGACTCCATATTCTTGGAACTTATACAGATGAGGAATAATTTTATAACCTGCTTCTATAAGATCTCCTAAAATTAAATTGAAGGCCTGTCCATCATTAGCACTTGTTAAACCAGATACATTTTCAGCTATAAACCATTTAGGTTGGAATTTTTTCAAAACTTGTACTCCATAAGTGTAAAGTGGTCCGTATTCTCCATGTAATCCTTTTTTCTCACCAACAAGACTATAATCATTACAAGGGAATCCGAAAGTAAATGCGTCTATATCTGTTAAAGAATTGATATCTAACTTTCTTACATCTTCCTGAATTACTGTTTCAGATTTTGTCGGGCAAATATTGTGTATAAAAGTTCTGCAAGCAGCTTCATCATAATCATTAGCCCATTCGTGTTGGACCGAATATACTCTGCCTTCTTTGTCTACAACTTTGGACATTTTAGCACCCATTGCTATTCCACCAGGGCCGTTAAAGAATTCACCTTTTTTAAAAAGCATTAGTCCACCTCCATATAAAGCAATAACTTAATTATAGTACAAATTGTTAAGAAAAGCAGCCTTAAAATATTAAAAAATAAGAACAAACGTTCTTTATTGTGCCACATTTATAAAAGAATGTACGTTTTATTCGATTCAAGTACTACTTGCAAAATAAATAAGAAAAATGATTATTGAAATTAATTCTAATAAGATAGATGAGAATAATAAAGTTAATTAGACAATTGAGAGATAATTCAGCAAAGTAACAAAAAAATTTACTCTTTGTGAATTAGAATTTTTTTATTATAGTATGAGCAGTGTTCATTAAGCGGACATTGAGGCTTAATCATTGTACAAACTAATCCGGCAAAGTCTAGAACTGCCCAGTTGGCGATTCTATAATCAAAATCAAAAGTATAACGGTCTCTAATTTGCTCAGCCAAAACTTCATCAGTTCTAGGCCGAGGTTTTTCGGAAGACAAATTGAAATATCTCATAAATAACCTAATTACGTTTGTATCAATAGGAACTCTATTCTGATAATAACCGTAACACAGAACTGCATTGGCAATGTAATTTCCAACGCCTGGTAATTTTATTAAGTCTTCAAATGTATCTGGTATTTTTCCACCATAGTTTAAAAATACTTGATTAGCGGTTGATTTCATCCTCTTAGCACGATAGATTAAGCCAATAGGGCTAATTAAATCAATTAGCTTTGATTCTGAAGCCTCTGCTAATTCTTTTGCAGTTGGAAAGTCGCTTAGTAAAGAAAGGTAGGCTTCTTCTACTTTTCGAACATGAGTCTGCTGGAGTAAGAATTCGGCTATAAGTATCTCATAGGGATCTTTAGTATGGCACCACGGGTAATCTCTGTGATTTCTCTCAAACCACAGTTTCAAGGAATTCTAAAATAATGTAGTTTTTAAAGTAATACTATCTATATGAGTACCTCAGTTTTAAGTTATTTGGTAATGAAAATTAAAATCATGTTGATAAATATAATCAGAAGCCTTCTATAGTGTTCAATTAAAATTCAAGTTGAATAAAGAAGGTATGAATAATCATGAAAGAGAAGTTGTAAACTTTAAAGTTTGGAGTTTCATCATTTCTCCTCAAGATGTAGGTTACAATTTTGAGGCAACCATAGCAGACGTTTTAAGTTGGCTCTACGCGCCTTCAGAAAAGTAAGCTCAAGTCTTTGCATCAGTTATATGAAAGAGCGCTTAATGAAGGCATCGTGATATCAATAAAATTCAAATGAGTTTGTGTCTTGATGTTAATGGAGACGCAGACTTTTTTGATGTTTGATCAGTTGTTATACTAAAATCAACATGCATGAGAAAGGAATGTATCGTGAAAACCCACAACAAACTAATCCGAAACCTCATCCCTAATATCATCACTTCCACCGGCAAATCATCCACCACCCGCATCCTGGACGAAGCCGAATACGTCACCGAACTCCGCGCCAAACTTCGTGAGGAAGCCGACGAATACTTCGCCGCTTCCTCCGATGCAGAAGCGCTGGAAGAACTCGCCGATATGCTCGAAGTGATCCGCGCCCTCGCGGTCACGCACGGAGAAGATTCCGAGAAGTTGGAGCAGATACGCGCCGACAAAGCCGCCCAGCGCGGCGGGTTCGACGAGCGGATCTACCTGATCGATGTCCACGAATCTTAACGTCAAGCTCATCACCCGCAACCTGGGGGATGAGCTAATTGCGGGGATGCAGCATGCGACGGGGATCTATATCATGACGTCTTTTCTTATGCAGTCCGGGGTCAATCTGCTGGCGCCGCATCTGAAAAAGGCGCTGGATCGAGGGGCCGAGGTGAAGCTGCTGGCGGGGGATTATCTGTATATCACTCAGCCGGAAGGGCTGCAGAAGCTGCTGAGTATCGACGATCGGCTGGAAGCGCGGCTGTGGCGGAGCATGGGAACGTCGTTTCACCCCAAAGCGTATCTGTTCGACTACGAAAACGGGGAAGGGCTGCTGATCGTCGGCTCTTCCAATTTTTCGTTTTCGGCATTGAAGACAGGGTATGAATGGAATCTGGCGATGAACGCGCAGGCGGAGCCGTATACGTTCCGCAGTGCGATGGACCAGTTTATGGAGAATCTGTATCACGATACGACGCTGCCGCTGACGGAAGACACGATCTCGCTGTACGAAGAGGAGTATCTGCTCAATCACCGTAAAAATCCCGAACTGCAGCGGCAGATTATCGAGACGGAGGAAGCCGAAGCGGACATCGGGGACTGGCAGACTGAGGAGACGCCGGCAGAGGAGCCGCAGACAGATACGAAGATCCGGCCGCGGCCGGCTCAGGAGATGGCGCTGGAGGCGCTGACGGCGACGATCGAGGAAGAGTACGACCGCGCGATGGTGATTATGGCGACGGGACTCGGGAAAACGTATCTGGCCGCTTTTTTGGCGCAAAGGTATAAACGGGTTCTGTTCATCGCGCACCGGGAAGAGATTCTCAAGCAGGCGGTCCGCTCGTTCCAGCACGTCCTTCCGGAGCGCAGCCACGGCCTCTATAACGGGGAGAGCAAGGACAGCGATGCGGACTGCGTGTTTGCTTCGATCTATACACTGGGGATGAAAAAGCACCGGGAGACATTTGCGCCGGATGCTTTTGACCTGATCGTCATCGACGAGTTCCATCATGCGGCGGCGAGGTCTTACCAGTCGGTCATCGACTATTTCCAGCCGCAGTTCATGCTGGGTATCACGGCGACACCGGATCGGATGGACGGGCAGGACGTGTATGCGCTGTGCGGCGGGAACGTGGCTTACCGGATTCATTTTATCGAGGCGATTCGGCGGGAATGGCTGGCGCCTTTCCAATATTACGGCGTGCACGACGAGACGGACTATTCGGGCATTCGCTGGCTGGGCAGCCATTACGACGAAGAACAGCTGCTTGCAGCGCAGCTGCGGGAAGAATATGCGGAGCGCGTGTACGAAGCTTGGTTTAAAAGACGTCAGACGCGCACGATCGCGTTCTGTTCGTCGATCCAGCAGGCGGATTATTTGTCGGACTACTTCCGCACGCGCGGCAGCCGGACGCTCAGCCTGCATTCGCGCACCCGTGAGATGAGCCGGGACGAAGCGATCCGCAGACTGGACGCCGGAGAGCTGGAAGTGCTGTTCACCGTCGATCTGTTCAACGAAGGCACGGACATCCCGAGCGTCGATACGCTGCTGTTCGTCCGCCCGACCGAGTCGCTGACCGTGTTCACCCAGCAGGTGGGCCGCGGTCTGCGTCTGGCGGAAGGCAAATCGCACTGCGTTATTATCGATCTCATCGGCAACTACCGGAACGCGGACGTGAAGCTGGGTTTGTTTGCGGAGTATGACGAAGATTCGGATGGAAAAAACGGTCGTCTTACCACGGTTCCCACCGTACCGGACAGCTGCTCGATCCAACTGGAGACGGCGGTCGTCAACCTGCTGGAAGAACTGAGCCGCAAACGCGCGCCGCATCGGGAGAAGCTGCACCGCGACTTCCTTGATCTCAAAGGCGAGCTGGGCCGCATCCCGACTTATCTGGAGCTGCATTTGCAGGGGCGGTCCGTAAGCAAAGGGTATCGGGATGAGTTTGGGTCTTATGCAGGGTTCCTGAGCTGGGCGGGGATGCTGGATGATCGCGAGCAGCAGGTGTACGAGCGGTATGAAGCCTGGCTGCGCGACGTGGAAAAGACGGTCATGACGAAAAGCTACAAGATGGTCGTGCTGCTGTACATGCTGGAGCGCGGCGCGGATCGTTGGAACGAGCCGGTGACGGCCGAGGAAGCGGCAGCGTTTTTCCACGGGTATCTGACGGAGAAAGAATACCGCAAAGTGATCGACTTCAGCGACAAGGAATCCAAGCGGCTGTGGGACTGGAACGAGCAGACGCAAACGAAAGTGACAAAGCTGATCGCGGACATGCCGATGAGCAAATGGGCGGGTGCGAAAGGCAGTCAGACGGAGCTTGCGGATGGGGCGTTTGGGTTGGCTTTTGAAGTGGCGGAAGAGGATAAGGCGCTGCTGCACCGGTGGACGCGGGAGGTATGCGAGTATCGGCTGCATGTGCATTTTGAGCGGCGGACATGAATGCGTACATGAATTTTGTGAAATCGAATAAGATATAAAAAAGCTTGCCCCTTTGTATAAGGAAGGCAAGCTTTTCGTTTTTAAGTAAAAGTTACATCGACCAGGCTGCTTTGAGAATACGGTATTCAAAATAAGCGCGTTTGTTTTTATGCATGTATACGTAAGGCAGGTTATCGGGAGCGGAGACAAGTTTATACACGACAAGATCTGCATGAGTTTCATGACCTAAAGGTTCTAAGTCGCTGCTTGAAAAATCCCCAGTGTCGGCGTAAGCTAAAGTTTTGCTACTCCATTCAACTTTGGGAGCATCGGCCAGGGTACGTCGAACAATATTGATCGTATCGACATGGCCTGTGACCAAAACTGCAAATTCAATTACGCTATAAATGAGTAGGATCAAAAAATGAAATGAGAGCTTTTCTTGATCGACGCATAATCTTTCTGCTCTTTGGGGAACAGTAAATCGTGCGTTTCCAAATTTGTGGAGCGCAGCCGCGCTTCTACCAAGTGATTAAGATACCGAACCGCCTTGTCGATGGAAATCGCGTTTGGTATACTGACCGCTTAGTACCCAAAGTCGGCTATTCAAACGGCGAATATAGATCGAGGCAAAGAGTTTAGCCTATCACCTAGAGCTGTAACGGCTGCATGGCGTAGACGTCTATTTCACTGCCCCCTTATTCCTCCTAACAGCGTGGCTCAAAAAAGAAAGCAAAAGGTCTATTTCGGGAGTTTTCGTCAAAGGTCACGATAGTTTTATATTTACTAATATGTACTTAATTAAAAATATTAGATTCAAATTTATTAAATGCCAAAAGCCGTAACGCTGAGCAAAACGCAGTTACGGCTTTTGGCTACATATTGAACTAAACCATGTTGAGATTCTTCAGTCGCTTTTTACTTCTTCACTAGGCAATTTGGCGTATTCGATATAGTTTTTACTTAGATCTTGACGTATCTGTTCAATCTGAGAAAAAGATATTTCCTCTAAACTTGAGCTGAGATTTTGAAGGACTAATTCAAGCTGGTTATTTAAAAACTCTTGATCTTCATTCAATAGATCAGGATTTTCTATCATCAATCTTGAAATTTCAAGTTCTAACTCAGAAGAAAGGGAAGTTAAACGATCAAACACTTCTTCATTAGAATAATAAAGACCTGAATTTGCAAACCCTCGTGCCCTAGCTATATCTCCATAGATTTGAAAAGAAGGCACTCCTCCTTGATCCAAGGAGGTTTGTGCCAGTTCAATATTCCCTCTCCAGTCTTCATAGATTTTCACGCTGTTATTTGTCGTTTCTTTGTTCCAACTCGAGTAAAGCCATAGGGTGAAGGTCAAGAGCATCAAAAGCGCTACAATTGTAGCTATGCTTAAAATCTTCATTTTTTTATTATCCATTCTATCTCCTTAAATTATTTTTATACAGAGCCAGTCGTAAATGAAATAGAGTTCCACTCTGTATTATAAACTTTATTTTGCAGCTGGTTGTACGATGAATATTTAAATGTGACGGTATTGGTCGCATTTGTCCTTGCCCCTTGGCTCGTATCATACCCTATATTCCATATACCTGAATAACACTGACCAGTTCTATTCAAATAAGTATCTCCGTCTTTTATAAATTCTGAAACAGTTTTAGCATTTACACCAAGAAAAGTCAAACTTATATTTAAATCAGTTACAGTTGGAGGATTAAATTCTAATTCTGCGCTTACAACTGAATAACTTGCGGATAAACTGACCTTAACTTTTACGCTTCCAGATTTGCTCAATACAAGGATGCTTTTCTCCAAAACGCTATCTTATTCAATCAAGATCAACTCGTGAATACAGCTACGATCTCAAGACAGTTCAACAGCGTATACCTTTTGGCCAAAACAAAACCGTTATTCATTACGAATAACGGCAAGGTGGATTCGGTTCTATTGAATTATGAAGCTTACGCCGAACTTGTGGATAGAATCCAGCAGTTGGAGTCGGAAGTGTTGGATAACCGTTCTGATGAGGCTCGGAACAATCCTGAACAATTCGTAGACTTTAGCGAAGTTCGCCGAAGTTTCAAAGCTTGACATGACGCGGCACTTTAAAGCGAAATCTTATTTTTTGGCATGAAACTGAATCTATTCCCTTACACCTGCTGCACCAACCGAATCTCCGGCAAATCCTGCTGCTTCTTGGCGATCGGATTGAAGCGGGAAGCGACTTTGCGGACGGGGCCGAGGCTGGCGATCCGGATCAGGGTGTGGATGGTGCCGACGCCGGCTCTGGTTTTGGGATAAAACATTTTGGGCGCGCCGGGCGGCAGGTGTTGGGCTTTGTCGATCAGCGGGCGCATCCACTGTTCATACTGGTCCAGATAAGGCTGCAAATCGTTGGCGGATCGATCGGCGGAATCGGTCGGCGGCGGCGCTTGCGAGAGGAACGCGGCCAGCACGTATCCGCCGATCAGCGCAAGGGACGAGCCGCCGCCTCCGATCGGAGTGACGCACCAGGCGGCGTCGCCCATGACGCAGGTCCGGCCTTTTGACCAACGGGTCATCATAATCTGCGTCAAATAGTCGAAGTAGACGTCATGCGAAGTCTCGAAGCCGTCGACGACGCGCTGGGTCTGCCAGCCGGCACCTTCGAAGACGCGGCTCAGTTCGGCACGGGCCTGGTCGGGCGGCAGGGCGGCGAAGTTGCGGTCCTTGCTCGTAAAAGCAAGCATCGCGCGGATCGTGCCTTGATTGTCCGGGCGCAGCGACACCTGGCGCCGGTCTGGGGCGGTGTACCAGCGCCACCAGCGGTCGTCTTCGGCGGTGCGCGGGATCGTGCCGTAGGCGATGTTCAGCTCCAGTTCGCGCCGGGAGACGTCGCCCGCGAACACGTTGTCCCGCGTCTTCGACCGTACGCCTTCGGCGATGACGAGCAGGTCGTACGTTTCTTTTTTGCCGGACAGCAGTTCGACTTCGACGTTCTCTTCGCGGTTGTGCACGTGCTCGATCCGGTCGCCGTAGCGCACCGACACTTCGGGCGGGAGCGCCTCCAGAATGAGGCGGGCCAGATCTCCGCGCAGAATCTCCAACTCCGCGGTCAGGCCGTCGGTGCCGCGTACCGGAAAAGCGCCGACGGTGCGCCCTTTGTCGTCGACGAACGCGGTGCCTTCTTCGGTCGTCGTCTGAGCGCGGACCTGGTCTTCGAGGCCCATTTTGGCCAATACTTCGCGTCCCGAGCCGCGTACGTCGATGTTTTGCCCGCCGTCACGGAAAGCGTCGGCGCGTTCGAGCACGGTAACGGCCCAGCCGGCCCGGCTTAGCCAGAATGCCGCGCTGAGGCCGGCGATGCTTGCTCCGGATATGAGTGCTGTGCGTGTGTGCATGAAAGTTCTCCTCTCAAAGTTGGGCGTACGGATAGAATCAGAAGGATACGGCAGAATAGACAGAGAAGCAGATGTAGACACTTACCCGGCAGTGGGCGATTGAAACGGAGGGGCAGAGAGGGAGCGAAGGACTGCACTTCCCCTACGCAAAAAGCGTCCGCGCCGACCGATCGGGCAAACGCTGTGGGATCTGTTTTATAGGAAAAGATATCCGAGTGCAGCTTCTGTAACGCCTACTCCGCGTCTTCTTCGTCCTGCGCATAATCCGTGAACAGTTCGAGCGTCTCCAGCAGCATCGTCACGTCTCCGGATATGTTCATCAGCACGATCTGGTCGCCTTGCACGCCGGCACGTTCGTACTGCACGTCGGTCAGCAGATCGCTGTCAACGAGCTTCATCGAGAGGTGATCGGCGAGTTCTTCGGGAGTAAGGTTGGACACTTCGTCCAAGCCGACAGGAACAACGGCAGAGATGCGGTTATCCTGCTTGAAAGCCTGAATCTGTTCGAGAGTAAGAGGGAGGGTAATGACTTCCTGCATGGAACCGGGTGTAGTGGACATAAACGAGCGCTCCTTCTGGATAGGGGGTAGAAAGCGGATTGCGGGTAAAGCAGGCGTACAAACGGGAAAAGTGGAAAAGCTTGAGTCGATATGTAAGAAGTGTAAGAGAAGATAAACTCATTTTAGGTCTAGATACCTAATTATGACAGTACGTAATATGATATCTGCAAAAAAATATAATCGAAACACGGTAGATAGACCTGTTTGTGTCAAGGCGAATTCGGGATTATTCCCGGCGGGAGAGAAAGTGATAGAATGGGCAGAGTTCGAAACTTTTATTTTGGCAAGCGGTGAAAGGAATGGAATCTCATGAAAAAAATGATCGTCGTCGGCTCCGGCATTCTTGGCGCTTCGGCGGCTTATCACCTCTCGCGCTCGGCTGCGGACGTGCACGTGACGCTGATCGACGCGAAGCATCCAGGCCGGGCGACCGACGCGGCCGCCGGCATCATCTGTCCGTGGCTGTCGCAGCGGCGCAACCAGGCGTGGTACCGGCTCGCCAAGAGGGGCGCGCGCTATTACGCACAGCTGACGGAGGAGCTGCACCGTCTGGGCGAACACGACACGGGTTACGCCCGCGTCGGCGCGCTCAGCCTGCATACGGACCCGGCCAAGATCGAGCAGATGCGCAAAAGAGCCGAGCAGCGGCGCGAAGACGCCCCGGAGATCGGGGAGATCGAAGTGTTGGATAACGCGCGGGTGCGGGAGCTGTTTCCGCTACTCGGCGAAGGCTATCACGCCGTGCGCGTCAGCGGCGCGGCGCGGGTGGACGGACGCGCGCTGCGCGACGCGCTGATCTCGGCCGCGCGCCGGAACGGGGCGGAGGTCGTGGAAGGGGCTGCGGTGTTGGAGGTGGAGCGAGCGGAGCGCGGGGAGCATGCACAGCTTGATAAGCAGGAACGAGGTGGAGAATTCGCCGCAACGGATGCGGGAGGACGCGTCACCGGGGTTATCGTCGATGGCAGGCGGCTGCCCGCGGACGAGGTGATTGTGTGCGCGGGAGCTTGGGCGGGCGAACTGCTGCGTCCGCTCGGCGTGCATTTTCGCGTCACGTACCAGAAAGGGCAGATCCTGCATATGCAGATGCCGAACGAGCGGTCGAGCGGCCGGTGGCCGGTCGTCATTCCGCCGACGGATCAATATTTGCTGTCTTTTGAAGACGGCAAAATGGTCGTCGGCGCCACGCACGAGAACGGGGTGGAATTGTCCGATACCCGCGTGACGGCGGGCGGCGTGCACGAAGTGCTGAGCAAAGGGCTGGCGCTTGCGCCGGGCCTCGCGGACGGCGAGCCGGGCGAAGTGCGGGTCGGGTTTCGGCCGTTTACGCCGGGCTTTCTGCCCGTAATTGGGCGCGTTCCCGGCTGGGCGGGATTGATTACGGCGAACGGCCTCGGCGCTTCGGGGCTGACGATGGGGCCGTTTCTCGGCCGCCAGCTGGCGAAGCTTGCGCTTGGACTGGAGCCGGACCTGCCGCTGGACGATTACGCGGTGGAGAAGGCGCTGGGGGAAGGGTAGGCGAGCAAGGCCGGGGGTTGAGCAGGTCGAAGCAGGTAGTACAGGCCGGAAATAAGGCGCGGGCAAGCCGGGTGCGAGCCATACGCGGGCAGAGAGTAGGCCGGGCCATAAGTCCGGTGCAAGTGCAGTGCGAGCCATACGCGGGCGGAGAATGGGCCGGGTGAGTGTCGGGCGTTCGGGCTGAGGCCCGGATGCGGCAGCGAGGCTGTCGGCTGGACGGCAGAGAGCCGAACAAACCGTAACGAAACAGCCCTCCGAAGCGTTTATGGGAAAAAGACCCGTATAAGGAGGGCTTGCGATGAACCGACTATCTACCCAAAAACAGGCCAAACGCAATCTGATCATGACGGTCGTCATGACGCTTTTGATGTTCGTCGGGATCGGGTATCTGATCGTCGTCGAACGCTACGTCAGCCTGCTGATTTTTGTTCCGCTGCTTGGGATGAGTTTCTGGATGCTGCGCCGTCTTCGTGCGGAGCTGCGGGAAGATAGAGCGGAGAACGCGGAAGCGATAAAGCGGCAAGCGGGCGAACGGTGACAGCGGGGCGGCCGGGAGTTTGAGCGGAAAGTGGAAAGAAAAGGTGCAGAGTCCGAGGACGATGAAGGCGGGACATTGAGGGCTTCGGCGAAAGCGAAAAAAATGTACGGAGTCTGGCGAAAGGTACAGGCGAGGCGGCCAGGGGCATGGGCGAAATATGGGAAAGAGAGGCCGAAAGTTCGGGCGGACCTGCCGCAAGACGCTGCGATGGCGGTGGAGCCGGAGTGAGCGATTGATCGACAACGGCTGATCGAGGCAGCTGGGTGTACGTCATGATTTGCCCCTCCGCCGACGCTGCCAGATAGGCAAAATCGCGACATACTGGACGATTAACTGCCTGAAGACACTTATTTTTGCGGAAAAGCCGTCTGAATCGAAAATAACTGCGCAGATCCACTTATTTGGTCTGAAAAGAGGCTCCAAGTGCTTAGATGTGCAAAATAAGTGTTCTCTCGCAATTATTTGGTTGAAACGGACCTATGGAGGGAAATAAGTGCTCCCAGGCAGTTATTCGGGCGAGAATGGGCAGTGGAAGAGTGGAAGAGTGGAAGAGTGGAAGAGTGGAAGAGTGGAAGAGTGGAAGAGTGGAAGAGTACGAGAGTGCTAAAGTGAAAAAGTGCCAGAACGCGAGAATAGGCGAACAGGCGAACAGGCGAACAGGTGAACAGGTGAATGGATGTATGCGAGAATGGGCGAAAAGATGTCCTTAGCTCAGCGTGTAGAAAATGCTTTAGCCTGAACAGTACAGTAGAAAAACAAAAGACCGCAGTCCGGCTTCTTGCGAAGGGGCTGCGGTCTTTTTGTCGTTCAGCTGAAGCCGTTGAGATTGAATGGTCCGGTCGAAGCTGCATCTGTCCCCACAAAGCTCGCAGCAACGTAACATGCGATACAAAAGTATTAAGCATATTTTACTGTTTCAGGAAGTCGCGTTAATCCGGCAGAGAATCGGCAGAAAGAACGTTTGGGAAAAAGACGGCCTTTTCGCATCTTAATTAAACAGGTGTCAATTAAAAAATCTCTCAGAAAATTCCAAACGTTTCGATTGCGCTCTATATATGAAGAGATTTTTTTGCAAATTGTATCTCTTTGAGTCACTAAACTTTACATAAAGAAACTTATATCGAAAAATATATTGCGAATCGACCGCTGTTCATGTAAGTTAAATTCACTCGACGCGAAGCCGATGCTGGAAAAACGACTCCCTATACATAATAATTGTAAAATGGTGGGCTTGGCGGGCTGCGTGAACGGGCATAATGCGATCTTGAGGGGAGCTTACGGTTGATGAGAAAAAGAATGGGTTGGCTGTTTACTCTAATGTTGTCGCTGGCATTGATTTTGGCCGCTTGCGGAGGAGGCGGAAGCGGGACTTCCGAACCTGCGGCTTCTACGGAACCGGGCGAAGCGGCTTCGACCGAACCGGCTGCGGACCCTGCGGCCGGAGGCAGCGGCGGTACGCTGATCGTGGGCCGCGGCGGCGATTCGGCCGCTTTGGACCCCGCGATCGTGACCGACGGCGAATCGCTGAAGATCGCGCAGCAGGTGTTCGATCCGCTGCTCGCTTACAAAGCGGGCACGACGGAAGTCGAACCGGCGCTCGCGGAGAGCTGGGAAATTTCCGACGACGGCCTGAAGTACACGTTCAAGCTGCGCGAAGGCGTCAAATTCCATGACGGCACCGACTTCAATGCCGACGCGGTCGTGTTCAACTTTACCCGTTGGAACGATCCGGAGAGCAAGTTCAAGTTCGAAGGCGACTCGTTCGACTACTACGATTCGATGTTCGGTCCGGCCGAAGCGCGCGTCATCAAGAGCGTAACGGCTTCTGACGCTTCGACGGTCGTGTTCGAACTGAACCAGCCGCAGGCGCCGTTCCTCCAGAACCTGGCAATGCCTCCGTTCTCGATCGCAAGTCCGGCCGCTGTCGAGAAATCGGGCGCCGATTTCAAAGCGAACCCGGTCGGAACCGGCCCGTTCGTGTTCAAGGAATGGAAGAGAAGCGATTCCATCACGCTTGAGAAGAACCCGGACTACTGGCAGGAAGGTCTGCCGAAGGTCGATTCGGTCATCGTGCGTTCGATTCCGGACAACACGGCCCGCTTCAACGCTTTGCAGAACGACGAGATCGACATGATGGAAGATCTCAGCCCGGACGACCTGGCGACGCTCGAAAGCAATCCGAACCTGCAAAAGTTCAACCGTCCTCCGTTCAACGTGGCGTACCTCGGCTTCAACGTCACGAAGAAGCCGTTCGACGATCCGAAAGTCCGGATCGCGCTCAGCCACGCGGTCGACAAGCAGGGCATCGTCGACGCCTTCTTCGCGGGACAGGCCGAACCGGCCAAGAACCCGATTCCGCCGTCCCTGTGGGGCTATAACGACAGCATCGAAGATTATCCTTACGACCTCGAACAAGCCAAGAAGCTGCTGGCTGACGCTGGCTACGCGAACGGCATCGAACAGCCGCTGACGTTCTACGCGATGCCGGTATCCCGTCCGTACATGCCGGACGGCCGCAAAGTCGCCGAAGTCATTCAGGCGAGCTTCGCGCAGATCGGCGTGACGGTCAATATCGAATCGCCGGAATGGGCCACGTACCTGGACGATCTGAGCAAAGGCGAGAAAGACGACCTGTTCATCATCGGCTGGACGGGCGACAACGGCGACCCGGACAACTTCTTCTACCCGCTGCTCGACAAAGACTCTATCGGCGGCAACAACTACAGCCAATACGCAAGCGAACCGCTGCACGAACTGCTCGTCAAAGCGCAGCAGGAGACGGATCAGGCGGAGCGCACGAAGCTGTACGAAGAAGCCCAGGTCGTCATTCACGACGACGCGCCGTGGGTGCCGCTCGTGCACTCTACGCCGCTGCTGGCCGCTTCCACAAAAGTGCAGGGTTACGTGCCGTCGCCGACGGGTTCGGAACCGTACGCGGAAATCTCGATCCAACAATAAGCTTCAATAAAAGCCAAGCTTCAACCAAGCCTCAATAGAAGCCTGGCCAAACCCAAGCTTCACCGAACCAAGCGAAGACCGGGGCTGATCGTGCCCGGTCTTCGTTTCTGCCGGGGCTTCCCCTACGATCGACCCATACCAAACCGACGGCGGGTGATGGACAGTGAATTCTTATATTTTGAAACGGCTTCTTGTACTGATTCCGGTCCTGCTGGGCATGACGCTTATCGTCTTCTCGATCATTCATGCCATTCCGGGCGATCCGGCGGACACCATTCTCGGGGAAAAAGCGACCGAGCAGTCCAAGCAGGCGCTGCGCGACCAACTGGGGCTCGACAAGCCGTGGCTGCAGCAGTATTTCAGCTATCTGGGCGATCTGCTGAGCGGCGATCTGGGCAACTCGATCCGCACGCGGGCGCCGATCTCCGAAGAGATCGTGCCGTATCTTGCGGCGACGTTCGAACTGACGATGGCCAGCATGCTGTTCGCGGTGCTGTTCGGCGTCAATGCCGGCATCATCAGCGCCTGGAAACACAATTCGTGGTTCGATTACGTCTGCATGCTTATCGCGCTGCTCGGCGTGTCGATGCCGGTGTTCTGGCTCGGCCTGATGGAGCAGTGGATCTTCGCCAACGAGCTGCATTGGCTGCCGTCCAGCGGACGGATGAACGCGCGCGACCCGATGGAAGCCGTCACCGGCTTCTACGTGCTCGACGCGATTATCCAGGGGCAGTTCGCCCAGCTGTGGACGGTGTTCAAGCATCTGGTGCTGCCGGCGATCGCGCTCGGCACGATCCCGATGGCCGTAATCGCGCGCATGACCCGCTCCAGCATGCTGGAAGTGATGCAGCTCGATTACGTGCGTACCGCGCGTGCCAAAGGGCTGTCGCAGTTCGCGGTCGTCTACCGGCACGCGCTCAAAAACTCGTTTATCCCCGTGCTGACGGTGATCGGCATCCAGACGGGCGCGCTGCTCGGCGGCGCCGTGCTGACAGAGACCATCTTCGCCTGGCCGGGCGTGGGACGCTACATTTTCGAAGCGATCAGCAACCGGGATTACCCGGTTATCCAGTCCGGCATCCTGATCGTCGCTATCATCTTCGTCTTGATCAATCTGCTGGTGGATCTGCTGTACGTCGTGTTCGATCCGCGCATCCAGTACAAATAGGGGGCTTACCATGAGCGACGCATTCCTCAAGGCCGATTATCGGCCGTCCGCCGATACGTTGGACAAGAAAGCGCAGCCGGGCCCCTGGCGGGACGCGGCCCGGTCTTTTACACGCAATAAAACGGCCGTCGTCGGCCTCTGCCTCGTCTTGTTCTTCGTCCTGCTGGCGCTGATCGCTCCGCTGATCATGCCTTACGACTACAAGGCGCAGGTACTGACGGATCGGCTGAAGCCGCCGTCCGGCGATCACTGGTTCGGCACCGACGATCTCGGCCGGGACATCTTCAGCCGCGTCATCTACGGCGCGCGCATCTCGCTGCTGGTCGGACTGCTGTCCGTCGTCGGCTCGATCGTGGTCGGTACGCTGCTCGGCATTATCGCGGGCTTTTACGGCAAATGGGTGGACATGCTTATCTCGCGCGTGTTCGATATTCTGCTCGCGTTCCCGGGTATCCTGCTCGCGATCGCGATCGTGGCCATTCTCGGACCTTCGCTGCAAAACGCGCTGTATGCGATCGCGATCGTCAACGTCCCGACGTACGGGCGGCTCGTCCGCTCCCGGGTGCTGTCGCTGCGGCAGGAAGAGTTCATCACGGCGGCCCGGGCGCTCGGCGCGAACGACGGGCGCATCCTGTTCAGGCATATCCTGCCGAACAGCTTGACGCCGATCATCGTGCAGGGCACGCTCGGCGTCGCTACCGCGATCATCGAAGCGGCCGGACTCGGCTTCCTCGGGCTCGGCGCCCAGCCGCCGGACCCGGAATGGGGCAAGATGCTGTCCGACTCGCGGCAGTTTATCCAGACCGCGCCGTGGACCGTCATTTTCCCCGGCCTTTGCATCCTGCTCACCTCGCTCGGCTTCAACCTGATGGGCGACGGGCTGCGCGATACGTTCGATCCGAAGATGAAAGGGCGCTAAGCCAAATCCGGCGTCATGGCGCAGCAGGCCGAACCGTTCAACCGTATGAAGCAGGCAAAAAAGACCGTTCGGAGCGAGGCACAAAGCTCCGGACGGTTTTTTTGTCGATTTCGGGAGACCAAAGCTTAGGCGGCAAAAGCGCCAAAGCGTACGATCCGCGTAACAAAGCCGGGAGAACCGGGGGAAGGCAAGCAAAGCCGGACAGGCCAGAAAACCCTTCCGCTTTTGCCGCATGGGGATAACGTCTATAATGGAGGAGAGGGGAACGGAAGAACCGATACGGACGTTCCGATTATCAATCCCATGACCGGAGGAATGCCGCACCATGATCAAACAAAACGGAAGCTGGTGGACCGACGACCGCATCCCCGGCCTGATCGCGCGCAAGCAGGTCGACGGATTCCTGTTCGGGCACGGCTTCGAGATTCCGCCCGATTTCCATACGGACTTCGCCGAAGCGAGCGGCGGCGCCCTGCCGAACGTCGGCGAGAGCAGGCCGATCCGTCTGCTGCACGAGAACGGCGGCGAATACGCCACCTACGAGGCGCGCCTGGAGCACTGGCGCCTCGCCGTGCCGGGCGGCACGTCTTCGCTTGAAGTTCGCTATGACTCCAACAAAGAGTTGAAGCAGTTCCTGCTGTCCGCCTTCTCCTCCACGTATCTGGAAGTGGAGGAGTGGGCGACCCGGCTGTCCAGCCGGCCGGGCAGCCCGGACGATCTGCGCGTGCACGGCCGCGAATACGGCCCCGCCGGCGTCTATGCCGCCGCCGCGGAGGCGCGCGGGGCCGGCCCCGCCAGAGAGGCGGCTTCCGGCAGCCGCCGCATTCCGCCGCGCGGCGAAGCGGCGGCGAAGGGCGCCGTGCGCAGCCCGTTCGATACGCCGGATGCGTATCTGCCGCGCGAAGACCGCGCGGAATACCTGTACCTGTACCGCACGGACACGCCGTTCACGTATCGGCTGGAGCTGCGCCCGCTCGGAGGCCGGGAGACCCGGCCCGCGCACTTCTTCGTCGCGGAGACCGGCGGCGAGTATTTGCTTGCCCCGCCGGCTGCCGGCGATCCGGGTTCCGGCGAAGACGCCGGTTCGGCCGGTCCCGCGCCGCCGACGATCCCGGATCACGAAGTACGCGCCGCGATCGCGGGCGCGGCCGATTATATCCGGCAGCGCGGCTTCTCGTTCCCGGACGGGCTCGTGCAGCATTATTATCTGTCGCTCAAGACGCGGCCGTTCGTTATTCTCGCCGGCATCTCCGGCACGGGCAAGACGCAGCTGGCGCGGCTGTTCGCGGAAGCGCTCGGCGCAACAGCCGAGAACGGGCAGTTCACGCTTATTCCGGTGCGCCCGGACTGGAACGATCCCGCAGACCTGATCGGCTACAAAGACCTGTCCGGCGTCTTCAAGCCCGGCCCGCTGACGCTTGCGCTCAAGGAAGCGTCGCGTCCGCGAAGTGCGGACAAGCCGTACTTCATCGTGCTGGACGAGATGAATCTGGCGCGGGTCGAACATTACTTCAGCGACGTGCTGAGCCTGATGGAGACGCGGCGCCGGACGCTTTTGCCCGATACGCACGCAGATGCCTCCTCGCCCCCCGCCGGCGAGATCGTCACGCAGCCGCTGCTGCCGGAGTCGATGTTCGAACGGGAAGCCGACCGAGCGGCGTACGGCAATCTGCGTATTCCCGGCAACGTCTACGTGATCGGCACGGTCAATATGGACGAGACGACGTATCCGTTCAGCAAAAAAGTGCTCGACCGCGCCGGCACGATCGAGTTCAACCAGATCGACCTCATGCAGCTGCCGCAGCTGCGCGCCGAAGCGCAGGAAGAAGCGCGGCCGCTGCTCGCGGACCGGCATCTGCTCGGCGGCGACTATCTCCAGCTGGTAGACGCGATGGAAGAGTATGGGCAGCTGATTCGGCGCACGGCGGAAGAACTGGCGCAGATCAACGGCATGCTGGAAGAGATTCAGGCGCATGTCGGGTTCCGGGTGCGGGATTCGGTCTGCTTTTACCTCATCTATAACGAGCGTTTCGGTCTGATGACCCGCGCGGAAGCGTTCGACGGCCAGCTGATGCAGAAGATCCTGCCGCGCATCCAGGGAAGCCGACATTCCGTCCAAAAAGTGCTGCTCGATCTGCTGCGGCATGCGCTCGGCAGCGAAGCGTCCAAAGCGTTCGACTGGCGCGAGCTGGAAGATTCCGCGGAAGACGTGTACGCCGGCCGGCGCAGCCGCGAAAGCCTCGCCGCCGCCCGCTATCCGCAGAGCGCGCGCAAACTTTCGTATATGCTGCGGCGGATGGACGAAGACGGCTTCACGTCGTATTGGCTGAGCTGAGCGGGGCAGGAAGCGGTCGCGGTGCAGGCGGCGTCGCGACCGAACGCGGGAACGGGAAAGATCGGGAGATTGTGGGAGAAATCGGGAAGGATCGGGAGGGATAGGCGCGGCTCCGCTTCGCCGAAGCCGCGAATAGATCGTAAAAACGTCCCTGCCGGGTAGGTATCCGGCAGGGACGTTTAAGTAGCAAGAGAAAGATCATTGCAGCGTGCCGAGCGACGCCGGATCGAACGCGGCCAATTCGGCTGCGCGGCCTTCGCGGATTTTGCGCGGCCACAGCGGATCGGCGAGCAGCGCGCGGCCTACGGCGACGAGGTCGAATTCGTCTTCGCCAAGGCGCCGCAGCAGTTCGTCGAGACCGACGCTGTCGGCGCCTTGTCCCTGATACGCGTTCAGGAACTCGTTGCTCAGGCCGACGGAGCCGACCGTGATGACCGGCTTGCCGCCGAGCCGTTTGGCCCAGCCGGCCAGATTCAGCGGGGAGCCTTCGAATTCCGGTTCATGGAAGCGGCGGGTCGAGCAGTGGAACAGGTCGGCGCCGGCGTCCGCCAGCAGGCGCAGCGTCTCGCCGAACTCTTCCGGCGTCTGCCACGGCCGGGCCGCGTAATCACCCTGCTTCCATTGGGAGAGGCGAACGGCGATCGGAAAGTCCGGTCCCGTCTCGGCGCGGATCGCGGCGATGATCTCGACCGCGAACGCGGCTCTGCGCGCGACGCTGCCGCCGTAGCGGTCTTCGCGCCGGTTCGTCCGGTCCCAGAGGAACTGGTCGATCAAATAGCCGTGCGCGGCCTGCACTTCCACGCCGTCGAAGCCGGCGCGCCGGGCGTCCGCGGCGGCCCGGGCGAAAGATCGCACGACGTCGTCGATCTGCGGCTGCGTCATCGGTTCGCCGGCGGGGCTGCCGGCGAGATCGAGCCCGGACGGACCGAGGGAGGGCGCGTCCGGACTTGGGCCGGAGCCGGCAGGGCGCGCCATGCCCATATGCCACAGCTGCGGGAAGATGACTCCGCCGGCTTCGTGCACCTGCCGCGTCACTTCGGCCCAGCCGTGCAGCGCTTCTGCGCCGTGCAGCGCCGGCACGACTGTCTCGCTGACGGCCGCCGGATGGTCGATGACGGCGCCTTCCGTAATGATGAGGCCGACGCCGTTCTCGGCGCGGCGGCGGTAATAGGCGGCGACGTCGGGACCCGGCACGCCGCCGGGCGAGAAGCCGCGCGACATGGCCGGCATAACGAGGCGGGATTGCAGGCGAAGGCGGTCGGTCAAAGCGTAAGGCTGAAACAGCGGCTCCGCGGAGCGGCCGGAATCGGGCGTAGGGTAGGCTGGATGATGGGTATGGGTCATGGAACAAACACCTCCGAAAAGTTGAGGCTGCCGCCGCTGTTCGCGATCGACTGCGAACGCGGAGCGCCTATGCCCCCAAGCTTACCGGCCGTCAAGTCTTCCGCTCAACCGACAAAAGAAGCGATCTGTCGCTTAAACGCTGTTTGAGAGGGATTGTCGGGGAGATACGTGGAAAATGCGGGAGCGATCTGGAGAGTTTGCCGGAAGTCCGGCTGTCGGCGGATGCGCCGCGTCTTGTGAGTCGGGCCGCATTTGCCTATAATTTGGAGTACCGGGAAGGAGAGTGGCCTCATGTCCGGCGTATTCATGCCGAATCCGAACGATCCGCGGGTGATCCGCACGCGCCGATTGTTGATCGACGCGTTCGGCAAGCTGCTGCACCATAAAGATTTCAATCAGATCACCGTGCTCGACGTGGCGCGGGAAGCGACCGTTAACCGGGCGACTTTTTACGCGCATTTTCAGGATAAATACGCACTGCTGCAAAGCTATCTCCAATTCGCGTTCGACGCCTATGTGCCCGAGCGGATCGATCCGCGAGGCGGATTGACCGAAGACGCGGTGCGCCGGATGATCGTGTCGCTGTGCGACTATCACCGGGACTGCGCCCGATGCGTCAAGCGATACGACTCGATCGCGCTGCTGATGGAAGAAGACATTCGCGCCCAACTGGAAAAGTTCGTCCTGCGCATGCTGCTGCCGGGCGAAGGAGAACCGTCCGCGCTTGACGCGGCCGACGAATCGCTCCGCACGGAAGCGACGATGATCGGCTGGTCGATCTACGGCCTGACGTATCGCTGGCACCGCGAAGGCCAGCGCGAACGTCCGGAAGAACTCGCCGCCCGCGCGTCGGGGTTCGTCCCGAGCCGGGCGCCCCGCGCTGGCGCGGCCTCGGATTAGGCGGTATAATACAAAAACATCTTTTCTATTCCAAGCAGACGAAACAGGTGAAATGATGCAATCGAATGTATCGAACGGAATTTTGAATAATTGGCTGGAACTCGCGAATATCGGCGCCGCGATCAACCATCGGCTGGAAGAAGCGCTCAAGGAAGAACCGGGGCTGTCGCTGAACGAATTTTACGTGCTGCATTTTCTGTCGTTGAACGACGAGAAAAAGCTTCGCCTGCAGCAGCTTCAGGAGCGCGTCGGCTTGAGCCAGAGCGCCCTGTCGCGCCTGGTCGTGCGGATGGAAGCGCCGAGATGCGGCGCGCTGCGCCGCAACGTCTGCGAAGACGACCGGCGGGGCGTATACACGGAAATGACGGAACTCGGCGCGGACAAGCTTGAGCGGGGCCGCCGGATCGTCGAGCAGGTGCTGGAGGCGGCGGTTCGTTCGGGCGAACTGCCGGCGGAGCTGCAAAGCTTCATGAGCCGGGGCGCTGTAGGGAATGCCGGAAGCGAAGGAAATGCCGGAAATGCCGAATAAGCGGTGCCGGAGAGGCAGCTGTAGATAAGCGGCTTCAGGAAAAGGCCGGAGCCGGGGCTTCGGCTTTTTTTGGCGGCGCAAGCGGGAAGGGCAGGATGCAGTAGAGGGTGGGCGAAGATTGACAGCGGAAAAAGAATGCGCTAAATTATATGTATGCGCATGTATCTATAAAGAAGGTTTATAAAGAACCTCTACAAAGAAATCGAGGCGATTCTTCATGAAAAACTTGTTCAGTCCGTTTACGTTGAAAAACCTGGAATTGAAAAACCGCGTCGTCATGCCGCCGATGTGCCAATATTCCGTGGAGCAAAAAGACGGCGTCGCGACCGATTGGCATTATGTGCATTACGTCAGCCGCGCGGTCGGAGGAACGGGCCTGATCATCGTCGAGATGACCGACGTGGAACCGGACGGCCGCATTACCGACCACGATCTCGGCCTGTGGTCGGACGAGCAGATTCCCGCTCTTCGGCGCATCGTCGATGCCGCGCACGCCCACGGCTCGAAGATCGGCATCCAGATCGCGCACGCCGGACGCAAAGCGGAAGACGCTGCCGTACCGGTCGCGCCGTCCGCGATCGCGTTCGACGAAGGCTGGAAAACGCCGCGCGCCCTGACGACGGACGAAGTCCGCGGCATGGTCGGCAAGTTCCGCGACGCGGTGGAGCGCGCGGTTCGCGCCGGCTTCGATACGATCGAACTGCACGGCGCGCACGGCTACCTGATCCATCAGTTCCATTCGCCGCTGACGAACCGGCGCGACGACGAATACGGCCAGGACCGGACGCGCTTCGGCTGCGAGATCATTCGCGCCGCGCGCGAAGTCATGCCGGCGGACATGCCGCTGATCATGCGCATCTCCGCCAAAGAATACGTGGACGGCGGCTACGGCATCGAAGAGAGCCGGGTGTTTGCCGCAGCGTATCTGGAAGCGGGCGTCGATCTGTTTGACATTTCTTCCGGCGGGGAAGGCCCGATCGGTGCCGGCGGCAGACCCGGCACGCATGCCGGCTACCAGGTGCCGCTCGCTCGGGCGATCCGCGAACATCTGAACGTTCCGGTCGCGGCCGTAGGCCGTCTGGACGACGCGATTCTGGCGAACGCCGTCATCGGCAACGAAGACGCGGACCTGGTCGCGGTCGGCCGCGGCATGCTGCGCAATCCGTATTGGGCGCTGGAAGCGGAAGCGACGCTGAAGCTGCCGTCCACCGCGCCGAAGCAGTACGGCGGCGGATTCTGACGCAGCTGCATCACGCAATCGATAACCGGCAAAAAGGAGGTCCCCGAAGGGACCTCCTTTTTCTGTGCGGCGTTCGTTCTTTTTGCCGCGCCGGGTTCGGGCTTAATCGTCCAGGTTGACCGTCGAAAGGCCCGGCATGCCGGACTTGGACGGGGTGAACCAGAGATCGCCGTCGTCGATCGAAGCGCCTTTCCAGTTCACGAACAATTCGGCAAACGAAGTGTCGGCGAGGTTCTCGCGCACGTCATCCGTGAAGATCCGGTTGTAGTTGTTCAGGAATTGGGCTTTATTTTTGATGACCATTTTCTTGTTGGACGCGTCGTCGTCGTGGTTGTAGACGGTCAGCGGGTAATGCACGCGCGCGGCTACGCCGGCTTTGTCGCCTTTGGCGACGGCACGTTTCAGGTTGGCATAGAAAGCCTTGAAGTTGGACGCGCTTTTGAATCCGGCGACGTCAACCAGCTTGTTCTCCACGCCCGCCGCTGCGGTCGAGGCGGAAGCCGATATCGACGTTACGGGTCCGGCAGCCGGAGCGGCCGAGACCGGCACGGCAATCGCTGCGGCCAGCAGGGTCGTTGTCGCCAGGGCGGTTGTTTTTCTCCATCTGTTCTTCATGGGGTCTACCTCCGTTGTCAGACTGCTGCTTTTTTTTTCGCAACTGGAAAGCTGTCGAAAAATAAGCAGGTGTGTCAGATTGGCTGTACCCTATGCTTTTGGACGAAACGGAGCCAACTGAATCATCCGCTATCCCGAGTGCGAGAGAGCGGTGAACAGTCACCAATCAACCGGATCGGGCAAAATAAATGCGAGAGAACACTTATTTTCCGCAAATCAGCCGTTTTCGCTCAAATAGCTGCGAGAGAACCGTTATTTGTCGCGCAGGGAGGGAAGTCGGCTGAGAACGGGCAAAATAAGCGTCGCTGCGCACTTATTTTTTTCTGGCATGACGAGGCGCACCGAATAACTGTCGTGAGGCAGTTATTTGGTTATTTGGTTATTTGGTTATTTGGTAGTTCGGTGCACCGCCGACGGGTCGATCCGCTTACCAATCCGCTTACCGATCTGCTTACCAATCCGCTCACCGATCCGGCCGTCCCCGCTTTACTCGCCCAACCTGCCGTAAGCTTCGTCGTCTACCGGCTCCAGCCACTGCGTCTCGCCGGGCGTCAGCGCCAGATGGACGAACCAGCTGTCTTTGTTCGCTCCGTGCCAATGTTTGACATGCGGCGGGATATTGACGATATCGCCGGCTTTGAGAGGCTGCGCCGGTTGGTTCTCTGCCTGGTACCAGCCTTCGCCGCCGGTCACGATCAGCACCTGGCCGACTTGGTGGGTATGCCAGTTGTTGCGGGAACCGGGCGCGAACGTGACGCTGCCGATCGCAGCATTAAGCGGGGAGCTGTCGGTGAACACCAGGTTGAGATAGGTCTCGCCGGTAAAATAATCGTTGTCGATTTGGCTGCCGAGCGGGAATAACCCGCCGCCGTTCAGTTCTTCGTAAGCCATAGTGTATCGCTCCTTTTTCAAAAATGTTGTATTTGCACGTAAATAGACTTCCTCGACGAGTTTGGCTATACTGGAAAAAAGTTTGGAATCCGCCGCGAATCGCGCGCTGCCCGAGAGGATGAATGATATTGAACCCATTGAACCCATTTAACACATTGGACACGAAAACGGTAACCGTCACGACGCACGAAGGTTTGGAGCAGGCTTTTGCGATTCGCAGAGACGTATTCGTCGCGCAGCAGGGCGTTCCGCTGGAAGACGAATTCGACGAATTCGATACGCTTGACGGCCGCTGCCGCCATCTGCTGATCCTCAGCGGAGAAACGGCGGTCGGCACGGGCCGGATTCGGGCCGTCGACGGCGCGGGCAAGCTGGAACGGATCTGCATCTCGGCGCCGTACCGCAAGCATGGCATCGGCCGCATAATCCTGAACGGATTGGAGCGGCTTGCCGCCGGGCAGGGTCTGCGCCGGGTCAAGCTGCACGGCCAGACGCAGGCGAGAGGCTTCTACGAGAAGCTCGGCTACCTCGCCGCGTCGGACGAATTTATGGAAGACGGCATTCCGCATCTGCTGATGGTCAAAGAGCTGCCGGACCCCGCGGCTTCCGCGGACCCGAAGGAACGCGCGGATTCGGCACAATCCGATCCGTTTCCATTATAGAACCGAAGTCCCGTCGGCGTCACGGCCCGCGGCAGCATTAGGCAAAGGATCGGGACGATCGGGCTTATGAACGGCCGGGTTTCTTTTTCCCGCAGCGTTCTACCGTTCGTCTTCGATCGCTCTCCCGCGCGTTCCCGCCGCCCCGATCGTCGTTCGAGTTCCGTTTGGGGCCGCGCTCGGGTAATATAGGGGGACTACGTATTTACTCAACGCCGGAAAGGGGCACGCCCGATTGAAACTGTTCATTCACCGCAAAGACCTGCGCACCGAAGATCTGGCAGCTTTCGACTATGTGCGGGAGGCCGGGGTTCCGGTGATGCACCTGCTGATTCTCGATCCTTTTCTGCTGCAAAAAGACCGGGACAAGGAGCACAGCGGCGTCAATTTCCTGCGTCACGTCGCGCGTCTGCGCAAGCTGTACGACAAAGCGGATCGCACGCTGCACGTCGTCCACGGCGATCCGGCGGAAGTGCTGGACTGGCTGCTGCGCGAGCTGCAGGGCAGCGAAAGCGAGATCGACGAAGTGGTGGCGCACCGCGACTTCACGCCTTACGCGCGCGAGCGCGACCGCAAAATGAAGCAGGCGGCAGACAAGCATGATATTCCGTTCACGCTGCTCGTCGACTCGCTGATGATCGACACGGAGCGGTTCGCCGAGTTCACCGGCAAAGACGGCCATTACAAAATCTTCGCCGCGTTCCACAAAAAGTGGCTGGAGTATCTGTCCCACGCGCCGAATGAACCGTCTTCGGTCAAGCTTGACGATCTGGAAGAAGGGAAGGCGAAGCCGGACTGGCCGAAAAAGTTCGATGTGCCGCAGAGCCTGGCCGAACACGAGCCGGCGGACGAATGGGAAGAGAAGCTGACTCCTTTTCTGGAAAACGATATAGCGGAGTACGGCGACAAGCGCGACTATTACCCGGAACTGCCGGCAAGCGGCGTCAATCCGCACGTGAACGCCGGCGCCGTCTCGCTGCGCGAGCTGTACGCCCGGGCGATCCGCCGCCAAGGCAATGACGAATGGGTGCGCCAGCTCGCGTTCCGCGATTTCTACTATTATCTGGCGATCTACGACAAAGACTATTTTGCCTATGAGAAAAAATACGATCTGTCTGCTTTGACCGACGAACATTTCGAGCGCTGGGCCAAAGGCGACACGGGCATTCCGGTCATCGACGCGGCGATGCGGGGGCTGAACGAGACAGGGCTCATGCCGAACCGGCTGCGTATTCTGTGCGCGATGTTCCTCACCAAAAACCTTCAGTGTCCGTTCACGCTCGGGGAAAATTATTTCCGCCGCAAGCTGCTTGATTACGACAACGTGCAGAACCGCGGCAACTGGCTGTGGTGCGCGTCGCTGGGCGCCAATTCGGCTCCGTATTTCCGCGTCGTGAACCCGGTGACCCAGTCCGAGAAATACGATCCGAACGGCGAGCAGATTCGCGAATGGCTGCCGGAGCTTGCGGACGAAGACGTCAAGACGGTGCACAAGCCGAGAAAAGACGCGATCGTCGATCTCAAAACTTCCCGCGCGGAGGCGATCGAGACGTACAAAGCGATCGTGAACGGAGGCTGAACGAGATGCGGATCATCGACTTGCACGGCGACGCATTGGCCAAAATCGAAGCTTCGCGCGGCGGTTTGTCGTTTGCGGACGCGCCCGAGCTTGCGACGAACCGGCAGCGGCTGAAGGAAGGCGAGATTGCCGTTCAGGGCTTCGCCGTATTCGTCGATCCGGCGCTGCCGGGTTCGATGCGGTTCCAGTCGTGCCTGGACCAGATCCATTATTTTTACGCCGAGATTCTGGACAAGCATGACGACATGACGCTCATCACGGACTGGCCGCAGATCGCGCAGCTTGCGGATGGACAGACCGGGGCACTGCTCACACTCGAAGGCGTGGACCCGATCGAAAACGATCTCAAACGGCTGCATCTGCTGTACCGGCTGGGCGTGCGTTCGGTCGGGCTGACGTGGAATTACGCCAATCAGGCGGCCGACGGGGTGCTGGAACCGCGGGGCGGCGGGCTTACGACGCTCGGCCGGGACATCGTGGCGCTGAACAACCGCTACCGCATGCTGACCGACGTCAGCCATCTGAACGAACGGGGATTCTGGGAAGTGCTGGAGCTGGCCGACTATCCGGTTGCGAGCCATTCCAACGCCCGCGCGCTGTGCGACCATCCGAGGAATCTGACCGACGAACAGGCGCAGGCAATGTTCGGGCGCGGCGCGCCGGTGCATGTCGTGTATTATCCGGAATTCGTGCGGCTGCAAAAGCGTTCGGCTGCGGAAAAAATATCGGCCGGACCAGGCGCTTCCGTCCTCGCGGCGCCGGGACCGGTCACGATCGCGGACGTAATCCGGCATATCGACCATCTGTGCGCGCTCGGCGGCGAACGGCATATCGGCTTCGGTTCGGACTTCGACGGCATCGACGCGACGCCCGAACGGCTGGAGCACGCGGGACAGACGCAGAATCTCATTAACGAACTGCTGAAGCATTACGGCGAGGAGCAGGTGCGGGGCTTTGCCTACGGCAATTTTGCGCGTTATGTGTCGAAGATCGGAAAGGACTGAAATATCATGACCTCTTATCGGTCGGCTGCTCCCGATTCGGGCACCGAGCTGCTGCGGATCGAGAGCGACCTGTTCGAACTGTATATCGCCGGGGAGCCGCTGCACGAGACGGTCGAACGGCTGGCGCTGCATCGGGGCGCCGACCAAGGGGAGCGTCTGACCGCGACGTTCGACGTCGCTGCGAGCTCGCCGCGCCTGACGGGCTGCACGGTGGCGCTGTTCTCGCCGGAGAGCGGCAAGCTTGAGCAATGGGAAGCCGGCAGACCGGCTTATCCGTGCTTCTACGAGACCAAATCGTACGAACTGACGCTGGTCAAAGCCGATCCGTCGCTTGAGCTGACTTTTCATCATGAAAATGCCAATCTGCGGCGGCGGATCAAGCCGAGAGGGCGCAACGTGCTGTCCGGGGCGCTCGATTTCGGCAGCGAGATCGGCGAGAGCCGGCTGGAGATCCGGTTGAACGGCAGGCCGCTGCTGGTCGTCACGATCGAAGTGTTCCCGGCCAAGCTCGATTACCGGCGCGATTATGCGCGTCTGGTCGAAGAAGTCGGCGAAGAAGCCTATGACCTGGCGTTCGATTTCCTGCGCCGGACGTATCGCCCGGCGCAGGAGCGGGAGACGCCGCGGCAGAGCCTGGCGGAATTCCACGCGATTTTGCGCCGCATCTTCGAGCGGATCGAGAGTGCCATGGCGCGGATCGCCAGCCATCCGCATCACCGGCTGGAACGCGAGCACCGGCTGGTCGAGAGCGGGCGGGTGCGCCGGGCGGATCGCTCGGGGCTGGAAGATCTGCGGCGCCATCCGCACCGGCTGCGCCCCGACGAGCGCGGCTGGCTCACGCTTGATGTGCGGCAGCCGCAGGCGGGGCGCGGCGTCGGCCCGTCCGGCGAAGAAGCGCAGCCGGTCCGCTACGCGCCGACCCATCTGCGCGAGACCCGGCGCATCCTCTCGGCCGATACGGACGAGAACCGGTTCCTGCGCTGGATGCTGGAGCGGACCGAGCGCCGGGTCGAGGCGCTGCGCCGCGAACTCAAGCGCAGCCGGTCCGGCCGCGATCCGCTGCTGGACCGCGAGCTTGCGCGGATCAAGCGCCGGATCGGCGTCATGCTGGACGCCGATTTTCTGCGCGGCGCCGCTCCGCTGCGGCGCGTGAACGTCAGCCTCGTGCTGCAAATGGCACCGGGCTACCGCGAGATGTACAAGCTGCATCTGCTGCTGCTCAAAGGACTGTCCATGCGGGAAGGACTGACGCGGCTGTCCGTCAAAGACACCGCACAGCTCTACGAATACTGGTGCTTCCTGAAGCTGCACCGGCTGCTGGCGAGCCGCTGCAGGGTCGTGCGCCGCCAGAGTCCGGAGATCGACCGAAGCGGCCTGTTCCCGTCGCTGATCCGCGGCGGCCGCTCGCGGATCGAATACGAACATCGCGCAAGCGGCGCGCGGCTCTCGCTGCTGTACAATCCGTCGATGCTGGGCCGCAGCCGCCCGACGACGGAGCAGAAGCCGGACCTGCTGCTGACGCTGGGCCGCCCGGACAGGGCGGAAGAGACCAGCTTCGTGCTCGATGCCAAATACCGGATCGACCCGGCCGTCCCCGGCAGTTCCTACGCTTCGCTGTATCATGCGCCGGGTCCGCTGGAAGAAGACATCAACGTCATGCACCGCTACCGCGACGCCATCGTGCGGCGCAGCGGGGAGAGCGGGCAGTACGAACGCAGCGTGGCGTCCGCCTGCGTGCTGTTCCCGTACGCGGACGAAACGGAGTTCGCCGGCCATCACTTCTACCGCAGCCTGGACAAAGTGGGCGTCGGCGCCCTGCCGTTCCTGCCCGGCTCGACGCGGCTTGCGGAACGGTGGCTGGACGAACTGCTGGATACGAACTGACAAAAAGCCCACGGCTTTCGCGGCAAGCGCGAAAAGTCGTGGGCTTTTTGGGAACGGTCGATGAATGGAACAGACGATGACCGGAGGATGAGATCAATGCTGCTGCCGGCGTTCGTCCGAACTTACGCCGGAGCGATGTCCCGCCGCTCCTTCAACTCGCCGGCCGACTTGGCCGCCTTACTTCGCCAGCGCCGCGATCTCCGCGGCGCTCAGCGCCCGGTCGTACAGCTTCACTTCGTCCAGGCTGCCGCCGAAAAAGGCGTCCGAAGCGAAGCGGCTTTTGCCGAGCCAGGCTTCGCTTGCGCGCACGTCGCGCGGGTCGTAGGTCATCTCCGCATTGGTGCCGGCGGCTTGGCCGTCCACGTAGAGCGTACCGGTGCTGCCGGCGATCGTGACGGCGACATGCACCCATTTGCCGGTCGGCAGCGGAGCCGCGCTCACGATACTTTGGTCTTTGCCGTCGCGGTGGATCGTGAACTGGGCGCCTTTGCCCTGCGAAGGGGTCAGGAACATATGGCGGTCCAAGCCGCTGCCGAAATCGAGCACGCGCTGCCAGTCGGCGCCGCCGTTCCATTTGACCCAGCCGGCGAACGTGAAGTCCTGCGCGTCGGCGACGGCGCCCGGCAGGTTCACGTAGCCGTCTTTGCCGTTCAGCACGGCGGCTTTGCCGCTTTTGCCGCCTTTGACGTACGACGCGCCGTTCTCGAGCGTGCCGTTATAGCCGTTCGGGGAACCGTCTTTGAGCCGGTTTTTCGAAGCGTCTTCGAAGCCGTACGCGGCGATCAGCGGGCTCTGCGCCCGGGCCGGTACGGTCAATTTAAAAGACTTGTTTTTCCGCGCCTCGCCGTTCGTGATCGCCGCCGTCAGCGTGACTTTGGCGTCCTGTTTTCCGGCGGCCGGACGGGTAACGACGCCGGCGTTCGAAATGACGGACGGGTCCGACGACGTCCACGCGATCTGCGTGCCTTCGGTGCCGGCAGCCGGCAGCGTCAGATCGTAATACGTATCGCCGGCAGCGTTCAACTCAAGCGCTTTGTCGACGGCGGATACGGCGACTTTGGCCGAGGCTTTGCCGGTCTTGGTGCCCCATACGCTTGTGCCCGCCGCGGACAGGGCGCTCAGCGTCAACGTGCGCTCGCCCGATACCGGATGGGTCCCGCGGAGAAACAGTCCCTTGTACACGACCCCGTTCGTCGTGATCGTGACCCGGTTTTCGCCTTCGAGCTTCCACGTACCGGAGGCCGCCCCGGCAAGCGTGCCGTCGGCTTTGAGCGTCACGGACACGTCGGAGACGATGTCGGCGCTGATGGCTTTGCCCTGCGCGATCCAGCGGTAGTCGCCCGGAATCTCCGCGGCCTGCACTTTGGCCGACGCGTCGGTCTCGCCCGCATAGCGGTACGGCGCGACAACCGGCCAACCGTCCGCGTTCATGAACATTTCGTGCACCCGGATCTCGTGCTGCTCGCCGCGTCCCGGGAAGCGGGAGTGGAAAATGAGGAACTGCTTGCCCGTCTTCGCGTCGTAATAGGCGGAGTTGTGTCCCGGAGAGACGGCGCCGAAGCCGACGCCGGTACCCGGATCGCCGAGCTTGCGTTCGAACAGGTAGTTGCCGATCAGCTTCACGCCGTACGGTTCGATCGAATCGTCGTCGAACAGCGGCTTCGACGGGTCGGACTTCACGTTGGTCATATCGTTGCCCTGCGCGTCGAGGAACGGACCGTCCGGCGTCTTCGAGCGCATGACGCGCACGTTGTAGCCGCCAACCGCGTCCAGTCCGCCGAACGACAGGTACATGTAGTAATAATCGGTCTTCGGGTTATACAGCATGTACGGACCTTCGATCCGGCTGTGATTGCCTCCGATCAGCTTCTTGCCGTAGCCTTGGCCGGGCAGCTGCTTGCCGGTCTTCGGGTCCATTTCGAGAATGAAGATCCCGCCGGAATACGAACCGTAGACCATCCACAGTTTGCCGTTTTTATCGAAAAAGACGTCCGGGTCGACCGCGTTCGGATGTTTGGTCGCATCGTAGATCGTGCCGTCTTCGCTTTTCTGGTCCCACATGCCCGATTTCAAAATGATGCCCGTATCCTTGTACGGACCTTCGACTTTGTCCGAGACGGCGATTCCGAGCGCGGAACGCGGGGAGTCGCCTTTGCACGCATTGTAATACATGTAGAACTTGCCGTCCGCAAGCTGGATAACGTCGGCCGCCCACAGCGTATCGGTCTGCGCCCAATCCAACGCTTCCTTGAGCTCCGTCTTGACGTTGGGAATGATCGGGTTGGTATTCGTCACGCCGGATGCGATCAGGTCCCAGTTCATCAAGTCTTTCGACTTGGCGGCCGCGAGATGCGAGCCGAATACATAGAAGGTGTCGCCGACTTTGATGACGGACGGATCATGCACGGACGCTTCGCGGAAAGTCGGGGCTTTGGCGTTGAACGTCGGAAACTGTACCGCTTGGCTCAGCGCTGCGGCGGGAGAAGCGGCAGCCGCGGCGGGCGGCGACAGGACATCGGCGGACAGGGGAAGCAGCAGAGCGGCGGTCAGGGCGGTGACGCCGGTTTTTACCCAAATTTTTCGGTTCATACATAGTCTCCTTCAGAACATTTAGTAAATTAATTTGTTAATCAAGATAGAACAATGAAGGACATGGTTTATGGAAAAAATAACTTTGATACCGCTTACACCGAATAATAAACCGAAAACGACTCTCTTTTCAAGTCTTAATTTACGGTCTGCTAAAATTTGTCGATTATAAAATAAACATTATGGTTAATCTATAAGAAGGGTGAACCGTTTTTTGTTTGGCAAAGAAAGCCTGAAGGTTTTGGATCTTATGTCTATAACCACACATGCCAAAAAGCCCCGAATCCCGGCTGCCCGGGGTTCGAAGCTTCATGCAGCGGTAGCAAAGCGGTAAATGCGCTCCGTGCTTAGTCCGCGGCGTCAGCCGACGGCGGGAAACGGATTATGCTTCAGGCAGACGAGCGTCACGTACCCGTCATGCACGGACACGACAGCCCGCGTCGTACGAACGCCGTATAAAATATAGGAGCAGCCGTTGTCGCGCCGTCCTTCGTATTTGTCGATGCGCCGCGGCGTGCGGAGGAACTCACTCAGCATCTCGTCGTCGAAATGGGCGCGTTCCATGTCCCGTTCCGCACGTTCGGTCAGCAGCAGCCGATTTTGCTCCAGCGCCTCCTTCAAATGTGCCGCAATCACTTCCGAGTCCACTCCACCAGATTTGATCATCCGTAAGCCTCCTTTTGCTTTTGTGCGTGTTCGCTTTTTCGCTGTCTCGCTTTAATGAGTGAATGGTTTTGCTTAGACTCTATTTTGCACAAAAAAGATTGTTTCGTAAAGAAGTTTAATAAACCACCAGTCAAAAAGTACGGAATACCGCCGTTCGTCGCCCGCTTGGTTGACGCTGCGTCCTTTTTTGTTTAAGCTGGAATTCGTTGTGTCCGGGCTGCGTGCCGCGGACCGAGGAGCGGGTCGATATCGCAACATTAACAATATTTTCACTTCTTCAAAAGGCACTTGTGCTATCCTCGTGTGCAAGGAGGTGTTCGAGCTGAGCGGCATCGTGTTTGTGGCAGCATCGACGTTTATCATCCTGATGAGCGCTTCATACTTGATCTACAAAAAGTTTCCTTATCAGCAGCAGCTGGCGTATATTCCTTCGGGAGCGTCTCTGCTGGCGAGCTTCATGATGATTTTTACGAGTTTTGACTTGAACCGGCTCGACGGGTTGACCGCAAGCGCCCTGGGTATCGCGCTCGGAACGGCGAGTCTGGCGGCTTTTATGTGCTCGCCGTTGATCGATCACTATTTGCGCTACCGGCAGCATTGACAAGAAGGCGCGGCGGAGATAGAGTAGACACGTAACCTGACCCGCCGCCTTCGGGCGTCAATCGAATAGCATGATCCACTGGGGGAGCCGCTGCGCGGCTGAGACAAGAACAGCTCTTGGACCCTTTGAACCTGATCCGGCTCGTACCGGCGTAGGGAAGTGGAGCCGGACCCCTGTTTCGGACAACGACAAGTTTGTACTTTTGATGCATAAACGGGAGCCGCTCCATTTCGGAGCGGCTTTTTTTGCGCTTTCATTCGGGGGAACTCCGCGGTGGACCTTGCTTTTCGCGCGGGAATCCCCTTATTGGAGGTCGATGATTCATGTCTTTTACCGAACAGCTTCGCCGCGGGGCGGACCCGATCTATGAAGCGATTTTCAAGCATCCGTTCGTCCGCGGCATCGCGGAAGGCACGCTCCAAAGCGAACAGTTGATTCATTACGTCAAGCAGGATTTCGAATATCTGAACGCGTACATGCGCATCTACGGCATCGCGATCTCCCGCTGCGAACAGCGCGAGCATATTCAGATGTTCAACGAACAGATCGCTTTTATCCTCAACAGCGAAATCCATCCGCACCAAAACTTCTGCGAGCGCGCCGGCGTGACGTACGAAGAGATGCAGGGCTATCCGCTTGCCCCGTCGGCGCACCATTACACCCGCCACATGCTGAACGCGGCCCATGAAGGCACGCTGGAAGACATTCTGGCGGCGCTGCTGCCGTGTCCGTGGACGTACGCGGAGATCGGGCAGCGCCTGCTGGACGAAGTGAAGCCGGGTCCGGAGCATCCGTTCTACGACTGGATGCATTTCTACGGCAGCCGCGAAGCGGGCGTGACGGACAAGATGCGGGAGCTGCTCGATCAATGGGCGGAGCCGCTGAGCGAAGCGCGCAAACGCAAACTCAAAGAGCAGTTCGACGCCAGCTGCCGGCTGGAGTACATGTTCTGGGACATGGCGTATCGCCTGGAGGAATGGCCGGTCTAGGTCTGGCCGGGCGTACACGCGAAGCGGATGTCATCACGAAATCGGGAGGCTGACGAGGATGGAACAGGAAATGGGGCAGCTGCTGCGGCGGCTGCGCAGCGAACGGCCGCTGGTACATAACATCACGAATACGGTGGTCACGAACTTTACGGCCAACGGCCTGCTGGCGCTCGGTGCGTCGCCGGTCATGGCTTATGCGCGCGAGGAAGTCGCGGACATGGCGCGCGTCTCGGGCGCGCTGGTGCTCAATCTCGGCACGCTGACGGCCGAACTGGTCGAAGCGTGCGCGATCGCGGGCCAGGCCGCCAACGAAGCCGGCGTGCCGGTGCTGCTCGACCCGGTCGGGGCGGGCGCGACGCCGTACCGCACGGAGTCCGCGCTTCGGCTGCTGCGCGAAGTGCGGATCGACCTCGTGCGCGGCAACGCCGCGGAGATCGCGCATCTCGTCGGCGAGATCCGCGAGATCAAAGGCGTCGACGCGGGCGGGCAAGCCGGCGGCGCGGCCGTGGACCTGGCCATGCGGGCCGCCGCGAAGCTCGGCACGGTCGTGGCCGTTACCGGCCGCGAAGACGTCATCACGGACGGGACGGCCGGTTACGTCGTCACCGGAGGCGACGCGCTGCTCGAACGGGTCACGGGAGCGGGCTGCCTGCTCACTTCGGTCATGGGCGCGTTCCGCGCCGTCGAACGCGACCGGCTGCGGGCGGGCGCTGCGGCGCTTGCGCTGTACGGCGTCGCCGCCGAAGCGGCAGCCGCAGCCGCGGGCGGGCGCGGCCCGGGCAGCTTCCAGATCGCGTTCCTCGATGCGCTGGCCGCGCTGGACGAGGCTTCCGCGGCAGCGGCTGCGAACGCGGTACGGCGGATAGCGATTGCGCCCGCAAGCGCCGGAGGTGCGAGATGACGGTATTCAGGGCGCTGACGATCGCCGGCTCGGACAGCGGGGGCGGGGCCGGCATTCAGGCCGACCTGAAGACGTTCCAGGAACTGGGCGTCTTCGGCATGTCGGCGATTACCGCCGTCACCGTGCAGAATACGCGGGGCGTGCGCGGCGTCTATCCGATGACGCCAAGCGCGGTAGGCGAGCAGATCGACGCCGTCGGCGAAGATCTCGGCGTCGACGCGCTGAAGACGGGCATGCTGTTCGACGCGGCAATCATCCGCGAGACGGCCGAGCGAATCGCGGCGTTCGGCTGGAGCCGGGTCGTCGTCGACCCGGTCATGATCGCCAAAGGCGGCGCGGAGCTGCTGCGCGCCGACGCGATCGAAGCCATGAAGCGGCATCTGCTGCCGCTGGCGTACGTCGTCACGCCGAACATCCCCGAAGCGGAGGCGCTGTCGGGCATGACGATCGCCTCGATGGCGGATCGGCGCGAAGCCGCGCGGCGCATCGCCGCTTACGGCGCGAAGATCGTCGTGATCAAAGGCGGCCATGCCGGGGAAGATTCGGAGGCGGGATTGGGCGCCGGCGGAGCACGGCGAGGAGAGCCGGGGGAGAGAGCAGGCGCCGGCGGGGCGCGGCGGGAGGAGCCGGAGGCGGGAGCGGGCGCCGGGCGCGCTTCACGCGTCGTCGATCTGCTCTACGACGGGCGCGACTTCGAAGAGCTGAGCGGCCCGCGGATCGCGACGCGGCACACGCACGGCACGGGCTGCACGTTCTCCGCCGCGATCACGGCGCAGCTCGCCCTAGGCGAAGACGTTCGCGACGCGGTACGAACCGCCCGCGATTTTATCCAGGCGGCGATCGAAGGCGCGCCGGCTCTCAATCTGGGCGGCGGACACGGCCCGACGGACCATTGGGCTTACGCCCGGCTGCGGGCGGGATCGACCCGGTAGCGGCATGCGGAGCCTCGCGTCCGGCCGCTCATTGCACACAGAAACCCGGTTCTCCGTGTCGGAGAATCGGGTTTCTTTTGGCGTGCTCGGTTTCTTTTCCAGTGTAAAGAAAAGGGTATGTGCGACATTCCGCCCTTGCGCGTTTTGCGCCCTGCGGAATCTTTTTGCGGACCTGCGCGCCTTTTTGAACACGTAACGAATCCTAGCAGCGCTATTTGCCGATTTTTCGTGTTTTTAGCAAACTAACGAATCCTCCTATCCTTATTGGGCGTGAAAACGCCGTTTTAGGCCGATTTTGAGGCAATAGCGTGATGACGATTCGTTAGTTTGGATAAAAGCGCGTAAATAGGCAAATAGCGTGATCAGGGTTCGTTAGGCGCTTGCGACAGGCGGGTTTGTCGACAATGGGAGCGGATGAGCGGCTTGTCCGCTCTTTTTGCTGCACCGACAACGCATAGGGACAGACGGACAAAACGAAATCCCGGCTTCCGGCTGCATAAGCGGCCGGCGCCGGGATAACGAAGGTAAGCATACAAGCAAGCGACCTGCCTACCTGTAAGTAAAGCATGCGCCCTGCATGCGGAGCGAGCCGTTCGAGCCGTTCGAGCGAATTGGCGCCGCCGAGCCGAAGCCGGTGACGCCCTATGTAGGCGATAGATAGAAATAAGCGGCGTATAGACTCGCGTCGGATAAAGCCAAAAAGGCCGATCTGAACGGTCGATCCTTTCGATCCTTTCGATCCTTTCGATGCAGCCGATCTTTTCCATGCAGTCGATCCAGAGCATGCGGTCGCTCAGTCGAGAAGCGTCGGCATGGACGAATGCGACGGGGTACTGTTGACGGCGAGCGACGCGGCTTCGCGGCTCCAGCTCCAGGCGCTGAGCAGCAGCAGGCCGGCGGCCAGCACGACCATCCACTTGTTTTTGTTGCGGTTCGGCATAAGATCCTCCTTGTGATGGAATAACACGCAAACCGCTTGAAGCGATTTACAGGCTCATGGGTTCCGGTCGAGTTCCATTCTAAAGCACGTTCGCGCTGAAAGCTATGAAATCCTTCTCCATGCCGCCGCGCCGCCGGTCAAGACTCCGGCAGCCAGACGGTAAATCTGCCGCTCTCCGCGTCCGGAGTCAGGACGATCGAAGCGTCTTCAGCCGACGCTTCCGCGCCTTCGACGGATTCGATCGCCGAGATGCCGCGCAGCACAAGCTTCCACGTCGTGGACTTGTCGCCGCTCGGCGCGCTGCCTGCGCCAAGCCCGTCCGGGCTCGGCGCCCGTGTCCCTTCCGCGGCCCTCTCCGCGATTCTCCCCGCGTTCCCTTCCGCAGCCCACGCGGCGCCTTCCGCAGCCCTTGCCGCGTTTCCTTCCGCGGCCTTCCCCGCGGCCCTCTCCGAGCACACCGTCAACACCCGCCCTGCGCGGCGCACGACGACCGTCAGTTCCGGCCGGCGGACCGCGGCGCCTTCCGTTTCCGCCGCATAGATCGCGGCGCGGGCTTCGTGCCCGTCTTCGAGCGCGAACAGGTGCAGCTCCGCGCCGTCGACATAGTCGTAATCCGGCCGGGCTTCGTTCGCGCCGAGCGCAAGCAGCGTGTTCGGCCGCACAAGCAGCGGCAGGCCAAAGTAGTCGTAGCGCTCGCGCCGCCAGCGGCCGCCCTGTACGTCTTCGCCGGTGAGCAGATGCGTCCAGCGTCCTTCCGGCAAATAATACAGCGCTTCGCCGCGCTCGTTGAAGATCGGCGCCACGAGCAGCGATCCGCCGAGCATGTACTGGCGGTCCAGCTCTTCGCAGGCGGGATCGCCGCCGAATTCGAGCAGCATGGCGCGCAGCATCGGCAGCCCGTCGTTCGCCGCTTCGACGGAGGCGGCGAACAGATAGGGCATCAGCCGCATTTTGAGCTGCGTAAAATGCCGCAAGACCTCGCTCGCCTCGTCGTCGAACAGCCACGGTACGCGGTACGATTGGCTGCCGTGCAGCCGGCTGTGCGACGACAGCAGGCCAAATGCGCTCCAGCGCTTGTAAATGTCCGGCGAAGCGGTATTCTCGAAGCCGCCGATATCGTGGCTCCAGAAGCCGAAGCCGCACAGACCGAGCGACAGACCGCCGCGCAGACTCTCGGCCATCGAGACGTAAGACGCGGTGCAGTCGCCGCCCCAGTGCACGGGAAACTGCTGGCCGCCGGTCGTCGCCGAGCGGGCGAACACGAGCGCCCGGTCCCGTCCTTGGACTTCTTCCAGCACTTCGAACACGGCCCGGTTGTACAGCAGCGTATAGTAATTGTGCATCTTGACCGGATCGGAGCCGTCATGATAGACGACGCCTTCGCTCGGGATGCGTTCGCCGAAATCGGTCTTGAAGCTGTCCACGCCCATCTCGATCAGCGGACGCAGCTTGGACTTGAACCAGTCGACCGCCTGCGGATTCGTGAAGTCCACGAGTCCCATGCCGCCCTGCCAACGGTCCCACTGCCAGACGTCGCCTGCGGCGGTTTTGACCAGATAACCGTGCTCGGCGCCTTCCCGGAACAGGTAAGACTTTTGTCCGATATACGAGTTGATCCAGACGCAAATCCGCAGTCCTTTGGCTTTGAGCCGGTCCAGCATGCCCTGCGGGTCGGGAAACTGCTGCGTGTCCCAGCGGAAATCGCACCACTGAAACTCCTTCATCCAGAAGCAGTCGAAGTGGAACACATGCACCGGAATGCCGCGTTCGAACATGCCGTCCACGAAATGATTGACCGTGTCTTCGTCGTACGAAGTCGTGAACGAAGTGCTCAGCCAGAGCCCGTACGACCACGCCGGAGGAAGAGCGGGACGTCCGGTAAGCGCGGTATAATGGCGAAGCACGTCTTTGAGCGTCGCGCCGCCGACGACGTAATAGCGCAGCCGTTCGCCGGGCACGCTGAACTGGACCTTTTCCACCTGCTCCGAACCGACTTCGTACGACACCTTTTCCGGATGATCGACGAATACGCCGTAGCCGAAGCTCGACAGGTAGAACGGCACGTTTTTGTAAGCCTGCTCGCTGCATGTGCCGCCGTCTTCGTTCCACAGGTCGACGACCTGGCCGTTTTTGACAAACGGGGTAAACCGCTCGCCGAGCCCGTAAATGCGTTCGCCGACGCCCAGATCGAGCTGCTCGCGCATGTACGCGTCGTCCGCCGAGCGGATATGGGCCGGGCCTTTGCGTTCGCTGCCCGTCAGCCGGCGGTCTGCGTAATAGAATTGGGCGTTCCAGTCTCCGCTTTTGTGAATCCGCACGCTCAGACTGCCGCTCGTCAGCATCGCCGTCTCCGGGTCTTCGGTCACACAAACGTCGACGGAAGGGTCGGTGGACTTGGGAAAATGGGGCCCGCGCAGCCGCGTGCCTTCGTGATGCACCGATTCCACGCAGATCACGTCGGGCATGGGAGAGGAATACCGGAACGTGAGGATCGCCGTGTTGAGCGTATCGCCTCGGGCGACGATTTTTTTGCAGGCGGCGAACGCTTCGATCTCCCGCTCGCCGAGCGTAAGGTCGCGGACTTCCTGGGCCGCGTTAAGCGTCAAGCCGGAACGGACATGCCAATAGCCGTCGGTAAATTTCATGCAAAAGCCTCCCGGGATGCGCTGGGCAGAACGACCTGCGGCAGCGTCCTTTATAATAGTAGAAAAGAGAGAGCGACCATTGGGACTTTTGAAGGAAGTGCCTCAATGCTCGAATCTCGATCATCGAATGAGGGACGTTTTTCATTTTAGGGAAAAAGAAAGGATGTCCGCGCAAGGTGGACCTTCCCGCCAAGCAGACGGACGGACTCGGAGCTCTGTTTTAGACGTAATACTGCGCATTTTCCCGGGTCACGAGCTCCAGCTTGATTCTTTTCTCGCGCGGGTCGGGCTGTTTTCTCGACGCCAGGTATTCGAACAGCATTTTGACGATGCGGTAGCCTTGATTGAACGGGTCCTGACAGATGGTGGCCGTGACGACGTCGCGCTGCAGCGCTTCATGGATCTCGTCGTTCATGTCGTGTCCGATCAGCGCCAGACGCCCGGCCAGTCCGGCCGCTTCCAGATGTTCGGCGATCAGATGCAGCTTGGCGCTTGCTACGTAGACGCCGTCCAGCCCGTCGAAATAGTCGGCGAACGTCTCGAACGACGTGTATTCTTCCTGATCGACCTTCAGCGGGGCTTTGAGCCCGACGCCGGGATAAGTGCCGATCACCTCGCGGAATCCGGTCACTTTCTGCTGCATTTGAAGATTGGTGTACGACATGATGAGGCCGACTCGGCCGCGTCGGCCGATCAGCCGGCACAGCGTATCCGCGGCGAGGCGCCCGGCGACCCGGTAATCGCAGCCGACGTAGAACAGGCGCGAGCTGAGCGGAGAATCGCTGTTGAACGTGCCCACGGTCAGATTGCGGCTGACCGCATGGTCGATCACGTCGGTCATCTCCTGCGGATCGTTCGGGGAGATCGCGATCGCGTCGTACTCGCCGGAGTCGACCAGCTCCAGCATCTTCGTTTTCTGGTCGGTGAGATCGTAATCTTTGGAGCGGATCGTACGGACCTGCAGGCCGCAATCGCGAAAATCCCGAATGGCCGCGTCGATGCCGGTCTCGACCTGTTTCCAGAAATATTCCGGCAGCTCGGGGAACGCGACGGCCAACGAGACGCTGCGGCTGTTCGACGAAAAGCCGGCCGGGAGATCGGGCGCAGGCTCCATCTCGCGCACTTTGTCCATGACGAGCCTGACGGTCTCCGGCTTGACGCGGCCCCGATTGTTCAGCACGCGATCCACGGTAGCGACCGACAGGCCGACCTCGCGGGCGATCTCCTTGACGGTGGGGCGTTTTTTCGCATTCATGGCATCGAGTCCTTTGCGTGATTTTGGTAGCGCTTACTTCATTTGTCCAAAATGATAGCCCTTACGAAAAAAGATGTCAATCCGAAACGAGGGAAAAGCAGCGCGCGCCGCCCGGGAGACGCAGGGAGCGGGGATCGCGGCCGAAATGGTACAATGGAAACAGCAATGCCGGAAAAGAAAGAGCCGAAACGGAGCCGCGTGCCGCGCAGGGTGCAGACCAACAGAAGAAGGGGCGCATATCCATGAAGGAAGGACGCAAGCTGTTCGTTACCGATATCCACGGCGAATACCGCGGGCTGATCGAACTGCTGCGGGAGATGGACTACGACGGATTCACGGACCGGCTGACGGTCGGCGGCGACCTGATCGACCGGGGACCGGACAGCGCGCTGGTCGTCCGCTATTTGCGTATGCTGCAGCGCATACATCCGGAGCGGGTCACGGTGCTGACCGGCAATCACGAAGAGATGCTGCGCTGGTATTTGGAAAAGCGTTCGAATATGTGGCTTATTCACGGCGGCGCGGAAGCGCTGGCTAGCTTCGATCGCACGTTCGAAGACGAAACGGAGAGCCGGGCAAGCTTCGAGTGGCTGCTGGGCCTGCCGATGGTGGCGCAGGACGACGAATATGTGTACACGCATGCCGGATTTATGCCGGACCAGCCGCTGGACGCGCAGAGCCGGGACGTTCTGTGGATGACGGAACGCGAATTTTACGCGTATCCGGCGGAGTCGATCCTGCGGGCGACAGGCGGGAAAACGGTCGTGCACGGACATACGCCGTGCGAGTTCATTTGCTGTGACGGCGCGCGGCTGAACTGCGACCTCGGCTCGCATACGTATGCGATCGAGGAATCGCGCGGCCTGGCGCTGGTCGACCTGACGAACGGGGAATATGCCGTATATCGCGGCGGGACCGGCGACGTGTCGCGCCGCGTATGGCGGAAAGGGTGACAAGATTGGCGGGAGGTGGAGGGTCAGGCGGATTGCTAGGGGGCTTGGAGTGCTATAGCCACACTACTCACGCTATAGTGGCTGCAGCAGCTACAACACCTATAGCGCCTACAACATACTATCTACACGACCTACAGCCACAGCATCCGACTCGCGAAAATCGCCTGCGGGCCGGTGTTGATACGGACTCGGCCGATGCTAACGAATCGTCGTCACGCTATTTGCGCTCAGAATGGCTTTTATGGATTTTAACGAATCCTCAGCACGCTATTTGCTCCAAAACGTCGCAAATCGACCCTATTGCGGCCGATAGCGTTACGAGGATTCGTTAGATTCTCCAAACGGCCGAATATCCGCGAATAGCGTTATCAGGATTCGCTGCGCGTCTAAAGCGGCAGGGCCGACAGCGCGCAAAGTTCGATCCGAACCTTGCGCAGCGCAGCCGCGCTCCGGGCAACAAAAAAGGCTGACGGAAAGTTCCGTCAGCCTTTTGCGTTACGCGGCGGGAGGAGGCAGGTGCTGCTTCCGGCGTTTGCGCCGCAGCAGCAAGAAGACGACGGCCGCGATCACGATCAGCAGCACGGCGGAAGCGGCGTAGAGGATGCGGTCGATCTTCGGCACGGTCACGCTCAGTTCGACCCGGTTCTCGCGGGTCGCGGAGAGATCCCAGGTCAGCGTGCGGCCGTTCGCGGAGACTTCGTCGGCGTTGTTCGCGCCCGGCTTGATCGGCAGCGTCAGCCTGAATTTGAAGTCGAATTCGCTCTCGACGAAACGGCCGAGCAGGCGGGAGCCGATAAAGCCGGTGAGCGACGAGCTTTCGCGCGGAATTAGCTCGGGCGGATCGGCGACGACGACCAGATTATGCGTCGTCGAGAACCAGCCTTCTTCCTTGCGGTCTTCGGCGGTGATGCCGGCCGGCATCTTCGGGATCGGGCCGCCTTTAAGTTCGACCGTGCGCGAAGCGCTGAGGCCCGCTTTGCCGTCCTGATTGATCGCCTGGGCGTCCAGGCCCTGTTCGCGCAGGCTGGCGGCGATCTGCTCGGGCAGGTCGCCTTGTCCGATCGTATTCAGCGCCGATTCGTCGATCGTCGCGTCCATGCGGATATCGGCCGTTCCGTTGCGGTTGACGGTCACGTCGACCGTGCCCTGCGCGCAGGCGCTCAGCAGCAGGCCAAGCGCGATCGGCAGCGCGAGCGCCCAGCGGTGTCGGGGGATCATGCGGTATCGGTTCATCGGTAGAGGTTCTTCCTTTCTGACCTGTCCGTCTTGTCGACGAAGAGGCATAGGCATGCTTTTTACTATAACCGATTTTGCCTGCCGGGTACACGGGCCGTATCCGCGCGCGAACCGGACGGCCCGCGAACGGCCCGTCCGGCGCTTCCATCGTCCGTCTCATTCGGCGCTGCTGCGCCCCGATCCATCCGGTCCACGCTGCCCGCTTCTGCGTCTCAAGCGCCAATCCGCGCGATCGTCTCGCGCAGTTCGGACGTGGCGCCGCCGAGCTGGGCCGCGATCTGCGCGGTCTCGCCGCTGAACTGCAGCTGGTTGTCCGCATGACCTTTGACCTGCTCGCAGGCGTGCACGAATTCGTCCGCGATCAGAAAAATGGTCTCGATCGAATTCGAAGCCTGGCCGGAGTTCTCCAGCGCAAGGCTGCCGGACGACAGCACCTGCCGCAGCTTGGCGTTCACTTCATTCGCATGGTCGCGGATGACGCGGAACGAATCTTCCGTCTCGTGCGCGGCGGCGAGGCCGTCGGACAGCTCGGCGGTCACGCGCTGCATCGACACGGCGGAATGCTGCGACTCCTCGTTTATGCGGCCGAGAAACGCGCCGATATTTTCCGCCGAAGCGTTCGACTGCTGGGCGAGCCGCTGAATTTCGGTCGCGACCACGCCGAATCCGCGCCCGGCGTCGCCGGCTCTCGAAGCTTCGATCGAAGCGTTCAGCGCCAGCATGTTGGTCTGCGAAGCGATGCTGCGGATCAAGTCGGTCACTTCACCGATCTGCCGGGCATGCTCGTTCAGCAGGCGAATACGCTCGGCCGAATCGCTCACCGAAGACTCGAGCGTCGTCAGGCGGTGCATGAGCTCGCCCATGCTGCGGTTGCCCGCTTCCGCGTGGAGGGCGCTCTGCCCGGACACTTCCGAGACCGCCGACGTGTCCGTGACGATTTGCCGAAGGTCGGCGCCGACTTTTTCGATCGCGGTCCGGGCGCTGCCCGCTTCGTTTTTCTGTTCCTGCGAACCTTCGTAGATGTCCGCGACGTGCTCGCGGATCAGGCTGCTCGCGCCCGCCGACGATTCGGCCTGCGCGCTCAATTCGCCGGTCCGACCGCATAACTGGCCCGAAGTGGCGGTCAGCCGTTCGACGATTTCGCCTACGGTCTGCGCGCGCTCCCGGTCTTTTTCCGCATTCAGCGCCTCACGGGCTTTTTTGTTCGAAGCGATCTGCAAGATGACGGCCAGCGAAGTCGCCACGAGGAAAAACGCGTGCGTGACCAGCATGGTCAGCGAATACGAAGAGACGCCGAACACCATTTCCGGGGAGAAGAAGAAGCCGATCAGATGCTGCACGGTAAAAATGAGCGTGGCGCCGATCAGCAGCGGAATGCTCTCGTAGAAGCAGAGGATGGCGATGACCATGAAGATGGAAAAGTGGAATTCCGTCCCCCCGCCGCTGCCGGCGATCAGGGAAATGCTGGAGCTGACGAGGGCCAACGTGACCAGGGGAGGGATCAAGCGGTGGCTTCGATGCTGCGCGAACAGCGCGGCGGCTGCGGCGAGGAACAGGATCGGAGGAACCGCGATGACGTTCAGCCAGACCGGATGGGCCTCCGCGGCCAGCGAATGGTGCATCTGCACCATCATGTCGAACAGGTTCGTCCCCCGGCCGAGTACGTGAATCAAGACGGAGAACAGCGCGACGCCGAGCGTGAGCAGCAGCATCAGTTTATTTTTCCTCTCCAGCATGGGGCAGCTCCTTTTTCGAGTAAGATTTAGGTTATTTATTCCAATCATAATTCCAACCCTATCGGGTGTAAATGACTAATCGAAGAGAGGCGGCTAGTCAAAAAGAGCCATTTTGGGCAGGCGGCGAACCGTACGCGGCGAACGGAAACGAAGATTGCGGCGGCGCGAAAAAAAACCGCCGGACCGCCCGTAGGCGGCCGGCGGTCCGGCGAGGCTGATGCTAAGTTAAGCGGATAGGGAAGGACTGTCGGTCAAGGCGTCGTCTCGCGCTCCAGCCATTCGAGGTAGGCGAACGCCTCCTCGGCGGAGCTTCCGCACATTTCCGGCGAAGGCGGCAGGCCGCCGCATACGGCCGGACGCTCGGGACGTCCGAACAGCTTGCAGCGTCTGCGTTCGTCGAGCTGCACGCACGGCACGCCGGCCGGCTTGCCGCCGGGCATGCCCGGAATGGCCGACGCGATCGAGACGGCCGTGCAGCAGGCGCCGCAGTCGGGGCGGCATTCGAATTCGGCGTTCACGTTACTGGATTTTCTCCGGTTCCGCGTATTCCTTGCCGAGCGTGTCGACCGTAACGGTCTTCATCGTGGCGCCTTCCGGGCTGCTCGGCTTGTCGCTGCCGTCGACCGGCAGCGCGGCGATTGCGTTGACGACGTCCATGCCTTCGATCACTTTGCCGAACGCGGCATACTGCTCGTCCAGGCTCGGCTGATCGGCCAGCATGATGAAGAACTGCGAGCCCGCGGAATCGGGGTCGCCCGTCCGCGCCATCGACAGGACGCCTTCGGTATGCAGCAGCGTGTTGTCGAAGCCGTTCGAGGTGAACTCGCCCTTGATCGAGTAGCCGGGACCGCCTCCGCCCGTGCCGTCCGGGTCGCCGCCTTGAATGACGAAGCCCGGCACGACGCGGTGGAACGTCAGGCCGTCATAGAAGCCCGCTTTGACCAGCGCAATAAAATTGTTGACCGTATTCGGCGCGACGTCCGGATACAGCTCCAGCTTGACGATGCCTCCGTTGTCCATTTCGATCGTGACGATCGGGTTGCCGTCGCTGCTCGGGGTCGCTTCGCCGGATGCCTGCGTGCCGGCTTCGGCCGCCGGCTTGTCGGCCGGCGCGGCCTGCTTGGGCGCTTGGGTGCCGCAGGCGGCCAGCACGAGCAGCATCAGCGACAGGAGCGCGGCGAGCGTCCAGCGCTGCCCCGCTTGATTGATTTTGTACATGGGTGATGCCTCCTTGAAGGAATGATGGCGGACATTCGGGCTCCGCCTTGCGTATCGCTGCATCTGATTATAGCACAGCCGGATACGAACTCCATTGCGCCGCGCATAAAATCTCATTAAGATGAAGGAGAGAGGGGGCTAAAAGGAATGGACTATCAAATTTTGTACCCGGGAGCCTTTCCGCTGCTTCAGGTTCAGCTTCAGAGCGGAGAAAGCATCAAAGCCGAATCGGGCGCGATGGTGTCGATGTCGCCGAATATCGAACTGAAGGGCACGGCGGACGGCGGCCTCATGCGCGGCCTCGGACGGATGCTGAGCGGCGAGTCGTTCTTCTTCCAGGAGCTGCTGTCGGTCGGCCGGCACGGCGAAGCGACGCTGGCGCCGTCCAGCCCGGGCGCGATCGAAGCGGTCGAACTGGACGGGTCGTACAAGCTGCTCGTGCAAAAAGACGGATTTCTGGCCGGCACGTCGGGCATCGAAGTCAATACGAAAATGCAAAATCTGGGCCGCGGGCTGATGTCCGGCGAAGGGTTCTTCATCGTGGAGATCAGCGGGCGCGGCACGGTGTTTCTGTCTTCCTACGGCGGCATCCATGCGATCAACCTCGAAGCGGGGCAGGAAGTCGTCGTCGATAACGGGCATCTCGTGGCCTGGCCGGATTATATGCGCTACGATATCGAGAAAGCGTCCAAAGGCTGGGTATCGAGCTTCACGAGCGGCGAAGGTCTCGTCTGCCGGTTCCGCGGCGAAGGCGTCGTGCTGATCCAGACCCGCAGCCCGAAATCGTTCGGCGAATGGATTCGGCCGTATATTCCGGGCGGACGCAGTTAAACGGTCTTTTTTGTCGGATTAAAAAGAAGTTCTTTCGTTCAATGAAGGGGATTCAAGCTCGCCGGGAGGCGGGCTTTTTGCGTTTTTTTTCAAAAAGTTGCAGTTTGTCGAAACATTAAGTCTATAGACTCAGAAGCAAGCGGGCAGAAGCAACCAAAAGATGCAAGCCGGCGGCCTCGGACCTTTCAACATACTGACATGAATGCGACTTTTGTTTGCTTCATGTAAAGTTAGACCTGCAAAACGTAAAGCAAAACGCGTTAAAATTCGACAAAATGCGCTAAAAGAGAAAGTTGAATCACGTTAACGAAAAAATTTACAGGTGGTCAACTCTTTATGCCGATGCTAGCATAGGTGGCAAGCTTTTTGACAAGAGTACGAGGGGAGGCCGGTTTTTGGAGTCGTTCTTCGCTTACCTGTGAACATAGCTGACAGGGAGTGTGCCTCAGCTTGAACCATGGCATCCATATTTTAAAAACGAGAGGGGAAGTTGCATTGAAGAAAGAGCAGCATCTGTTCCGTAAATTGTCGGGCGTTTCACTGAGCCTGGCCTTGGCCCTGGGAGCGGCGCTTCCGGCCGCAGCCTCCGCACAGACGACAAAGTCGCCGAATGAGCTTGTCCCGCACAACCTGTCCAACAAGTCTTTGAACGGAGGAGCGGCCGAAGGCAGGATGAGCGCTTTTGCCGTCCAGACCCGCGATCCGGCTTCGATCATCTCGCCCAAGCTGGATACCCGGTCTCTACATAAAGTGCGCGCTATCGTGCAGCTCAGTCAGGAGCCTGTAGCCGCAGCCGAAGCTTCGTCCGCCGAAGCCGGATTGCGCAGCTTCTCGGCCTCGTCGGCGGAGCAGCAGGTCGACAGCGAACAGTCCGACTTCATTAGCCGGGCCGCCGCGCTCGGCGTCGACCTGCAGGTCAACTATCAATTCAATACGGTGCTGAACGGCCTCGAAGTGACGGTGTCGGCTCAGGACCTGACGAAGCTCGCGTCGATTCCGAACGTCCTCGCCATCGACGCGAACCAGACCTACTACGAAATTCCGGTCGACGAACAAGACGCGGCGGCAGGCGACAACTTCGAGATTCAACCGCTGAAGCAGATGGGCGTCGATCAAGCCTGGGCGGACGGATTTACCGGCAAAGGCATCAAAGTCGGCGTAATCGATACCGGCGTCGATTATCTGCATCCCGATCTCAAAGACGCCTACAAAGGCGGCTACGACTCGTTCGAGCAGGATAACGATCCGTACGAAGAACCTCCGATCGTGATCGACGGCACGACTTACGCAGGCACGAGCCACGGTACGCACGTATCGGGCACGATCGTCGGCCAGGGCAAGAACCCGACGTCGGAACTGGTACAAAAAGGCGTCGCCTACGATGCCGACCTGTACGTGTACAAAGTGCTGGGCCGCAATCTGGAGACCGGACGCGCTTCGGGATCTTCGGCGCAGGTCATCGACGGCATCGAGCATGCGGTCAAAGACGGCATGGACGTGATCAACCTGTCGCTCGGCTCGGACTCGAACAAAGATCCGAACTCGCCCGACGCGGTCGCGATCAATAACGCGGTGCTCACAGGCGTGACTGCGGTCATCGCGAACGGCAACGCCGCGGACGAAGGCCCTTACTACTATTCGATGGGCTCTCCGGCTTCGTCGCAGCTGGCTATTTCGGTCGGCGCCGTGACAAGCGAAAGCAATCACTACGCGGCTACGTTCTCGGCGGCGGTCGGCGAAGAGACGCCGACGGAAGAGACGCCAGCAGAAGAGACGCCGGCAGCGGCAGCTCCGGCTTCGGCGGAACAAACGGCGGCGCCTGCGGGCGAAGCCGCATCCGAAGAAGCGGCCGCGCCGGCTCCGGCAGCGGCAGCTCCTGCCGCAGCTCCGGCTCCGGCGAACGCGGAAGCGGCGGCTCCTACCGTATCGCAAGCCGTGTACGGCGAATACGGTCCGTACCAGACGGACATTCTGGCCTGGAAAACAGGTCAGGAAAACTTCGCTGCGATCCTCGGCACGGAGCCGAACGACGCTGTCTACGCCAACCTCGGCACCGACGCGGATTATGACGCGCTGACCGCCGAAGGCATCGACGTGACCGGCAAAGTCGTCGTCGTCTCGCGCGGCAACCTGACGTTCGACGCCAAAGTGCGCGGCGCTGCGGCGCACGGCGCCAAAGCGATCGTCATCTTCAACGGCAACACGGTTCCGGGCAACGCCAATCAGGCGGACCTGTCGGAATCGCTGCCGGGACGCGACGCTCCGGTCGGTTCCGTCGCGTTCCTCGGCGACAGCTTCGACTACGTGCCGTACTTCGACATGAGCGGCGTAGAAGGCCGCAAACTGGCGAGAGAACTGGTAGCCCAAGGTTCGCCGGAATTCGAAATCTCGTTCGGCGACCAGTATCCGAAGACGGTCATCGAAGGCGACAAAATGGCTTCGTTCAGCTCGCGCGGCCCGAACAGCGACGAGAAGCTGAGCATCAAGCCGGACGTGGTGGCACCGGGCGTCAACTTGCTGTCGACGTATCCGGAATACGGCAACTTCGACGATAGCGTCAGCTACGACGAAGCGTATGCCCGCTCCAGCGGCACCAGCATGGCGGCTCCGCATATCGCGGGACTGGCCGTACTGCTGAAGCAGAAATACCCGCAGTGGACGCCGTTCGACGTTCGCGCGGCACTGGCGAACACGGCGGACACGATCGCCGACGAAGAAGGCACGCCGTACGACGTGTATTCGCAGGGCGCCGGCCGCGCTTACGTGGCGGACGCGCTCGATACGCCTGCCCTGCTGCAGGCTGTCGAAGAAGTACGCATTCTCAATACCGACCTGGTCGAAGTGCCGGTGACGAACTACGCGTCGTCCACTTCGTTCGGCGTGATCGGCGCGGACAGCGACGCGGTCAGCCAGGAACTGCAGCTCAAAAGCGTATCGGGAGCTCCGGTCTCGTACACGGCAAGCGTCGTGTGGCACAAAAACGTGACGTCCGATCCGAACGGACCGATCGCGACGCCGGACACGAGCAAAATCTCGGCCGAGCTGACAGGCCTCGGCGCCGGCAGCACGGTTAGCGCTTCGGCCGGAACGCCGGCAGCCTTCCAGCTGGCCGTCGATCCGGCATCCGATGCCGCTCAAGGCGTATACGAAGGCGAAGTGCTGCTGCAATCCGCAGCCGGCCCCGACCTGCATCTGCCGTTCGCCGTGCATATCGGCGACGAACAGCCGGCAACCGGCTTCGGCATTCAGGACATCGAATTATCGAACCGCATCATTACGCCTGACGGCGACGGCAATCGCGATACGACCGACGTATCGTTCACGCTGTCGGCCGATAACGTGAACTATGTCCAGGTTGCGGCATACGGCATCGATGACGAATACATCGGCCTGCTCGCCCAAATCGTGGACGAAGACGCGCAGGGCAATCTGAGAATGCTCGAACCGGGCCGGTATACGTTCGACGGACTGGACGACCGGTATCTGGACGAGAACACCGGCAAAGTCGGCAAGCTTGAGCCGGGCACGTACCAGCTCGAACTGCTGGCCGCCCAGCTGTCTCCGTCCGGCACGGTCGTGAAAGACCCGGCCGGCCAACCGATTCAGTACACGGCCTACTCCAGCTACCGCATCGCGGAACGCAGAGCGCTGCTGGTCGACGAAGCGATTGCGGCTTTCGACAAACAAGCCGCGATCGTTAACACGACCCGCATCGGCCCGAACGTGCTCGAACTGAAATCGACGAGCGAAGTCAAATTCCAGGTCACGGGCAGCGATCACCCGAACCTGATCAACAGCAAAGGCGCCCTGCGCGCCCTGCCGCAGCAACCGACGGTCGTCAATTTGGAAGTTACCGCTTCCTACAAGAAGAACTCCAAGATCAACGAGACCTTTATCGTACCGGTCACGCTGCTTCCGAAAAAGTAAGTTCGGCAGCTTCCCATCGTTGAATCGCCGCCTTTCCGCCCTTCGGGCCGGGAGGGCGGTTTTTTGTCGTCTCGCGGATGGACAGAGCGCGGGGCGGCGGGCTAGGGAAACGGTGGGTATGGCGCGCGTGGCGGAGGCGGAGTGGGCGGGGCGGTAAGCGGCGGCAGCCCTTACCCATAGAGAGGGACCAGTAGGGGGCGGGATGGGGATAGGGAAGGGCAGGTGGGTAAGCAGAAAAAGGCGAGAGGAGGAGGCGTTACGGTTACCGTTCGAGGAGAGGGAGAGGAAACGAAACGGAAAAAACGGGAGTGAACGAGGCCGCCAGGGAACGCTAACGGACCCGGGCGACGCTTAGCTGCCGATTCGGAACGTTTGAGCATTCTAACGGATTCAGGTGACGCTTAGAAGGGAACACGGCTTGTTTTTGGCGGAAAAAGAGGGCAAAAAAGCGGCTAACGGAACTACAATCCGTTAAAAGCTTGGAAAGGCTTGATTGAGCGTTCTAAAGGACATACAATCCGTTAGCCGAGCCGAGCCGAGCCGAGCCGAGCCGAGCCGAGCCGAGCCGAGCCGAGCCGAGCCGAGCCGAGCCGAGCCGAGCCGAGCCGAGCCGAGCCGAGCCGAGCCGAGCCGAGCCGAGCCGAGCCGAGCCGAGCCGAGCCGAGCCGAGCCGAGCCAGGGGAGTAGGAATTGGCTCGGTTTGCCGGCGAACCGCTATTCTCGGCAGCAGTCTTTACCTGCCGTTGGCTCTGCTTTTGACTTCGCCCGTAGTCTTACCTGGTGCGAAGCTTGCCGGCATCGCTAAATGTGGACCAAAAGTCAGCATTTCGTCCGTAAAAAGTGCCCAGAGAGCGAAAAGCTGACCAAAAGTCAGCAATCTGCCGCATTTCGGCCGTCCCATAGCCGTTTTGGCCTAAATTGCTGACCGGAAGTCAGCATTGTGCCAAAAAAAGCCGCATCCAAACAAAAAAGCTGACCTCAGGTCAGCTTTTTCTTGGATTCGACTCCGCAGCCGCTAATTTCGGGCAGGACACCGCGCCGCGGCAATTTCCCCCCCGACTCGTTTTGCCCGACTCAGATCCTTCAACCGAATCTCTCACTCCAGCCCTTCAATCCAGTCTTTCACTCCAGTCTTTCAATCCAATCCCTCAATCCCGTCCGCCAACCCGCTCAAATCCGCGTCTGAATGACCACTTTGCCGCGAATCCGGCCGGACTCGGCCAGTTCGTAAGCCTGGCGCGTCTCACTCAAAGGGAACACGGCTTCGATCAGCGGCTTGAGCTGGCCTTCGTCGCACCATTGGCGCATCAGGCCAAGATCGGTATCGTTGGAATTGGCGAGGATGAAGCGGGCTTTGCGGCCTTTGGAGCCGGAGAGCACGCGTCCCAGCATAGCGGAAGGGCCGGGAACGGTCGTGACGTACGTACCTTGTTCCGTCAGCAGGGCGCGGCAGTCTTTGAAGCCGTATTTGCCGGCGGCGTCGAAGATGACGTCGAACGTCTGCCCGCTTTTGCGGAAATCTTCGCGGTCGTAGGCGATCACTTCGTCGCAGCCGAGCGCTTTGGCGGTCGCTTCGCCGGAGGAGCGGCAGACTCCCGTCACGTGGGCGCCGAGGATCGCGGCCAGCTGCACGCCGTAGTGGCCGACCCCTCCGGTCGCGCCGGTCACGAGCACCCGCATGCCGGGCTGCAGACCGGCTATCCGGGTCAGCGCCTGGTAGGCGGTAGAAGCGGCCAGCGGAACGGCGGCGGCTTCTTCGAAATGCAGCGAAGAAGGTTTCTTCGAAGCGACCGAAGCTTTGCAGCAGAGCGTCTCCGCCAGCGCGCCGCCCTGCGAAGCGCCGTTGGTGAAGCCGTACACTTCGTCGCCGGGCGCGAACCCTTCGACGCCTTCTCCGCACTGCTCGACGATGCCCGCGAAGTCGGAGCTGAGCACTTTGGGGAAGCGCAGTCCCGACAGGAAGATCAGATAGCCTTTGCGTACTTTGTAGTCGATCGGATTGATGGACGTCGCCTGCATGCGGATCTTGAGTTCTCCGGCACGCGGACTCGGTTCGCGGATCTCTTCGATCCGGAACACGTCCGGTCCTCCGTATTTGCGTATTACTGCCGCTCTCATGTTCAATCGCCTGCTCTCTTTTCGCTTTGCTCACCCGTTCTATTACCCCAACGAGCACGACAAAGAAGCTTCGTCCGCGAAAGAGACCGGGCTTCGGCCGTTCTCTCGCGGCCGAAGCCCCGGAATATTGCGAAGTATTCGCTGGGTGGACGGAAGACTTAGAGGACGCTCGGTTCCGGCGTTTCGACCGTATCGAACAGGAAATCCTCGTCGCGCAGCGGTTCCACGTGAACCGTGCGTACGTAGCCGTTGCCTTTTTTGGAAAAGAAATCGTGCTGCTTGGTCTGCGTCTTCAGTCCGTTCATGACGATCGGGTTGATGCTTTCTTCGTCTTCTTCGAACTGCGGCTCCAGACCGAGGTTCATCATCGCTTTGTTGGCGTTGTAGCGCACGAACTTGTCGACTTCGTCTTTCAGTCCGATCTTCGTGTACAGCTGCTCCGTGTACTGTTCTTCGTTCGCCTGCAGCGTGTGCAGCAGCTCGTACAGCTCTTTCGTCGCGGCTTCGGCTTCCGATGCCGGCAGTTCGCGCAGCACTTCCTGGGCCAGCACGCCGACGTACAGGCCGTGAATGCTCTCGTCGCGCAGGATGAGGTCGATGATCTCGCCGCTGCTCGTCATTTTGCCTTGTCCGGCGAGGTAGAGCGGGTAGAAGAAGCCGCTGTAGAACAAGTAGCTCTCCAGCATGACCGAAGCGCCCATCGCCAGATACAGTTCTTTTGGCGTCTGGATGTTCTGATAATACTTGGAGATGATTTCCGCTTTTGTCTGAAGCAGCGGATTTTCTTCGACCCAGCGGAACACTTTGTCGATCTCTTCGGTGGAAGCGAGCGTCGTGAAGATGCTGCTGTACGATTTGGCGTGGATTTGCTCCATCATACCCATAAACGCGAGCACCGCTTTGCGCTGGAGGTCTTCGACGTGTTCCATGATCTGCGGCATGCCGACTCCGCCCTGCACCGTATCGAGCAGCGTCAGGCCGCCGAGCACCTGCATGTACGCTTCCTGCTCGTCTTCGCTGAGCGTGATCCAGGACATTTTGTCGTCGGACAGCGGAATCTCTTCGTCGGTCCAGAACTGCATAATATTTTGATTCCAGAACATCAGGGTGAAGTCGTCTGCGGGACGGTTCCAGTTGACGGCTTTGATCATGTCTAGTCATCCCTTTCGGTGTGGGTTATATAAATTAAGTTAATTGTGGGCAATGTTGGATATTGCAGCGCGCAGATGAACCGGATTGCGGGCAATCCGGGCAGGCTGCACAGAATTCTTATTATCGTCGCAAACGAAGCAAAAGTAAAGCGGGGCGTTTTGCTCAAGACCGGAATTCCGGATCGTGGAGAAGGCGCCCCGCCGTGTCCCATTATCGTTCGAACTTTTTTTCAAAAAACGTATCCGTTACTCTATGGCCTTGGGCCAAAGTGCGGCTCAGAGAGCTTAGATCGCGCAGCTGATACATTCTTCTACGCTGAGGTGGTTGGTACGCGTGTAATACAGAGCTTTGAGTCCTTTGCGCGCCGCATACAGGTAATAACGGGCCAGGTCGCGCGTCGTCACGTTGCTGTTGACGTGCAGGATAGCCGAGATACCCTGATCGATATGCTCCTGGATCTCGGAGATTAGGTCGATGACCTTGAACTGGTTCATCTGGTAAGCGGACTTGTAGTAGAAGAAGTTTTCCTGCGCCAGGTAAGGCATCGGGAAATACGTCGTCGAGTTGGCATACGTGCGCGTCTCGATCGCGTCGACGATCGGCATGACGCTCGACGTCGAGTTCTGGATGTACGAAATACTTTGCGTCGGCGCGATCGCCAGACGGTAAGCATGGTACAGGCCGTTGGCTTGAACCAGCGTGCGCAGATGGGTCCAATCCGCCGTCGTCGGGATGTGCATGTCGCCGAACAGCGTTTTGATCCGGTCGGTACGCGGGCTGTAGTCGGTCTGTACGTACTTGTCGAAGTATGTACCTTTTGCGTATTCGGATTTTTCGAAGCCTGCGAACGTTTCGCCGCGGTCGCGGGCGATTTCCATACTTTTCTCGATCGAGTAGTAGTTCATCATCATGAAGAACGTACGCGCAAAATCGATCGCTTCGTCGCTTTCGTACGCGATTTTGTTCTTGGCGAGATAGCCGTGCAGGTTCATCGCGCCGAGGCCGACGGAGTGCATCTCGCGGTTCGCTTTGGCTACGCCCGGAGCGTTCTGCACGTCGGTCATGTCGCTGACGGCGGTAAGACCGATCATCGCTTCGTGCACCGACTCGCGGATTTTGCCGAGGCCCATCACGTTCGCGATGTTCAGGGAAGCCAGGTTGCAGCTGATGTCGCGGCGGATATCGTTCGCCTGGCCGTAATCGCCGATCGTCGACGTCTCCTGCAGCTGGTAGATTTCCGTGCACAGATTGGACATTTTGACCATGCCCAGATCTTTGAGCGCGTGGTTCTTGTTGGCGTTGCTCTTGTTCATGATATAAGGGTAGCCGGATTCCAGCTGGATCATGGCGATCTTCACGAGCATGTCGCGGGCGCTCATAATCGTCTTTTTCTTGACGTTGTCGTTCGCGAGCAGTTCGTCGTACATCTCGTCGATATCGAGGTCGTCCAGATGTTTGCCGTACTCTTTGTAGACGGAGTAAGGACCGAACACGACGAGCGGCTGATTGTCTTCCGCGAGCTTGTAGAAGCGGTTCGGGATGATCAGGCCGATCGACAGCGTCTTGAGGCGCGATTTCTCGTCGGCGTTAATTTTTTTGCTGTCCAGGAATTCAAGCACGTCCCAGCCGAAAATGTTGTAGTACGCGGCGCCGGAGCCTTTGCGCTGGCCCATTTGGTCGGCGTAGGAGAACGCGTCTTCCATCAGCTTCAGAACCGGCATAACGCCTTTGGCGGCGCCTTCGACGCCTTTGATCGGCTCGCCGCGTCCGCGCAGCTTCGACAGGTTGACGGCTACGCCGCCGCCGATCTTCGACAGCTGCATGCACGTCGAGAGCACGTAGTTGATCGAGTTGAGCGCGTCGTCCATCTCGAGCAGGAAGCAGGAGACCAGTTCGCCGCGGCGGCTTTTGCCCGCGTTGAGGAACGTCGGGGTCGCCGGCTGTACGCGCTGTTCCATGATGGCCGTCACGAGCGACTTGGCGTTCTCGACATGGCCGGCACCGAGGTGCAGGGCCACGATCGCGGCGCGGTCGGCGTACGTCTCGAGGTAGGTCGATTTGTCGTTGCTTCTCATTGCGTAGTCCGTGTAGAACTTGGAAGCGGCCATATACGAAGCGAACTCGAACGGAACGTTATGCGACGTCTCGAACACCGACACGACTTCCTCACGGGTGTAGTTTTCGTACACGTTCTCGTAGTAGTCGTGTTCGATCATGTGATCGACCTGGGAACCGAAATCCGGGAAAGTCAGGCTCCGCTGAGCGACTTCCTCCATGAATGCGGCAACCGCTTCTTTATCTTTCTCCAAGCGGAAAAATCCGTCGGCGTTTCTCAGCATCAGTTGGTTGTTCAGTTCAATATGCCGCAAGGCTGTTCAACTCCTCTTTGAAATGTAAAATGTCTTTTTTCGTGCCGGACAATTCGAACTTGCACAGGACGGGCACGCCGTAGGTCTGGGAAATGGTATCCGCGCTTTTGGCGAAACATTGTCCCCAGTTGCGGTTGCCGCTGGCCGATACGCCGCGCAGCTGCTGTCCGTTGCGCTGCAGGAAAAGGTTGACTTTGTCCGGTACCTGACCGAAGCCCGTCGTATAGGTAACGAGAATGAAAGGCTCGTCAAGCTTCATCGTCTCGTCGATCTGAACCGAAGGAAGTTCCAATTTATCAATAAATCTCCGCACGTTTCCAGTCTTGGAATCGTAAGCGATCACCATGTGCCTTCACGCTCCTTGATTGCCCGTTTAAATCTATATCTAGTTTTATCCGGGTCAGTGTTACTCATTTTATAACCAGATATGGGGTTTGTCAAAGCAGAAATTCTATAAAATAAAACGGTCAAAATTGACTGCGGACGCGAAAAAGCGAGCAATCGAAGGGAAAAGGGCGGTTTTCCGGCACGGCGCTCCACATACGGGGATTGACGAACGCAAAAGCAGAAGCAGTTTTTGGACAATGGCGCAGCGGTGCGGAAAGCGGGTAGAGCACCGAATTAAAAGAAGCGAAGAAGTGCAAAAAAGTGCAAAAGAAATTAAAATGCACAAGTGAAAAAAAGTTAGATGTGCGGGAAAAGGATGTAGAAGACGCAGCCGGAAGAATCGTTTCGACGGCTGTGGACACTGTGGATACCGGGGATATCCGAACCGCGCAGGCTGTGGACGGCGGGGATAATGGGGATAGCCGCATTCGCGCGCCGAACAGCCCGAACGCCTGCCGAAGCGGACGTTCGGGCCGGAACGCACGAACCCGGCGAACCAGGCGCGAAACGTGCGAATGACGCAAAAATGAAGTCGGCGCTTCCTGTGCGTGAAGCTGCGCTCGCGTCCGGCTTGACGCGGCTCAGGACCCCGCCCCGACCGGCTTGATCATCCGGTCGTAAGCATGCCCGCTCAGTTCGACGGAGCCGTCTTCGCGGTAGCCCAGGCGCTCATAGAGCGCGCGGGCTTTGACGTTCGCGCGCTCGACGAGCAGCATCGCCTGCCGCTCGCCCAGCCCGGCCGCCCGGCGCTCGAACGCTTCGATCAGCGCGGTCCCGAGGCCGGACCCGCGGTAGGCCCCGTCCACCGCCAGCGAATCCAGGTAGTATTCGCCCGGACGGGCTTCCGGCAGAAGCCCGTCCACCGGCAGGCTTTGCTCCTGCAGGCGCCGCAGCAGCGGCGCGTCCAGCGCCTCCGCCTCGGCGCCGGGATAGCTCAGCGCGAAGCCGGCAATGCGGCCGCGTTCGTCTTCGCCGACGAGCGTGTGCCCGAAGCTCAGCCGGCAGTCCGGCAGCCGGAACAGCTCCGACAGCGTCTCAAGCGTCGACGGCAGGTCGGTCGTGCCCGAGATCGTATGCGCGATATCGCCGATCGCTTCGTACATCAGCCGCGAGACGGCTTCCGCGTCGCCCGGCTCGGCGGGCCGGATACGGAACTTGGCGGGATGGGTCATATGGGAATTCCCCTTTCGGAATCGGATAGGTTGGGTCTGTATAGGTATAGGTTGGGTCTGTATAGGTTCGGTCTGTCGCTCTGGATCGGACGGGATCGGTTCGGCGTTCGTCTCTGCCCTCAAGCAGGCTCAATCCGGGTCGTGGTTCGGATCGGCCGCCTGGCGCTTTTTCTTCTCGACGTGGTCGGGATGGCCGAGATAGAAACGGCGGATCGGCTTCACGTCGTCGTCGAGCTCGTAGACGAGCGGCACGCCGGTCGGAATGTTGAGATCGAGCAGTTCGTGCTCTTCGAGGTCTTCCATGAACTTGATCAGCGCCCGGATCGTATTGCCGTGGGCGGCGATCAGAATGCGTTCTTTTTGCCGGATCAGCGGGACGATGCGCTCGTCCCAATATTCGCCGACCCGGTCGACCGTATCCTGCAGACTTTCGCCGGCCGGCAGCGCCTTCGGATCGATCGCCGCGTAGCGGATATCCTGTTCGGGAAGCCGGTTGTCGCCCGGTTCGAGCATCGGCGGGCGGACCGACAGGCTGCGCCGCCACAGATGGACCTGCTCTTCGCCGTATTTCTCGGTCGTCTCCGGCTTGCTGAGTCCCTGCAGCGCGCCGTAATGGCGCTCGTTCAGCTTCCACGATTTTTCTTCCGGAATCCACAGCAGGCCCAGTTCGTCCAGCGCGTAATGCAGCGTCTTGATCGAGCGCTGAAGCACCGAAGCGAAAGCGGCGTCGAACGTATACTCCGATTCGCGCAGGATGCGTCCCGCGTCTTTGGCTTCTTCGATGCCCTGCTCCGTCAGGTCGACGTCCGTCCAGCCGGTAAACAGATTCTTTTGGTTCCATTCGCTTTGTCCGTGTCTGATCATGACGATCCGATACATAGCTGCATCTCCTTTTGGCAAAATCTCTCATCTCGAAAACGTGAAAAAAGCCTCCCTGCCCCGCCGAAACGGGAGGGAAGGCTTGGCGTTCGTTACTGGGCCGCTTGGATGTCGGTAATCGTCAGCACTTTCGTATCGGCGTCAAACGCTTTCTCCGTATACGTGAACGTGACTTTGGCATCCGCCGGAATCTTGCCGATCTGCGCCTGGGCTTCGTCGGACAGCTGGTAGGCTACCGCTTCGCCGTTCACTTCGATCTCGGCTGTGTGTCCGTCGGCCAGACCCACGTATTCGCCCTGCGCGCTCTGAGCGGCCGCGGCCGAATCGGCAGGTTGGGTCTTGGTGTCCGTGGACGGCGTCGCAGCCGCTCCGTCGGTCGACTTGTCGGCTGCAGGGCTGTCTTTCTCGTCGTCGCTAGGCACCGGAGTCGGCGTCTTGTCTTCGTGCGTCGTCGCGCCCTGATCGATCGTGATGCTCGAATCTTTGGCGTCCGGCAGCGCCTGGGAGTCTTTGCTCTCCGGCGTGTCGCCGCTGTCCGTCGTGCCTGCGGCCGGAGCGTCTTCCTCAAGGTCGATATCCGTCTCGTTCGTCGGATGGTTCGAGTTGTCTTCTTTGGTCTTGGTCTCTTCCGCAGGCAGCGTCGTCTCGTCCGATTGCGAAGCCGGTGCCGGCGAATTCGCTTCGTTGTCGCCGCACGCGGCCAGAACGCCCGTAAGCATCAGGGTCAGGGCCAGGCTCGATAAAGCTTTCATCTTGTTCATTCAGTCAAACACCTCCAAATGGTTATACGCCTAAGCGTATCAAAAGTTACAAGGCCGGCGGCTGCCGCCCGAATATCAGGCGCAGCCGGTTAGGCCAAAGCTCGCGGGAACATCCCCTTGCTTCAAGCACTTACTACGTATTGTTACCCAAAAAGAGCCCCGGATGCAAACTTGTCTTGCGAAGCCGCGCGCAGCAGGGACGATTTTTGGCTCGGTGTCTGGACGGTACGTAATGTTCTATCGTAATGTTCTATATAGAAGGAAAGCGAAAAGTATAAGAAAAAACCAGTAGTCTATAGCAAAAAAAACCAGTTATATTTTTTTGATCGAACCCGCTTTGGTCCAACGGAAAAAGCGGAGCCGGCGAAAGGATTATCCGCTTGTGCCTTCTATCATTCTTGCACGGGGACAACCGTTCGATTTTGTTTCCAAAAAAACGCCCTACAACGAGGCGAAGAAGACTCTTTTTCATAAAGCTCAAACTTTGGACCTTTGCGAACGTTCACAGTACGCATGCCCGACGAGACGCAGGTGGGCGCAAGATTCAAAGCCGTTCTGTCGGAAACAACCTTCGCAATCCTCGTCCGATTGGGTACAATAAACAAGAGCGTTGGATATACCCGAGGCCAGGCACCCCCGAACAGGAACGAAGTGCCGGGCGACAACCGAGAGGAGCGAATGAACATGACAGAAGAGCAGGACCAACAACGACAGCAGCAGGTGCGCGAAGCCGCCGATCTGGCCGCGCATTTTGACGTAACGGTGGAACAGGCGAGAGAGATGCAGTTCGCGGAAGGGCAGACGCTGATCTGGACGGAAGCGTTCAAGCTGGACAGCTGGCTGATCCTGATGAAGCCGAGCGACGATCCGCAGCAGCCGGAGCCTTTTTTCGGCAATATGGACGGGCACGGCTGGGCGTTTTTGTTTACCGATCCGATGCACGCGCAGGTATTCGGCCGCAACAACAATCTGGTCACGCCGGGCGGCAACGTGCTGATCGCCAAGATGAAGGTGGACGCCATGATCAGCTGGCTGGAAGAGATCGGCCGGTCGGGACTGTACGGCGCGCGCTTCAACGAAGGCGAGCAGGGTTGGTTTATCCCGGTCGACGGCCTGCGCGCGATGCAGGATTACGTAGAGATCCAGGAGACGCGCCGGAAAGAGCTGGAAGCGGACGAATAAACGGACAGGCTATGCAAAGGCACGGGAACAAGCGGATTCAACGCAAAGATGCGATACGGCGCCGAGCCGTATCGCATCTTTTGGGTATGGGGCCGAATCATCGCTTATTGCGAAGATACCGCCGGTACGCCCGTCTGCGGAAGCACGAACGACCAATCCGCGTCCCGGTACGTATGGTTGACCATCACGCGCCGGAGTGTCAAGGCGCGGGGCGCTTCGGCCAAGCCGCTTACGACGAATTCCCCGTCGAGCGGTTGGTCTTTGCCGATGCCAAGAGCGCCGGAATACTTCGCTTCGTAACGTTTGCCGGTCTCGTCTTCCGCGACCCAATCGTTCAGGCCGAAGAAGTTGTTGGACGTGCCGGTTACCCCGATCACCAAAGCCATTTCCGAAGGCTTCACTTCTTTTTTGTGCGCGATGGGCAGAGTCGGATTGCGCATGATTCGCGCTCCCGTCAACACAAGCTTGTCGCCCGAATCTTCGAACTTGGCCGGCTGTTCGGGAGAGAGGGCGGACGGATCGAAAGTGACCGCAGCGTCGGATTTTTCCCGAATGACGTAGCTGTCCAGAACGAATTTGATCTTTTGCCGGTCGTAGTCGAGATTGTCCAGCACCTGGAACCAGCGGGCATGAAGGGTCCAGCGGTCGAGGTCGAACGGTTTGTCCGGCTCGTCTTTGGTATCGCTGCCCTGAATCATATCGCCGTTCTCGTCTTCCAGATGGTAGTCGAGCTTGTGATACGCGGCGGTACCGCCGGCCGCTTTGGCGGCGGCCTTGGCGTTCAGCGACGTTTCGTATTCCAGCGAGCCTCCGCTCGGCGTACGCGTCGCTCCGCGCATCTGAATGACTACGCCCTGAGGCGTCGTATAGCTTTCGGGAAGCGGGGTCTGGATCGTATGGGCGGTCGCGTCGCTCAAATCGACGTCGATCGAAAAATTCCAGTTGCCGGAAGCTTGCCGCTTGGGCTTGTAATCGACCCATTTTTCCAGTTGGTCGATCTCGGCTTCGATCTGCATCTTGTCGGTCAGAACCGGACGCGTAAAATGCAAATTGTATTTGCTGGTGCTGCCTTCGATGATCTCGCCGCTCCACGTGGCGATCTCCGCGTAATTGCCGTCCGTAATCCGGAACCGGGGGTGGACGGCGCCGTTGAACGGATCGCCGTTCTTGTCGGTAATCGTGAGTCCGACGACGATCCGGTTGGCATCGGCGATCAGCTCGTTGACGGCGATCGTGAAGCCCTGATCTTCGACCCGGATCTGCGGGTCCAGCACTTTCCCCGCTGCCCGGACGGCTTTCATGCCCTGGTCGGGAGCCAGCAGCAGGTCCGTGGCGAACAACGAGCGGACCCGGTCCGCGATCGTCGGCTGCGCATAGAGCAGCGCTCCGCCGACCAGCAGAATCGCAAGCGCCGCCGCGATCCAGCTCCGCGTCCGCCGGCTTCGCGGCGCAGCGGCCGAAGACCTACGCTTGTCGCTGTGCGGGCCCGCATCTACGCTTGGCGGTTCCGGCGCTTCGATCTCGATCCCGCCGAGTTCCGCCATGAACCGGTCGGTAAAATCTTCCGGCAGCGTCTCTTCGGACAAACGCTCGGTCCAGCGGGCGTCTTCCGCCGTCTCGGTACGCCGCTTGGGCGTATGCGGCGGTGCGCCGCCGGGTCCGCGGTTCTCCCGACTCTGCTCGGCACGGCCGGGCTCACCGTGCCCGCCTTGCCCGAACCTGTCTTTGGGGTTATAAGCGGTTTTTCCCGCTCCGGTACGCAGCCGAAAATTCATACGGATTCTCCTCCTTTGACGCCATTTTTTTGCGCAGACTCCGCTTCGCCCGGTGCAGCGCGTTGTTGACCTGCGGAGCCGTCATGCCGGTCAGGTCGGCAATCTCTTCGTGGCTGAGCTGGCCGACGTAACGCAGCACCATCGCCAGCCGGTAATGTTCCGGCAGCGTATCGAGCAGCCGGTCGAGTTCGGTGCGCAGCTCGCGCCGCAGCGCCTGGCCTTCCGGCGTGCCGCTGTCCGCCGCGGCCTGCTGATCGGCTTCGGCCTGCGGTACCGGCACTTTGCGCCGGCCCCGATCGCGGTACAGATTGAGCGCGATCGCGTGCAGCCAGCCGGAGAAACTTTGTTCCGGCCGGTGCGAAGCCAGTTTGCGGTACGCTTTGAACAGCGTTTCCTGCGTCAGATCCTGGGCGTCCGCTTCCGGCAGGCCCATTTTGCGAAAAAGTCCGTACAGTTTGTTTTTGTAGCGGTCGACGATGCCCGCGTAGGCTTGTTTGTCGCCCGCGAGCACTTCGCCGACCAGCGTCCGGTCGTCCGGCACTTCCATATCCGCACCTCCTTTTTTTGATCGATATACCGATAAGACTCCGCTTCTCCCGAACTCCTCTCACCGGAGGCGGAATTTTTTTGGCGGCCGTTTTGGTATATAGTATAGAGGATTATTTGCCGGGCATCGCGAAGCGAGACCGACCTGAAGGAGTGAAGTAGATGCGAAGCGCCCTGGAACATATCCGTGCCCATATGGCGGAGCAGGAAGAAGGAGCCGGACCCGCGGGTCCGGACGAAGGCGGCATGCCGGCCTGGCTGCAAATTTTGTCTTCGGCGGAAGAATATATCGTCAATTACGAACGGATCGGCTCGATCCGCGAGATGGAGCGGCTGAACCCGGTACTGGCTTACGTGGAGCGGAGCCTGGACCTGCTGGGCGGCGAACGGCTGTCTTTTTGGATCAAGGAGCTGCTGGAAGAAGTGCTCGCCTGGAGCGAGACGGCCAAAGGCGGCACGCGGATCGACCGGATCGGCTGGCAGCGGCAGGGCATTAACGTATTCGTACATAACGAAGGATCGGCGGACCTGTACCTGGCCAAATCTCCGGGAGGCATCGGCGACCGGGAGCGGCTGACCGCGCTGCTGATCCGCACGCACGGACTGCTCGGGCAGTACCTGCGCGGCGAAGTGCCGTTCTCGGCGAACCTGCCGCTGCGCGGTCCGGTCGACGAAGGGCTGCTGAGCGAGACCGAACTGGCCCGGCTGCTGATGGCGCTGAACCGCTGCGTGATTGGGGCCGTGTCCGAGGAGCTGTGGCAGAGCGTCGCGGACGATCTGGAAGAGTGCGTGCTGCACGTCTCGCTCGGCACCGTGCCGGCCGGAGACGGACTTGCGCGGCGGCTGCGCCGATTGCGGGCGGACGCGATCCGGCGGGGCGAAGACTTCGACGGCGAACTTGCGCGGATCGACGAAGAGCTGCGGGCGTCCGGCGCCGCGGGCGGCCTGGAAGAGAGCTTCGCGAGGCTCGGCGACAAAACGCTGTGGTACGTGGAAGCGGCGCTCGGCGAATTTTCGCTCGAAGAGTTCGTCAAGATGATGCAGCTTGCGCTGCGCGGAGCCGAAGAACGTCCGGAAGCGCGGCATATCAGCTTCGAACGCCTGATGCACGGATTGTATTACGACCACAAAGGCGTCAAGAAAATCAATCTGTACAAAAAGCGGATTATCGAAAAATATTTGCGCGAACTGGACTGGGCGGCGGTGCTTGGCGGGGGGCGGCATGCCGACAGCCCGCATCTGCATCACCGCACGAGCCGCGTGAACGGCAACCCGGATACGTGCTTCTTCGGCTTCGCTTTTTCGCCGGCCGCGGAAAAGCTGATCGATTTCTGCGTCGAAGCCGAGAAATCGCCGCTGTATGAACGGGCCGTGCTCATGCTGATGGATCTGTTCGGGCTGCGGCGCGACGCATACGACCGTTTTCACAACGAAGACGAATATCTGGAAACGATGAACGGTTCGGCGGACGACAAAAAAGTTCTGCTGTCGTACATTGCCGGTTCGCGCGTGCTCGATATCGGGCCGGGCGGCGGCGTGCTGCTGGACCTGATCGAGCGGGAACTGCCGGAAAAAGAAGTCATCGGGATCGATATCAGCGAAAACGTGGTCGAAGCGCTGGAGCGACGCCGACGGCTGGAAGGCCGAAGCTGGCAGGTACGCAAAGGCGACGCGCTCAACCTGACGCAGACGATCGAGCCGGGCAGCATCGACACGGTCGTATTTTCTTCCATTTTGCACGAATTGTATTCCTATGTGCCGTTCGGCGGACAAAAGTTCAATCTCGACACGGTCCGGGCGGCGCTGCGAAGCGCGTTCGAACTCATTCCCGCGGGCGGGCGCATCCTGATCCGGGACGGCATCATGACCGAACCGGCGGAGCGGACTCTGCGGCTGTCGTTCCGCGATCCCGGCGCGATGGAGCGGCTCGAACGGTACGCGGCCGATTTTGCCGGACGCCGTATTTCGTTCGAACGGCTCGGCCCGCACGAAGCGCGCATGCCGGTCAACGACGCGATGGAATTTCTGTACACGTACACGTGGGGCGAAGAAGCGTACGTGCACGAAGTGCAGGAGCAGTTCGGGTACATGACGCCGTCCCAGTACGAAGCGTGCATTCGCGATCTGTTCGGAGAGGCGGCGACGATCGTGTTCAGCCGGTATTTTTTGCAGGAAGGCTATACGCTTGCGCTGCAAGACAAAGTGACGGTCACGGACGAGGACGGAAGCGAAGTGCCGCTGCCGAACAGCACCTGCCTGATCGTGATCGAAAAAGCGGGCGAAACCCCGAAGACGCCGCAGGCGTAACGTAGGGAGCGCCCGGAATGTACATGAAGCCCGGAAGCAAACTTTGGATAAAGCCTGAAAAGAATGCGGCGCATCCGCCAAGGATCGCGATCCGTTCAAGGAGGTTTGATCATGCCTAAATGGGCAAAAACGGTGCTGTACCTCGTGATTGCGGCGGTATTGACCCGGCTGATACCTTTTTCTTCGCTGTTTCGCAATCTTAATACGATGATCCATGAATTCGGGCACGCGGTCGTGGCGCTTGCCACGTCGGGACGCGTCGCGGGCATCGACCTGAACGCCAACCACAGCGGAGCGACGTATGTGACGACGTACTCGACCTGGAGTTCCATTCTCGTCTCGCTGGCCGGCTACCTGTCCGCTTCGCTGTTCGCGGTGCTGCTGTTCTACGGCTATTACAAGCGCCAGCAGAAGCAGGGCTTGATTCTCATGACGGCGGTCGCGCTGATCATGCTGATCCTGTACGTGCACGACGGATTCGGCGTCATCTGGCTGATCGGATTCATCGCGCTGAACGCGCTTATGTACTTCGTATGGGAACCGGCGCGCAATTTCTATTACGTGCTGCTGTGCTTCCTGACGCTGGAAGAGTCGATCTTCAGTTCGCTCTATCTGGCTTGGCTGTCGGTGACGTCTCCGCGTGCCGCGGGAGATGCGGCGCTGCTGGCGCAGGATACGTTCGTGCCGGCGATCGGCTGGTCGATTCTGTTCGTGGCGTTCTCGCTGCTGTGCGCCAACTGGTCGATCCGGCTGTTCACCAAAAGCCGCGAAGGACGTTCGGCCGGCCGGGGTTCGGGCAGCGGAACCGGCATCGGGGCGCGCAAATCGAAAGCGAAGTTCCGGGCTTGAAAATTTGGCTTGAGAATTTGAAATGTTGAAGCGCAAAATAAGGAGGACGACGAAAATGGCGGACAAAAAAAGCTGGCGCGAACGCGCGGCCGATTACGGGCGCGACAAGTTCGGGGTAGGCGTAGGCAGCGGCGATCCGGCATCCAAAGCGGACGCGGAAGCGGATACGGCGGCTGCGCAGCCGATCGGCGAAGCGGAACTGAACAAGCGGATTGAAGGCTACGGCAAGCAGTATTCGGACGACTCGTTCTGGGACAAAGTCAAGACGGTCGGCAAAAAAGCGGGCGTCAAAGTCGTATACGCGGCGCTGCTGCTGTTCTACACGCTCAAAGACGCGGATGTGCCGCCGTGGGCGAAATCGGTCATTATCGGGGCGCTGGCGTACTTTATCGCGCCGATCGATCTTATCCCGGACTTTATTCCGGTCGTGGGCTTCACGGACGATTTCGGCACGCTGATCGCGGCCGTTGCCGTCGTCGCCAAACTGGTCAACGACGAGACGCGCGGCAAAGCGCGGGCGAAGCTCGTATCTTGGTTCGGCGAGAGCGCGACGCTCGATCTGGGCGAAGTGGAAGCGAAGCTTGAGCCGCTGTCGGTCGACCGCGAAGCGCTCGCGGCGGACGCCGACGCAGCGGACGTCGCAGGCAAAGGTCGGCCGAAGCGGTAATTCGCCGCCGTGACCGGGGCAGGGGTTACATGTCCGAAAAGGCCGCGTAGAAGCCGGATTTGTCCGGAAAAGAAAAGCAGATTGCATAAAAAGCAGCGTAGAAGCTCGTTTGGGCCCGATTGAGGGGTTTAACGGCGGCTACGCTGCTTTTTGGGATACGTAAGTTCGGTTGTGCGCGCGGATCGGGCGGTACGTTGACGAAAAGGTTATCAAGCCGCGGCGCTCAGCCCTGCGCCGCTTCGATGCCCAGCGCAAGCGAGCCGGCGAGGCCGGCGTTGTCGCCGAGGCCCGGCGGAACGATATAGGCGTCGAGATCGTCCAGCACGGACGAAGCGACGTAGCCGTTCAGGTTCCGCGCGACTTTGGACCGGATCAGCGGGAACAGCTGGCTCTGGTGCATGACGCCTCCGCCGAGAATGACTTTCTTCGGCGAGAGCAGCAGGATCGCGCCGGTCACCGCTTCGGCCAGATAATGCGCTTCGATCTCCCAGGCCGGATGGTCTTCCGGCAGGCTGTCGCCGCCTTGCCCCCAGCGCTTCTCAAGCGCGGGGCCGGCGGCCATGCCTTCCAGGCAGTCGCCGTGATACGGGCAGGCGCCCGCGAAGTCGTCGTCCGGATGCCGGCGCATCGGGACGTGGCCGCCTTCGGGATGCACGAGTCCGTGCACCCGATTGCCGCCGACGTACACGCCGACGCCGATTCCGGTGCCGACCGTGTAATAGACGCAGCTGTCGAGGCCGCGGGCCGCTCCCCAGCGCGCTTCGCCGAAAGCGGCCGCGTTGACGTCGGTATCGAATCCGGCCGGGACGTTCAGCTTCTTTTTCAAATGCCCGAGCAGGTCGTAATTCGCCCAACCGGGCTTGGGCGTCGTCGTCACGTGGCCGTAGGTGCCGCTCCCCGGATCGAGGTCGAGCGGGCCGAACGAGCCGACGCCCAGCGCTTCGATGTTTTTGTCTTCAAAATAAGCGGCCGCGCGCGCCGTCGTCTCTTCCGGCCGTTCCGTCGGAAAGCTGACGCGGTCCAGAATCTCTCCGTGTTCATTGCCGATCCCGCAGACGAATTTTGTTCCGCCCGCTTCGATTGCTCCGATGATCATGATGGTGTCCTCCCGAAAATGGTTTGGGTGTGTCGGCCTGTCCTGGTCCTTGCGGTCGATCCTTTTTCTATTATACCTGTACCCGTTTCCCGCATTATGCTATTTTATTGAAGAATGCTGGAAGCGTTATCTTGAAAGGAGAGCACACATATGAGCGGAAAAGACAGCAAGGCAAGTCCCGGCGCAAATCCCGGTACGGATACGACGGCAGCGGATAAGATGGAACTTGGCGGAAACTGGAGAATCAAAGATTTTGCGCCGGGCGAGACGCCCGCGCAGGATAATGCGGCGGCGATGCTGGACGACCGGTACTGGATGACCGGCAGCGTGCCGGGCGACGTCCATAGCGCGCTGATCCGGCGGAAGGTGATCGAAGACCCGTATTTCGGGCATAACGATCTCAAAAGCCGCTGGATCGAAGAACGCGAATGGTGGTACCGGCGCGGGTTCGAATACGGCGGGGCGCTGACGCGGGAACCGGGCGAACGGTTCGAGCTGAACTTCGACGGACTCGATACGTTCGCGACGGTGTTCGTCAACGGACATGAGATCGGCACGTCGCGCAACATGCTTATGCCGCATACGTTCGACATTACGCGGGTCATCCGGCCGGGCTGGAACGTGATCGCGGTCCGGTTCGATCCGCTGCGCCCGCATCATCAGGGCAAAGAGCGGTTCGATTGGTCTTCGTACACGAAAGAACGTCCGTGGCTGCGCAAAGCGGCGATGAATTTCGGGTGGGACTGGGGCCCGCGCCTTGTCACCGTCGGGATCTGGGGCGCAGTGACGCTGAAGCGGCATCGACTGGCGAAAATCGAAAGCGTATTCGCTGAAACGCGTTCGATCGGAAACGGCGCCGCGAACCTCGTCATCTCGGCGGACGTGACGACGTACCGCGGCATGCCCGACGTTCCGCTGACGCTCAAGCTGAGCCTTGCAGACGGAGACGGCCGACGCGTGTACGAGACGGAAGTGAGCGAAGACGGGGCGGAGCCGATCCGCGCCGCGGACCCGGACGGTGCTTCCGTTCCGGCCTTCGAAACAGATTTCCGGCCGGAAAGCGGCACGCGCCCGGGCGTTTTGGCGGCGAGTCCGGTGACGCCGGGCCGGCGCTCCGCGCTGCGGCGTCAGGCTGCTTTTCGCGCCGAATGCGTGCTGCCGGACGCCAGATTGTGGTGGACGCACGATCTCGGCGAGCCGCATCTGTATACGCTGACGGCGGATCTGTATGCGGGAGACGAGCGAATTCATACCGACACACAGGCCATCGGCGTGCGCACGATCGAACTGCGGACCGAAGACGAAGAGGGCCGCGCGGCGTTCCGCTTTTTCCTCAACGGAAAGTTTGTGTATGCCAGAGGGGCCAACTGGATTCCCGCGGACAACCGCATCGGCAGCATTCCGGATTCGCGCTACGGCGAACTGATCGGGCTGTCGGCGGAGTCCGGCATGAACATGCTGCGGATCTGGGGCGGCGGCATCTATGAAAAAGAAATCTTTTACGACGAATGCGATCGGCGCGGCGTGCTGGTCTGGCAGGATTTTGCTTTTGCGAACGCGCTGTTCCCGGACTTCAACGCCGACTTTATGGACAATGTGCGCGCCGAAGTCGAAGCGAACGTCACACGGCTGCGCGGACGCGCTTCGCTGGCGCTGTGGTGCGGCAACAACGAGATCGACTGGCTCTATGATATGAAAAGCGCGAGCGGCGACATCAAGAGTGACTTCTACGGCGAACGGATCTACCACGAGCTGATCCCCGAAGCGCTGGAGCGGCTCGATCCGCACCGGGCCTACTGGCCTTCTTCGCCTTACGGCCGCAGCGGCGATCAGGACGACAACGATCCGGACGTCGGCGACCGGCACAACTGGCAGGTGTGGCACGGGTCCGTTTATCCGCGCGCTTTTGGCGAGATGCCGGCACTGGACTACAGCATCGAAGGCGTGACGTTCAAAAATTACAAGCAGGATATGGCGCTGTTCAGCAGCGAATTCGGCATGCACGCGTCGGCCAACCGCTACACGCTGGAGAAAAACATGCCGGAAGGCAGCCTCGTCTGGGGCGGGGAAGAGATGGCGTACCGCAACAAGGACACCAATCACCGCAAAGGCATTCTGCTGATGGAAGGCTACACCGGACTTCCGCGCGATATCGAGGAATACATGAACTTCTCAATGCTGACCCAGGCGGAAGGGCTGCGCTGCGGCGTCGAGCATTACCGGCGCAATCCGCGCAGCGGCGGAAGCCTGATCTGGCAGCTCAACGACAGTTGGCCGGGCACGAGCTGGGCGATGATCGATTACGAGCTGCTGCCGAAAGCTTCCTATTATTACGCCAAACAGTTCTACCGTCCGCTGCTGCTCTCGCTTGAACACGAACCGGGTCAGCCGCTGCGGGTGTGGGCGGTCAACGACGGCCCGGAGCCGGTCGAAGTGGAAGCTCTGTTGGAAGTGCGGCGTTTTGACGGGGAGCGGGTCGGGGAATACGTTTTCCGTTCGGACAGCGCGTTCCGCGGTCCGGTGCTGCTCGGCGAGGTCGGCGAAGCCGAGGCTTTGAACGGCGGCTCGGCGGAAGAGACGCTGGTGCGGCTGCGGCACGCGGGCGGTGTGGAGCTGGGGAGCGGGAAGGGCGGCGAAGCGGGGGAAGGGCCGCGTGAGTTGCGCGGGAATGGAGCGGACGGAGCATGGGAAGGGCCGCGTGGAGTGCGCGGAGCCGAGGCGGAGAAGGGCGGCGAAAGCCGACGCCGCGAAGAGCGGGGCTGCGAGCAGACGTATATGCTGCGCGACCAGCGGGAGTTGAAGCTGGGGCAGGCGAAGCTTGCGTGGAGCGTGGCGGAGGCGAGCGAAGCGGGCGGCGAGGCGGAAGTCGCACAAGCCGGGCAAGCGGTGCAGGACGGCCAAGCGGGCGGCTACGTGGAAGCTGCGCAAGCCGCGCAAGCGGGAAGCGCAGCGGAAGAGGCGGCGCAAGGCGGCCAAGCGGGCGGCGACGTGGAAGCCGCGCAAGTCGCGCAAGCGGGAAGCGCAGCGCAGGAGGCGGCGCGAGGCGGCCAAGCGGGCGGCTACGTGGAAGCTGCGCAAGCCGCGCAAGCGGGAAGCGCAGTGGAAGAGGCGGCGCAAGGCGGCCAAGCGGGCGGCGAAGCAGAGGCGGCGGAGCCCGGCGCGAATGCCGGCGAACTTCCGGCGGCCTGGAGGCTGGACGGACGGCTGGCCGATGTGACGGCGGCTGCCGTGAGCGAAGGCGCCGCGGAAGCAGCGGGGAACGCGTCGAAGCCTAAGCCGGTAAGCGGCGCCGGAACGGTAAACGCTGCGGAAGAAGCGGCAGGACGTATGCCGCTTCTTGGAAGCGCGGCCGATGCGCAGGCGACGGCGGACGCGTCCGGCGAGTCGGAGCAGCTGCGTCAGACAGCCGCCGGCAGCGTGATCGTGACGGTCGAAGCGTCCGGCATGCTTGCGCGGATGGTCAAGCTGGAGCTGCCGCTCGGCCGGGTGCGCTTCAGCGACAACTTCTTCGATCTGCTGCCGGGCGAGCGCCGGGAAGTGGAACTGTCCATGCTTGACGGATCGCCGCTGACGGTCGATTTCGTGCGGAGCCGGCTGCGGGTAAGCGCGCTGAACGGCGCTGCCATACGCTAAAAGAGCGCAGCGGCCGAGGCAGCAGGCTGCTGCGGCTGACGAATCGAAGTCTGCCGGAACCGGCAGGGCAGCGAAACGGTCGACGACAGCCAAGCCAGATTAGGGCGTTCCTGCCTGCGCAAACGGGAACATCCAGCATACACAAAGCCAAAAACCGGACTTTCCATTTGGAGAGTCCGGTTTTTTTCTGGAATCGGAGCGTGGATCTCGAATTCTGTCGTACTTCCGCGCCGGCTGTGAGTCCTAACGAATCCTCATGTCGCTATTTGCTCGGATTTCACTTTTTTTAAAATCTAACGAATCGTTATATCCTTATTGACCGATAACCGGCCGATTAGGGCTGAATTTGGCGAAATAGCGTGATGACGATTCGTTAGTTTGCGGAAAAGCGGTTTTGGAGGCAAATAGCGTGACTAAGGTTCGTTAGAGTCGGAAGGTTCGAGCGGCAGCGGTGTTTGTGACAGTACGTACTGGATATATTTGGAAACCGGGAACGTGTGTCGCTGGGCCTATTAAGGTTTGCCGCCCGGTTCGTCCGGCGGAAGCACGATCGTTACTCCTTCCATATGCCGCCGCTCCATTTTGCGCCGCTTTTTGCGGTTTGATTTGGAGTCGAACACGATGCTGAGGTCGTAGTCTTCCGGATACAGCGATTCGCGCGGGATATGGGGCTGGAGCCGCTTGCGGGCGATACGGAACTTGCTGCCTTGAATCTGCACGCCGATGCTGCCCATGGCGTCTTCTTCGGCGTAGACGATGCCCGTCTTGCCGAGATACGGCACGGACACGCTGTCGCCGATCCGCAAAAAGCTCGTTTGCGGTCCGGCAGCTTCGTCGGCCGGAACGTCGGCAGCGGCTCCGTCCGCCTCCGGTGCGGACGGCTGCGGCGCCTCGGCTGCCGGCCGGCGCAGCGAAGCGCCGGGGAGCAGCGCGGGATCGGCCTTCGCGGCGGGCTGAAGCTCCCGCCCGGGAGCGGAAGCTTCTGCGGCGGAAGGCTCCGCGGCCGCTCCTGCCGCATGCGCGGAATTTTCCGCGCCGCAGCCTTCCGCTTGCGGTGCAGCGCAAGCGGCCTGCGTCGCACCGCTGCGGCCGCCGCCCTCCGCGCCCCCATCGGCGCTACTCGCGCCTTCCGCCCGCACCGCATCGCTTCTGCCGTCGCTTTCTGCGCCTTCCGCCCGCGCGTCGCCGCCAACCGCCCTTGCCCCCGCGCCGCCTCCCGCGGTCAAATGCTCGGCCCGCCGGATCACGGCGTCCGGGAGGCCCAGTTTCTGCGCGATAGCGAACGCGTAGCTGCGTCCGGCTTCGCCGATCGTCAGCCGGTAGAGCGGCTGAAGCGTCTGCGCGTCGAATTCCATGCGGGCGTTTTCGCAGCCCGGCGTGGCTGAAGCGAACGTTTTGATTTCGGTAAAATGGGTCGTGACGACGACGCAGGTGCCGCGCCGATGCAGTTCTTCGAGCACGGCGATCGACAGTCCGACGCCTTCGCCGGGATCGGTGCCGGACGCCATTTCGTCGATCAGCACGAGCGTGCGGCGGTTCGCCGTTTCGAGGATGTGTTTGACCCGGCCGATATGCGCGGAGAACGTGCTGAGCGCCTGTTCGATGCTCTGTCCGTCGCCGATATCGGCTTCGATGCCGTCGAAGACGGACAGTTCGCCGCCCGCTTCGGCCGGGATCAGCAGGCCGGATTGGCCCATCAGCGTCAGCAGGCCGACCGTTTTAAGCGCCAGCGTCTTGCCGCCGGTGTTGGGACCGGTCACGATCAGCATCCGGAAGCGGACGCCGAGTTCGAAGTTCAGCGGAACCATGTTCGCGCCCATCAGCGGATGCCGCGCGCCGCGCAGCCGGATCCGCCCTTCCGTGTTCAACGCCACGTTGACGGCGTCGAGTGCCAGCGCGTAGCGCGCTTTGGCGAACAGGAAGTCGTATTCGCCGACGAGTTCGGCGTTTACCCGCAGCTCCTGCCCGAACTGCTCGGCGAGGCCGGTCAGTTCGCTCAGGATTTTGGTCTCTTCGCGGGCTTCTTCGGCGCGCAGCCGTTCCAGTTCGTCATGGAACTGCCGGATTTCTTCCGGCTCGATATAGACGGTCTGGCCGCTGGACGATTCGTCCAGCACCGAGCCTTTGACCGCTTTGCGCGATTCCCGGCGGACCGGGAGGGCGAAGCGGCCGCCGCGCTGCACGGCCAGATTCTCCTGCAGGATGGAGCGGTGCTTGGCCATCAGTTCGGCCAGGCGCCGCGAACTGCGTTCTTCGGCGGTCGCCATACGGCGGCGGACTTTGGACAATTCGCGGCTGGCCGAATCGAGCACGCGCCCGCTGCGGATACAGCGCTCGATCTCTTCGCGCAGCCGGTCGAGCCGGTGCATGCCCGACGCGTAGGCGGCGGCGTTCGGCGCCCAGTCGGCTTTGGCATGCATGTACTGGATCAGCTGCGCGCAGCTGACCAGAAATTGGTGCAGATGCATGAAGTCCGCTTCGCCGAACACGTAGCCGGCGCCGAGCAGGTCGAGAATGGATTCCATGCCGGTGAGCGAAGGCAGCGGAATGCTGGCGCCGCGGCGCAGAACGCCGGCGGCTTCATCGGTCTCGTCCAGACGGCGGCGCAGCGTCCGGGCGTCGCCGATCGGGCGCAGCGCGGCGATATGCCGCCGGCCGAGGTAAGAGACGGCGTACGTCGACAAGTCGGCGACGACGCGTTCGTACTGCAGGCGTTCGAGCGTCTGCGGATGAATATTCGGGTGCTGGCGATACAAAGTGTCGTTCATGTGGGAAATCGCTCCTTCGTTGTTCGTTTGTGGGTGGACGGATAGACTGGCGGACAGACAAGGGCATGTACGCAAAAAGGCGGAAACGAACCGATCAGAGAGCCGCATCCGAAACGGAAATATTCCCGTTTCGGAGACGGCTTTAAGATCAGCTCGTTTCCGCCTTGCATGGAGGGGGACGCAGACCGAATCCGGTCTGCGTCCAAGGTCACCGGACTCCCCCGGGTTTTCGTGCGCGCGTCTGCCCGGCTTCCCGTGCGCAAATATGCCAAAAAGGGCCGCGCTCAGAAAGCAGCGCGGCCCGAAAAGTCGAAAGGATAGGGTGTACCTACCTCAAGCTTATAGGAAAAATGATTCGCTGTTCTTAACTGAATTCCGGACGCGGTTCAAGAGACAGGCAAACAGGCGGCCGCCGAGAGCGGTAGCGCTGCCTTGTTCCGAATGAACGCGATCCTGTATGGAATTGGATTAGTTAAGAACATACCCCGTCATCAAATTTTCCCCTTTTCGCTTAAAGTTATCTTTATCATAGAAGGGTTAGCCTGTCCGGTCAAGCCCGAATTATTCGTCCTCGTCCGTGTAGACTTCGTCTTTGTAGCCCTGGTCCGTCTCGGCGTCGATCAGGTTGCGCTGCACGTCGTCCGGCAGCGAAGCGGGGAAGGAGCCTTCCCGGAACATGCCGTTCTCCGGATCGGTATCGCGTTCCGTAACGAGATTGCCGCCTTCTTGATGCTCGGTCTGCAGATCGCCGTCGGTAATAAGCGGACGCGCGTAATCTTCGGATTCTTCGGCCAGCTCGCGCCGTCCTTCTTCGCCGCCGGCTCCGTTCAGCAGATCGGTGCCGTGCGGTTCGTCCTGCGCGGGAGCGGCCGGGTCGACCGGGCTGTCCGGATGCAGGTCGTCCGCGTCCGGCACGTCTTCGAGTCTCGGCTCGCCGAGGTTCGGATCTTCTTCGGTGCGGTTCGGATAAGCTTCCGGATCGGTCTCGACTGCGTTGACCGGTTCGGCATTTTGTTGGACCGTATCGACGTATTCCATTTCGGTAGCGGGAATGTCGCGCTCCGTATAATCGTGGTCGCTGGAGAGCTCATAGCGCTCGTGGGCGCGATCGGACTCGTTTCGCGGATCGTAAGCCATGTGTATCGTCTCCTTTTGTATGCGTTCTTACATACGCTTTACCCGAATCGCGCGAATCGTAACCGCCGGATTCCAACGGAAGCCTGTCTTTTCCCGCCGAACGAAGCCGGATTTTGTCGATCGGCCGTCGAATCGACGCCCGGAAGCTTCCGTTACGGAGCAGCGCGCCGCGATCCGTACCAGCCGTGCGTCTGCCGGAGCCTGCGTTTCCATACGGCCCCAGAACGCTGCGGAGCTGTCCAAACGGCCTGGCTTCCGATTGGAAAATTTGGTAAGGCGGGAGTAGAATTAACAGGTTAAAAACAACCAGACGTTTGCAGCGCGACGATTGGGCCTGCGGAGGCATTGCGCGCCCGGAAGCAAACGCCGGATGAAGACGGGGCGGCGGATGCGGCGCCGGAGTCGGTTCGGCAGGGGGAAACGAAGCGGCTTCGGCGCACAGACCGTTCGTTCCGGCGACGAAAGGACGTGCGGACGGATGGAGTTTTCATGGAAAAAGAATTTGGTAGTGTTGTGGGCCGGCGTATTTTTTTGCAGTATGGCCTATTCGATTTCGATCCCTTTTTTGCCGATCTTCATGCATGCCGAACTCGGCGTCGGGGAAAAGTATTTATCGATCTGGGCGGGGCTCGCGTTCGGCATTACCTTTTTGTCGAGCGCGCTGATCTCCCCGTTCTGGGGTTCGCTCGCGGACAAATACGGACGCAAGCCGATGCTCGTGCGCTCGGGTTACAGCCTGGCGGCCCTGTACTTCATTAACTTCTTCGTGCAGGACCCGGTTCAGCTCGTGGCGCTGCGCTTGTTCCAGGGGCTGCTGGCCGGGTTCATTCCGGCGGCGATTGCGCTGGTCGGTACGAACACGCCGGAAGAAAAAACGGGCTACGCGCTCGGCATCATGTCGACGGCGACCGCTTCGGGCAACATTATCGGACCGCTGATCGGCGGGGTAGTCAGCTTCACGCTCGGCAACCGCAACGCGTTTTTGTTCTCGAGCGCGATCGTGCTCATCTCGGCGCTCGTCGCGACGTTCCTCGTGCACGAGAAAGAATTCAAGCGTCCCAAAGTCCGCTCGCGGGTCAAAGACGACCTCAAGCAGGCGGCGGGCATTCCGTTGTTCTTCGCGCTGCTCGGGCTGGTCGCGATGAGCAACTTCTCGGTCATGATCCTGGAGCCGCTGATCACGATCTATGTGCAGGACATGGGCGTCTCGTCCGACCGGACTTCGCTCGTGGCGGGCATTATCTTCTCGGCGGTCGGCGTCGCGACGGTCATCATGGCTCCGCGCTGGGGTCGGATCGGCGGGAAGATCGGCTACGGAAAAGTGCTGCTGATCGGCTTGATCGGCGGCGCCGTCGGCAATCTGCTGCAATTTTTCGTCACGGGCTATGTCGGATTCGGCATTTTGCGCTTCGTATACGGACTGTTCTTCGCGGGCGTGTTCCCGGCGGTGAACGCCATGATCGTGCAGGTGACGAAGCCGGAATTCCGCGGGCGCGCTTTCAGTCTCAACCAGTCGGCGACGCAGATCGGCACGATGGCGGGACCGCTCGTCGGCGGGGTACTCGGCGCTTTCATGCCGATCCACTGGATCTTCGTCGTGAACGGCGTGGCGCTGCTGATCTGCGCGTATATCGCCCATCACAAAAAGCTCGATCAGACCGCGCCGTTTCGGAGTACGAAGATCGCCGACGGCAATTCTCGCTGACCGGCACAACAGCGGCGCGGCGGACGGTTGACAAGACCGCCGCTTCGTCTTACCATTACCGAAGACTGCGAAGCGGTCGAACGGAGATACAGTCCTAAGCCGCCGAGCGGCGGCTTAAATATAGAAGACCCAGGAGGCGCTTGACAGATGACGACGATACCCAAGGTTTTGACGATTGCCGGTTCCGATACGAGCGGAGGAGCAGGCATCCAGGCTGACTTGAAAACGTTCCAGGAATTGAACGTATACGGAATGACGGCGCTGACCTGCGTGGTCACGATGGACCCGCAGCGGTGGAGCCACCACGTGACGCCGATGTCGGCGGAACTGCTGGAGAGCCAGCTCGATACCGTGCTGAACGGGATCGGCGTGACGTCCGCGAAGACCGGCATGCTGAGCACCGTCGAGATCATCGACGCGGTTGCCCGCAAGATCGAGCAGCGTCCGCTCGATCACTTCGTCGTCGATCCGGTCATGATCTGCAAAGGCGAGAACGAAGTGCTGAACCCGGACACGGCGGAAGCGATCATGGAGAAGCTCGTACCCAAAGCGACGGTCGTGACGCCGAACCTGTTTGAAGCTTCGCAACTGGCGAAGACCGCTCCGATCCGCACGATCGAAGACATGAAGGCGGCCGCGGTCAAGATCCACGAACTCGGCGCGAAGCACGTCGTGATCAAGGGCGGCGGCAAGCTGCTGCACGAGAAAGCCGTCGATCTGATCTATGACGGACAGGACTTCGAACTGCTCGAATCCGAGCGGATCGAGACCAACTATATCCACGGGGCGGGCTGCACGTTCTCCGCGGCCATTACCGCGGAACTCGCCAAGGGAGCGGACGTGAAGACGGCGGTACGCAACGCCAAAGCTTTCGTTACGACCGCGATCCGGCACGGCTTCCCGATCAACTCGTTCGTCGGGCCGACGCTGCACGCGGCGCAGCGCCTCTACCGCGACTAAGGCCGCTTGGTCGCAAGAACCGGCCGAATAGACAAAAGAAGACGGATTTCCGGCGATAAATCGCTTCGGAAACCCGTCTTTTTTTATGGATAAAAAGGGCAGTGCACACAATCCCTTCAAGCTTTTACTGGAACATCGGGAAGACGTACCGCACGAGGAAGTACAAAATGCCGAACGTGATAATGATGTAGGCGGCATACTTGATAAAGGTGGAAGCGACCATGCTGGAATCCGACTTTTTCTCGATTCTGCGTTCTTCGACGTCCACGTCTCGGTGCGAATTGTTCATCTGAAGGGCCTCCTTGGATCGGCTTGTTTTCGCCGCTTGGGCGAGCCGAAGATCGGTGAATGATGATTATTTATACACCGAGCCACAGAGCGTGAAACACGGGTTTTTTGCTTTTCGTTCCGTCTGATTCGCAGTTCTTCGCAGTCTGCCGCAGCCCTAAAAATTCAAAAGGAGCAAACCGCTGGCAGGGAAGAGGGCCCCGCGCGGCGAATGTTACCTATCGAACAAGACCGGAAATCAACACGATTGGCTGCAGGGGGGTGCTTCATGAGAACTTTACCAAAAATGCTGGCGATTCTGGTCGCGCTGCTCGCCGTCGTCTTCGTCTGCGTGGAAGCTTTTCCGAGAACGAAAAGCGAAGCGGAGACGGTCCTGGTCGAAGATTGGCATTTTCTGTGGGATCCCGGAGATTCGGGGAACGCCGCGGACACGCCGCCGGACCGGGTGCTGCATTCGGCCGACTGGATCTCCATGAACGAAGAAGCGATGCCGCCGTCCCGGCCCGAAGGCGCGGCCTGGGCCTGGGTGCGTATCGATATTCCGCAGCTCGGCTGGGCGATTCCGGCGGTGCTGGTGGAGAAAGCGTACGGACGCAACATCGTGGCCTACACCGAATACCGCGAACTGTTCGATTCCCATCGGCAGTACCGTTATTCGATGAACGAGCTGCTGCTGCCCCTGCGCGCGGAAGACGCGGGCGGTTCGATCTACCTGCGCATGCAGGTGACCGAAGGACGGGCAGGCATCGTGCAGCATGTCGCGTTCGGCAATTTTTACGACCTGTTGACCCTCTATCTGACCCGCGACATGCTCGACATCATGCTCGGCGGATCGTTTGTCCTCATCGGGCTCGTCATGCTCGTCTGCGCGCTGTTCCTCAACCGGGACTATTTGCGTCCGTGGATGTCGCTCGTCTTTATCATCTTGTCGATCGGGACGCTCGTCGTCTCGTACTCGCCGTTTCTGTTTACGCTTTACCCCGAATACGGCGGCATTTTGCAGCGGCTGTTCGATGTGGCCCTGTTCACGCTGCTGCCCGCCTTCCTGTACTTTTTCCAGACTATTTTCGGCAAAGGGTACAAAAACTCCATCGCGTATCTCGGCCGTTTCCAACTGATGTATTCGGCGTTCTGCATGCTGCTGCTCGTCTTGAACGTGCTGACCGGCGAACGGTATTTCCCGGTGTATTACCTGCTGACCACGACCGTACTCGGCGTGTTGATGCTCGTCGAACTGCTGACCATGCTCGTCTGTTCCGTCATATACAGCCTGAGACGCAACAAGGACGCACTGATCTTCAACGGCGGCCTGGCGATTTTCGCGGGAGCCGGCATGATCGAGCTGATCGTGTTCTACGCCAGCGGGCAGCATTACGATCTGTATTGGTGGAAATGGGGCATGGTGGCTTTCGTTATCTCGCTCATCATCGTGCTCGGCCGGAGGTTCGTCGAGACGCATAATCAGGTGCTCGAATATTCCAAACGGCTCGAAATGTTCAACAACGAACTGCAGCACGCGGAGAAAATGGAAATCATCAGCGAGCTGGCCGCCTCTGTCGCGCACGAGGTACGCAACCCTCTTCAAGTGACCCGCGGGTTTTTGCAGCTGCTGGGCGAACGTTCGGCGGTATCGGAAAAAGCGTATATCGGCATGGCGCTGGAGGAGCTCGACCGGGCTTCGGGCATCATCACCGACTTCCTGACGTTTGCCAAGCCGGGCGCGGAAAATATCAAAATCATGTCGATCGACGAAGAATTCCGGCATATCGAAGGGGTATTGACGCCGCTTGCGAGCATCCATCACGGACAGATCGCGCTCGATCTGGAACCGGACCTGTACGTCAAAGGCAATTCGTCCAAATTCAAGCAGGCGTTTATCAACATGATCAAGAACAGCATCGAAGCGCTGCCGAGCGAAGACGGCCGGATCGACGTTCGGGCTTCCCGGGAAAACGGGCAGGTCGTCATCCGGATTCGCGATAACGGGCTCGGCATGGCGCCGGAGGAACTGAAGCGGCTCGGGGAGCCGTACTTTTCGAACAAGACGAAAGGGACGGGCCTGGGGCTGATGGTGACGTTCCGAATCGTGGAAGCGATGCAGGGGACGTTGACGTTCGACAGCAAAAAAGGAGCGGGAACCGAAGCGACGGTCCGTTTTCCGGAAGCCTCCGAGTAGGAAGCTTTCCGGAAACGGACGCCGCGGGAGTCCCGCTCCTTGCGCGTTTGATACGTTGAATCGTTGAATATCGGAAAAAAGGACGGAAAAGCGGAGAATCAGACGCCGCTTCCCCACATGGCGGCCGGTTCCATGACGATCCGCTCGGCCTGCGGAATGACGACCGACGGAGGAGGCGGAATCACGAGATAGAACTCGTTCGCCGATTCTTCGACGGCGTTCAGGCGAACATGTTCGGGCAGCTCGATGCCGAACGCTTCGCGCAGCGCGGCCTTCGGATCTTCCAGCAGGCGGGCGCGGAATTCGGGCTCGGCCCACGCTTTTTGGATCACTTGATTGCGGACCAATGCTTCCGAGGTCGAACTTGTCATTTCAAATCATCCTTTCGCGTGCGAATGTGGGAATCGTACGTACGAGGCCGGCAGCCCAAACGCACGGCACGGCCGATAAGCGGACAATTGGCTTCAAAGCAACAGAGGTTCGACCGAAACGGCCGATGACAAAAAATCTTAATTTGTGGAAGATTATAGCATGCTGTTCGCATACCGGCAAGTAGGCAATCCTGCTTTGTCAAAGATTCTTTTGGCCCAGAAGCCAATAGTTCAAACCGCCCAACTCCAAATGCCTCTTCTCCGCTTCGATCCGGGCGGCAATCTGCTCAAGATCGCCGGCCAGCGCCGCGTGAAACCCGATCAGACCGGGAAAGTCTTCCGCATAGATCTCAAGACCCAGCTGGCGCTCTGCCGCCAGCCGCGCATACGTGCCGAGCAGTCCCCGGGCATAGACGGCGTCGGCGATGTCGGAAGCCGCGACGGGGTCTTCGGGGCCGAGCCGTTGTTCGCGCCGGTAGAGCGAAACGAGGCAGTTATAGGCGTTCTCGCGCAGGTCTTCGGCGTAATCCGCCCAATCGTCGGCCATTTGCAGCGTGACCAGCGATTGGCGTACGGCGTAGAGCGCCCGTTCCCGCATACGCTCGTCGCCGCCGAACAGGGCGTGCGGACCGAGCAGCAGCGGCGCGGCGCGGGCGGCGATCTCTTCCGTCCGTTCGAAAAAAGGATCGGAGCTCCGTTCGGCATTCAGGCCGGCGGCCCATTCCGCGGTGCACAGACGCAGGGCATGCCCGAAATCGGCCGGGGAAGGGAACAGGCCGGCGTAGCGCGCGTTCATCTCCGCGTTGAACAGCTGGGACAGCGCCACGTGCAGGCGATCCGTGCCCGCCGCGCGGTCGATCCGTTCGTCCTGCAGATGGAAATGCAGCATGCCGAACACGTTCGCTTCGGCCACGCTGCGGCAGGTGCCGAGCGAAGCTCCCGAAGCCTGCCGCAGCCAAAAAGGCAGCAGGCAGCAGATATAGTTGGTGGCCCCGCCGCCCCGCTCCGGATCGAACCGGTCGAGGTAGCGGATTCCGGCTTCCACGTAGGGCGCCGGAAAGCGTCCGACCGTGTCCCTGCCCCGTTCGAAAGCCCGCCGCATTTCCGATTTCATCTCTGCCGATAACCGCATTTTCGTCCGCCTCCCCAAACTTTTTTGCTATCTCGTTAAATATACCCCCGAACCGTATGAAAAACCGCAAAAATCGTTTGTTCCGAACCCCTCCCGTATAGTATGCTGGAGTTCAGAAATGCTGAAAAGGGAAGGAAGATCCATACTTATGAATTCAAATCAACCGACATCCCTGTCTCCGCTCGTCGAGCTGCTGGGACTTGAAGGGCACGTTGAAGGCGGCTGGCACAAAGAACTGTGGAAATCGTCGTTCACGATTCCGCAGAGCGCGCTGCCGTCCGAATACACGGGCGACCGCTTCGCGGCAAGCTCGATCTATTTCCTGCTGCATCCGGGCGAGTTCTCGGAATGGCATGTGGTGCATTCCGACGAGCTGTGGCTGTGGCATACCGGAGGCCCGCTCGCGTTGACGCTGGGCGGCGACGGCGACGAACCGGTCGAAGGCGAAGAGATCATTCTGGGTCCCGATACGGCGAACGGCCAATCGTTCCAGGGACTCGTGCCGGGCAAGCATTGGCAGAAGGCGCGTCCGCTCGGCGACGAACCGGTCCTCGTGACCTGCATCGTGGCGCCGGGATTCCATTACGACGACTTCAAGCTGATCGAACGCAAATAGGATGGGCTGGTACACGTTCGGCCAAATGCTGCACGCGATCGAACTGGGACAGGTGGCCGAAGCGGCCGACGGCGAACGCCGAATGAAGCTGCTGCCGGAAGGCATGGTCTGGCTGAACGGTCCGTACGCGGGCGGCGTCGTGCGCGTCCAGGGTTATTTGTTCAGCGATTTGTGGACGATCCGCGAAGACGATCCGTTCGAACCGGCGCTCGAAGAACGGGCGAACTGGAAGCGCAAGCAAATGGAGATGCTGGAGAACCAGCTGTTTGAACAGCGTGCGCGGCGGTTCGAATCGCCGAACATCGAAGAGAAAACGGAGTGAGCGGAGGGCATGGAAGTGCCGAAGACGAGAAGATTCAATATTCGCGCGAAAATTTTGGCCGGCTATTTGTTCATTTTGGTCTGCCTGGGCTTGTCGCTGCTTGCGGTCTCTTCGCAAGTACGCAGCCTGCAGGAAGCCAATGCGTTCATTAGCGACCATGATATCGCGGTGCACGACGAAGTCAGCGCGCTGCAAAAAAACGTGCTGGACATGGAGACCGGCCAACGGGGCTATCTGTTGACCGGAGACCGGGATTACCTGGAACCTTACAATAACGGGCGCACCCAATGGGAGACGACCTACAGCAGGCTGTACGAGCTGATCGGCGACAATGCGTCCCAGCAGGAGAGCCTGCGGCTGATCCGCGCGAACATCGAGAGCTGGGTGTCGGAAATGGGCGACCGGACGATCGAGCTGAAGGGCTTGAACCGGGACGAAGAAGTGCTATCTTTCTATACCGGCAATGCCGGCAAACGCGAAATGGACCAGCTGCGCGTGGAATTCGACGCTTTTCGCGATACCGAGCAGCGGCTTACGAACGCGCGGGTAGCGGAATTGAAAGCGAACAGCGATCGAACGCTGTACGCGATGATCGGACTGTGGGCGCTGGTCGGCGTCGTGTCCATTTTGGCGGCGCTTGCGATCGCGGGCAATATTTCCAGAACGATCTCCCTCGTGACGGAAGCGATCCGCTCCATTACGGTGGGCGGCGACCTGAGAGAACGGATCAAGATCCGTTCTCACGACGAAGTCGGCGACTTGGGCGCTTCGACCAACGAACTGCTGGCGAAGATCCAGGCCGAAGACCAGCATAAGGAACGCCTGATCCGTCTGGCCGAGCTGCTGCAGGAACAAGCTTCTTTTTCCAGTGCCAAGCTGGCCGAAGCGTTTATGGCCAAAGTGTCCGAGTCGACGGGCATTCCTGTCGGCGTGTTCTATTCGGCGGACGAATCGCGCGGAACGCTGGTCAAGCTGGCGGCAATCGCCGAAGATCCCGAACATGCGGCGCAGACCGAGAACGTCGGGATTCCGTTCGGCGAAGGGCTGGTCGGGCGATGTGCGCACGAAGGCAGAACGCTGCATCTGCGGGACGTGCCCGCGGATTACGTCAAAGTCTCGTCCGCGCTGGGCATGGTGAAATCGGCCGAAGTGCTGCTCGTGCCCGCCCTGTACGACGGAAAAGTCAAAGCGGTAATCGAATGGGCGTCGGCCAAGCCGTTCGAACCGGACGAGATCGTCCGGCTGGAACGCAAAGCCGAACTGCTCGCAAGCACGCTGCAATCGGTCGAAGCGCGGCAGGAAGTCGAGCGTCTGTACCGCGAATCGCAGGCGCTGAACGAGGAGCTGCAGGTGCAGTCGGAAGAACTGCAAGTGCAGTCCGAAGAACTGCAGGTGCAATCGCAGGAACTGATGACGCAGCGCGACGAGCTGGAGAGCATCAACGAACAGCTCGGCGAGCAGAAGCATTCGGCGGAGCGCGCCGTGGAAGAAGCGGAGAAGTACGCGCAGGAGCTGCAGGTCAGCTCCCGGTACAAGTCCGAATTCCTGGCCAATATGTCGCACGAGCTGCGCACGCCGCTCAACAGCATGCTGATCCTGTCGCAGATTCTCGCCGAGAACGAAGGACGCACGCTGACCGCGAAAGAGCAGGAATACGCGTCGAGCATCAACGCTTCCGGCAAAGACCTGCTGAACCTGATCAACGACATCCTCGATCTGTCCAAAGTCGAAGCCGGCAAAATGCAGCTTGAACTGGGCCTGGTCGATCTCGGCGGCGTCGCTGCCGACATGAACCGCCATTTTGCCGAATTGGCGCTGCGCAAACAGCTCGAGTTCCGGATCGAAATCGAGAAGAACGTGCCGGGGCTGATCTATACGGACGAGATGCGGCTGCAGCAAATTCTCCGCAACCTGCTGTCGAACGCGTTCAAATTTACCGAACGCGGCGAAGTGGTGCTGCGAATCGGCCGGATTCCCGGCAAACGGATGAACCCGGAAGGTTCGCCTTACGAGCAGCTCGCGTTCAGTGTCAACGATACCGGTATCGGCATCACCGAAGAGAATCGCAAGTTGATCTTCGAAGCGTTCCAGCAGGCCGACGGCACGATTGCCCGCCGATACGGAGGGACGGGGCTCGGCTTGTCGATCTCGACGCAGCTCGCTTCGCTGCTCGGCGGCGAGATCACGCTTGAGAGCCAATACGGAATCGGCAGCACGTTCTGCCTGTATCTTCCCTGCGTCAAGGACGACGCGGAGATCGCGGACCTGTTCCTGCCGCTAAGCGGCGGCCATTCCTGGCCGGAAGCGGCGCTGATGAACGATTTCGCTTCCTGGAACACCGACGGCGAATACGGGGCGGGCGAATCGGACGTTTGGGGCGACGGACTGCATCTGGACAATCCCGGAGCGATCCGGATCGTGCCGGATTCCGGCGGCGGATACGCCGAAGGACAGGCGGGATCGCTGTTCCCCGTGTCCGCGCTCGAACCGGACAAACCGTTTGTCGGTATGCGGATGATGATCGTCGACGACGATATCCGCAACGTGTACGCGCTCACCAGCATGCTGGAGAAGCACGGCGTGGAGATCACCGTCGCGCAGACCGGGCTGGACGCGCTGGACAAGCTGCGCGACGAAGCGCCGTTCGAGATGATCTTCATGGACATCATGATGCCGGAACTGGACGGGCTGGAAGCGATGCGCCGGATACGCCTGACGCCGGAGCTTGCGGAGATTCCGATCCTGGCTCTCACGGCCAAAGCGATGAAAGAAGACCGCGAGAAATGCCTGAACGCCGGCGCGTCGGATTACCTGACCAAGCCGCTCGACATGGATCTGGTCGTGCAGCGGATGAAAATCCTGCTCGGCGTGACGAGCCGCGTCATGGATTGACATTTCGCCGCAGCGGGAAGAGATTCCGCCTCCCGCGCAAGCGTACGTGAAAAGCCCGCCGAACCGTGAATACGGTCTGGCGGGCTTTTGGCTGTTCGTATCTGGCTGCGGCGCCTGGCAGGCCGGAAGCTGCTGTCGGTCCGGCGCTTCCGACCGTCCTGCTTCTCCGGCCTTCCCGACTTCCGCCGCTTCAACCCGGCAGCCGCTCGCGTCCCGACTGCCGGGCATGCCGGTACAGTTCGGCATAATGGCCGCCGCTCGCCAGCAGCTGCGCATGCGTACCCTGTTCGGTCACTTCGCCTTCCTGCATGACGAGGATGCGGTCCGCGTGCATGATCGTCGACAGCCGGTGGGCGATAACGATCGTGGTGCGTCCCTGCGAGACGGAGGTGAGCGCCTCCTGCACAAGCTTCTCCGTCTCGGAGTCGAGATTGGCGGTAGCCTCGTCGAGAATAAGAATTTTCGGCCGGAATACGACGATCCGGGCGAACGAGATCAGCTGGCGTTCGCCGGCCGACAGCCCGCTGCCGCGCTCCGACAGATGCGTGTCGTAGCCGTTTTGCAATCGCAGCACCATCGGATGCGCGCCGACGAACCGGCATGCTTCGATGACCTGCTCGCGCGTGACGTCTTCCCGGAACAGCCGTACGTTGTCGACGATCGAACCGGCGAACAGATACGGGTCCTGCTGGATCAGCCCGACTACGGCATGCAGGTCGCTCTGCGGAATGCGCCGAATATCGGTGCCGTCGATCTCGATCGAACCTTCGTTGACGTCGTAGAACCGGTTGAGCAGGCTGATCAGCGTGCTTTTGCCCGCTCCGGTCGTACCGACGACCCCGATCATCTCGCCCGGGCGGATATTCAGGTTCAACCGCTTGAGCACCGGCCGGTCCGCGCGGTAGCCGAACGTCACGTCGCGGAAGTTCACTTCGCCGCGCACGTCACGCGGATCGAGCGGCACGGTTTGCCCGGAGTCGGGTTCGCGCACGTCGGACTTCGTCTCCAGTACGCGCTGAATGCGTTCGACCGCGACGGTCGTCGATTGGAAGGTGTTCCACTGCATCGTAATCTGGTTGATCGGTTGGAAAAACTGGCGAATATAGCTGACAAACGCATACAGCACGCCGACTTCCATGCTCTGCCCGAGCACGGCCCGTCCGCCGAGCCAGACCATGAGGACGAGCGCGGCGTTGCCGAGAATGTCGAAAGTCCGGTTGAACAGGACGTTCGAGCGGATCTGCCGCAGGTTGGCGGTCCAATAATTGCGGTTCTGCTCCGTGAAGCGGCCGAGCTGTTCTTCTTCCTGGCGGAACGACTGGATCAGTCCCATGCCCGAGAGATTTTCCGCGGTAAAAGCGATCAGCCGGGACAGCCGGCTGCGCGCCTGCTGGTACGTGCTGCGCAGGTAAGAACGAAACAGCGCGGCGACGATGAAGATAACCGGCAGGATCAGCATGGAAAAAGCGGCCAGTTCGACGTCCAGACTGAACATGAGCGCGATGATCAGCACCAGCATCATGCCGTCGCGCACGAGGCTGAGCAGCACCTGCGTGAAGAATTGGCTGATCGTCTCCGTATCGTTCGAGACGTTCGTGACCAGGCTGCCGCTGTGCGTCCGGTCGAAGAACGACATGGACATTTTGGAAATATGCCCGAACAGGTCTTTGCGAATCCGGGCGATGATGCTCTGCCCCGCGTATTGCAGCAGATTGTTTTGCAGATACGTAAATACGAAGCTGACGACCGCGATGCCCAGATACAGCAGGCCGAGCTTGATCAGCGCGCCGCCGCCTTCGCCTTTGACCAGATGGTCGTCGATCGCGATCTGGACGATCAGCGGCTGCAGCAGTTCGGCGGAGATGCCGAGCAGCGCGCAGAAGGCGACGCCGACAAAAGTAAGCCGGTGCGGCTTCGCGTACCCGAGCAGCAGCTTCAGCGTCGAAGAGGTGGACGGCTTTTCCTCATGCGGCTTGGAGACGGGTTCTTTTTGCGCGGGCAGCTCTTTATTCAAGTTCGTCATGATGCAATCCCTCCTCCTGCAGCCGGTGCAGCATTGCGTAAGCGCCTTCGCGCCGCAGCAGTTCTTCGTGCGTCCCGCTTTGCACGATCCTTCCTTCGCTCAGCACGACGATCTCGTCCGCATGCTTGACCGCGCTGATGCGGTGCGAGATGATGATCGTCGTCTTACTGCGCCGTTCGCGGACCAGATTGTCGAGGATGCCCGTCTCGGTGACGGAATCCACGGCGCTCATGCTGTCGTCGAGAATAAGCACCTGCGCTTTTTTGGTCAGGCCGCGGGCGAGACTCGTCCGCTGGCGCTGGCCGCCCGACAACGTCACGCCGCGCTCGCCGAGCCGGGTATCGAAGCCTTCCGGGAAGCGCGAGATGTTGTCGTAGATCATCGCCCGTTTGGCGCCGGTCTCGACTTTTTCCATCGGCGCTTCCCGGTCGCTAAAAGCGATATTGTCGCGAATGGTCGTGCTGAACAGGAAGCCGTCCTGGGGCACGTACGCGAGGCGGCTGCGCAGGCTTTCGAGCGACAGGTCGCGAATGTCCGTGGCGCCGAAGAACAGCGAGCCGCGCGGCGGTTCGTAGATGCGCAGCAGCAGCTTGACGAGCGTCGTCTTGCCGCTGCCGGTCCGTCCGACGATACCGATCGTTTTGCCGGGAGACAGCGTGAGATTGATATCTTTGAGCGCCGGTTCGCGGCTGCCCGGATAGTTGAACGTCAGATGTTCGAACCGGATTTCTTCCGGGCGGTCGAGCGTGCGCGCATCGGCTTCGTCCTGCACGTCCGGCTCTTCGTTCATCAGGCGGTTGACCCGTTCGAGCGAAGCGCCGGAACGCTGCATCATGTTGATGACGTTGCCGATCTGCTGGAGCGGGCCGACGATGATGCGCATGTACAGCGTCAGCGAAACGAAGCTGCCGAGCGTAATGTTGCCGCTGAGCGTCTGCGTGCCGCCGACCAGCAGCGCGAGCACGAGCGACAGCGCGCCGAGAAACGGAATGGCGGCCTGGAACAGCGACGACAGCCGGACGAGGAACAGTTGGGTGGAACGAATCCGGTCGACTTTTTCGCCGAACCGGTTTTCCGCGATTTTTTCCGTGCCGAACGTTTTGGTCACCCGGATGCCGCCGAACTGTTCTTCCGCCGATTCGGTCATGCCCGCGAGCGATTCCTGCACGTGCATCGACCGTTCGCGGACCTGCGGCCCGATGCGCACGACGATCAGCGGGATGAATACGAGCGGGCTGATGCAGATCAGGATCAACGACAGCGGAATGTCCCCGATCATCATCATGACGATACACGACAGCAGCAGCACGACCGCGTTCGTCGTCTGGGTGACGCCGTTCGAGATCGATTCGCGTACCGACTGGACGTCGTTCGTGACGTAGCTAAGCAGTTTGCCGGTGCCTTGTTTGGAAAAAAAGTGCTCGCTCAGCGTGGAGAATTTGCCGAACAGCTTCTGGCGAACTTCAAATTCGAACCGGCGGCCGAGCCGCATCACCTGATACTGGCCGAATCCGAACAGCACGCCGTACGAGACGCCGATGCCCAGCAGCAGCAGCGCGAAATGCAGGACGGAATCGTAGCTGAGCACGCCGGTCTGCAGATCGTCGGTAAAGCGGCCGAGCACGAGCGGCAGCGCCGACTGGACGACGTTTGCGACCACGATCAGCAGCACGGCGAGCAGATAACCCGGAATATGCGCGGTGACGTAGTCTTTGAGCAGTTCTTTGCCTTTCAATTGGACTTCAACTCTCTTTCGAAGTGTCCGCCGGCTGCGGAAATGCGGACGGGATCGGTGTATACATCCCGTTTGCGTGCCTGCACTGCGGACGAAAATGGGACGGACGAATCCGGTGGACAGACGGATTCGTCCGGCGAAGCGGCCCGGAGCAGCGCTCCGGACAGTGAACAGGCAGAAGCGATCCGCGCAGCGCGCTTCTCGTCCTGCCTGTTCGGGGAACGGTTTTGCTTTTCATTACTTATCTATTACCCGGCGGATGAAGCGGCAAACGAAAAAACGTTTCGAGTGCAGGGAGATAGAGGGCGAGAGCGGGAATTCGGAGAACGCAAAAAAGAACCGGAGCTTCTCCGGTTCTCAACGTGTCGCGAAAGTCTGATTCTGAACAAAGTGAGGAGGCGGAGGGAGAAATTCAGTGTAGGAGCGCCAGCGTTCGCCTTTGAAATCAGGAAAATCCCATTCGAATTTGATCCTTTTTCCTGATTTCAACACGCGACCGGAACGAATTTCTCCCGCAGTCGACAAGCTTCTCATACGTATAGGACTTTCTCGACAGCCTGAGAACCGGAGCTTCTCCGGTTCTCAACGTGTCGCGAAATTCGGATTCCCGGCCAAGCGACGAAGCCCAAGGAGAACGAGCGGAACAGGATCATCGGCCGTCCGCTTGCGGGTTAAATGTAATGCAGCCCGTATACGTAAGGCAGGGGGATCGGCTCGAACCAGCCGGGAATATCGCCGAGCCGAGGGCTGTTCGGATCGAACAGCACGCTGTACCATTCGCTTCGGCTCAGTTCCCGGCCGCCCGATGCCGTAAATACCCGCCCTTCTTCATCGACCCGAAGGGCTTCGGTCCACGGCAGCAGCCACAAGTCGTAAGCTTGATCCAGCAGCAACCGGACGTCCGTCACCAGCAGCGTTCCGGCATTGGGAACGGAGAAGCCGGCCGCTCCGGGCGTTTGGAGAAGCCGCGCTTCAAGTTCGCGCTCCTGCCAAGGCACGTGGACATGCAGCTCGTTCAGGCCGCAGGCATCCGGCAGCGATGCCAGCAGCCAGGCTGCCGCCTGCGGATTGCCGCCGTAGGCGATGACCGTCGGCGGATTGCCGGACGGCGTATCTTCCGTCCGAGCGGCGGCTTCGGCGCCGGGATCGGTCCGCGCCGGGAGGCGGTCCGTTTCGCCTCCCAGCGGGTGAAACGGACCGGGCGGCACGCCAAGCACGGCGTAGGCGGCCGGTTCTTCCCCGGCTTCGGCGAGGATCACGCGCTGCACAAGCCCCAGAACGCCGCAGAACGCAGCGGCGCCGATCCGTTCGCCGAGTCCCGCGGCGCTTTCTTCAACGTGGGTATCGCCTGCGCGATGCAGGGCATGAAGACCGGGCAGGTCCTGCGGCCGGGCTTCGCGCAGCCGGTAGGAAAGCCCGCCCGGCGCCGCGGCTTCGGCCGGGCGCAGCACGATCTGCGTGGCGCGGCCGAAAGCGGCGCTGCCCGCCCGCGTATACAGCGGGCGGGCGCCGGAGACGAAGAGCAGCGGGGCTCCGGCTTGTCTGGCGTGAGCGATGCTCAGCTCCAGCAGCCGGCCGGCGAGGCCGGCGCCCCGCTGCTCGGGCGCCGTGCAGACCGAGCCGATCGAGAAGGCGCGCAGCACCGCCGCGCCGCCGACGCGCAGCGTCGAAGGGGCGAGCCCCATGAAGGCGGCGAGCGCTCCGCTGTCGGCAAAAGCGCCGTAGGAATGCGCCACGCCCGGCGAGAACAGGGGAGGGAACAGGTCGCTCATCGAAGGCAGCGTATAGGGACGGAAAACGGAATCCGACAATCGTGCGGCTTCGGCGAGTTCGTGCGGTTGCATTAAGCGATAATCGGTCATGGACGCAGCTCCTTTAGTCATTCGATAGGTGCCGCGAATATAACAGAAAGCGCTTTGATTTGCAAAACGAAGCAGCGGAGTAGTTAGGTGAAAAGAACCAGGTTTTATTTCCGCAAAATTAAGTTGACGTTTTGCTTGCTTCCTATGTATGATGGCAAAGTCTTTAATGAGTATTTTACAAATATGGCAGGAGGAATATGGGTGGATTTCCCCGAGCTTTTTTCTGGGCCTTACAGCCTAATTACGGGTTTTGTTTTCTGGTATCCTTTTATAATGGCCCTGTTTTGGATGGCCGGCTCTCTTCTTTTTCTTAGGACCAAAGAATCCAAAAAAGACGCGTTGGACATCGAGGAAATGGATTGGCCGATGATCAGCATACTGGTTCCCTGTTACAACGAAGAAGATACCGTCGAAGAAACGGTCCGCAACCTCGCAGCGCTTTCTTATCCGAAAAAAGAAATTATTTTGATTAATGACGGCTCGAAAGACGGGACGGACAAAATCATCAAAAGATTGTCGGAAGAATACGCCATGGTCAGAGCCATTCAACTGCACGAAAATCGCGGCAAAGCGAATGCTTTGCAAGTCGGCTTGTTCGCCTCCAGATCCGAGTACCTCATTTGCGTCGATTCCGACGCCCTCCTTGCTGATACAGCCCCTTATTATTTAATTCGTCATTTCTTTAAAGGTGGAGAAAGACTTGGAGCCGTGACCGGCAGTCCTGCGATCCGCAACCGCAACAATCTGCTCAGTCGGATGCAGTTGGTCGAGTACGCTTCGATTATCGGAGCCATCAAGCGGACGCAAAGACTGTTGGGAAAAGTCATGACCGTATCCGGAGTCGTGGTCGCTTTTCGCAAAAAAGCGCTTGTGGACGTCGGCTTATGGGACCGGGATATGATTACTGAAGACATAGCGGTCAGTTGGAAGCTCCAAAAGCGCTTCTGGGACGTTCGTTATGAACCGCAGGCCATTTGTTGGATGCTGGTACCGGAAACGTTGTCGGGTATTTGGAAACAGCGCGTTCGGTGGGCGCAGGGCGGCCAGGAAGTCATTCTCCGTCACTGGAAAATTCTGTTCAGCTGGAAGCAGCGCAGAATGTGGCTGATTTACCTCGAACAATGGATCAGTATCTTGTGGGCATTCAGCTGGCTGTTTGTCACGCTGCTGCTGTTGTTTACGGCCGATACGATCCAGGAACGGCTCCTCTGGTTTACGCTCACTTCGTTTACGCTCGTACTCATCAGCCTGGTTCAGTTATTTATCGCGCTTGTGATCGACTCCAATTATAACCGCGTATTGAAATATTATTTCTGGGCAGCCTGGTACCCGGCCATTTATTGGATGGTTAATACGTTTGTCGTTATGGCCGCAGTCCCTCGGGCTATTTCGTCTCGCCTGAGAGGAGGTTACGCTGTATGGAACAGTCCGGACCGCGGCATGAAGAAGAAAGCTTCCTGATCGTAGGCAACCGTTCCTGGTTTCGCGCTTGCGTCGATTTCGTTTTTTCGTTGGCTTTTTGGATATATGGGCTGGCTGTGTTCTTGTTTTTCTTATCCGCTACTTTGGGATGGGACAACGGCCTTACAAAAGTGCTGCATGCTTCTTTTCACACGATGGATCAAGATGTGCGCAACCTGGTCATTTTGGCCATGGGCATTTTCTCGCTGTTTTACATCGCGCTGTATATAAACCGCGTCTACAATAAAAAAAGATTCGGTACGCTGCAAAGACGAACCTATCCGTCTCCCGTCGATAACCTGGAACTCAAAAGGTTAGGGTTAATGGACCCGGAGACGATCGAGAAATTGCAAACCCAAAATTACACGGTTTTCGAGACGAATCCGATTATTGCTCTTGAAAGTAAAAAGCCGTGATCCAAAGTAAGGCCATTTGACCGATTGGCCTTGCATCCGTTTCACCATGCATAGGCGCATGCCAAAAATTACGGATTTTTCGAACTCGGTAGATCGAAAGAAGATCGACGGCTCTTTACAGGCCTTCGGTCTTTTTCTTATGTTGCACTGACAAAATTCGATTGGAATCGCTCACGGGAAACCTCTCGATCTCGGCAGGAACGTTCCGGGATCGAAATTGATAAGAAACTTTCGGCTGCGATTAAACTTGCGATCGAAAGCCGCTTTGTGGATTTTTGCGAAATCTTTGACTATGATAAGTAGAGGTGTAACATTATCGGTTTTTCCTTATTACATAAAAACGCTCATCAGGGGGCAAAAGAGAAATGGATTTGTTTGGAGAAAAGCTGGAACAATATGCAGAATTGGTCGTAAAGGTAGGGGTCAATATCCAGAAAGGCCAGGTGCTGCATCTCCAATCGCCAATCGAGGCGGCGGAGTTCGCGCGGCTGGTCGTCCGCAAAGCGTATGAAGCGGGCGCAAAATACGTCGAGGTCGAATGGGAAGACGAAGCGACGACGCGGCTGCGGTATCAATACGCGTCGGAAGACACGTTCGATTACTACCCGGCATTCAAGGCGGAAGCGCTGGAGAAGTTGGCCGAAGACGGCGGCGCGGTCATGCATATCAAGGTGCCGGACCCCGAGCTGTACCGCGGCATCGACTCTTCGCGGGTGGCGCGGGCGACCAAAGCGGCCGCGGCGGCGCGCAAAGGCTATCAGCACTACGTGCGCTCGAACCAACTCGCCTGGTGCCTGATCAAGGCGCCGACCCGCGCATGGGCGAACAAAGTGTTCGGCGATCTGCCCGAAGAGCAGCGCGTGGACGCGATGTGGAACACGATTTTCCAAATGAACCGGGTCGGCGAAGGCGACGCCGTCGACAATTGGCGCCGCCATATCGAGACGCTCAAAGTCATGCAGGAGAAGCTCAACGACAAAAACTACAAAAGTTTGCATTACCGGGCGCCGGGTACCGATCTCAAGGTCGAACTGGCACCGAACCACGTCTGGTTGGGCGGCGGGGACACGAATCGTGCAGGTGTCTACTTCGTGGCGAACATGCCGACGGAAGAAGTGTACACGATGCCGAACCGCACCGGCGTGAACGGCAAAGTCACGTCGACGATGCCGCTTAACCTGAACGGCCGCCTGGTCGAACGACTGTCGCTGACGTTCGAGAACGGACGGGTCGTCGAATACGACGCGGAGAGCGGACGCGAGCATCTGGAATCGCTGCTGGATACGGACGAAGGCGCGAAATATCTCGGCGAAGTGGCGCTCGTGCCGTATGATTCGCCGATTTCCCGGCTGAACCGAGTCTTTTACAATACGGGGATCGACGAGAACGCATCGTGCCATTTCGCGCTCGGCAGCTGCTACCCGGTCAACATGCAGGGCGGCACGGCTTTGTCGCAGAACGAACTGCTGGCGCGCGGCGGCAATACGAGCCTGACCCACGTCGATTTCATGGTCGGTTCGGATCAACTGGATATCGACGGCGAGCGGCAGGACGGCAGCGTCGAACCGGTATTCCGGGCCGGACAGTGGAACATTTAAATTTTGGTTTTGCAAAACCTTTTATTTAAAAATCGATCATTTTCACCTTGAATTATGATACATTAAACGGAGGAGGGATGGGCATGGAGGAGCAGTATCGACGCCAGCTCGAAGAGCAGAAACGTCTGTTCAAACAGCTCGGCATCAAGCTTGACGCCTTGCAAATTCATGAGAAAGATTTTCCCGTCAAAATGCGCGGGTATACCAAAGAAGACGTCGACGCTTTTCTGGACGACATCATTCTCGATTACGAGCGGTTCTATCAGGTCATCTCGGACCTGCTGGACAAGTACAATGCGCTTCAGCGCCGCCAGGGCTACGATCTGGAGAAGAAAGATGCCGAGATCGCGCGCCTGATGGAAAAAGCGAAAGTGCAGGATTATCTGGTCGACCGCCGCATCGTGGAAGAAGCCGTGCAGGAGATGGAACGCACGCTGCAGGCCGCCAAACGGCGAATCCGTCCGGGCACGGGCGATTCGTACTCGGACCCTTATTGAGCGGAACCGGGTAAACGGCGGCCGCGGCACGCAAACTTCGCCTGACGTCATCGGCACGTATACCGCTTGGCATCGACGGGCCCGTCCCCGAACCCGGGAGGAGAATGCGATATGGAACGAATCGAAAGCTTGGAACAATATAACGAACAGATCGGCGGCGAGAAGCTGACCGTCATCAAGTTCGACACGAACTGGTGCCCGGATTGCAAAAACCTGGACCGGTTCATCGGCGGCATCATGGACAAGAACGCGGACAAGGACTTTTTCGCGATGGACGCGGAGAAATTCCAGGATATCGCGGAGTCGAACGAAGTGCGCGGCATTCCGAGCCTGCTCGTGTTCAAGAACGGCGAGAAAATCGCCCACCTGCACAGCAAGTTCGCGAAGACGCCGACCCAGGTGTCCGAATACCTGGAGTCGATCGGCAAGTAAAGATCTGTTCGAAGCGCCGTCGTTCGGCAGAAGTTCGAACCGGCGGACGTTGGCGGCAGCACGTTGCGAGCGGATCGACTCGACTCGATTTGGTACAATTTTTCGAGAAATGGAAGAAAGGGCGGCCTCCGGCCGTCCTTTTTTTGTGCGCGGTTGGCCCGGCTTCGGCGGTTTCGCTGTGAGGCCCGCGTTCTTTTTTATCATAAAAAGGAACCGATCGCCGCGCTTGGCAGTTCATATAGGCGAGTGATCACTACAGAGGGGCAAAGGAAGTGAGCGACGTTGGGAGATCGGGAATTATTCGAGACATACAAAGAAGCCGTATACCATTACTGCCTGTATATGCTGCACAGCCGCGCGGATGCGGAAGACGTGTGCCAGGAAGTGTTCGTCAAGGCGCTGCTGGCCGACCGAAGCGGTATCGAGTACCTCAAAGCGTGGCTGATGCGGATCGCCGCCAACGAATGCCATTCGCTGGTGCGGCGCAGAACGAACGGACAGATCAAGGAAAAGCGCGCGTTCTGGATGAATATGCCGCTGCGTTCGCCGCAGTCGGTGGAGCAGGCGTACGAACAGTTGGAGACGTCGGACGAATTCGAGGAGCGGCTGCGCCTGCTGAAGCCGAAGCTGCGCCAGGCGCTGCTGCTGTACTATATGGCGGACCTGTCGGTGGCCGAGACGGCGGAAGCGCTGGACGTGCCGATCGGCACGGCGAAATCGAGAATCAGCCGGGGGCTGAAGGCGTTAAAAAAGTTGGCGGACAAGGAACCGGCGCAGCCGGAGAAAGAAGGTGACGTTCATGCTTCGAGTTACTGATCGGGAAACGGAAGACAAACTGCGCAGGCTGCGCAAGGAGAAACCGAACTACGACGCGATGTGGAACCGGGTTCGCCTGGAAGCGGACAAGCGGGAATCCGGTTGGCAGGAGCACGCTGCCGCGCCGGTGCTTCCATCCCCTCCGAGGAGAAAATGGCTGATGCCTACGGCGTGCGCCGCGCTGGCGGCGACGATTGCGCTCGGAGCCGCGGCTTCGCAAGGCTACTTCGAGAGCCGGGTTCCGGAAGCGCAGGCGACGCCGATCGGGCAAGCCGTCGGCGTGCAGGCGGAAGCGGACGGCATCGTCCTGAAGCTGAACAACGTCGTGCAGGGGACGGCGAGGGATTTCGGGACGACCGCGCCCGATTCCAAAATGATGCTGGACTTCTCGCTGCTCGGCTTCGGCGACGAAGACGTGCAGGTCGCGGGCTTCGACCGTTCGTCGATCACCGACCTCGATACAGGCAAGAAGCTTGAACTGAGCATGGGCGATTTCAATACGGACGACGTGCGCAGTATCGAAGACTGGAAAGCCGAACGGAAGCTCAACACGTCGGCCCGGGTGACGGGAGCGTTCAATCCGGCCCCGGGACCGCACCGCTACCGGCTGGAGATGTCCGACCTCTACATGATTCGCCGCACGACGGTGCCGATCGAAGGCAAAGTCAAGCTGGGCAAACAATATGCGGTCCTGCCGGATCGGAATTTCAAGATGAAAATTACGGATATTCAATGGGACAACAAGCAGGGACTGCTGAATATCAAATATTTGCCGAACGCAAACGTGCCGAAGCTTGACGCGCAGAGCGATCTGCTGTTGGCGATGGATCGGGGCAACTCGGTCAGCCTGAAGCTCGGCGACCGTGAACTCGGCTGGTCCAGCTGGTCGGAAGGAGAAGACGTCGCGGAAGTCGAAGGTTCGTACAACATCAAAGGGCTTACCGAAGACCAGCTGTCCGACATGACGATGACGTTCACGTACGCCGAACCGGTCCGGGTCGTCGAAGGCCCGTGGACGCTCGACTTTACGCTCGATCCGTCCAAAGCCCAAATTCCGACCGAAACGGTACCGGTCCAGGACGATTCCGCCCTGACGGAGCAGACCGGCTGGAAGCTCGGAGACGCGCTGCTCGACGCATACGGCATCGCGATTCCGCTGGATCGAAGAACCGGCGATCGTTCGCTGCGGGACGGACAGATCGTGCAGTACGGCAGCATCAAGCTGACGGACGGGGAAGTGACGCTGTCCGGCTCGCAGGACCCTGTTCCCGGCATCGCTGTCGGACGAGGCCGCGAACAGGAACCGGAATTCGTCAAATTCGGCATCCAGAGCCTGGAACGCAAGGAACCGGCGAATCCGAAGACGCACGATTATGAGGAAAGCTACGACTTCCGCGGCAGGCCGTTGAGCGCGATCTTCGGCTCGGCGTGGGTCGCCCATATCGATCCCGATCGTTGGGTGCCGCTGGACGTGCCGACGGCAGAAGAATGGACGACGACCGATACGCTGGAAGACGGCAAACAGGTCGAATACACGCTGCACCGGGAAGGGACGGACGTGCTCGTCGAGATCGCAGTCCCGGATTACGTCAATCTGTACGAAGGCACGCGGCTGCGGGTCGACGGCCGGGACTACGCCTACGACACCCAGCCGTCGGCGCAAAGTTCGATCCGGGACGCTGAAGGCCGGTACAATCGGGTTGACGTCTACCGCAGCGTGCCGGAAGGGAAGCGATTCGAGCTTAATTTGCAGGCTTACGGAACGGTCGACGACAGCAAGGACGCGAAAGTGATCATCCGCGAATAAGCGGGTGGAAGGAGAGGCAAGGCTGCCGGGCACGTTTCCGACAGCCTTTTTCGCTTCTGCGCGGCGTAGCGTTCGGTTGGGAAGAACGAGGCGGTTTGCCGCGATCCGGCAAACGGGAACCTCTGCGCGGCTTCGTCAGTCCTCTACTAAGAAGCGCGCGCTCATTCATGATCAAATGGGCAGGGAGGCCTACGGAAGTCGATAAGGATGTGAAAAGGGACATGGACGACCTGGAGTTGTTCGAAACGCATAAGACGACGGTATACCGTTACTGCCTCTACATGCTCAAACATAGAGGGGACGCGGAAGACGCGTGTCAGGAAGTATTCGTAAAAGCGATGTTGGCCGATCGGAGCGAAGTGCGCAGCGAGAAAGCGTGGCTGATGCGCATCGCGGCGAACGAGTGCCACGGGATGGTGCGGCGCAGAAGCCGGGGCCGGGACAAGGAGCAGTTGGCTTTTCTGCAAAGCGATCCGCTGCGGTTTGCGCAGTCGGTCGAAGGCGGATACGAGCGCCGGGAAGCGTCCGCGGAATTCGGCCTGCTGCTGCAATCGGTCAAGCCCAAATTCCGGGAAGCGCTGCTGCTGTACTATATGGCGGACATGCCGCTTGCGGACGTGGCCGATCTGCTGAACGTGCCGCTCGGCACCGTCAAATCGAGAATGAACCGCGGATTGAAAGCCTTGAGAAAGCTGCTGGAAGAATCAAATACGCAAGCGGAAAAAAGGAGTGGATATCATGCCTCGAATTATTGAGTCCGATCTGGAAGGCCAACTTCGCCAGGTGGACGACGGCAGCCCGGATTACGCGGGCATGCGAAGACGTATCGTACTGGAAGCCGACAAGCGCCGATCGGGCTGGACCGAAGTGAAGCCGGCGGCAAAGCCGTATTTGCGCCGCAAATGGACCGTGCCCGCCGCTTCCGCGGTGCTGGCCGGAGCCGTCGCGACCGGCGTGATTCTCTGGCAGCCGGCTCCGGGCCCGGACAAGCCCGAGCAGGCGTACGGGGCTCCGGCCGGCCAATCGCTGGAAGCGTCGGCTGCGGTGGACGGGGTGAAGCTGACGCTCAGCCATGCGATTGTGGGACATTCCGAAGAGGAGCCTGACGCTCCGTCCGATCGGCTGGCGCTTCAGATGAACCTAAGCGGCCTGAACGAGTCGGAGGCGGAATACGCCGGCTTCGGTTCGGGACGATTGATCGATCTCGACAGCGGAGAGACCCGGGACATGGACGGAGCCAGCTTCGATCTGCGGCAGGGCATGCACGATCTGCAGGCCGGCAAAATGCTCGATAACGAATGGGCAGCCGAATCGAGCACCCGGCGTCTCCGGTTCGAAATGGACGATTTGTACCTGATTCGGCGGCATGACGTTCCGCTGCAGGGAACGCTCCAGACCGGCGCGACCTACCCGGTTCCGGGCGTGGAAGGCGTCTCCGTGCGGATGCTGGATTCCAAATGGGACGAAGAACAGGGACTGCTGACGCTGACCTACAAATTGCAGGGAGCCGATACGGACGCCGACTCTGCTTACCCCCGGTCGCTGTCGATCGAGACCCGTACGCTGCTGCGCTTGAATTCCGGTTCGAATACCGTCGAGTCGACGTCGGGAACCTGGGCAGGCAGCGAGTTCACCGTCAATTACGAGCTGCCCGGCCTGAGCGAGCAGGAGCGGCAGGCGCTGACGCTGACCTACAGCTACGCCGAAACGGTGCGGAAAATTGCCGGCAGCTGGAAAATGGATTTTACGCTCGACGTATCGAAAGCGCGGGAACGGTCGGTCAAGCTTACGCCCGTCAACGCTGCGGAGATCCGCCGCCAGACCGGCTGGACCGTCGGGGAAGCCAGCGTAAGCGCGTACGGCATCCGTCTGCCGATCGAGAGAAGTCCGCAGGACCGGGCGATGCAGGTGGGCAGCCTGCTGTTCTACGACAAACGCACCGTACTTGCCGGCGATTCCGAATTCGAAGAGGTCGAGCAGGAGGAAGCGTCGGCCGCAGGGAATGCGGGCACTGCGGAATCTTTGTTTTTCCGTCCGCTTAGCGTGGACATGCAGAATCTGACGACCGGGCCTTTGTCCGTCAAGCTGGAGCAGGCTTTCGTGCTTCGCCAGGCGCCGGACGATTTCTGGACGACGCTTGCTGCTCCCGGATCGGAAGAACGGCAGGCGAGCGCCGAACTGCCGGACGGCAGTCGGCTGACTTATCGCTACGCGCGCCAGGGCCGCGATCTCAAGATCGTGACCGAGACCCGCGATCCGCTCAAGCTGGTGCAGGGAACGGTGTTGAGCGTGGACGGCGAAGTACGGCAGCCGGACGCGAAGTCTTCCTACAGCCCGTATCGGGCACAGGGAGCTTACCGGGTCGACGTTTACCGCAGCGTGCCGCAGGATGCCGAGCTGAAGCTGGGCTTGGGCCTGTACGGACAGCTCGATCCGTCCCGGGATATGGAAATCGTGCTGCGGAAGTAGGCGCGAACCCGGCCTGACGCCGCCGCAAGCTCCGCGAACGGCATGAACGTTGCGAACGGTACGAATGGCGCAAACGACGCAAACGCAAGCGTACGAATCTTTCGGTGTTCCAAGTCCGGCCCCGCCCTGTTCGCAGGCGGGGTCGGGCTTTTTTGGTTTTTTTTCAAAAAGCGAACTGTTCGTCATTCCCGCGAGTCTCTATAACAGGGAACCATCACATAAGAGGGGTAAAGGACGTGAGAAATGGTGGACGACAATACGTTATTCATAACCTACAGGGAAGACGTGTACCGATACTGTCTGCACATGCTGCGGAACCAAACGGACGCGGAAGATATCTGCCAGGAGGTGTTCGTCAAAGCGATGCTGGCGGATCGAAGTCAGGTGGAGCATGTCAAAGCATGGCTGATGCGGATCACCGCCAACGAATGCCATTCGCTGATGCGGCGCCGGACGAACGGAAACGTCAAAGAGAAAAAGGCGTTCACGATCAACGTGCCGCTGCGTGCGCCGCAATCGGTCGAGCAGACTTTCGAGAAAAGCGAGACGGCGGACGAGTTCGGGAATCTGTTGAACAAATTAAAGCCCAAAGTGCGCGAAGCGCTGCTGCTGTACTACATGGCGGATCTGTCGACGGCCGAGACGGCCGAAGCGCTGGGCGTGCCGGTCGGGACCGCGAAGTCGAGAGTTAATCGGGGGTTGAAAATGCTCAAGAAATTGTATGAAAAAAGTCCGGAATCGCCGGGGAAAGGAAGTGAACGGCATGTCTCAAATTACTGAACAGCACATCCAGCAAAAAATGCGGAGTTTGCCGGACGGCAGCCCGAATTACGAAGAAATGTGGAGCCGGATTCGCCTGGAAGTGGAGCGCCGCCGCTCGGGATGGAGCGAGCAGACCGAGACCGTACCGGAGAAAACCGTTTTTTCGCGCGCGCGCCAATGGACGCTGGCCGCTTCCGCCGCCGCCGTGATCGCCACGGCCGCCGGCACCGCCGTTTATTTGGAACAGCGGCAGGCCGAGCCGGAAGCGATTACCGCCGATCCCGCCGGCCAGCGCGTCGATGCCTCGGCCGAAGTCGACGGCGTGAAGCTGAGTCTGGATAATGCGGTGATCGGCTATCAACAAACGGACGGAACAACCCAAATGGCGTTGCAAATGAGTCTCTCGGGACTGGAAGGACAGGCTTTCGACGACGCGGCATTCCAAACGGCAACGCTAACTGACGTGGACAGCGGAACAAGTACGCCGATCGAAGCTTTTTTCAACGTGGACGAAGGTTCGGATCGACTGACTCTAACCCGGTATATTCAAGAAAACCTGCCTGCCGCCGGAGAGAAAAGACAGTATCGGCTGAAGATGACCGATCTTCATGTGAACGACAGAGTCGAGGTTCCGCTCGAAAATCCTGCAGAAGGCAAAAGCTACGAAATCATTCCGGCCGACGATTTTCGTTTCGAACTGTCCGCTTACCGCTGGACGGCCAAAGATACAAAGTTGAGTCTGGAATATCGGGCCAATCAAGCGGAACCTGTGCCCGATATTTACGATTCGCAAAAGCATGAAACCCAAGTGCAGCATCGGGGCTTTATCTGGGCCAAAAACGGAGACACCGTAATCAAGCCGAAAGAAAGCCGATACGGCGAGAATGGCAAAACCGAATTTTTCGATTTTGGAAATTTGACCGGACAGGAGCGGAACAACCTGCAATTCGTCTACGCCTACGCTCAAACGGTCAAAAAAGTGGAAGGCGAATGGTCGATCGACTTTACGGTCGAAGGTTCGACAGCCACTCCGGCTGCCGAGTCGGTTCCGATCCCGGATACGGCGGCATTGGAAGAACGCACGGGCATGACCCTTGCCGAAGCGCAGGTCACTCCGTTCGAAGTGCGGATTCCGGTCACGCGTGAGGACGATTCTTCCGTGCTTCAAGACGGCAAGTTCATGTACTATAACCGTATGATCTTGCAGGCCGGAGAATTTGAAACGAAGGGCATGCAGGCTCCGATTCCGGGGTTGCCTTACAATCCGATAGAAGGGGTTACGACAGACGGCGAGACGATGTACTTTGGCTTCAGGGGCAACCAGCTTCAGGATCTCGCCAAGGAACCGCTCACGTTGAAGCTGCGCGATGCGTTAGTCGCCCGGGTCTACCCGGACATCTGGACCGAAGTCCAGCCTCCGAGCGATAAAGTCCAAGCCGCAGGGGAGAATATGCCTGACGGGAGCGTTATGGCTTACAAGATTGTGCGCAAAGGCAAAGACGTGCAGATCACGACGCCTACGGGCGGCAAGTTCTATCTGGTGACCGGCACGCGGTTGAAAGTCGACGGTCAGACGTACGAACCCGATCCGAAGCAGTCTTACTACAAAGACACCGGCAAAACCGGCTTCCGCATGGATGTGTTCAAAAACGTGCCGGAAGGCAGTAAGTTTGCGATCAACGCGGGCACGTACGGCGTGTACGATTCGTCGCGGGACATCGACGTTCAGATTCGGTAAAAGAGAAAAGAGAAAAGAGAATTGGAAAACGGGAACCGAACGGCAAAACGAAAAAGCAAAACGAAAAGGGAGAGCCTTCGGAGGCTCTCCCTTTTCGTTCAGTCTTATACTTCAGTCTTATACTTCCGCTCCGTTCTCTCTGGCCCACGCATTCAGCTTCCGGTCGCTCGGCAGCAGGAACGTGAGCACGCCGAGCAGCGGCAGGAAGCTGCAAAAGCGCATGACCGCGGCGACGCCGGCCGCGTCCATCCAACTGCCCAGCACGAGACCGCCGATTCCGCCCATGCCGAACGCAAGGCCGGTGACGAGTCCCGATACCGCGCCGATCCGGCCCGGAATAAGCATCTGGGCGTAGACGACGGACACCGAGAAGCTCGACAGCAAAATAAATCCGATCAGCGTCAGCAGGATGCCGGTCCACGTCAGGTTGGCATACGGAAGCGCGAGCGTCAGCGGGGCGGCCAGCAGCATCGACGCGAACAGCACGTTGCGTTTGCCGAACCGGTCGGCCAGCGGACCGCCGAGCAGCGTGCCGACGGCGCCCGCGGCAAGGAACAGGAAGACGTAGATCTGCGCGTCGGCGATACTGACGCCGAACACGTCGCGCAGATAGAACGCGTAGTAGCTGCCGACCGACGTCACGTACCACGACCGCACGAAGACGAGCAGCAGCAGAAGCGTCATGGCGGACAGAATGCGTTTGCGCGCCTGCGGGCTCAGCGCTGTTCGCACGGCGGTCTTTTTGGCATGGGCCGCCGCTTTGAGCGTGCGTCCGTACCAGCGCGCGATAAAGAGCTGAATAACGATGCCGAGCGCGGCCAGGCCCGTGAACCAGATCGCGCCGAACTGGCCGAGCGGGATAAAGATCAGCCGCGTCAACAGCGGAGCGAGCGACTGCCCGGCGTTGCCGCCGACCTGGAAGATCGACTGCGCAAGGCCGCGGCGAGGACCTGCGGCCATATGCGAGACGCGCGAGCCTTCCGGATGGAACGCCGCGGAGCCGAGGCCGACGAAGATAACCGCGACGATGACCGCCGCGTAGCTCGGCGCATAGGCGAGCAGCAGCATGCCGGTCAGCGTGGAAGCCATCGCGATCGGCAGCAGCGACGGCGTCGGCCGCTTGTCGGCGAACAGCCCGATGACAGGCTGCATGATCGACGCCGTGAAGTTGATCGCGAACAGGATCCAGCCGAGCTGGCCGTAGCTGAGCGACATGGAATCCTGAAGGATCGGCATGATGGCGGGAATGACCGCCTGCATCGAATCGTTGAACAGATGCACGAGGCCGATCGCGAACAGCACACCGTAGACGGTGCCGCGCGGGCGGCTTTCGGGCGCGGGAATCCGGGTAGCAGAGCCTGCGGGGTTCGGATCGGAACCTTCCGCGAGCGCTCCGGGCTTGACGGGCATGATGGCAGACCTCCTGGGACTTGGTGAATGTGTATCATTGTAGGCGAAGCGCCGGAATCGGGCAATAGCGGCAGGGGAAGAAGCTTGTCCGGTCTGCCGGCCGGAACGTCCGTTCAGGCGGTTGACTCCGCTTACAGCCGATGTTATGATAACCGCGAGGCTTGTTACCGGTAATGCGGGCAATACCACGATGAATCGACAGACGTACAGGAAGGACGAAGGTCCTTTTTAGCCAGACGTACGCTTGTTTCATTGTAGGTGTTGCCTTTTTTGGTGCTTCTCCCGACAAAAGCACTTAATCCTCAAAAACGGGTGGTCCATGTGATAATTAAACAGATTTTCAACAACAACATCGTCAGCACGGTGGACGACAAGAATCAGGAACTGCTGATCCTCGGCCGGGGTATCGGGTTCAATTCAAAAGTCGGCGATTCGGTGGAACCGGAGCGGATCGAGAAAATTTTTCGGCTGCAGGACGAAGTGCTGTACGAAAAATTCAAAGCGACCGTGATGGAAGTGCCGATCGATATTTTGCAGGCGACCGACGATATCGTCACGCTTGCGCGCATGCAGCTCGGCAAAACGATCAGCGACGGCATCTATGTCTCGCTGTCCGACCATATCCATTTCGCGATCCAGCGGCTTCGGGACGGCATGATCGTGCGCAATCCGCTGTCGTGGGAAATCCAGCATTTTTACAAAGCCGAATACGACGTGGCCCGGGAATCGCTCGACATTCTCAAGGAACGTCTGGGCGTCGAGTTTCCCAAAGAAGAGATTTGCAATATCGCGCTGCATTTCGTCAACGCGGAAGTGAACGATTCGATGAACGACGTGACGCATCTGATGCAGCTGCTGCAGGAGATTATGAACATCGTCAAGTACCATTACAACGTGGAACTCGACGAGGACAGCGTGAACTATTTTCGCTTCATTACGCATCTCAAGTATTTCTGCCAGCGCGTCGTCACGCATTCGAGCCACGAAGACGTCGAAGAGTATCTGTACGAGATCGTCAGGAAAAACTACCCGGAGGCGTTTGCCTGCATCGGGAAGATCGAACGTTTTATCCGCAAAAATTACCAATACGAAATGACCCACTCCGAGCAGCTGTATCTGTCGCTGCATCTGGAGCGGCTCATGAAAAACCGAACGGCATAAAACCGGAGGCGCTCCCTTTGATCGGCGGGCGCTTCCGCAGGGCTTGTTACTGTTCAATCAGGCAATACCCGGATGATTCAGACGTTCCCGCGAAGGGAACCGTCTATTCGTTCGGGTCTTTTTTTTGCGCCAAAATCAACGACATTCCAATCAAAATGGAGGAAAACGGCATGAATCATCAGGAAACGGCCCGCAAAATCGTCGAATGGGTCGGCGGACCGGATAACGTCAATTCCGTGTACCACTGCGTTACGCGTCTTCGCTTCAGTCTCAAGGACAATGCCAAAGCCGACGCGGCCGAATTGAAAAAACTCGATAAAGTGATGGGCACCAATATCGCGGGAGACCAGTACCAGGTCATCATCGGCAACGACGTGTCCAAAGTCTACGACGCGATGGCCCAGCAATATCCGGCGTTCAAAGCGGACGCGGCACCTGCCGCCGAAGCGGACAGCGGTTCCGGCGCGAAAAAAACGAAAAATCCGATCTCGCGCCTGTTCGACTTCATCGCGGGCGTATTCGCCCCGATCCTGCCGGCAATCGCCGGCGCGGGCCTGCTCAAAGGGTTCCTCGCGCTGTTCGTCGCCTGGAACTGGATGTCGGTCGATACCGACGTCTACGGCATTCTCTCCGCGATCGGCGACGGCGTATTCTACTTCCTGCCCGTCCTGATCGCCGTCAGCGCTTCGCGCAAGTTCGGCGCCAATCCGTACGTCGGCATAGCCGTCGTCGCCGCGCTGCTGTACCCGGACATGGGCGCGCTGCTCTCGTCCGGCAATCCGGTCTCGTTCCTCGGGCTGCCGGTTACGGCCGTCACGTATTCGTCGACCGTCATTCCGATCCTGCTGGCCATCTGGTTGATGTCCTACGTGGAGAAATGGGTCGACAAGATTATGCCGTCCGCGGTCAAACTGCTGTTCGTGCCGCTCATCACGCTGATCGTCGTCGTGCCGGTTACGCTGATCGCGATCGGACCGCTGGGCACGATCATCGGCAGCGGCTTGTCCGGCGGCATCAACTGGCTGCTGACGGAAGGCGGCTTGTTCGCCGGCATCATTCTCGGCGGCGCCATGCCGCTGATCGTCATGACGGGTATGCACTACGCGATCGTGCCGGTCATTCTGAGCAATCTGGCCACGGTCGGCTTCGATAAATTTCTGCCGCTGACTTATATCTCGAATATGGGACAGGCGGGCGCAACTTTCGGCGTGTTCTTCCGGGCAAGAGACAAAAAGCTCAAATCCGTCGCCTTGTCGACCAGCTTCACCGCCCTAATGGGCGTGACGGAACCGGCGATGTACGGCGTCAACATGACGTACAAGAAGCCGTTCGTCGCCGGCATGATCGGCAGCGCCGCAGGCGGCGCGTTCGGCATGGGATTCGGCGTCAACGCCTACGTACTGGCGGGTAACGGCGGACTGCCGGGGCTTCCGGCCATGATCGGGCCGACGTTCGGCTATGCCGTGGCGAGCATGGCGATCGCTTTCGTCGTGGCGACGGCCGTCTCGCTGGTGCTCGGCATCAAGGAAGACGTGCCCGTACCGGACGCGACCCAATTCGGCGGCGGTCAACAGGCGCAGCCTGCGGCGGCGGCCCGGGCAGCCGTTCCCGCTTCGACGACGCCTGCGACGCCTGCAACCGCTGCGGCGCCTCACTCCGCGGCGGCCGTTGCCGAGGAGCCGGTCAAGATTCCGGCTTCCGACGAGACGATCTGCTCCCCGATGAACGGACGCGCCATCGCGCTGACCGAAGTGGACGACCCGACGTTCGGGGACGAACTTATGGGCAAAGGCATCGCTTTCGTGCCGTCCGAAGGACTGCTGGCCTCGCCGGTCGACGGCACGGTCATGAACGTCTTCAAGACGAAGCACGCCATCGTGATCCATAGCGATTCCGGTGCCGAGCTGCTGATCCATGTCGGCATCAATACGGTCAAGCTGCGCGGCCAATATTTCGAAGCGCGGGTGCAGGCGGGCACGAGAGTCCGGGCCGGCGATCCGCTGCTGACATTCGATCTGGCGCGCATCGCGGAACAATACGATACGACGACCGCCATGGTCGTGACGAATACCGCCGATTACGCTTCGGTCGAAGCGCTGGAGCACGGCGAAGTCTCGATTCTGCAGCCGTCGCTGCAGGTGAAGATCTAACGCATCACCATTCCATTTCGCAAAGGAGCGCGATTCCATGACGAACGAAACGATTTTCCCGGCAGGCTTCCTGTGGGGCGGCGCCATCGCCGCAAGCCAGGCGGAAGGCGGCTATGACGCGGACGGCAGAGGATTGTCCACGTCGGACATGGTGCCTTACGTCAACAAAAGAGACTATACCGACCTCAGTTCCCAGATGAGCCCTTCCAGCGAGAAGATCGCCCGGGCGATGGCTCACGCAAGCGCCAAAGGGTACCCGAAGCGCTACGGTATCGATTTTTACGGCCGCTACAAAGAAGACATCGCGCTGTTCGCCGAACTGGGCTTCAAAACGTTCCGCATGTCGATCTCGTGGAGCCGCATTTTCCCGAATGGCGACGAGATGCAGCCGAACGAAGCGGGACTGCGCTACTACGATTCGGTCTTCGACGAATTGAACAAATACGGCATCGAACCGCTCGTCACGATGTCGCATTACGACATGCCGATCCATCTGGCGCTGGAATACGGAGGCTGGAAAAACCGCAAAGTGATCGACCTGTTCGTCCGTTACGCCGAGACGCTGCTCACGCGCTATGCGGGCAAAGTAAAATATTGGCTGACGTTCAACGAGATCAATACGACGATCATCGAGCCGTACACCGGAGGCGGACTGATCATGGACCGGGAAAGCCGTCCGCGGGAAGCTTCGTATCAGGCGGTGCACCATCAATTCATCGCGAGCGCCCTTGCTACCAAAGCGGCGCGCGCGATCGATCCGAACGTCCGGGTAGGCTGCATGCTGGCGCGGATGATCCATTACCCGGCGACGAGCAGTCCCGAAGACGTGCTGGCGGCGCAGTTCGAGAACCAGCTCAATCTGCTGCACACGGACGTTCAGGTGCGCGGCGCCTACCCGCCGATCGCCAAGCGTTATTTTGCGGAAAATAACATCAACCTGGTCATGGAGCGCGGCGACGAAGAAATTTTGCGCCAGCACACCGTCGACTTTATCTCGTTCAGCTATTACACGTCGCTGGTGGCGGCGGCCGATCCGAGCCGATACGGCGTCACCGGCGGCAATCTGTACAGCACGATCAAGAACCCGAACCTGCCCGTGACCCAATGGGGCTGGCATCTCGATCCCGTCGGCCTGCGCACGGCGCTCAAAGATATGTACGACCGCTACCAGGTGCCGCTGTTCATCGTGGAGAACGGCCTGGGCGCCAAAGACCATCCGGAAGCCGACGGCTCGATCCACGACGATTACCGGATCGACTATATGCGCCAGCATATTCGGCAGATCGGCGAAGCCGTCCTCGACGGCGTCGACGTGATGGGCTACACCGTCTGGGGCGTGATCGACATCGTCAGCGCCTCCACGTCCGAAATGTCCAAACGCTATGGCCTCATCTACGTGGACCAGGACGACGAAGGAGGCGGCACCTTGAACCGCTCCAGAAAAAAAAGCTTCGACTGGTACAAAAACGTGATCGCGACGAACGGCGCGGAGTTGGACTGAGCGGAGCCTGAGCTTGATGTTGAGCCTGAGTTTGCGAGCGGCGAGACATAGGCCAGCAGAAAGGGAAGAGGGAAGAGGGAAGAGGGAAGAGGGAAAACCTGTTTTCGGACTTGATCCGAAAACAGGTTTTTTTGTTGCAGGCGAAAAATGATAAAAACAGGCTCCCGTCTGCCTCCGCCTACCCAGTTCGACCCAAGTCACTCAAGTCACTCAAGTCACTTAAGTCACTCAACCCAACTCGATCAAGCCAGCCACTCCAACCAAGGTCATTCAATCCAACAAAGCCAGCCAATCTAACTAAAAGCAACGCAAAACGCGGACGCGAACTTCTCGAATCCCATCCTACGATCTTCCGCAGCCTCCCATCGAACCAAAGCCGGATTAACGTCCTGAGAGCACTTATTTTTGAGAAAAAAACGCCAAAATCACAAATAGCTGCGCAGAAGCATTTATTTTGCGGAAAAAAGGAACATTGGCTATGTAGAGGAGGAAATAACTGCTTCTACGCAGTTATTCTTCACAGCGTAGACAAACAGCGGAAATAACTGCCCTCACGCCGTTATTTTATTAAGCAAAGAGCAAACAGACGAAATTTTCACGCAGACTGGCCCGGAATGACAGTTCAGATCACCTAATTTGCCCCCGCAAGTCCAACTTCGTTCGGCTCAAGACCGTATTCAGTCAATTGCAATCCGTTCCATTCGGGTCGAATACGCCCAATCCCGAATAAATCCCCAAAAAAGGCTCCGGCATTTGCGCCGGAGCCTTGATCTTTCTACCTTACCCATCATTCGAAGCGTACAAGCGGAGGGGGATTCCGTGCAGGAACGAATCCCCCCGCAGCGCCCCTTTACGCTTCCTCTACCTCAAACCCGGCCTGTTTCCAAGCCGCCGTTCCGCCGTCGATAAACGCGACGTCGGTGAAGCCCATCATTTTGAGCGCGTAAGCGCCCAGAGCCGCTTGGCCGCCGGCGCCGCACGTCACGAGGATCGGGCGGTTGCGGTCGCTCAGGCGCTCGTCGCGCAGTTCGGCCGGAACGCCGAGATCGGCGCGGATCGGCAGCATGCCGAGCGAAATGTTCGCGCTGCTCGGGATCAGTCCGCATGCGCCCGCATCTGCCGCGTCCTGCACGTCGATGATGAACGTGTTCGGGTTTGCGTTGATTTTCTCGCGAGCTTCCTGGGAAGTAACGGCGGGTACGTTGTTTCGGGCCTGGGTAACCATGTCCGTGAATGTCAAAGCCATCTTGATTCAGCCTCCTAGTGGGTTCGAAGTATAAGCGCCGCGCGTTTTCCACACCGCAGGGAGCGGAAGCGAACGGCGCTTTCCTCACCTATTATACCCATAGAAGCCGCGCCGTCACTAATCCGCAGCGAATCTTCCGGCCGGGAAGTCCGCGGAGGTGCTTAGCGGTTGTCCACTTTTTCCGGATACAGGTCGTGGTTCGTCAGGCGGTTCCACGCCATTTCTTCGTATTTGGTGCCCGGCTTGCCGTAGTTCGTGTACGGATCGATCGAGATGCCGCCGCGCGGCGTGAACTTGCCCCAGACTTCGATATAGCGCGGGTCCATCAGCTTGATCAGGTCGTTCATGATGATGTTCATGCAGTCCTCGTGGAAGTCGCCGTGGTTGCGGAAGCTGAACAGGTACAATTTGAGCGACTTGCTTTCGACCATTTTGACGTCCGGAATGTAGCTGATATAGATCGTGGCAAAATCCGGCTGACCGGTGATCGGGCACAGACTCGTGAACTCCGGGCAGTTGAATTTGACGAAATAATCGCGGTACTCGTGCTTGTTGTCGAACGACTCCAGAATGCCGGGATCGTATTCGAACGTATAGGTTGTGCCCTGGTTGCCCAGCAGCGTCAAATCTTCAAGACCGTCTTGGCGGGAATGGCTCATGGGAATTCTCCTTTGATTGTAAAATAGAGCTGTAAAATATATCGTGAAAAAAGGCGGCTGCGTACCTTACACGCCGCGTTTGTTGCCCCACACGAGCGTGTGCAGCTGCGGAAGCGCCCGGGCGTCTTTGAGATCCGGCAGGTCGGACAATCGTCCGATCAGCCATTCGTAACGCTGCAGCAGCGAAGAGACGTGATCCTGCACTTCGCCAGCTACCTGCGGGTTGCCGGTCTGCAAAATGAACGGCACGTCCGGGTAGCGCTTGTGCACGAAGCGGGCGTAAGTCAGGTCTTCTTCGTCGAAAATGACGATCTTGAGACACAGATCGCGCCGGCCGGAAGCTTCGCGCAGCCGGGCTACGATATCGTCCAGCACGTCGAAATCGGTCTCCATACCCGAGCTCGGCGGCTTGGGCGACAGCGTCACTTCGTCGATCCGCACGAGCCAGTCCTGCCAGCGCGAACCTTGCGTTTCGACGGCGGTCCGGATGCCGCGTCCGTGCAGCTCCTGGATCAGGTAGGCGATTTGCGGCAGCAGCAGCGGATTGCCGCCGGAGATCGTCACGTGATCGAAGGTGTCGCCGCCGAGATCAAGCAGTTCGTCGACGATCTGCTCCGGCGAGAGCATGCGGATCTGGTCTTTGGCGCTGCCGTCCCACGTGAACTTGGAATCGCACCACGAGCAGCGGTAATCGCAGCCGGCCGTGCGGACGAACATCGTTTTGCGGCCGATCGACATGCCTTCGCCCTGAATGGTCGGACCGAACACTTCGAGGACGGGAATCGGGCGGGAGGAGGCGGAGACGTTCATCGTTCCATCCACTCCCGTCGGGCTTCCGCGTAGGACGTCGGCGTTTCGAACAGGCGGACGAATTCGGTGCGGGCTTCGAGGTGCGCATAACGTTCCGAAGCGAGAGCGTCTTCCATCTGCTCGTAGATCCAGACGACCATATTCTCCGCCGTCGTGTTCATAAGCGGCAGCGTCTCGTTGAGGTAGCGGTGGTCCAGATACGTCTCGATCTCTTCTTTCCAGATCTGCTTGATCTCGCCGAAATCGACCGCGATGCCGTTGGCGGACGGAATCGCCGAGAGGCCGAATACGACTTCGTACGTGTGGCCGTGCAGGTTTTTGCATTTGCCTTCGTAATCGTGCAGATGATGGGCGGCGTCGAAAGTAAACGATTTGCTCACCAGCACGCGCTTGCGGTGGTAGCGCAGCTGCTCGCCGGAGATGTCTTCGCCGAACACCTGAAGCCGCTCCACGATCTGGTAAGGGCCCGGACTGCGCCGCTGTTGTTCGCGTTCGCTCATACCGTCGCCTGCCGTTCCCCGACGTATTTGTCGAGACCGGCGCGGCGCAGCTGACAGGCCGGGCATTCGCCGCAGCCGTCGCCGATGACGCCGTTATAACAAGTCAGCGTACGTTCGCGCACGAAATCGAACGCGTCCAGTTGGTCGGCCAGCGCCCACGTCTCGGCTTTGTCGAGCCACATGAGCGGCGTGTGGATGACGAACGGATAATCCATCGCCAGGTTCAAGGTGACGTCCAGCGACTTGACGAACGTGTCCCGGCAGTCCGGGTAGCCGCTGAAGTCCGTCTCGCAGACGCCCGTCACGATATGGCGCGCGCCGGACGTTTTGGCGAGAATCGCCGCGAAGCTGAGGAACAGCAGGTTGCGGCCTTCGACGAACGTGCTCGGCAGTTCGCCTTCTTCGTGCGTAATGTCGATATCGTCGCGGGTCAGCGCGTTCGGAGCCAACTGGTTCAGCAGGCTCATGTCGAGCACGGTGTGCTTGACGCCAAGCTCCGCGGCAATCTCCCGCGCGCAGTCGATCTCCAGCTTGTGGCGCTGGCCGTAATCGAACGTGACCGCCTGGACTTCCGCGAACGTCCGCAGAGCCCAGAACAGGCATGTCGTGCTGTCCTGGCCGCCGCTGAACACGACGACCGCTTTTTCGTTTTTAAGCATGCAAAAAACCTCTTTCTTCATCTGGGATGGATAGGAAAGAGGTTCAGGAACTTGCCGTCAAAAAACAGGTCCGGCCGCATGTCGGCGTCTGATCTCCGACATGGGCGGTACTCGGCGCCGCACGCACGGACGAACGGTCATCCGTGCGCTCCCGCGCTTCTTTCGGAGCCGGCGCGCAAGGGGCGCGCCGAAGAAGCCTCGCAAACGGCGGGGCGGCGATAGTTTTTTATAGAGGGAGTTCTCGAACCTCTCCCGCGCCATGGATCGGATCGGCGCGGATTCTTTTCGTATAATCGGTATAAGCAGCTGCTGGCCGATAGGTTACCGGGCAGGCAGTCCGCCGCGGCGTGGTTCATTATATCATAGATGCCATTCGCGCGATACATTCGTGAACAATTTTGTCATCGGAACAGCACGAATATTTGTTCGCAAAATCGCGGTGTTCGTATTGAGAGTACGGAGGGGCTATGGTATGATTGGAGCAGCAAAATCCGACTCAAGCTTTGCCAAAAGGTCATAGCCGAAGACGGGTGGGAACAAGGAAGATCGAACGTCTGACAGACTCGGTTTCGCACGAAAGGACAACGAAGACCATGATGGGAAAAGCTCACTTTATTATCGGGACCGGCGTATCGCTGTCCCTGCTGGCCCTGACCGGCGCTCCGGTCACCGTCGGAGCGGTCGCGATCGCGGGGATCAGCTCGCTGCTGCCGGATATCGACCATCCGAACTCGCTGCTCGTGACGCGGGCGCTGCCCGACCGGCTGCTGCGCGTGCTGCAATCGGCGATGCTGCTGATTGCGGCCGCGCTGCTGTTCTACGCGCCGGTCGAACAGCCGTGGAACAGCGTGCTGGCCGCCGTCGCGGTCGTGGCGATGTTCCTGCCCGAGCAGGCGCTGCGAAAAGGCGCATTCGTGCTGATCGGGCTGGCCGTCATCGTGCTCGGCGAGCGCTATGCGCCGTGGAACCGGATGGGCGGCATCCTGCTGATCGTATTCTCGCTCGCTCCCCATCGGGGCATCACGCATACGCTGTACGCGCTGGGAGCCTGGACGCTGCTGCTGTACGGGCTGACCGGTTCGCACGGCCCTTCGATCTGGATCGCCGGCGGCCTGGGCTACGCGCTGCACTTGATCTGCGACTCGCTGAGCAAGAACGGGATACGTCCGCTGCCGCCGTTCAAATGGAAGCTGCGCTTCGCGATCATGACGACCGGCAAGAAGTCCGGCCAGCGAATCGAACGGATCGGGATCTGGATCACGGCGATCCTGTTCGCCGGCGTATTCGGCATCCGGCTGATCGAATACGGAGCGCGGCTGTACGTCCGGCTGACTTCGTAGCGAAGCGTCAGCAGCCGCAAAAGGAGAGTGCGCGATGAGCAGAGATTTTTACAAAAGACGTTCTTTCTATTGGCTGTGGTCGTCCCAGACGATGTCCAACGCAGCCGACATTTTATACGTGACGGCGCTGACCGTCCTCGTCCTGCAAGGTACGGAATCGGTCGTCTCGACGATTCTCGTGCCGTTTTTTCGTATATGCTCGCAAATCGTAAGCGGATTTCTCGCTCCGCTGCTGCTGCGCAAATTCCGCCTGCCGCGCCTGATGCTGCTGTCGCAGGGCGGGCAGTTTGCGCTGTTCGCCGCGCTGGCGCTGTATTTGCACGCGGCCGGGACGTCGGCGTCGCTCGCCGCGATCTTCGCGCTCGTGTTCGCCATGTCGTTTCTCGACGGCTGGACGACGCCTGTGCGCAACGCGCTCGTGCCGCGGCTCGTCGGCAAAGACTGGCTCATGCGCGCCAACGGCCTGATCTCGGTCAGCGATCAGACGGTCCAGTTTGCCGGCTGGGGCGTGAGCGGCGTACTCGTCGCTTTCGCGGGCACGTCCCGCACGCTGCTGCTGGCCGGGGTGCTGTACGCGGCCGCGCTGTTGTTCACGGCGCTGATCCGCGAACCCGCCGCGAACCGGGGGCAGGCGGCGGAGCCGGGCGGCGGGGAAAGGCCGGCCGTATCGCAGACGCGCCGCGAAGCGCTGCTCGAAGGGTGGAAGCTGATCGGGCGAAGCCCGCGGCTGCGCGGCTTGACGCTGATCGATTCGATCGATATGCTCGGCGGATCGGTCTGGGTCGGCGCGTTCACGCTGCTGTTCGTGCAGGAAGCGCTCGGACAGGGCGAAGAATGGTGGGGATTCATCAACGCCTCGTATTTCGCGGGAGCGGTGCTGGGCGGTCTGCTCGTCGTCGCGCTGGTGCGCAAATTGCAGCGCCGGCTGTTCGATTCCATGCTGGCGGGCATTTTGGGGTATGCGGCGATCACGCTCGTCTACGCCGTGACGACTTCGCCCGCCGCCGCGCTGCTGCTCGTGCTGATCATGGGACCGTTCGCCGAACTGTCGATGGTCTCGCGGCGCACGCTGATCCAGCAGAGCGCAAGCGACGACGAGCTGCCCAAAGTGCTGTCCGCCCAGGCGACGGTACTCAATCTGATCTTCTGCGCTTCGCTGCTCGGCATGGCCAAGCTGGCGGAGTCGGTCGGCATCGTGAATTTGTATCTGTATGCGGGAGGCATGTCGCTGCTCGCGTTCGCGATCGGCCTCTTCGTCCGGCGCCATTTCGCGGACCTGAATTCGACTTCGGATTCGACCCCGGACCGTATCGAAAGGAGATAGACGCCTTTCGGGAAAAGCGTTCCGATGATACAGTGGACAAAATGTCTTCCTGCCACAGGCGGGAGTGAGGAGGCTTCAGCCATGACTATCGATTTGCGCAAAAAAGCCGAGGAGAACCTGATCAGCCTGGCCAAAACGGCCGTTATTTCGCTGGACAAAAAAGGGCTGGGCGGCCAGCGGGCGCGCGTCGCGCTGGCGCTCGACATCTCCGGCTCGATGACGGGACTGTTCACGAACGGCATCGTGCAGTCGGTGTGCGAGCGCACGCTCGGACTCGGCATGAATTTCGACGACAACGGAGCCGCGGACGTGTTCCTGTTCGGGGTCAAAGATTATTCCGTCGGCGAAATCCGCAAAGAAAACTTTTACGAATTCGTCAGCCGGGAGATCCGCCCGAACTATCCGCTGGAAAACGGGACGAATTACGCGGGCGTCATGCAGCGGATCGCCGACGAATATTTTCCGGGCGCGATCGGGGTCAAAAAAGGGTTGTTCGGACTGGGCCGCGGCAAAGTGACGGTAAAAGCGCCGCCACCCGAAGAACAGCCGGTGTACGTCATTTTCGTCACCGACGGCAACTGCTTCGACGGAGAGCGGGCGGCCGAGATCGTGCGGCAGACGTCGCATCTGGGCATTTTCTGGCAGTTCGTCGGCGTGGGCCGCGAGAATTTCGAGTTTCTCAAACAGCTCGACGATCTGGACGGGCGCCTGATCGACAACGCGAATTTTTTCCAGGTCAACGACCTGAAAAAAATTTCCGACGAGGAGCTGTACGACCGGCTGCTCGGCGAATTTCCGGACTGGCTCGCGGAGGCAAAGAAGAAATCGCTCATTAAATGAGTTATACTTGGACTGCGAATGGTTACTTACATCTTAGAGACCGATCTTCGAAGCAGGCTTCACCCATTTCATACCTATTGGAGGCGCTTAAGATGAGTTCTTTTCAAAGTTGGCTCAACAAGACCAAGACAGGGCTGCAGGATCAGGTAGGCCGCTTCAAAAATAAAGACCTGATGGACGCGATCGTGGCGGGCTGCGCGATCGTATCGGTCGCAGACGGCAAGGTTGACGCGGAGGAGAAGCAGAAGATGGCCGGTTACATCGGACGCAACGAACAGCTCAAAGTGTTCAACATGAGCGAAGTCATCGACCGGTTCAACCATTTTGCGGGCAATATGGAATTCGACGTGATGGTCGGCAAGCAGGAAGCGCTGCGCACGATCGCCAAGTTCAAATCGAAACCGGAAGTGGGACGGGTCATCGTGGGCGTATGCTGCGCGATCGGCGCGGCCGACGGCGACTTCGACGAACTGGAAAAATCGGCGGTGCGCGACATCTGCAACGTGCTGGCTCTCAGTCCGGGCGAGTTCGGCCTGTAAGCCATTCGGCGGCACGGACCGGGGTTCGTTTTTCGGTTTGTGCCGCTTTTGCGCAGGTTGATTTCGAAAACGTTGAAACCGGGTACATCTTCGCAGCGTATACATAAAGCGTGCAGCCGGGCATGAATGCCAAGCGCTGAACGGGGCAAGATCGCGCGATCGCCGCAAAGTTGTTTTGTACCCGGACGAACAGGTATAATTCAGGTAGGCGACAGCAACCATACCATTCCAATTGGAGGGCTATAGACCGCAATGACAATTTCTTTGGTAAAAGGTCAGAAAGTCGATCTGACGAAAGGGAACGCCGGCCTGTCCAAGATCACGGTCGGACTCGGTTGGGACCCGGCCGAATCCGAGAGCCGCGGCCTGTTCGGAATGAAGAAGAAAGCGGCCAATATCGATTGCGACGCATCGGTACTGCTGCTGAGCGAACAAGGCAAACTGTCGCAGGGCAAGAACGTCGTCTGTTTCCACAACCTGCAAAGCCCGAACGGTTCCGTCGTACACGGCGGGGATAACCTGACGGGTGCGGGCGACGGAGACGACGAGCAGATCCATATCGATCTGTCCGCCGTTCCGGCCGACGTTCACCGCCTGCTCGCCGTCGTGAACATCTACGACTGCGAAGCGCGCAAACAGCATTTCGGCATGATCCGCTCCGCGTTCATCCGCGTATTCGAGTCGGGCAGCGGTCGCGAACTGATCCGCTTCAACCTGACCGACGATTACTCCGGCATGACCGCGCTGCTCGTCGGCGAGATCTACCGTCACGGCGGCGAATGGAAATTCAGCGCCGTCGGCGAAGGCGCACAGGCTCCGCATATCGACCTGCTGGCTCGCCGCTACAGCTAAATCGCAAGAATAGCCAGACCGGAATATCCGAATTTTGAGTTCGAGTTATACCCACTCCTATACGAAAGAAGGAATCATTCATGGCAATCAGCTTGCAAAAAGGTCAAAAAGTCGATCTGACGAAAACAAACCCGGGTCTCAAAAAAGTACTTATCGGTCTCGGTTGGGACACGAACAAATATGACGGCGGCGCGGACTTCGACCTTGACGCTTCGGCATTCCTGCTCGGAGCGAACGGAAAAGTGACCGCTGATACGGACTTCATCTTCTACAACAACCCGAAAAACGCCAACGGCGCGGTCGTGCACACAGGCGACAACCGTACGGGCGCGGGCGACGGAGACGACGAGCAGCTGACGGTTGAACTTGCGACCGTACCTGCCGAAGTCGAAAAAGTCTCGTTCTGCATCACGATCCACGACGGCGCGGGCCGTTCGCAAAACTTCGGTCAAGTGTCGAACGCCTTCGTGCGTATCGTCAACGAAGAAACGAACGAAGAACTGATCCGCTACGATCTGGGCGAAGACTTCTCCGTGGAAACGGCGATCGTCGTAGCCGAACTGTACCGCAACGCCGGCGAATGGAAATTCAGCGCCGTAGGCAGCGGTTACCAGGACGGGCTCGAAGGTCTGGTACGCGACTTCGGTCTGGCCGTATCCTAATCCCTTTTACGCATACGCCCCACAATCAAGCTTCACCCCCGAAGGCCGTCTGCTCCATGGACGGCCTTCGGCCGTACTGTCGAACTTGTCGGAAGATACGGAATCACACAAGGAGGAATTTTCAATGACCATCAGCCTTTCCAAAGGACAACGCATTGATCTGACCAAAACGAATCCGGGCCTCAAAAAGGTCATGATCGGCCTCGGCTGGGATACGAACAAATACAGCAGCGGCGCGGATTACGATCTGGACGCTTCGGTGTTCCTGCTGCATGAAGACGGACGCGCCAAAGGCATCGAAGATTTCGTCTTCTACAACAATCCCAAAACGCCGAACGGCGCGGTCGAGCATACGGGCGATAACCGTACCGGCGAAGGCGAAGGGGACGACGAGCAGATTCTGGTCGACTTCTCGCTCGTGCCGTCCAACATTACGCGCCTGGGCATTACGGTGACGATTCATGATGCCGAGACCCGCGCGCAGAACTTCGGCCAGGTCTCGAACGCTTTCGTACGCGTCGTCGACGCGCAGGACAACCGCGAAGTGCTGCGGTACGATCTGGGCGAAGAATTCTCTATCGAGACGGCCGTCGTCATCTGCGAACTGTATCGGCAGGGCGACGACTGGAAATTCCAGGCGATCGGTTCCGGCTTTGCGGGCGGCCTCGCCGCGCTGTGCAAAAACTACGGCCTCGACGCGCAATAATCCGATCCGCAACTTAACCGAAAGGCGGAATTTCCCGTGACGACCACGATTATCAGGGGGCAAAAAGCCGACCTGACCAAAAGCAATCCCGGTCTCGACCGGATCGTCGTCGGAATGGGCTGGCAGGCTTCGCCGGGAGTCGATCTCGACTTCTCGGCGTTTCTGCTTGGCCCGGGTTCCAAAGCGACGGCCGACGAAGACCTGATCTTCTACGGCAATCCTGCCGGCGCCGGCGGCGCCATGCAGCTTCAGACCGGAAGCCGCAGCGCTTATGCGGGCCTCACCGACAACGAACAGGTGTCGATCTCGCTCGGTTCCGTTCCGGCGGCTTACGAACGGATCGCTTTTTCGCTTACGCTGTACGAAGGCGAGCAGCGGCGGCAGAACTTTGCCGGCGTAGACGGCGTGTACCTGCGCATCGTCGACGAGCGCGGCGGCTCGGAGCTGATCCGGTTCACGCTGGACCGGACTTCCGGCGTCGAGACGGCGATCGTCGTCGGCGAATTGTATCGCCATAACGGCGAATGGAAGTTCAACGCCGTCGGCAGCGGCTATACGGGCGGCCTCGCCGCGCTGTGCGGCAGCTTCGGCATCGACGTGGCGGAGCCCGCGCCCGCGCCGCCTGCGCCCGCACCGGCACCGCCCGCACCGCCTCCTGCGCCTTCGGCCCAGCCGTCCAAGCCGGCGCCGCCGGCCCAACCGGCACCTCCGGCGCAGCCTCCGGGCGGCACTCGGTCGCCGCTCAACCTCGGCCGCCCTTCGCAGCAGGGCGGCGGCACACCGCCCGCGCCTTCAAGCGGCGCACCGGACGCGGCTTCGCCGCGCGTACTGCCGCCGGCTCCGGGCGCAAGACCTGCGCCTGCACCGGCTCAGCCGCAGGGCACACCGCCCGCGCCTTCGAGCTCCGCGCCCGCACCGGCACCGCCCGCGGCGCCGAGCCTGCAGAAGATCGAGCTGACGAAGCGCGGCGACAAGATCAGCCTGGAGAAAAAGGCAGGTACCGATTCGATCGGCGAGATTCTGATCAATCTCAACTGGAACCAGCGCAAAAGCACCGGCTTCTTCGGCAAAACGTCCGGCGTCGATCTCGATCTCGGCTGCCTGTTCGAGCTGAAAGACGGCCGCAAAGGGACCGTTCAGGCGCTTGGACGCGCTTTCGGTTCGCTAAACGACGAACCTTACGTGATGCTTGACGGCGACGATCGCACCGGCACCAAAGCCGGCGGCGAAAATATGCGCATCAACGGCGCGCGTCTGCGCGATATCAAGCGTATCGTCGTCTACGCGTTCATCTATGAAGGCGCGGCGAACTGGGCGCAGGCCGACGGCGTCGTCACGATCAAGGGAGGCGGTCCCGACATCATCGTCCGCATGGACGAGCACGGCAGCCGCAAAGGCATGTGCGCCGTTGCCATGATTACAAACGTCGGCGACCAGACGTTCAGCATCGAACGCCTCGTCGAATATTTTTCCGGCCACCGCGAACTCGACCAGGCTTACAACTGGGGACTTCGCTGGCAGACCGGAAGCAAGTAACGGCTTCTGCCTGACCTGGGCAGGAGCAATATGTCCGGAAAAGTACGACGGTTCGTTCCGTCCTGTACCGGAGAGCCGATCGCACGGGCGTAACGCGATCGGCTCTCCGGGTCTCTGCCCGCATGTCATGCCCGCAGTCTCCGCAGCAGGCCGCCTCTGAACCGCCTTGAAGGAGCGAATGATCATGGCGGATTTTTTTCAGGGTTTCTTCGGCAATTTTGCCGGCTATTTTCAATGGGAGCATGTCGGCGCGCTTCTGAGCGAGCCGGCAACGTGGGGCGTGATCGGTACGCTCGTCATTTTGGAAGGACTGCTCTCGGCCGATAACGCGCTGGTGCTGGCCGTCATGGTTCGGCACCTGCCGCCGCGGCAGCGCAAAAAGGCGCTGTTCTACGGCATTATCGGCGCTTATCTGTTCCGCTTTTTCGCGATCGGGGTCGGGACGTTTCTCGTCAGGATCACGTGGGTCAAAATCGTCGGCGGGGTCTACCTGCTGTGGATCGCGATGAGCAATCTGTTCGGTCTCGAACTGCGCTGGGGCCGCGTCGGCGGAGTCCCGCTCGTGCCGAAGATCGGCCGCAAGCCGGCAGCGGACCCCGGGGAAGAAGCGCCGGAGAACCCTTACGGATTCTGGCGTACCGTGCTGGCCGTCGAACTGATGGATATCGCGTTCAGCATCGACAGCGTGCTGGCCGCGTTCGGCGTCAGCCAGGAAGTGTGGGTCCTGCTGCTCGGCGGCATGATCGGCGTGCTGATGATGCGCGGCGTCGCGCAGCTGTTCCTCAAGCTGCTCGAAAAGTTCCCGGAGCTGGAGCGGGCCGCGTTCATCCTGATCACGATTATCGGTTTGAAGATGATCGCGGCGGCGGTGTTCGATTACGAACTGCCGCAGGAGATTTTCTTCCCGCTGCTCATCGCCGTTTTCGTCGGCACGATTGTCTGGAGCCTGATTCGTCAGCGCCGCGAGAAGCGGCATGACCGTTCCGGCGCCTGACCGTTCATTCTGCCGTTTGCCTGACGGCCGGCCGTTCCGTGCGACACAGGAACGGCCGGTTCGGGAGGCGGGCAGATCCGCTTTGTCGATCTTATTGCTCCGCATAAGCGGAGTTTTTTCAAATTTGCCGGAGGTTTGCCCAAGGGGCAGGCCGCATCCGTTTGACGCAGCATGCAGGGCGGATGGAATGGACTCAATATTGTGGGAGGAAAGATCATGCGTTATTTCGATTACTTATCGGTGGAAGAAACGGAAAAATTGTTCCACCTGGCTCCCGCCTCTTTTTGCAACCGATCGGACAAAGAGCTGTTGGCCCATGCGATCGGGGCAGCCCTGTACATGCCGGCGACGCGGCCGACGATCGCGCAGGATTTGAGTTCCGGCAAGCATATGGGATTGACCTCGGTCGTCATCGACCTGGAAGACGCCGTCGGCGATCTCAAGCTGGCGGAAGCGGAATCGCTGCTGGTGTCCCAGATTCGGCAGTTGGACGAGTGGAGCCGCGGCGGAAGCCTCGATCCCGAATCGCTCCCGCTGATCTTTATCCGGATTCGCACGCCGGAGCAGGCCCGGCACATTTTGGAGCAGTTGGGACAGGCAGCCGTCCGGCTGACCGGGCTCGTGTTTCCAAAATTCGACGCGGTAAGCGGCGAAGCGTATCTGGAGCTGCTGAGCCGTTACAACGAACAGCGGCCGGCCGGCATTCCGGTGCTGTACGGCATGCCGATCCTCGAAAGTCCCGAGATCATCTATGCGGAGACGCGCCAGCAGACGCTGCTTGCGATCAAGCATCTGCTCGATCGTCACCGCGAATACATATTGAATGTGCGTATCGGGGCGACCGACTTTTCCAGCCTGTTCGGTCTTCGGCGCAAGCCGGACATGACGATCTACGATATCGGCGTCATTCGCGACTGCGTCGCGGACATCGTCAATTTGTTCGGGCGGGCGCAGGGCGGCTACGTCATCTCGGGACCGGTCTGGGAATATTTCAAAAGCGAACGGGTGCTGAAGCCGCAGCTGCGCGAGACGCCGTTCCAGGAGTCGGCGGGACGCGAAGGGCTGCTGCTGCGTATGCAGTACATCAACAAATACGTCGACGGCCTGATTCGCGAAGTGGAACTGGACAAAGAAAACGGCATCGTCGGCAAAACGATCATTCATCCGACGCATATTTGCCCCGTTCAGGCGCTCTATACGGTCACGCACGAAGAGTATGTCGACGCTTCGCATATTTTGGCCAGCAGCGGCGGCGAGATCGGCGTCGTCAAAAGCGGATACGACAATAAAATGAACGAGATCAAGCCTCATCTCAACTGGGCACGGCGCATCATGATCCGTTCGGAAATTTACGGGGTGCTTAATGAGAACCAAAACTTCACTGCCTTACTCGTTCGCTAGAAACGAATCGGAACATCCGCAGGAGACGTACGTGTACGACATGCCCGAAGGGCTGACCGTGCGCGTCCGCCTGACGTCCAATCCGCTCGGCCTGCATCCCGACGACCTGTTCCGCATGGCGGCGCGGATCAACAAGAAGCGCAGCTTCCTGTTCGTCAGCCGGATTCTCGGCAAGCATATTCCGGTCGATCCGCACAAATCGCTGCTCGGCGGCGCGGCGCTTGCCCTGCTGTGGCAGCGCCGCCGCGCGGAAGCGGCAGCGGGGGAGTCGGCCCTTCCGGCTGCGGAGAGCGGCGCCTACAGCCTCGAAGAGGCGTGCGCAGCGCTTCAGGGCGACGCCGAATCGGCCCGGCAGCTGTACGCCCGGCTGCAGGCCGACAAGCTGCCGGTCGGCGAACCGGCGCTGTTTATCGCTTTTGCCGAGACGGCGACCGCGCTCGGGCACGCGATGTACGACTGCTTCGCGGGCGATACGCGCTTTTTGCATACGACCCGCGAAGCGCTTGTCGACAAGCAGCCCGTATTGAGCTTCGAAGAAGAACATTCGCACGCGACGGCGCATCGCTGTTATGCGCGCGAGACGTCGTTTTTCGCCGGGGAAGACACGGTCGTGCTCGTCGACGACGAAGTGACGACCGGCAACACCGCGCTGAACATCATTCGCGATTTGCAGGGCAAGCATCCGCGCCGCCGTTACGTCGTCGCCAGCCTGCTGGACTGGCGCGGAGAAGCCGACCGCCGGCGCTTTGCGGAGCTTGAAGCGGAACTGGCCATTTCGATCGAGACGATCTCGCTGATCGAAGGAGAGATCCAGGTGGACGGCGGACCGGTCGAACGGTTGACCCAACCGGCGCAGGCCCCTCGCCCGGAAGGCGGCACGGAGCTTGTCCGGCATGAACTTTCTTCGTTCTTCAGCCACCTGGACGCGGTGTCGGAAGAGACGTCCGGCCGGGCTTCGGACTGTCCGTATCTGGAATGGACCGGACGTTTCGGCATGCGCGAAGCCGACAACGCCGAACTGGAGCGGCAGGTGCGGGACGCCGCCGCTTACTTGCGGAGCCGGCGCACAGGCAGCCGGACGCTCTGCATGGGCACCGGGGAATTCATGTACGTGCCGATGCGCATCGCCGCGGAATTGGGCGACGGCGTGCTGTACCAGTCGAGCACGCGCAGTCCGATCCACGTCCTCGACGAAGAAGGCTACGCCGTGCGCAGCGCTTTTGCGCATACGTCGCCGGACGATGCCGGCGTGCCGAATTTCTTTTACAATATCCCCGAAGGGGCGTACGACGAAATTTTCGTTTTCCTGGAGCGGACGCCGCCCGAAGAGAATCTGAAGCCGCTGCTTGCGGCGCTTGCGCATACCGGCGTGCCGGTCGTGCATTTGGCGGTCGCGAGCCGGCCCCGCAGCGCGAACCCACAAGGAGGACAATGACCATGTCGAACGATACCGTGAATTCCAAATCGCTGCCGGTTCCCGAGAAGCTCGGCAGCTACAGCCCGGAAGACGTCGTCTTTTTGCTGAAAGACCTGAGCGACGTTCACCTGGAACGCCCGACCGAAGACCGCGAAGAAGCGATCCAGGGCGGCACGCATTATTCGGAAATGCTGCCGGTCGAATACCGGCCGACGCCGGAGTATCTGGCGCTGTTCCACGAGACGCTGGAGGAGACGGCGCGCGAGGTGTCGCTTGCGGCAGGCATCGTCTCGGAACGCTTGAGAGCCCGTCACGGCACCGACTTCGTGCTCGCTTCGCTGGCCCGCGCGGGCACGCCGATCGGCATCCTGATCAAACGGTACTTCCGCGAGGTGTACGGGGCGGAACTGCCGCATTACAGCATCTCGATCATCCGCGGCAAAGGCATCGACGAAAATGCCGTGCTGTACATGCAGCGGCAGCATCCCGGCCGCCGTATCCAGTTCGTCGACGGATGGACCGGCAAAGGCGCTATCCGCAAAGTGGTGGAAGAAGCCCGCGAGACGATGGCAGCCAAATACGGCATCGAACTCGACGACGACCTGGCCGTGCTGGCCGATCCGGGCCGCTGCTCGGAAACGTTCGGCACGCGCGAAGATTTCCTTATTCCGAGCGCCTGCCTGAATTCGACCGTCTCGGGACTGATGAGCCGCACCGTATTGCGCGGCGACCTGATCGGCCCGGACGATTTTCACGGGGCAAAGTATTACAAGGAATGGCTGGAAGACGACGTCTCCAACGTGTTCGTCGATCGCGTGAGCAGCTACTACGCAGACATTCAAGCCGAAGCGCGGCTCGAAGCGGAGAAGCTTGAGAATCTGCCGGAAGCGAACGTATCCAGCTGGCAGGGCATGAAAGACATCGCCCGCATCCAGCACGATTACGGCATTGCCGACGTCAATCTGGTCAAGCCGGGCGTCGGTGAGACGACGCGGGTGCTGCTGCGCCGCGTGCCGTGGAAGATTCTCGTCGACCGGCTCGACAACCCGCATCTGCGCCATATCCTGCTGCTGGCCGAAGACCGCGGCGTTCCGGTGGAAGTGTACCCGGGCCTGACCTATTCCTGCTGCGGCATCATCAAACCGATGAACGGAGGCACGCCATGATTTTCGCGAGCGATCTTGACCGTACCCTGATCTATTCCAAAAAAGCGATGGGCCCGAACTTCGAAGCCGCCGACGTCATCCCCGTGGAGCTGTACCAGGGCGAGCATATCTCGTTCATGTCGCCGGAGACGGCGAGGCTGCTCGTCGAATTGGCGAAAACGACGCTGTTCGTACCTGTCACGACGCGGACGATCGAGCAGTACGAGCGCATTTTCTACATTCGGGAAACGTTCAATCCGAAGTACGCCGTGACGAGCAACGGAGGCAATGTGCTCGTCGACGGCGTGCCGGACCCCGATTGGCAGCGCCACGTGGCGGAAGCGCTATCGCGCAGCGAGCATGCGGACAAAGTGATCGAAGCGTTCGGACGTATCTCTTCGCCGGAATGGGTCAAGTCGTACCGGCATTCCGACAGCCTGTTCTTTTCGATTATTCTGGACCGGGACAATATGCCGCTGGACGCCGTCGAAGAGTTTCGCGCGGAACTTGCCGGCATGCGCTGGAATTTGTCGGTGCAGGGCCGCAAAATGTATCTCGTACCCGACGGCGTAAGCAAGGGAGACGGTCTGCTGCATGTCAAAAAATTGTCCGGCGCGTCCAGGATCGCCGCTTCCGGCGATTCGCTGCTGGACGAAAGCCTGCTGAAAGCGGCCGATTACGCGATCGTGCCGCGGCACGGAGAAATTTATGCCGCGCATATGGAATCGGGCGTCTATGCGTTCACCGAACGGGACGGCATGGGAGCGGCGGAAGACCTGATCGCCAAAATCGCCGAATGGTTCGCGCTGCCCGCTGCGGAGTCCGGATTGGCGTCCGGCGAGAAGCGCTGAACGAAACCGGATCGCCTTGTCCCGCGTACTACCCCGTAATGCCGTTAGACATCGCTGTGCAAAAATGCAGAAGAGGAAGATGAACGATGAGAAAAATATGGCTGAACCGCTGGTTCTCGGTCGCTTACCATTACGTGAACCTGATCCGCAACAATGAAGACGGAGAGCGGTTCGAATTTTACGGCACGCATCCGAGCATCGACCACGTTTCGCTGAGCGCCTGCGACGTCAAAGAAACCGAACCCAAAGTCGAAGGCGAAGCCTATATCGAGTTTTGTCTCGACTTTTGCCGCAGACACGGGATCGACCTGTTCATTCCGCGTCTGCATATGGAACTGATTGCCCGGCATATCGGCCGATTCGAAGAGATCGGCACTCGCGTAATGGTCTGCGGCGACATGGAACTGCTGGAGAACATGATGAACAAAGAAAAGTTTTACCGTTCGCTCGAAGGCAAAGGCATCGTGGACATCCCGAATTACCGGGTCGTCCGCACCGCCGAACAGTTCGCGCAGGCGTACCGGGAGCTGAGGGAAGCCGGCGAGACCGTCTGCTTCAAGCCGACCGAAGCGGAAGGCGGCATGGGCTTCCGGATCATCAAGGAAGAAGCGGGCGATCCGCTGGAAGAATTGTACGGCTGGGTCACGCTTGAGACGACGTACGAAGAAACGTACCGCACGCTGTCGTCGGTCGAGAGCTTCGACGATCTGATGGTGATGGAGATGCTCGAAGGCGACGAATACAGTATCGACTGCCTGGCCGACGCGGCGGGCCGCCTGCTGACGGCCGTGCCGCGCCTGAAGTCCGAAGGCCGCGTGTACCAGCTCGAATATTCGGAAGAACTGCTTGCCCTGTCGCGGCGCATCGCGGAAAATTGCCGTATTCCCTATGCTTTTAACGTTCAAGTAAAGTACAATAAAGGTGTTCCCAAACTGCTGGAAATCAATCCGCGCATGTCCGGCGGTTTGTATATTACCTGTCTCTCGGGCGTCAATTTCCCGTATTTCGCCGTCAAAGCGGCGTTCGGCGAAGAGTGCCGGCCGCCCGAGCCGGAGTTCGGCATCAAGGCAAGTTACGTGGAGCAGGCCGTCAGGCTGGATAGCGTCCGCGGCGGGTCGGCTGTGTCCGACCACTGACGCGAACGCCGGCCCGGCGGGTCCATGCTCCGCGATCAAGCTGGAGGTGTTCAAGCATGATCGATTATATCAAACGTTTCGGGCTGCCTTTTACGGCCCTTATCGCGGGTTATGCGGTCGCGCTCGTCTCGCAGGGGTTCCTGCCGGAGCCGATCTCGATGCTTATTCCCGGCGGCGCGGTGCTGCTCAGTATCGGCGCCTTCAAGCGGCGCAAGCCCAAGCCGCTGCCGATCGACGTATCGCCGCAGTCCCGGCCGCAGCCGGAAGTGCTGCCGCCGAGCGGAAGACGGACCGGCATTCCGGCCGTCGACGAAGCGGTGCAGCGCAGGCTGCGCGAGGAAGCGGCCGCGCGCGGCGAGCAGGAGCGCAGACGGTCGGCCTACGATGCCGTTCCGGCGCCTACGCCTTCCGCCGCTCCCGTTCCCGCTGCGGCCCCGGCCGCCACGCGGACGCAGGCACCCCGGTCGGAAGCCGACGAGATGTGGGACCCCGTGCACGAGTACATTTCGGTGATCGAGGAGATGCTTATTTCCGAAGGTCAGAAAAACTCGCTGGACGACGAAATCGTCGAGAAAACGATCTCGCTGCTGGCCCGCATTTCCCGCCTTATTCCGCAGCTCAAAGAAATCAACGATAGCAAGATCAACCATAATATTCAGCGTCTGGTGTTCAAAGACCTCAACGGCGCGATCAATCCGTTCCTGAAGCTGAGCGGCGAAGCCAAACGCAAAAATCGCCGCCTGCTGCTCGACGGAATCAAGGATATCAATTCCCGGCTGTCGCTGTACGTGGAGACGATCGAACATCGGGACCTGATCGAACTGCAAAGCCGCGTCGATCTGATTCAGCAGCGTTACCGGACTTCGGATTAAGAGCAAATCGCCAAAGGAGGACTATTCATGTCTATGAACCTTGCGGTCGAACTGAAAAAGAACGATATGGACAAAGTCGAGCAGGAAGCGAAGCAGGTCATTCAAAAAGTCGCCAACACCGACAATATGCAGCTCGACGAACTGATGGACCAGATCGGACGGATGGGCCAGCGCACGATGGAAAAAGCGGGCCAGTCGCTGGAAATGCTCCAGCGCCCGGTCAATGATATGGTAGCCGGCAAGCGCTCGGAAGTCGGCAACAACATTTTGCGCCTGCGGACCGAGATCGACTCGCTCAGCAAAAGCAAACAGGTCGGCTTTTTCGACAAGATCCTGCGCAAAACGCCGCTCAAAAACTACATCTACAAATACCAGTCGGTCAAAACGAACGTCGACGCCATCGTCATGTCGCTGCGCAACGGCAAAGATACGCTGGAAGAAAATATGGCGTACATGCGCAATCTCAAACGGACGTCGATCGAAGAAGTGTACAATCTGCAAATGCGGATCGCGATGGGCAACCGCCTGAAGGTTCTGTTCGAGGAAGAAATCGCTAAGCCGGAAAATGCGGGCCGCAAGCCGACGCTGGAACGCGGACTGCGCAAAGTCGTCACGCGCATCCAATCGTTTACCGAGATGATCATGCTCTACCAGCAGGCGATTGCGGGCACGGACATTATCAACGACAATAACGACAAGCTGATCGATTCCGTCGACTCCACGATCGACAAGACGCAGCATCTGATTACGGTGTCGGCGATGATCGCGATGGCGCTGCAGGATCAGATGGAGACGATCGAAGCGGTCAATACGGCCAATCAGACGCTCCAGAACATGTTCGAGGATAACTCGCGCATGCTCAAGGAAACGACGCAGAAAACGAACGAACTGCTCGGCAAGCCGGCTATGCAGCTGGAAGCGGTCGAACGCGCGATGGGCGACCTGTTCACGGCGATGGACCTGTACGAACAGTCCAACCGGACGATTATCAAATCGGCTACGGAACAGACCGGCCGCATGACGGAGATCAACCAGAAGATGAACGATCGTCTGGGATTGATGCAGGGCAGCGGCGCGGGCTCCGAACCGACGCAGGTCGCGGCGGCGCAGAGCGAATCGAAGCGCCTCCAGTCTATTTCCAGCTTGCTGGAATAGCCGCAGCGGGAGTATAAGAAGCAAGAAGATCGAGGAGGACGACCGGAATATGGACATCAAGATCGTGAATGCCCGCATGGAACGTATGGAAGACAAAAGCTACAAAGGCAAGGTCGAAGCGGAAGTGACCGGGCACAAAGAGCCTTACGAGCTGACGATCTACAGCAAAAGCGGAGACATGTGGGAATACAGCCTGCATTTCCTGAAGCAGCCCGGCCCGGAAGAAGAGATTCTCGCGTTCGAGGAGTTTATCGAGAACGACGGGGAAGCGTTCGATACGCTGGTCGACGCGGCTTGGGATACGATGGAGCCGGCAGGGGACGAAGCGTAAGCGGACGTGGATGGACGATTATAAGAGGATTATAAGAGGATTATAAAGAAGGCCGCCTTTCCCGGTGACGGGGGAAGGGCGGCTTTTTTTTGGGGAGTGGGGGATGGAGCCTTTGATTTGCTAAAATCGGGTGTGATGACTTTCAAAATGGATTCGAGGAAGCGGGCTTTGAACCTTTGATTGGAAGACGCTTACGGGAAGACTTTGAACGCGGTTGACCCGTCCGCGTTCAAAGTCCTGAATCAAGGCGCTGATTGGAAAGGTTCAAAGCTATTTAATAAATACGTTCCCGAAAGGAATAGCTTCTCTCAAAATGCGTTTCACCAAACCGTCGTCTTCCATATGTTCGCGCAGTTCCTGGCTGCGGGTGCCGCCGGCCTGAAGCAGCACATGGCCGCGGCCGGTCATTTTCCAATGATAATGCATATGCTGGCTGGCGAGGTGGTTGCCGTAGACGGACAAGTCGAGCCGGGCGTTCTCCGGGTAAGCGAGAATGCTGCCGGCATGGACGAACAGCGGTTCTTTCTCGTGCAGCTCGGCTTGAAAAACGGTGCCCTGGGTCATGATGCCGATCTGTCCCTGGCCGGAAAACTTCATCTTGATCGCGTCCTGCGTAATCAGCATATTTTTGAGCTTCAGGAACCGGCTTTTCATATCAATGCCGTCCGTGTAGAAGAACAGATGGCGGAAGTCGTACAGCATGTCGCTGCCGCCGTTCAGTTCGAGCGTTTGCAGACCGAAGCCGGCCGGCAGCACGGCGGTAAACGCGCATTCGCCTTGAAAGTCGGCGCGGATCAGCTTGCGCTTGCGCATCATGCGGCTGATCTCCAGCAGGCGATCGCTGCGTTTTCTCGGGTCGCCCCGATACGCGATGACCTGCTGGGGATGCAGCACGTGCGCGACGTCGCTCTCGCCGAGTTCGAACGTATAGGCCTGGGCGCCGAACGAGTCGCCGGATTGTTCGTGGATAATGTTCATGACGGTCCTCCGATCATCGTCTGCCCCGCAGGCCGAGGCGCAGCACGCGAATCAGCAGGAAATACCCGACGAACAGGCCGACCAGGGCGAAGATGACGAACTTCATCGTGCGGGCGCTCCGGTCGCGGTCCTGCTGCGCGGCATTGAGCAGCGCTACCGTATCTTGCAGCTGTTTGTTCTGCTCGTCCAGCCGTTGATTCTGCTCGCTCAGCTCGGTGATCTGGGAGCGGTACGTATCCATATCGTCGCGGTAAGCCTGAATATCCGCCTGGGCGTCTTCCAACTTGTCGACGGTCTCGTCGTAGCCCTGCTTGAGTTCGTTGACTTCGCTCGGAAGCTGGCCGAACATTTCCAATCCGTTTACAAAATTATCGAAAGGTTCCCAGGCATGGGCCGGGCGTCCCGCAGGAAGCAGCAGCAGGCCGAGCAGCAGGGCGGCAGGGACGCTTTTGCGAAGAATCCGGGAAATTCCGTAGTTCATCGTGAACAGTCACCTCGATCATGAGAGTGGGATAACAAGACAATCGGTCGTGCGGAACGCCGAGAGGGGCGAATCGAGAAAGCGTTTAACGGGCGTAAGGAACGGGTATAAATAAAAGGGCGCCCGCAGCGGGCGGCTTATGGATCGAACTTTTAGCCAAACGATCGGCAGTTCGAAAGGTCGCAAAAGATTGTACGTTAACAAGTGTACCGAAGTTCCTTTTAAAATACCAATCTTTCAGGCCGACTATAACGAATCTCTCATACATTCATAACGAAGCGAACAGGAGTGACTGAACATGATGCATACCGAATCCGAAAACCCGATGAGAATCATGATTACGCTGAACGGAGAGCCTGTAGGCAAAGGCCTGCTGCTCGACAGCGTCACGTATCGCCCGGTGGGCGAAACCGAGAACGGCAGCGCAAGCGAAGACGTGTCTTCGGAGCTGTAACGGCGTTCCTCGGCGGTCGCGGCAAGCCGACGTTTCCCTCGCAAGCGGGAGGCAGGCACAAATCGACCGGCATAACGTATGACCGTACAAAAAGGCCCTCTCCGGCGACGGAGAGGGCCTTTTTGCGTGCCTTTTAACGGGCGGGGCAAGATATGATTTAATTTTTGACCGTGACGGAGACGGTAACGAGCTTGCCGCCGAACTTGCCGCGGATCATCGTCTTGCCTTCGGCAAGCGTCGTGATCTGTCCGGCAGCCGATACGGTCGCAACGTTAGGCTTCGAACTGGTCCATGTCGTCTGACCGGACACTTCGGCCGTAGCGCCGGTGTCATAGAGCGCGGTCACGCTGATTTTGGCGGTCGCTTTGGGAGCGAGCTTCAGCGTCTTCTCGGCAACGGTCAGCTTGGTCAGCTTCGGCACGACGGTGACTTCCACGCTCAGCGGCATGCCCTGATACGAGCCGGTCAGCGTCGCTTTGCCTTCGGCAAGGCCTTTGACCGAAGTGGTCGCGATCGAAGCCACGAGCGGATTGGACGAGACCCAACCGACTTTGCTGCCGAGCGATACTTTGGAGCCGTCCGCGTAGAACGCGGTCGCTTTGATCGATTTGCTGGACTTGATGTTGAGCTGGATCGAAGTCGGATCGACGACGATCTTCGTGATCTTCGGTTCGATTTTCACCGGAACGGTAATCGATTTGTTCAGGTACGTGCCTTTGAGCGACACGGAACCTTTGACCAGCGCTTTGATCTCCTGGCCTTTGTCGGTCGTCTTGATGACGGCGTTCGTGCCGCTGACGGTCCATTTGACGAGCGCCGAAGCGTCTTTCTCCTGACCGTCTTCCCATACCGCATTCACGGTCGGCATCGGGGAAGTCTCGCCGACGATCAGATTGAACGCTTCATCCGGTCCCATCAGCAGCAGTACTTTCTCGTTGACGGTCACTTTGAACTGGACCGTCTCTTTGCGTACCGATACGTCGCCGGCAGGCGTGACGACGGAAGGGGCTGCCGGCAGAGCGGCAGACAGCGTCGCCGTACCCGACGATTTGGCGACGATCTTGCCGTTCTCGATCGAGGCGATCGCGTTGTCGCCGGACGTCCATTTGACGTCGCCGCTCAGGTCGAGCTTGGACCCGTCGAGCTTGACCCCGCTGATCTTCGGCAGGGCTTCCGTCTCGCCGCGGTACAGCTCGGTATCGGCTTTGGGCGCTTCAAGCGATTTGAGCGTCGGATAGACCGTAAGCTTGATTTCTTTGGAAATGCCGACGTAATCGGCTTTGATCGTGCTGGTGCCGATCGATTTGGCGCTCACTTTGCCGTTGTCTACCGTTGCCGTCAGCAGGTTGCTCGACGACCATTTGGAATCCGCCGACACGTCCAGCGAAGAGTTGGCGCGATCGCGCACTTCGGCTTTGACGTCGAGCGTCTCGCCGAGGAACAGAGGCGTCGGTTCCGAAGGCACGAGCACCAGCGCTTCGTACGGCGAACGCACGTAGACGTCAAGCGAGCCGGTCACGCCGAGATATTGGGCGGTAACCGTTGCTTTGCCGGCCGTTTTGACCGTAAGCACGCCTTTGTCGACGGATACGACGGCTTCGTTGGACGTGGTCCACGCGGCGTCGGCCGTCAAGTCTTTTTCGGTGCTGCCTCCGGCAGCCGGCGCGACGGCGGAGAGCTTCAGCTCGTCGCCGACGAGCAGTTCGAGATCGGAAGCCGCTTTGCCAAGATCGCGGATCTCCAGCGACGAATACGGAAGATCGACGGTCGCCGTGAACGTACCCGTCTGTCCCGCGTATTTGGCGGTCACGACGGACGTGCCTTTGCCGACGAGCTTCAGCTGTCCGGCTTCGACGGTCAGCACGGCCGGATTGGAGCTGGTCCAGGTCGCGAGCGACGTCACGTCGGTCACTTTGTCTTTGTCTTCGCCGCCTGTAAGCTTGGCCGCGATTTTGAGATCGGATGCGGGATCGCCCAGCTTGTATGTACCGCTTTTGACCGGCTTGAGAGCGAGCTTGGTGTACGGATAGGAGGCCGAGACTTCAACCGTTGCGACCGCGCCTTCGTAAGTGGCGGTGATGATCGCACTGCCGCTTCCTGCTGCCGACACGAGGCCTTTGGTGACCAGCGCGACGTTGGGGTTCGAAGAAGTCCAGGCAGCGGTAGCCGTTATGTCTTTTTTGGAAGTGGAGCCTTCGACCGTGGCGTAGACTTTGAGCTGCTTCGCCGCTTGGCCGATGACCAGTTCTTTTTTGGTGGCGTCGTCGAACGCAATCGAGCTAACGTCTCCCGTGGCGGCAAACGCGTTGGCCGGGAAAGCGATCGCGGCAATCATCAGCAGAAGGGCCAGGGTACGCATTACTCTTTTTTGTCGGATCATGATCTTCTCCTTCGATAAGCAAGTTTGTAAATCGGGTGGCGGACCTTGCAGTCACGGCCGTCTTGTCTATTATCGAACAAAAAGCCCTATAAGGTTACACTTCTTTTATAAAAAATTGGAAATGGTCAATTTGACCTAGTACCTACTAAAATTCGACACTGGAACGTACGTTCGGTCAATGGGCAAAAAAATAAACGCAATCCGCGGGAATGCCGCTGCGCAGCAAAAAGGTCTCGAACGATTCGCCGGGAATCGGTTCCGTTCCGCTCGTCAGCAGCAGCATGGCAAACCGGTTGGCCTGCCGCTCCAGCTTGCCCGCGCTGAAAAACGAATGTTCTTCGATAAAAAAGCGGTTGATCCCTTTGTGCAGCCGGTCGTGGCCCAGCTCGTGCGCGCAGACGAAATTCCGCCATTCCTCCGGCAGCTGCTCGTTAATGACGATAAAGCGCCTGCGCAGTTTGCGGTAATACAGGCCTTTGGTCGATTTGCCGAGGTCCATGTAGCGAATATGAATGCCGAGCGCTTCCGCCATGGCGAACGGATCGGTCGTGCGGGTCTTGCCTATGAGGCGGGTCACGAGTTTTTGCATCGGTTCCACCGTCCGTGTCCTCCTTTGGCGGAATATGGGGTACAGCGCGGTCGAAGCTTTACGGTTTGCGTTTGTTCATCTGCTTCGCTTCCCAGAACAGGCCGGTCAGCACGTCCTTGATGCGCTGCTTGTCTTCCTTGTCCAGCGGAATGCCGTCGAACATCAGCTCGCCGTCTTCTTCGAGCATCTTCTTGAAGTCCCGCTTGTCGCGCGTAGTCGCCCAGTCCGGAGCCGAGCTCTCGTTCAGGTCGTGCAGATAGCCGGCTTCGTTCATCATCTCTTCGTACGGAACGCCGAGGGCCTGGGCGATCTTGGTAATCGTCTGCGGCTTGGGCACTCCGCGCAGGCCGTGCTCGATCCGGGAAATCTGCGACGTGCTGACGCCTGCAGCTCCGGCCAGGCGGTTGATGCTCCAGCCTTTGCGTTCGCGAACCTGTCTCAAATAACTGCCGAACCGCTTTTCCATATGCGCACCCTTCCTCGCTTCGTCAATTTGGCCGGTCGCCCTGCGGCGCTCCTTCTCTATTTTAATATACCCAATATCGGCTGCCGGGTAAATGAGCGGATCAAAATATTGCCAAAAGGCGGAAACCGCGCCCGTAAAGGCTTGTCTCCTACAGGTGGAAAAAAACGCCAAAATGTTTCTTTACGAGTTTGGAAAAGATGTGGTAAGGTTAAAACAGAGATACGAACAAAATACGAACGCCAGCTTAAAAAAAGAGAGTTGTCCGCCTTGGATATTGCCAAAAGACAACAAAAGGAGACCAAAACAATGGATGACGCATTGGAGCTGCCCCAGCTCGACCGCCGCAAAACGCAGGCCGCCGTCGAAGGGGTCATGGAAAAATACCGCATTTACAAAACGATCACGTTCGAGGAAAGGGAAGCCCGCCTGACTTCTTCCTATAATGAAGTGCCTTCCGGCTTCACGGGCACGGTCAGCGATTCCACCGCCTCCGTCGCTTTGTACAACGTCGACATGCCCGCCGCCCGCGCCGCTTACTGCGAACGGATCGAACGGATCGTCGAACGTCTGAACGACCGGGAACGGCTGCTGCTGCGCGAGCGCTACATGAAGCAGGACGACGTGTTCGACTACAAAGTGTACAATCACGTATTCGATCCGCCGATCAGCAAAGACACGTACGTCAAAGTGCGCACGGGCGCTTTTTACAAAATGGCTTTGACGCTGTCCGCGATGGGCATGCTGGATCTTGAAGGCTTGACGGCCAAAAAAGGGGAAAGCGCGCGAAAACGGGCAGGCCGGGAAGAGTGAGGAGAGCCGCGCGGCGGAAAAAGGGTTTTGAACTTTTTTGCGCAAAAAGGGAACGATTCGGCTTCGCCTTTGTCTATAAGGTATAGAAGAGGTGAGAAGATGGACAAAATGAAGGAACGTTCCGACGGGGAGATGGAAGCGATCGATCCGGATACCGTCGTGCGCACGCATTGGGGCGACGTGTGGAAGTATCTCTTCTTCATGTCCGGCAGCCGCGTCACCGCCGACGATCTGACGCAGGATACTTTCGTCAAGGCGCTGCGTTCGCTGGATCGCTTCAGGCGGGAATCTTCGCTCAAAACGTGGCTGATGCGCATCGCGAGAAATACGTACGTCAACCACAAACGTTCGGCGTGGATGCGCCGGGTCGTCCCGTCCGCCGAGATCGAACCGGACCGGATGGCGGCTTCGGCGGAAAAAGCGTATCTGGCCGAAGCCGGGGAACGCCGGGTGTGGGAGCTCGTGTTCCGGCTGCCGGACAAGCTGCGCGAGACGCTGCTGCTCGAAGCGCATTACGGCATGACGGCGCGCGAAGGCGCGGAGCTGCTCGGCATTCCGGAAGGCACGTACAAATCGAGGCTGTCGCGGGCCCGAAGCCGGATGGATCGCCTGATGGAAGAGGAGGAACGAGCATGAGCCGATTCAACGAGCCGGAACCGAGACGAGCCCGCGAAGAACATCGGGGCGAACGGCCGAATTGGTATTCGGCGCTGGAACGCGAGCCGGGTCCGATCCCGACAGAACCCACGCTCGCGCAAATGAGCAGGATCAAGGAGGAGACGAACATGGAACATACACAGACAACGGTAAAACGCAGAGGCAAATTCGTCGGAGGCGCGGTGCTGGCGGCCGGAGTGCTGCTTGGCGGCATCTGGGGCGCAAATTCGGCGGGCTGGCTGGATCAGGCGCAGGCGCCGAACGTCGCGCAGACGCAGGTCAATCCCGGATCGGGCCAGAGCGGTCCGAACGCGGGCGGCGTTCTCGGCGGCACGCCGGCGGAGCAGCAGGCGGCAGCCGAAGCCGAGGCGCGGGAAGCGGCGGCGGACTTCAAGCGCGAAGATCTCACCGTCACGCCGGATAAGCTGGATGTGTTCAAACAAGAATTCCGGCAGGGCGAACAAAGTATGATCGACTGGATCGAACGACGGCACGGCGAGCTGTCGCCGTATGCGGAAAGCGAGTTTTTGTCGGTATATTTCACCAATCAGGCGGCCAACGTACCTTATGAAGCGGCGATCCATACCGATTCCGAACTGAGCGTCGAGCAGATCGACATGACGACGAGAAGCGTGGACCTGGAGCAGGAGCAGGTGACGTTCGATTACACGCTGAACCTCGTATTTTCCGGCGGACGCGATCCGCTGCCGATGAAAGGCTCGATCCGCATGCAAAAAGGCGAGGACGGCTGGAAAGTGCAGAAAGACGCGCCGGATAAACAAAGTTTCCTGGAACTGTACAAGCTGGCGCGGCCGGAAGTGTCGGGGGCGGAAGAACCGGCAGCGGACGCTCCCGCGGAATAAGGGCGGAGAGGGAGCTTCTTTTTGAAAAGAAGGCCGGAGTCGAATAGAGCCGCAACTTTGAACAGAGTAAGGGGAGCAGAGTCCCGAAAGAGACATAAAGTCAAAACCGAAAAAAGCCGCGATGCCCGTAAAAGGGCGTCGCGGCTTTTTGACGGCTGCCGGGAAGCGGCAAAACCGCAAAAAAAACAGGCGTCGGAAAAATCCGCTGCCTGGTCGTAGAAGTCCGCTTAGCGGACTTGAGCTTACATGTTGTATTTCTTTTTGAAGCGTTCAACTTGACCGCCGGCATCCAGAATTTTCTGTTTGCCAGTGAAGAATGGGTGCGAATCGGAGCTCACTTCCACTTTGATCAGCGGGTAAGTGTTGCCGTCTTCCCAAGCTACGGTTTCGTTGGATTTACGAGTCGAGGCGCTCAGGAACTGGTGCCCTGTGCTCGTGTCCATGAATACGACGGGTTGGAAGTCCGGGTGGATTCCTTGTTTCATTTATTTTCAACTCCTTCTTAAAATAATCAATAATCACATACACTATATAGTAGCATAGGGCAAGCGTATTGACAATAAACAATTATAAGAGAAATCTCGATCCCGCACAAGAGCGAAGGCGCGGATGCCTCGGAACAGGCTGCGGGCGGCTTCGATCTCCGCTCCGTATCCATTATATATTCGCTATATAGATGAAGAAACGAATTCGGAACGCGGCGGGGCAGGGCTCGAATATAAGGGTATGCCGCTCCGGAAAAAGAGCGCAAACCGCGGTGCTGCGGGGTTTGCCGCGTCACTCGCCTTTTTTTCGTCCAAGCCTCGTCTTTTTGTCTCCGTTTATCGGACGAAAACCGGACGCTTCGCCGCCTTCGTTTGGCGCGAAAGGCGGTAAGATTATATCATCGGGAAGTTGAGCAAGAGGCCGGGCGCCGAAAGCTCGAAGAAGCCAAATCACGCAGCACGGACGGATGCGGCCCCATGGGGCCAGGCAGCCGTCTTTGTCATGCGCCTCGCGGCGAGAGCCGGTCCTTGCGAGACTCCCGAAGCTTTGAACGCGGCAGTGCGGCAGGCGCGATAAGCGCTGTAAGAATCGTAAGAGCCGTAAGCGCAATAAGCGACAAGGCGAAGGTTGGATAGGAAAAGAAAGGGAAATGCGGAAAGGGAGGAGGGGATTGCGATTCGGAAGGCGATCAAAAAAAGGCTGGAAGAACAGGTGGCCGGATTGAACGGCCGCGTGCATGACCTGCCCGGGGTCGGATCGGCCCTTGGCGGATTCGGCGCCGTCGTGACGTTCGGCGAAGAGATTCGCAAAAACGACTGGATCGGCTACCGGCGGATCGTCAAGGTCTGGCCGTATGCCGATGCGGCGTCGGGCGGCTTCGACAAGATCGAAGAACTGGCCGGCCGTATCGAAGCCGCGCTGCATGAAGCGGTTCTGCACAGCGAACCGGAAGCCGGAGCCGTAGGCGAAGCGCAAAGTTTCGCCTGTGTCTACGTCGGCTCTGCCGACGGGGACCGGGCGGACGCTCTGCTTGGCGGCCTGACGCGGGGCCTGCGCTTCGCCGTCTACCGGCAGCCGGCCGGTGTGCCGGCCGATGCGGGCCCGGCGGGCGCGGAACTGACCGCGCTTGCCAAGCTGTCGTCCGAGCTGCTCGGCTCGGACTGGCACGTGGCGGCCGATCGCTGGCCGAACGCCGTCAAGCGCCCGTGCGTGTTGTGGCGGCTCTCGGGCAGCCGCAAAGTGACGGCCAAGCCGTCGGCCTTCGACGTGCGGCGAACGTATGCCGCGCATGTGCTTGGCCGCGGGCCGGCGGAAGAGCGCGCAGCGCTCGAACGCTTGACGCAGCGCCTCAGCGGCGCGCAGCGCCTTGAGGCGTCCGCGCCGGGAACGCGCGGAGCGACGATCGCGGACGTGGTCGCGGATCTGGAAGCGGACGGCTTCGTCAAAGGCCAACTGCGGCTTGACGTGCTGGAGCGCGCCGCCGCGGCGCCCGTTCGGCCGGGAGAGCCCGATCCGCCCGTTCGGATCGGGTACGTCGGCTTCAAGCAGGCGGACTGAAGGCCGCGCGGCGGGACACACTTGGATAAAGGCGGGATCGACATGCAGGAGACCCAACCCGGGACAAAGAGCCCGACACCGGCGGAAGCCGCAAGTGGCGGCAGCCGGCAGCCGGCCGAATATACGGCCGGCGAACTGGCGGAGCACGCGAACGAACTGTTCGGCGTGCGGGAAGAAGTGCTGCACGGCGCGCTGTGCCTGGACCCGGCGGAACGTTTTACCGTCGAGCAGGCCGCGCGGAAGATCAAACAATTTATGAAAGCGAAGGTGAAGTAATATGGCAGGCGGAACTTGGAGTATGACGGAAAAACCGGTCCTTCCCGGATTGTATATGAATTTTCAGGCGGCGGCCGCTTCGGCGGTTCAGCCGGGCAGCCGCGGCACGGTCGCGGTTCTGGTCAAAAGCGACTGGGGCCCGGAACGCCAATTCGTCGAGATCGGCAGCGAGGCGGCGATCGACCGCATGTATTCGAACGACGGCACGAACGGTTCGACGGCCCGCGATTCGCTCTATCTGGCTCTGCTGGGCGGTCCGAAAAAACTGCTCGCTTACCGCATCGCCGACGATACGGCGGCAGCGGCTTCCCTGACGCTCAAGTCCGGCGAGAATGACGCGCTGCGCCTGACGGCCGTCCATACCGGCAGCCGGGCCAACGGATTCCGCGCAGCGGTGCAGCCGCGCGTCACCGACGGGAATACGCTCGAACTTCGCTTGTACGAAGGAGCCAAGCTGCTGCGCACGTTCGTGGCAGCGGACGGCAAAGCGTCGACGTTTGCGGCGGCGGTCAACGCGGACACCGGCAATCCCTGGATCAAAGCCGAAGCCGCGGCTCCGGAAGCGGTGCTGTCGGCCGTATCCGGTTCGGCCTTCGCCGGCGGCGCAAGCGGCAGCGGCGAGCTGAGCAACGCCGATTACGTCTCGGCGCAGTCGGCGCTCGAAGGGACGGATTTCGATGTGCTGGCGCTCGATTTCGCTCCTGATGCGGCCCTGCTTCAAAGCTTCGCCGCGTTTATCAAACGTCTTCGCGGCGAAGGGCGCGGCGTGACGCTGGTGATCGGCGGCACGCAGGCGGAAGATACGGCCGCCAAAGCGCCGGAGATTGCGTCTGCCCGTTCGGCAGCCTTGAACCACGAAGGCATCGTCAATGTCGGCACGGGCGTCAAGCTCGGCAGCGCGGCGTACAGCTCGGCGCAGACGAGCGCTTACGTGGCCGGTCTGATTGCGGGCCAACGCCTGAACGAATCGACGACGTACCATGCGGCGCCGTTTGATGACGTGACCCGCCGCTGGAGCCGTTCCGAACAGGAAACGGCGGTCAAGAACGGCGTGTTCCTGCTGTTCCATGACGGCCGCCAGGTCAAAACGCTGCGCGGTATCAACACGCTGGTCGCGCCGGATGCGGGCCAGAACAACGCCTGGAAAAAAATCCGTTCCGTTCGCGTCATGGACGCGATCCGCAGCGACCTTCAGCGTACGGCCGAAGATTCGTACATCGGCAAAGTGAACAACACCGAAGAAGGGCGCCTGGCGCTGATCGGCGCGATGAAAGAATATTTGGCGCTGCTCGCCCAAAGCGGCGTGATCGAAGCGGACGGCTTCGACGTCGTGCAGGACCCGGCTTACTACGGCGATGCGCCGCTGATCAAGCCGGAAGCCGACCAGGTCTTCCTGCAGTGGAACGTGAAACTGTCCGACGTGATGGAGCAGCTGTTCGGCACGTTTTACGTGCAATAAAGATTTTCCTATCGTCCGCCAAACAACCGACCGATCAAACTAAACGATTCAAGATCCCAAGGAGGAACAATCTATGTTGGATGCTTCGAAAGTCATTCTCGGTACGTACGGCCAACTGCACATCGACGGGGTGTGGCAGTCCCATATCAATAAGCTGGAAGCCAGCGTGGAGATCGAAAAGCGCGAACTCAACCTGACCGGCACCGATTGGAAAGTCCACAAAAACGGGGCCAAAAAAGGCACCGGCACGATGAGCGGCTACAAAGTGACGTCGGACATGATCCGCCGCGGTTTCCGCAAGTTCGATATCATCTCCAAGCTCGACGATCCGGAATCGTACGGCCATGAACGCGTGCGCCTGATCCGCTGCATGCCCGACAAGATCCAGCTTGCGAACTGGAATGCCGGCGAGGAAGTCGCGGAAGAAACAACGTTCACGTTCGAAGGCTACGAGCTGCTCGACCCAATTCGCGCGAACTGATTCTCATATCCGTTTTTCTGTATCGAACACAGCCGCGGCACCGAAATCGGGCCGCGGCCGTTTTTTGACCTTCTTTTAACCGTTTAACCATTCAATCATTCAAGGAGGAATTAGCAATGAGCATCAACGAAAACCTGTCCGAAGAACAAATCCTGGACGTGCTGTTCGAAGCCGCCGACAAACTGCCCGAAGAAACGGTGGCGATTCGCCGGCTCGATCTGCGCATGACGCTGCGCGGCCTGACGTCGAGCAAAGTGGACGGCATTCGCGAGCGCTGCATGGTCCGCAAAACGGTCAAAGGCCGCACGGAGGAAAAAGTCGACAGCGAGACGTTCAATGCGCTGTTGATCTCGGAAGCGACGGCCAAGCTCGAAGTCAAAGGGCTGGAGCTGAACGGATGGGGCGATCCGCGGATCATCAGCCGCTTGAAGCTGTCCGGCGGAGAGCAGGCCGTGCGCCGGATGCTGCTGGCAGGCGAACTCGACGCGGTCGGCGACAAGGTCCTGGAGCTGTCCGGCTTCGGCGTGGAGCTCGCTGACGTAAAAAACTGATCCGCTCCGGCGGGGTGACGACGATGATGTACCACATGTGGGTGCGCCATCATCTCCGTCCCGGAGAATTTTGGAAGCTGCCGCGCGGAGAACGCCTGCTGCTGCTGGCTTTTTCGGAAGAAGAGCTGGAAGCGCTGAGCAGCCGCGCGTAGAGCTGCCTACAGATAAGAGGAGGTGAACCTATGGCAGATCCGAACGGGTTTGCGATGAATGCCGGCGAACTCAAAGCAACCGCGCGCTACTTCGACCAGATCCAACGGGCCTCCGACCGGCTCGGCCGGACCCGGTACCAGAACATCGTCAAGTTGAATAACGAACTCAAATTTACGGCACGCTATTTCGACCAGATCTACCGAACCGCGCTCAAGCTGTCGAGGTTGAAGCTGATGCCCAAGGTAACGCTTGACGACAAAGCTTCCAGAGACATCGACCGGCTGCTGGCAAAACTCGGGCAGATTCGCTCGAAGCGCATTCAGGTGTCGGCGGATATGAAGATGCCCGCGGTTCCGGCCATGCCGAAAGTGCGGCAGAAGGTCGAAGCGCTGCCCCGGATTGCCCAAGCGGCTCCGGCCGTGCCGAAAGTGCCTCAGCGGGTCGAGCCGCTGCCGCCGATCGCTACAGGGGCTTCGAAAATAATCAAGGACAAGCCTATCGCGCCCAAACCCGATCTTGCGGCGCAAAAGCCGTCGATCGTGCAGCAGCAGCAAAGTCTGAAGCTTTCCATTATCAATCCCGCCCCGAGCTTTCCGCCGATCGATTTTCAGCCGCTGGTCACGGCGCTGACGATCAACACCGATGCGCTCGTGCAGTTGACGAGCAAGCTTGGGAACTTGCAGGTTGGTGCGGCTCCCGCGGCGGAGGAAAAGAAAAAAGGCGCGATTTCGATGCTTGTGGATGGTCTTAAAGCCGGTAAAACGTTAAACGATGGACGCCTGGACGTGCATAACGCCAGAGCTAAAAGCAGGGAAATTGCGGATGAGGACAATAAAAGGCTTCAGGTGAATTCCGATCGGGCTTTGGACGATATGGCGAATCCTTCGCGAACGGCACAGGAAACAGCCGTTTTGGAAAGAGAAAGGAGAGAGGAAGACGAAGCCTATCGTATAAAAAGAAACACATTGAAAGCCGAAAGAACAGGGCACCGTCTTGGTGCCGGTATCAATCTCATAGAAGGCGGGACTGCGTCTGCCGATTTTTTAAAAGATTTTTACGGCGCTCTAACCGGTTCCGGAGGAGGAGAAGCTAAATCCAGTCCTGCCGAGGCGGCTTCCCAACTCATTCAAGGTGTCAATGACTCCGGTATTTTGGACACTTTCGGCAAAGGAGTAGCCAAAAAGATTTTCGGCCCGCTCGGTACGCTGTTGGAAGTCGGAGATGCCATACGTACGACCGATGATCGGGCGAGATTCGAAATGTTGGGAGGCGCTGCCGGAGGAGCCATCGGCGGGAGCGCCGGTGCAGCGATCGGAACGGCTGTTTTACCCGGGCTGGGCACCGCCGTCGGCGGTTATCTGGGCGGAATGGCCGGAGATTTTGTCGGCGAAAAAGTGGGCGGCCTGGTCTACGAATATGGCGGTAAAGCTGCCGAATTCATGGATAGTACGATGGATAAGTTATCAAGCAAAATGGACGAACTGTTCAGTTGGGGCAAAAAAGAACAAGAAAAGCCCGCGCCGAAACCGTCTGCGCCGCTTTCTCCCACGCTTGCCCAGGCGGCCGGCATTCCGTCTCCGGCGATGTACGGTCCCATGCGCGATCCTGCGCCTCCGCGTTTTGCCGATCCGATGGATCCGATCGCGATGATGAACCAGCGGCTCATCAGTCAGGCTGCGCCTAAGGTTCTGCCTCCGGCCGTACCGCCGCAGCCGGCTGCGCCGCCTGCGGGCATCGCCGGCGCCAACGCCGCCGGAAGCGGCAGTCAGATCAGCGTCGAGATGAGCCAGACGCAGATGGGCGCCCTCTCCGGCATGATCCAGGAAGCGAAGACCGAAGTGACCAACCAGGTCTCGATCAATATCTCGCCGGGCACCGTGCAGTTGGATATTCACGAAGAGATCGACTACGCGGAGATCGAAGGCAAGATCGGCGCCGCGATCGTCGCGAAAGTGCGGCAGGCGTTCAATAACTACAAACCGACGGGCGGCGGTTCGGGCGGACCTTCGACGGCGATGGCGACGTAACGATTCAAGCAGGCCCGGAAAGGAGGAAAGCCGTGGATATTTATTTGTTTTACGGATACAAAAAAAATTTTCGTTTTCCCGTCAATCCCGAAGAGATCCATTTCTCGCGCTCCAAAGGTTACGAAACGGTTAATATGCTTCAGCATGGGGAATTCGATTTTGCGCAGGGAGACAAGATCAAGGAGATCACGTTTTCGTCTTTTTTTCCGAAAAAATACGATCCTTCCTACTGCCGATTCAGCAAAATCCCCGACCCGATGGCCGCAGTGAACGTGCTGAACCGGTTTCTCGTCTCGGCCGAACCGGTCCGCCTGGTCATCTCGCATACCGGCATCAACGTGCCTGTGTACCTGATCTCGTATAACAGTTCGTTCCGGGGCGGCGAGCCGGGCGATATTTATTTCGAGCTGACGTTCCGCACGTGGCGGGATGCCAAGCTTCAGGGCGAAGGCGGCACGGCGATAAAAGCGAGCCGAAGCGATCTCCGAACCGCCAGCAAAACCTATACCGTCAAAAGCGGCGATTCGCTGCACAAAATTGCCAAGCTGGAGCTCGGTTCCGGCGAAAAATGGCAGCTGATCTACGCGGCCAACAAAAGCGTGATCGGCAGCAATCCGAATGTGATCAAGCCGGGCCAGAGGTTGGTGATGCCGTCGTGAGCTATCACGTCATTGTGGGCGGCAGCGCCGATCTGACGCCGATGGTCGAAAGCATCAGCATGCGCGACGCGCTCGATCAAATCGCTTACCAAGCCCATATTCGTCTGGCGGTCTCGAATGCGCGGCAGCTGCCGGACTTGACGCCCGGAACGGCTATTCGCGTCAGCGGCGTGCCTTATGGCAAAGAGGAGAGTGTGCCGCTGCTGAATCCCGGCGTCATCTGGGACGCGGAAAGCACCAACAGCGGCACCAAACGCATTTCGCTCACCGTGTACGACCGGATGATCTATCTGGAGAAATCCGAAGACGAATATCTGTTTCTCAAAGACCAGACGGCGACGCAGCGCTTGAGCAAATACGCCAAAGACTGGAAGATCAAGCTGGCTGACGAGACGGACACCGAAATCAAGTTGGGCAAAGCGGTATACCGGGCGCAGACGATCTTTTCGATGCTGTTCGCGGATCTCAAAGAAACGGCCAAATCCGGCGGCGCGATGTACCATCCCCGAATGACGGGCCGCGGGCTGGAGCTGTTCAAGCTTGGCAGCAACGCGCAGGTGCATGAGCTGGATCGCCTGATCGACGTGGCCCAGATGCGTACGCTGGAAGGTGCGGTGACCAAAGTCAAAGTGCTGGCCGCCGCGGACTCTTCCAACGGAAAAGAAGTGAAGTCCAAAATTCTGACCGTCGACGAAAAAGGCACGGACAAACTGGGAACGCTGCAAAAAGTCGTCTCGGACGATCAGGTCAAAACGGCAAAAGCGGCCAAAAAGCTTGCGGCCAGTTATCTCACCGGCATTCAGGAGACGTTTACGGTGACCGCGCCCGACGTGAACACGATTCGGGCCGGAGACGCGGTCACGTTGAGCGGCATGAAGCTGTTGGTCACGTCGGCCGGTCACGATCTCGGGAATCCGGGCACGATGACGCTGGAGCTGGCGACCGAAGCGGCCGTAAAAAGGAGGTATTACCTTGACTAAAGATCCGTATGGACAATTCGCCGATATGATGAGTTCCGCAATGAAAGGACATACCCGGCAGATGGCGAGCGGACTCGGCGGCGTGCTGGGCACGGTCACTTCTTCGGGTCTCAAACTGGACGATTTCAAGCATGAGATCCGCGATTACATGACGGCGGAACTGCCGGTCGGGCTGCTGCCCGGCGACCGCGTGCTGGCGATCCGGATCAACGGCGGCAGCGACATCGTCGTGCTCTGCAAGGTGGTGGGCGCGGATGGCTAATCTTTTTCCGGAACATGACGGCTTCTTCTGGGGAGACGAAACGGCGGCGGCCGAAGCGGAAACGGCTGCGATCGCGTTCGGCCGGGGCTGGAAATTCGATTACGGCGCAGGCGAATTTGTCGTGACGCCCGGCGGCCGGATCGCGTCAGCCGACGCGCGCGAAGCCTGGGTGCAGTGGTGCGAAAAAGCGATCCGGACTCCGCGCTACCGCCACGTCATCTATTCGAGCGATTATGGAAGCGAGTTGGAAGACCTGATCGGCAGCGGATACGCGCACGCCGTTGTAGAGAGCGAAATCGAACGCATGGTGACGGAAGCGCTGCTGGCGGATCGTCGCACCGGCTCCGTAGACCGGTTTTCTTTTGCCTGGGACGGGGACCGCTGCACGCTGACCTGTTACGTCACCAGCGTACAGGAAGACGTCGAAATTTTGGAAAGCGAGGTGATGGGCATTGGCTGATTTTCCTTATTATTTGCAAGGACAGACGGAAGAAGCGATCCGGCGGCGCATGCTGGATCGGCTGCCTGCGGATCTGGATAAATCGGAAGGGTCTTTTCTGTGGGATACGCAGGCCCCGGCGGCTTTTATGCTGTCGGAAGCGGCTTCGTGGGCCCAGGAGCTGCTGCGGCGCGGGTTCGTCAGCACGGCGGCCAGTACGGACGACAATTTTCGCTCGGACGAACTGGACCTGCGCGCGGCGGAACACGGCGTGACGCGTCGCGGCGCGACTTTTGCGGAAGGTACGGCCACGTTTACGGGCGAACCGGGCCGACTCGTGCCGGCCGGCACGACGGTCTCGTCGCTCTCGGACGACGGTTCCGGCGAAGCTGCCAAAGAATACGAAACGTTGGCTGCGGTCACGCTGAGCGAAAGCGGCAAAGGCTCCGCGCCGATCCGTGCCCTGCTTGCGGGCAAAGCGGGCAATATCCCGCCGGGCGCGATTACGCTGCTGTCCGATTCGGTTGCCGGCGTGACGGGAGTTACGAATGCGGCGGCTGCGACCGGAGGAAGCAATATCGAATCGGACGTTTCGCTGCTGGAACGCTTTTACGCCAAAGTTCGCAATCAGGGCACCAGCGGCAACAAATCGCAGTACATGCAGTGGGCCGGCGAGATTCCGGGCGTGGGCGCAAGCCGGGTTCTTCCGCTGTGGAAAGGGCCCGGCACGGTGGCCGTCTATTTGCTCGACAACGACAAGCGGGCCGCCGGCGCCTCGATCGTATCGAAAGTGCAGGATTATATCGATCCGACGCAGGACGGGCAGGGCGAAGGGATGGCTCCGGCCGGGCCGGTCGTCACGGTTATGCCGGCGGAGGAAGTGCCGATTCATATCGAAGTGACGCCGACGCTCGCAAGCGGAGCGTCCGCGGCGGACGTCAAAGCGCAGATTCAGGCCGGCGTCGCGTCTTACCTCAAACAGCTTGCTTTTCGCGATCCGCTTGTCCGGTACACCCGCATTGCGGCGATCCTGCTCGATATTCCGCCGCTGATCGATTACGCGCAGCTGACGGTAAACGGTACGAGCGAGCGCAATATCGAGATCAAAGAGCATCAGGTGGCGGTTCCGGGGACGGTGACGGTGCATGGATAATGCCGTAAACGAAGCTTCGGGCAGCTTGGCTGCGCAGGCCGCCGCTCGGGATCAAGAGCTTCCCCTTTCCTCGAAAGGGCGGGAGCTTTTTTCCTATTTGCCTCATTATTACGAGACTTCGCGCATCATGCGGGCGGACGCCGAGACAAAAGGTCGCGAGATGGATCTGCTCTACGCCGCGCTGAACGAGACGCTGGATCAATTTTTCGTGCGGACGGCGACCTGGGGACTGGATATTTGGGAACGGGAGCTGGACATCGCGTTCGACCCGGACAAGCCGCTCGATCAGCGCCGTTCGGTCGTGGAGTCGAAGCTGCGTGGCGGCGGCGTGTTCTCCGGGAGCATGGTACGGAACGTGGCGGCGGCGTACGACCAGGGCGAAGTCTCGGTCCGCTTCAAGCCCGAACAGTGGTCGTTTACGATCACTTTCGTCGGAACGCGCGGTCTGCCTCCGAACCTGGACGACCTGAAAGCGGCGATCGAAGCGATCAAGCCAGCGCATCTGGCGGTGGAGTATGCGTTTACGTATCTGCGGTGGGACGAACTCGATGCGAAAAATATCACTTGGGATCGATTCGACACGCTTCAAAAAAATTGGGATGAACTGGAGGTCTGGAAATAATGCCGGAACAAACAACGAATTTGAACCTGCCGATTCCGCTTGGAAACGAGAATGTGAATCGGCAGTTTTTTCTCGACCTGATTCAGGCGGTCGACAAGGGCGCGGTCTCGGAGCGACAGCTGACAGAAGCGATCGGCAAGGTCGCGATTGCTTTGACGCAGGATTATGCCAGCACGGATCAAGCGACGGCCATTTCCGCCGACGCGGTTCGGCGCGGCCTGGAGACGAAACAGAATACCGTTCGTCTGGCCGACAATTACTTGGCGGCTTCGGCTTTGATCAATGCGGCGCCGGACGCGCAGAACCGGGCCTACCCGGACAGTTTCTCGTTCTTCAAAGTCAGCAGCGCCGCGGGCGGCTGGCCGACCTCGAACGGCTACGTCATGACGATGCGCGCCGGCAGCGGCGGCGTCCAGCTGTATTTCGAGATGTACATGGGCAATGTACAGAGCGAGAAGACGGCCCGGATCTGGACGCGTTCGAAGCGGGATGCGAACGGGTTTTGGCAGGAGTGGAATCGGACATTGACGGAAGCGGATCGGGCGCTGCTTACGACGTGGTCGAACAGCGTGGCGGACACGCGTATGACGAATGCCGCACCGAATACGTATGCGCAGGGCGTGACAAGAGAATTTAAAGTCGGGTCTGCAATCGGCTTGCCGGGCGAAGCGTGGGTGCTGCTCACTACAGAAAAGCCATGGGTAGATGTAGCTGGAGGATTGCCTTTCCAATTTGCCAACGGCGGCACAACGGGGCTTCTCTACTACCGTACGTCTAATGGGACGACGGAGAGTGCCGGATGGGCGTCGTGGATTGATTTAGTGGCAGATGTGAGATTGGAAAAGATCTCGTCAATCGAACTCCGGCGACAAGTACCGGGAGATGGTCCTGCTTTTATTGATTTCCACACGTCGGCTGAAGGAGTTGATTTTAACGCGAGAATTATTGCTGAAAATACTTCTACGAAAGGGAACGGGCAGGGAAGGTTAACGTTAAGCGCACAGGGTGGGATCTACGCCGATGGTCCGCTTTTCGTGCAAGGTACAGACCTAAAAAAATCTGTCAGTGATGGCAAAGCCGCCGTCCGCGCTGCGATCACTGGAAAAGGCGGCACGGTAGCGGACGCGGACGGAGACGGTGTTCCTACGCACGTAGAACTTGCGGCGGGCGTAAATAGCATTGTTCGAAGCATGGCAGGAGTTGTTCGGGTAGTCGGTAACACCTCAAGTTTAGCCTCGACTTTGGGTGCTGAAATGGCGGTAGCGAGTTTCCCTGCTGGATTACAGTCACATATTTCCTTCTTCCCTACAAGGTTAGATTCGGGAAACGGCAGCTACGCCATGCAGTATGACCCGTCGCAAGTCGATTTAAGAATAACCGATGGCGTTAATGTGATTCATATCGCTGCTCCTCCTGGGTATGGCGGCTTCATAACTATTGCCTTTGACTTCGGTTTAGGTGTGGCCACTATCGTTTCTGACCAAAATAACAAAATAAGAACCGGAATCGGCGTTTTGAACCGGAATCTTCCGCTTCGCATCTACCTATACCGAAAAGCAACTAACGGCACCACAGTGTACTGCGGATTATGGACTGACATATTCTACGGATAACGGGGGAACGACTTATGAGCGTTTATCTGACTTACGGACAAAGAAACAATGAACGCGCTAAAATTACTAATCGGTATATGAATCCGTTTGGCGGACTCAAAGAAATGGAGCCGGACGGATTCCATGTTGAGAGAGTGCCAGAGCCGGAGACACCGGAGGGACTTGATCCGGTTCTGATGGTCAAGTTCCCAGCAGAGGGAAGCACGGCGGAACCAGAACTCTATTACGATTACGTCGCGATCCCGGAGCCGGAAGAGACGCAGCTCGCAAAGCTCCAACAACAGCTTGATACGTTAACTGCGAAAGCTTCGGCGCTCTCAAGCGGACAAGAAATACAGGAAGACGTTATTACGGAGATTGTGATGCACGTCTACAAATAGTTCTCGCGTCCTGCTTGGGTTTTGTATTTGATGCAGGGGGAGGTGGACAAGAGATGTTGGCTGTGATGCTCGCAAACCGCATTATTATCGGCAAACTGGAATACAAGACTGTTCCGGAATCGCTGAAACTGTCGGTCAAAGAACAATTGGAAAACGCAGGCGCAGGCTTCCTCGCCGCCGACTAAACCGCTCCGCCTCGGGAGCGGTTATTTCTACGCCCCCGGAACCGATCCGGGGGCTCATTTCAAATTCATTTTGTACAAACGGGAGCATGCCTATGGGGAATATGGGGGAGCACATCATAAAGGGAACGGCCGCGGCCGTGGGGGCCGTGGTCGGCTGCCTATTGGGAGGGTTGAACGTGATGGTCACATTGCTGCTGGTACTTATCATCGTGGATTGGGCAACAGGATTGGCGGCGGCGTGGGTGCGCGGGGAACTGCGCAGCCGGGTGGGGTATTTCGGGATCGTCCGCAAGGCCGCGATCTTCGTCGTGGTGGCCGTGGCGCATCTGGTCGACCAGGCTCTCGGCGATCTGCATATGTTTCGCGATGCGGTGATCTTTTTCTATCTGGCCAATGAATTGTTGAGCGTCATCGAAAACGTCGGCAAAATGGGCGTGCCGATGCCGCCGATTCTGCGCGATGCCGTCCGCATCTTCGAGAGCCGGACCAAGCCGGAAGAAAATCCGCAGCTGATCCCGGAAGCCCAGCCGGAAATCGTCAAAGCCGACAAAGCCGAAGAGAACGCCGCGGCCGAAGCCGAAGAGAACAAAACGGCCTGACCGACAGCGGATACAAATCGAACGCAAGGAGGGAATGTTTTGCAAGCGAATAAATATCCGATCGAGCGCCGCTACATCGCCAAGCGTTCGAACACGAGACCCGGCCTCCGGCTGACTACCGGAACGCCGGCTTTTTTTGTTGCGCACGACACGGGCAATCCGGGCGCGGGCGCGGAGAGCCATTACCGTTACTTCAACGCGCTGACGGACCGTTCCGCTTCGGCGCATACGTTTATCGACGACACAAAGATTCTCGAGATCATCCCCGCCGGAACGGACACAGACCCTGCCGAAAAAGCGTGGCATGTCCTCTACAACGTCAAAGCGGACAACGAACGTTTCGGTTACGATGCCAACGATGCCGCGCTGGGCGTGGAACTATGCTACGGAGGGCGCATCGATTTCGAAGAAGCGTACAAGCGTTTCGTCTGGTACCTGGCATTCTGCTGCAAAAAATGGAACAAAGACCCGCGCCTGTTCATTCCGAGCCATAAACAGCTGGACCCGGCGCGGAAAATCGACTGCGACAACGCGCTGAGGTCCGGCGGCCGAACGCTCAAAGAGCTGATTGCCGACGTGACGGCGGAACTTGCGCAGCCCGCGAACCGACCGCCGGGCGGGCAGGGCGCGGACGCATCGGCGGGAGCCGGAGCCGCGGGCGGCGCTTATGTTCCGCCCGCTCCTTCCGGCGCGAACGGCGGTTCTTCGCCGAGTCCTCCCGGCGCGGACGGCTCCGTTTCGAAGCCGGCTCGGCCGGCCCCGGACTTCGCTCCGCTGGACGCCGATCTTGCGCAGGCGCTGATCGCCGATTACGTCCGTCCCGCCTGGGCCGCCGCGCGCGCCGCGCAGCAGGTGCCGGAAGCGGAACATTTTCACCGGCTGGCCGAGAACCTGCGTGCTGCCGCGGGCATCGACGAGCGGGGCGCGAAGCTGCCGCAGGCAGTCAAGCTGCACAAGTCCAATGTGCAGGAACTGGTCTTCCGCTGGCTGTCGCCTGCCTGGTACCGGGCCAAAGCGACAGGCGATTCCGCTTCGGCGTCCGCCGCTCACGAACAAGCCAACGCCCTGCGCCTGGCCGCGGGGCTTCCGAAGCAGTAAACGGTTCTCCAGGCGCAAAAAGAGCGGCTTCCACGATACGTACCGAACGCCGGCATGTCTTCCGATTGCGGAGGCATGCCGGTTTTTTTGCGTGGATTTGTGTGAAACTGCGTAAAAGGGGAGGTTTTTTGATCCAATCCGGCGTTTGCCGCGAATATACTTACGTTGGCCGCCGGACTTTTTCCGGGAGCCGACGATCGGCCCCGCCTTTTTTTACACTGACCGCACAAGCGTTCCCGGATTCAAACGGATGCCTCTGGTATAATGAATAACGGACGCCCGAACCTCTTTTACACGCGGGCAAAAACAGGTATAATCGACTCCAACTGATGGATGAGGCAGAGAGGGCGGGGCTTGAGAGACATGAGTTTGACGAGCAAAAGAGAACACCGGCAGCACGCCGAAGACAAACACGAAGCGTCGAGATCCTCGTTCGAACGGGATTATTCGAGGCTGATCCATTCCCCGACGTTCCGCCGGCTGCAGGGCAAGTCGCAGGTATTCGGCGCGGGCACGGGAGATTACTACCGCACGCGGCTCACGCACTCGCTCGAAGTGGCGCAGATTGCGCGGCAGGCGGCCAAAAACCTCGTGTTCCAGTATCCGGAGATCACGCTGGAACGCGCCGACAGCCCGGGACTGGTGCTGGACCCGGAAGTCGTCGAATGCGCGTCGATCGCGCACGATTTCGGCCATCCTCCGTTCGGGCACAAAGGCGAGGAAGTGCTGGCCGACATTCTGGACAAGCTGATCGAGGAGCGAACGCGCAAAGCGCTTCGGGGCAAAAAGGAATCCAATGAGCAAAAAAGGGAAAAACATAGCGAAATGCGCTATCGTTACGAACATTTCGAGGGCAACGCGCACAATTTTCGGTTAATGATGTTTTTGGAGAAAAGAGAAAACCTTGACGGGCTCAATTTGTCCGACGCGGTTCTGCTGGGCGTCAACAAATATCCGTTCTCCGGACTTGAAAATAAAAAGGGTATGTACCGCAACGAATGGAGTTATATTTCCGCTATCCGCAAAGAGTGGGGGATACCGGAACGCCGGACGACGCTCGAAGCGCAGCTGATGGACCTGTGCGACGATATCGCGTATTCCGCGCACGATCTGGAAGACGGCATCAAAGCGGGCAAAATCGAAGTCCACGAGCATTTCATGCACGACGAAGGCACGCACCAGCTTATTTTGGACAAAATCCAGACGCTGGAAGACCGGGTATGGCAGGGGATGGACCGCGAAGCGATCAGCATGAAAGTCAGCGCGGTGCTGGATGATTATCTTCAGGCGTGGAATTCCAAATGGCCGGTATGCGACCGCGATTTCTCGAGGACGCGCCGCGAAGTGAAAGCGTATTGGGTCAATCAGTTCGTCAGCAGTCTTGGCGTGATCGACGACGGCGGCTGGAAAAAAGTCACGTTCGTTAGAGACGGCGCGGAAAACGACGACATGCTGCGAACGGTGAGCGTGCTCAAAAGCTTTGCGTGGGTGACGATGATTCGCGATCTGCGTGTCCAGCGCTTGCAAAAACGCAGCGAATGGATCATTCGGCGGCTGTGGGACGCGTTCGTCGATCCGGCGACCGCGACTTCGATCATTCCGAGCGACTGGATTCAACGTTTCGAACGCGACCAGCGCCAAGCCGTGCCCGTCTGGACATGGGAGCGGATGGTCGTCGATTATATTGCGGGCATGACGGACATGTTTGCCGAAAAAATCTATAACGAGCTCTACGGTCTGAAAGTCGGTTCCATCTACGATATCGACTGATTCGCCGCGGCGGGTCATCCGATCGACAAAGAGAGCACGGCGGCGGACCGGGAAGATCCGGCCGCCAGGGAAGGGGAAAGGCATCATGACGAAATTGGCTTTGGGAATCCTGGATATGTCGCCGCGGCTCGGCGAAGCTTCGGACGAGCAAGCGCTAGGCCAATCGGCGCGGCTTGCGGCCAACGCGGAAGAATGGGGATACGGCCGGTATTGGCTGTCCGAGCATCACGGCATGGACGCGCTGGCCTGCACGGCGCCGGAAGTGCTGCTGGCGCATATCGGCGCGCGCACGAGCCGGATTCGGATCGGCGCGGGCGCGGTGCTGCTGCCGCATTACAGTCCGCTCAAAGTGGCGGAATGCTTCAATCTGCTGGCGGCGCTGTATCCGGGGCGGATCGATCTCGGTATCGGCCGCGCGCCGGGCGGGGATGCGCACACGACGATGGCGCTGAGCGGCAACTTCCTCGCGCATGTGGGCGACATGCCGGAGAAGGTGGAGCAGCTCTGCGCGCTGATCGGCGGCAGCTATCGCTACGACGGCGAGCCCGTGCGCGCGCGTCCGACGCCGGCGCAGCCGCCGGAGCTGTGGATGCTCGGCACGAATACGAAAAGCGCCAAGCTGGCCGCTTCCTGCGGCGCGTATTACGCGTTCGGGCAGTTCATGAGTTCGAGCGACGGCCCCGAGATCGTCCGGGCTTACCGGGACACGTTCGTGCCGTCGCCGGAACGCGCCAATCCCCACGTCATCGTCGCGGTGAACGCGATCTGCGCGGAAAGTGACGGAGCGGCCCTTACGCTGGCCGACCAATTCCGGTCGCGGTTCCCGGAATCGCCGGTCGGCCGTTCGGAACTCAAAGGCAACGACGACCGGATGGCACTGATCGTCGGCGATCCGCAGCGGGTACGCGAGCGCCTGCTGGAGCTGCGGGATCTGTATCAAGCCGACGAGATCATGATCGTCTGCCCGGGCATCGAATACGAGGCGCGGATGGAATCGTTCCGCCTGATCGCCGAAGCCGCGGAGCTTGGCGGGTTGGATAGTTAAGCGGCGGAGGGAAGCGGTGTAGAGTGCGCCGGAGCGGTTGGAGCTGCGGGGGTGCGAGATCGCGGCGGCTCGAGACTGGAGCATTCAAGGCCGCACCGTTGGAGACTGGAACGTTGGAAGTCGCGGTGTTGGACATCGCAGCCTTGCAGATCGCAGCGCGCGAGAACGGAACGTTCGAATTCGGTCGGCCGACCGGCCGTTTCGCATTCGAGGATCGAAAGACAAAAGCCTGCCCAAGCGAAGGAGTCCATCCTTTGCTTGGAGCAGGCTTTTTCATGCGCGTGAGTAACGCGGCTGCGTTCTCTTGCCCTGCTGCCTGTATCCGGCAGTCTTGACGTTTGCTTGAACGACGAGTCCGTGCGGCATCTCGCGACGCCAACGAATCCGCGATGCCAACGAATCCTGAGATCGCTATTTGCCCATATTCGGCCGTTTGAAGAAACTAACGAACCCACGTATTCTTATTGGGCGTTACACGGCCGATTTCGATCGATTTGGCCCGAATAGCGTGATTACGATTCGTTAGAAATGAGAAAAACGGTCCGAAGCCGATATAGCGTGCTGAGGATTCGTTGGAGTCGCCGGGGTGCATGCATTCTCCGGGCAGACCAAAGTCCGGGCCAAAAGCCCGGACTTTATCGTCTGAATAGGATGGAATTCGGTCGGACCGGATCGGCTAGAATCCCTCTATTGAATGATCCGCTTATTTCCCGAGCTGCCGATCGGCGTAGCCCCGCAGCAGGGCGATACCCTGCGCGATGCGCCGTTCGTCCATCTGCGAATAGCTGAGCCGGATATGGCGATCCGGCCGCCCGGCCGGGTCGAAGAACGAACCCGGCACGAACGAGACCGTGTCGCCGCCCGGATCGCCTTTGCCGGAGACGAGGCTGACGACCGGGCGAGAAGCTGCCGCGGCCGCCGACTTCGCCGACGTTCTCACCGTCTTCACCGCTTGCGACTTCGCCGCCGACTTCACCGTCGTCACCGCTTGCGGATTCGCCGCGTCCGGTGAGCCGCCCGAAGCGAACCCGCCGGCCGAGGCGGCCAACGCCGCAAGCTTACCGCTTCGACCGCGGCTGTCGCCGGCAGCTTCTGCGACCAGCCCGGCGGCCTGGCCGTCCAGCGCGTCGGCGAGCAGACGCTCCGGGTCGACGCCTTCCGGCAGTTCGACCCACAGGTTCAGCCCGCCCGCGGGCGAATGCCACGTCCAGCCCGAGTCTTCCAGCGCATTCTCCATTGCTTCTTTGCGCAGCTGAAGCGCGGTGCGCAGCTTGTGCAGATGGCGGCGCGAGCGTTCCGACTGGAAATGATGCGCGAACACTTTCTGGTTCAGCAGCGGCGTACCGCCGACGCTGCGCGCTTTGGCGGTGAGCAGGCGCCGCATGAGGTCCGAACGGGCCGCCAGGCAGCCGATTCGCAGGCCCGGGAAAATATATTTGCTGAAGCTGCGTACGTAAATCGTATTGCCGGCCGTGTCGTAGCTGTACACGGGCGGCGGGGGCGGGTCCCCGAAATAAACGTCGCGGAACGCATCGTCTTCGACGAGTATGCAGCCGTACGTTTCCGCAAGGTCCGCGAGCTGTTTGCGCTGTTCGGCGGGTACGCAGCGCCCGGTCGGGTTATGGAAAGTCGGGTTCAGGTAGAACAGGACGGGCCGGTGGCGGCGCATCAGTTCTTCCAGTTCGTCCAGCCGGTAGCCGTCCGGGTGAATCTCGATCGGCAGCAGCCGCGCGTTGCGGTGCTTGAAGATCTCGATCGCGACGCTGTAGCTCGGCTGTTCCACGAGCACCGCGTCGCCGGGGCGGACGAGCGCTTCGCAAGTCAGGTGGATCGCTTCCTGCGCGCCGCCCGTGACGAGCAGCTCCTGCCCTTCGGGCACGAATCCGCACGTCTCGGACAGATAGCGGCGCAGCACGTTCAGCAGCTCGGCGTCTCCGCGCAGCGGCGCATAGGTGCCGAGCACGCGCGGATACAGGTCGAATACGCGCTTGGCTTCTTCGGCCAGATACGTATTGGGCAGCAGCAGCGGATCGATCAGCGCCTGCGAGAAGTGGTAGCTGCAATCGACGCTGTGCAGCTCGCCGAGCAGCGTCGGCAGCGGAGGGTCTTCGTTTTCGTCGTCCGAAGCGGCCTCTTCGCCGCTCCGGCGGCGAAAGCCGTCCAGGCTGCCGAAGCCCGCGTCCACGGGCCGGCGGGACACGGTCAGGTAATAGCCGGACTTCTCGCGCGATTCGAGCAGTCCTTCTTCCTTGAGCAGCCCGTAGGCTTTGTATACGGTCAGCCGGTGAAGGCCGGTCTCTTCCGAGATGCGGCGTACCGAAGGCAGCTTCTCGCCTTCGATCCAGTCGCCGCGCGCGATACGAATCCGCAGTTCGGCGGCGAGTTCCAGCGAAGTGGCGAGCGGCAGCGGAAATCCGGGCGACGTGCCGGGCGGCCTGCGGCCTGCCGCGCCGACGGCTTGATCGATCCGGCGCGGTCCGTTCGGGTGAAAGGAATGATGTTGGGCCATGGTCGACTCCTCCTGCTCCGTCTGTGTGATATCGCTATCATAACCGATTCTTTCCTGTTAGGGAACGGAAACTGTTCTGCGCGAAGCCATCTGTTCTATAGACAGGCTTCTACAATGGAACAAACGGAGGAGGAAGAACAAATGATCATACTCGGCTACTTGACCATGTGCCTGATTTTCGGGACGACTTTTCTGGCGATCAAGCTTGGCGTCGAAGCCGGCCTCCCGCCTTTTCTCGGAGCGGGCGTGCGCTTTTTTGCCGCCGGCCTGCTGATGATGTTGTGGATGGCGTTCAGGCGCCGGCTCAGTTTTTCGCTGCTGCTGCGCAAAGAAACGCTGTTGACCGGCTTCGGTCTGACCTTCTGCACGTTCGCGGCGCTGTACTGGGCGGAGCAGTACGTCTCTTCGGGGCTCGCGTCGGTGCTGTCGGCGACCGGACCGGCGTTTATTCTGCTGCTGCAGGCCGGCGTGTATCGGATACGGATTCCGAAGCTTGCGCTTGCCGGCACGCTGATCGGGACGGCCGGCGTGGCGCTGCTGCTGCTGCCGAATTCGGGCGGAGGCGGAGGCCGGATGTGGCTGATCGCCGGGCTCGTTATCGTGGCCGGCGAGATCGGCTATGCGAGCGGTGCGCTGCTGGCCAAGCATGCGAGCGCCAAGCTGCCGCAGGCTTCGCCGGTAGCGCTTAACGCGGCCCAGATGATGCACGGCGGCTGGATGCTGCTCCTGCTGTCGCTGGCCGCGGAGCGCGGTTCCGCCGGCATCTCCGATCTCGCGCCGGCGCTGCTATCGCTGCTCTATCTGATGCTGGTCGGCTCGATGGCCGGGCATACGCTGTTCTACTGGCTCGTGTCGCGGACACATCCCGTGTTCCCGACGACCTGGCTGTACGTGTCGCCGTTTATCGCGCTTGCGCTCGGCGCCTGGCTGAACGGCGAACCGCTGCACGCGAATGCGGCGGCCGGCTCGGTCGTCGTGCTGGCCGGCGTGCTGCTCACGAACATCGAGCCCATTCGCCTCATGCTGCGCACCCGCAAAGCCGCAGCCGGCAAAGGAAGCGGCGGCTAACCCGGTCCTGCTTGCCTGCTGAACGCCTGCCAAAAAGCACGGACTTTCGGACGATATCGTCCGCGAGCCCGTGCTTTTTGCGTTCTTTTTCTACTATAGAACAATCAGGAGAACAACTGGCAGCACAACTCGGGAACAAGGAGGAGGCAGCGGCGAATCGACAGCCTGCGCTCCGGATTTTTTGCGCTCAGTATTTTTTGGAATAGTCGACCAGATTGCGCGGCAGCGTCTCGCCCTGCACGAACGCCCGCAGGTTGTCGAGGAAAATGTCGGCGGCGCGTGCGTCGTAATGGTCCGTGTTGCCCGCGACGTGCGGCGTAATCACGACGTCTTCGCGCGTCCACAGCGGATGATCTTCCGGCAGCGGCTCCTGTTCGAACACGTCGAGCGCGGCGCCGGACAGGATGCCGGTCTCAAGCGCTTCGATCAACGCTTCGGTGTCGACGCTTTGGCCGCGGCCCACGTTGACGAACCGCGCTCCTTTTTTCATATAGCCGAAGCTTTCCCGATCGAAGAAATGGCGCGTCTCGTCGGTCAGCGGCAAAATGTTCACAATCACGTCGCCTTGGGCAAACGCTTCGCGAATACCGTCCGTTGTATACATCTCGTCGATATGCTCTTCCGGCCGGCCCGAATGCCGAACGCCGACCGTGCGCATGCCGAACGCTTTGGCGAGCCTTGCCGTGGCCCGTCCGATATGGCCGGTGCCCACGATGACCATCGTCAAGCCGGAAATTTCGCCGTACGAGCCGCTTTTCTCCCACTTGCCCCGGGCCTGGCTGCGAATATTGCCGTGCAGATTGCGCGACATGGCCAGCAGAACGGCGAAGATATGCTCGGAGATCGGAATCGCGTGCACCCCGCCGGCGTTGGTCAGCTGCACATTTTTCTCGGCAAAACGGTCCATCGGGAAATAATCGACGCCGGCGGACCACGCCTGCACCCATTTCAGGTTGTCGCTTTCCAGCGCCGCCTGTTCCATTTTGCGATTCCAGCCGACCAGAATATCCGCTTCGCGGATCTGTTCGGGCGTGACTTCTTTGATCGGAACGCTTTTCAGTTCGTAATCCGGCGCGATCTCGCGGATCTGCCGCACCTGCTCTTCGGGGAATTCGTATTGGGTCAAAATGATCGGCATTTCGGGATTCCTCCTTCTGGGTTTGCAAAATCTACCTGTTCATCTTAACAAAGTTTGAACTGGAAATCTTCTTGCTGCCCGCGAAGGGCGAAGGCCGGGGGAAGAAAACGGGTATAATACGAGTAGGCAAGGAAGCGCGGGGGGAGAAGGCAGGAAAACTTCCCGCGGAAGTTCCGGCCGAATAACGTTTAAGGAGCACTCATGATCGGAAAATACGCAATGTACGCTTTCGATTTCGGTTACCGTCTGTTTATCCGGATGCGCGACGACGAGGTGAGCGGGATCGGCGCGCAGCTCGCTTATTATTTGCTGCTGTCTTTTTTCCCGTTTCTGATCTTTCTCGTCACGCTGGTCGGCTACGTCGACTTGTCGATCGAAGAAATGATGCGCTTGGCGCGCGAAATGGTACCGGGCGCGGCGATGGATACGGTCGAAAGCATTTTGAGCGAAGTGACCCAGGGCGGCGGCGCGCTGCTGTCGATCGGGATGATCGCGACGCTGTGGACGGCTTCAAGAGGCATCAATGCCGTGATCAAAGGTCTGAACAAAGCTTACGACGTCGAGGAAAACCGCAAATTTTGGCAGATTCGCCTCGTCTCGCTGCTGTCCACGCTCGTGCTGGGCGCGGTGCTGCTCGTCAGCGTGCTGCTGCTCGTGTTCGGACGCTGGATCGGCACGCAGCTCAACCAACTGCTGAACAATCCGCCGGGATTCGAACGCATGTGGAGCCTGGTGCAGTACAGCATTCCGCTGATCGTGCTGATCGCGGTGTTCACGGCGCTGTACTGGATCGCGCCGAACCGGCAGATCCGGCTGCGCGAAGCGATTCCCGGCGCGGTGTTCGCTACGCTCGGCTGGATCGTCACTTCGCTGGCGTTCTCGTTTTACGTGAACAACTTCGGTAACTTTACCAAAACGTACGGCAGTCTCGGCGGGATTATCATCTTGCTGACGTGGCTGTACCTCAGCTCGATCATCATTATGGTCGGAGGCGAAGTGAACGCGACGCTCAAAGCGGGCAAAAGCGATAAGCGGCGCGTGCGGCATACGACGAAAAGGGCGTAACGGCGGGAGGGGAGGAGGCCGACATGGAGAACGAACGTGATCTGTTGGAAAAAAGCCCTGTCCGCCCGGGCGACGCATCGGGCGAACCGGGCGAAGAAGGCGAAAAGATCGAAAAGATCGAAAAGATCGAAAAGATTGAACAGGCCAAAGAGAGCGAATCGGGCGAAGAGGCCGAAACGATCGAAGAAAGCCGGCCGCGGATCTTCGTCGCGGTCCCGATCGGGGAGCCCGCGGCGGAGACCCTTTTCGACTGGGCGGTTTCGACTTACGGCGCGGGCAGGTTCCGCCGCTGGACGGACGTCCGCGATTATCACCTGACGCTGAAGTTTCTCGGCGACGTGGAGAGCGGGAACATCGCGGCGATCGAAGCCGCGCTGCGGGAAGGCTTCGCGCGCGAGACGCCGTTCGCGCTGCATCTGCAAGGCGCGGGCACCTTCGGCCTGCCCGAAGCGCCGCGCGTGCTGTTCGCCGAGCCGACCGAAGGCTCGGGCGCGCTGGGCCGCCTGGCCGCGGCGGCGGAAGCGGCGCTTGCGCCGCTCGGCTTCGCGCCGGAGAAGCGCAGCTTCCGCGCGCATTTGACCCTGGCCCGCAAATATGCGCCGGGCCAGGACAACTTCGAGCCGTCGCGGCTGCGGACGGCTCCGGCGGTGCCGGCCGGTACGGTGGACCGGGCCGTGCTGTACCGGACGCGGATGCACCGGCGTCCGATGTACGAGCGGATCGCGGAATTTCCGCTCGGCGGCCGCTGAAGCGCCGGCCGCGCAAAGCGTTCAAACCAAAAAGCCCCTGATCGCCTCCGACATAACGGAGGCAATCAGGGGCTTTCGTCAAGCATCTATAGGATAGGGCCGCAAATTCCGCGGCCCGTTCGTCGGCGTTACCCGTTCAACGCTCCGGTTAACACCATCTGTCCGCGGGGCTGCTGCCCTTCGGCATCCGGTTCCAGCGTAATGGCGACCATATCGTACTCGTCCGGCTGCATCTTGTACGTCAAAGCGCCGCTGCCGCTGCCGGACTGGAACGTGCCGGCATTGATCGGCTGTCCGTCTTTGATCAGCCACACCTGATACGCTTCGCTGCCGCTGAGCGCGGGCAGGTCTTCGGCCTGAACGACCAGCTGCATCCCGCTCTGGTCTTCGACCATCGCGGCCATGCCGGTTGCGTTCGGGCTGTCTTCGCTTCCGACCAGCGCGACCGTGCGGGCCACCTGCGCGCCTACGGCCGGCTGCGTGCCGGCGGCGAGCTGCTGCTCCATATCGGCCGTCTGCTGCTGCATGGCCGTCATGTCCGAGCGCATATCGTTCATTTCCCCGCGCAGCTGGGAAGAGTAGATGCCGAGCAGCACGGCTGCCGCGGCCATGACCGAAGCCACTCCGGCCCATAGTCCCCGTCCCGCGCGGGCACGGGACGCGCCGATGCGCGTTTCCGCCGGAGCGTCGGCTTCGCTCCTGATCCGCGCGGCCGTCTGTTCCCGCCGCGCATGGCGAGATTCGCCGCGCACGGCCGGCTTGAGCGCCTGGCCGTCTTCCGGACGCTGCGCGTCCGCCGCGTTCCGGCTGCCGGAACGCTCGTTTCCGGTTGCGGCGCCCAAGACGCCCGCACCGCCATTTCCGTCGATTCCCCCGAGCTGCTGCGCCTCGCGGCGGGTCTCGTCGACTTCAATGTTCTGCCGCGCCTGTTCAAGCAGGCGCTGCGTTTCGCGTTCGGCCGCCGCTTTGTCGCCTGCGGCGGACAATCCGCCGCGAGGCGCTTCGCTGCCCAGCACGTTCCCCAGAATTCTTTTCTTCATTCCGGTCGGGGGAGCTGCAGGCTTTACGGCCAGAGCCAGCATACCGACCGTATCTTTCAGTTCGGCCGTACGCCGTCGTTCGTCGACATCATCGTGCAAAAAGGCTTCGAATTCCGCCATTTCCGCTTCGTCCAGTCCGCCTAGCGCATAGGCTTCGGCCCAGTCTGTCATGGATTCCTTACGTTCATTCATACTCGCGATTCCCCCCTTTCCGTTTCCGACAGCCGCTTATGCAGCTGCTTGAGTGCCAATCTGACCCGGCTTTTGACCGTCCCGAGCGGGATGGAGCAGCGATCGGAGACTTCCTGCTGCGTCAATCCCTTGTAATAAATCAATTCGATTACCTGCTGCTGTTCGCTGCCGAGCTCGCCGAGGGCGGCCCTGACCGACTCGCCCTGCAGCGTTTGTTCCACGGCAAGCTCCGTATCGGAGGCCGTATCCACGATTGCGTTCAAATACTCGTCTTCCACGGGAACCGATGCCGCACGCGCGTTACGCCTCCGGAGCATATCGATCGAAATGTTGCGCGTGAGCGCGAACATCCACGTCGAGAGCTTTCCGTAAGAAGAGTCGTAGCGCTCCGCATTGTTCCAAATTCGAAGGAACAATTCCTGTACCGCTTCTTCCGCCGCCATCGCATCGTTCAACAGGCGATACGCAAGAGCATACAGGGGCCTTTCGTAGGCATCGTACAATTGTTCGAGCGCTTCCGCATCTTTTCCGGCGATTTGCCGGATCAGCTGCAGGTCTTCCGATTGTTCATTCATCCAGGAGCTCCTTTCGATATTCATGCTCCTATTATAACGTTCGCAAAATCTTTTGCTATGGATTACTTGAAAAGCCAATAAATCGGTTACATGCAAAATAAATTTTTTTGGCGTCTTGTCTTTTTTTAAAAAAATCATTTCCATATAAGCCCATAACATGAAGCATGGACGAGACGGGAATCGGAACAGGAAGACGAGAGAGCTGGATCAATCTGGGAAAAACCACTCGGCAAACGTGTCGGAAACGTAAAAAGCCCCTCCCTTTATTTTTGACGTCTACCAGCGGAAATCCTTTTTTTCAGAGACAGACCCAAAACCGCACAGCAGAGCCGAAAAGAGAACCGAAAAAAGAAACGGAAAGCAAAAAAGCCCTGGGTTGGGCCCAACCCAAAAATGCCACGAAATGACCCGTTTTATGAAAAAAGATGAAAAGTTGCGTCATTTGCGGTATAATTGCGTTTGTGCATTTTTTAGTTTTGCCTTTCCTACTATGAATATTACCAAAAAAAGCGAACATGCTTTCGGCAAAAGGCGGATTCAAACCGCATTTGAACGGTTACATAGGAAGGGAGTATGCCGAGAGCTAGGAGGACATTATGGAACTACTTAAAAACAATCGTTGGGTCGTGCTGCTGGTCGGCGTGATCTTGATTTTCATTTGTGCGGCCACGGTATGGGCATCGAACGGAGTGCGCCCATCCTACGCCGAAGCGGCAAGCGCCGGCATGGGGGCCTGCGAACTGACCGATGTCGTCTTCGACGACGTTCTTCATCCCGAATTTATAGCAAGGACCGCTGCTTGGACGCAAACAGAAGGCGAAAAGTCCGCTTCTTTGGCGAACAAGCTGTCCAGCGAGACGTCGTCCGACGCAAAGGCCAAGCAAGAGCGGGCCGACAAACAAGCCGCCAAGAAAAAGGCCGAGCAGAAGCTCGCCAACCAAAAACTTGCGGCCAAAAAACTCGCCGAACAAAAATCGGCCGAGAAAAAAGCGGCACAGATCGCCGCTGCGCAGACCGTTTCCGGCCAAAAGTCCGAAACGGCAGCCCTTTCTTCGAACAAGACCCGCAGCGCGGCTTCTTCGAACGACTCCGAATCAACCAAGAGCGACAAGCAGACGGCTGTGTCCACGACCGTTTCCGCTCACAAGTCCGCAGCAGCGGCCCAAGCCGACCTCAAGTCCGATTCGTCGGTTCAATCCGCCAAAGCAGTCCCGGCAGCAGCCGAGGCCGCGGCAGCATCCCAAACTCCCCCAACCCAACTGCTCTTCAGCAAAACGGCTCTGCTTCATCCGGATCAAGCCTCCGAGGCGACCTGGACTTACGCCGTTTCCGACGAAGAACTTCTCCTGCTTCAGCGCATCGTGATGGCCGAAGCCGAAGGCGAACCGTACGCAGGCAAAGTGGCTGTCGCCAACGTTGTCCTGAATCGTCTCCGTTCCGCCAACTATCCCGATACCATTCGAGACGTCATCTATCAGAGATACCAATTTTCGCCCGTGCTCAACGGACGTTTTGACCGCGTCGTACCTTCCGAGGATTCCGTGAAAGCCGCCGCCGAAGCTTTGAACGGCCGCAAGGAAGTTCCGGACGATACGTACTTTTTCGTGTCCCTGGAACTTGCGACTGACATGACGGTTCCGAACACGCGCACCCCGGTCAAGAAGATCGGACACCATACGTTTTTCAAATAAGCTTACGCACATAAGCCTTTTCGGGAAACAATAATCAGACATACTCGCAGGACATACTCGATTTACAAAAGCTTCAGCGAAGCGATCGCGAATTTGGTATACCCTTTTTGACGCGGTATAATAAAGCGAAAGCCGTATTCAACATTCGGTCTCGGCACGGGCAGGCAGGTCCAATGACTTCCCGATGCAGGCCTATTCGAACGCGAGAGGAGCTTTTCGTTTATGAAAATCACGTATCTCGGACACTCCGCCTTGTTGGTGGAAAGCGAAGGCAAATCCGTTATCATCGATCCGTTCCTGACCGGCAACCCGAATTCGGGCGTCAAGCCGGCCGACATCAAAGTCGACGCCGTCCTGCTGACCCATGCGCACAACGACCACTTCGGCGATACGATCGGTATCGCCAAAGCGAACGACTGCCCGGTCGTCGCTCCGGTGGAACTGGCGAATTATTGCGTGGAGCAGGGCGTGACCGCGGTCGGCATGAACATCGGCGGCTCGCATCAGTTCGACGGATTCAAGGTCAAGTATACGCTTGCGTTCCACAGTTCTTCGCTGACACTGGATGACCGCGTCGTGTACGGAGGCGAACCGGCCGGCATCCTGCTGACGATGGGCGGCAAGACGCTGTACCACGCCGGCGATACCGCGCTGTTCGGCGACATGAAGATCATCGGCGAACTGAACCGGATCGATATCGCGGCGCTGCCGATCGGCGATTTCTTCACGATGGGACCGGAAGACGCCCGTATCGCCGCCCAATGGATCGGCGCACCGAAGGTGCTGCCGCTGCATTACGACACGTTCCCGGCGATCGAGCAGGATGTCGAAGCGTTCTGCGCCGCGCTCAAGGAAGACGGTATCGAAGGCATTGCCCTGGGCAACCGGGACAGTCTCGAAGTCTAGCCTCCACTTCCGCGGCACGTCCGTATGCAGCAGATCCTTTCCGCCGCGGCGGAAAGGATCTTTTTTGATGTCAGGCCCGCCCGGAAGCGCCGCTGCGCGAAACGTCTTGTCATTTGAAACGCCGTATGCTAAATTGAACTTCATTGAATGACCGTTTTTTGAATATAGTCAATCCATAGAGATAGAGGAGGGGGACCATGGCTGTCGTCGACCGCCGCGAACAGGTGCTGCATGCGGCTGCCCAGTCGTTCTCGCTGTTCGGGTACAAAGCGACCACGATGGATCAGGTGGCCAAGATCGCCAACGTGGGCAAGGGAACCATCTACACGTTTTTCGAAAACAAGGAAGAGCTGTTCGACGAAATTTTGCTGGACGCGATCCGCGAGCTGCGGCGCAGAGCCGAAGCGGAGATCCATGCGGAACGCCCGTTTTACGAAAATGTCTATCAGGCGCTGGACGCGATTCTGGAGTTCCGCGAAGAACACGAGCTGTTTATCAAGCTGTCGCAGGAACTGCGGGATATCGGAACGCCGCAGGCCAGAGCCGCGCTGTTCAAAGTGGAAAGCGTCGTGCTGGAGTTCCTGGAACGCATCATCCGCGAATCGATGGACAAAGGCGCGATTCGAAGCGGCAGCGTCGAGGTGATCGCTTTCGGCATGCTCAAGCTGTTTATCGCGCTGACCGGCGAATGGGAGATGCACCACGAGCCGATGACCAAGGAAGAGTTGAAGCGGCATATGTTCACGTTCCTGACCGAAGGATTTACCGCCGCGCCTTGAGACTTACAGGCCGGGAGAGCCCGCCTGTCGGCGCGCGGCTTCCATGCGGCTTCCCTTTCTATACGGCTTCTATAATGTAGGGACGCGATATCGTTAACCGGTGTCGCGCACGGGAGCCGGAACGGCCGCCTGAGGGCGAACCCCGTTTTTTTCGGTCGCCTTTTTCACTCGCCTTTTCCGGCCTGTTCACGGCCCGTCCACGGATCGCGTATCCGCGGGCGGGCCGTTTTTCGGCTTTTGCACATTTTGCATCATTGCTTGGACAAATTGCCGCATCCATAGGCAAAGCGTAAATTTTGTCGTATAATGACTCAAAATCATGCCGTCTCCTGCCGGGCATCCGTTCCGGTCGGGAGACCGTTTCATTCGACACATCAGTGCGCTAATGCTTCTCCGCACAAGGAAATTTTATCGGGCGGATAAAAGATTTAAATTGCACGGCGTGGAAACTGAATGTTACAATGGGGAAACTAAAAATCCAACTGCGAGACCGCTTATCGCGGGATGTGGAAGACTGCTTTTTGACCCCCAGCGGAGCGCCCCGCCGGGTGCGAAAAGGAGTCTGTTCTCTTATATCCGAGGCTTTTTACTTTCGGGGTTTACGATTCGAGGTTGTTCCGATTTCGGGATTGTCAGAATTCGAGTTTCTACTTATTCGAGGTTTTTCGGTGGCCTGCCGCGAGCGAGCGCCTTTATCTCCCGTCGGGATGAATGAATTTCATTATAGAAAGGTTGTTTGATGAAATGACTGGATTACCTCCGAAACAGGGTCTTTACGATCCCCAATTCGAAAAAGATGCCTGCGGCATGGGCTTTATCGCCAATATTAAGGGAGCGCCCGCGCACGATATCGTCAGCCGCGCGCTGACTATGCTCGAGAACATGGAACACCGCGGCGGCCAGGGCGCCGAGCCGAACTCCGGCGACGGAGCCGGCATCATGCTGCAAATCCCGCACGAATTTTTCGCTTCCCAGGAGCTTGGCTTCACGCTGCCTGCGTCCGGCGACTACGGGGTCGGCATGCTGTTCCTGTCGACCGACGACAAGATTCGGGCCCGCCACGAATACCTGCTCGGCGAAATCATCCAGGCCGAAGGGCAGAAGCTGCTCGGCTTCCGCACCGTTCCGACCGACGACAGCACCCTCGGATTTTCCGCCAAAGCCGCCAAGCCTTGCGTGCGCCAGGTGTTTATCGGGCGCGGCGAAGTAAACGGCACGGGCGATTTGGCTTTTGAGCGCAAACTGTACGTGATTCGCCGCCTCGCCGAGATGTCGATCCGCTACGCGGAAGGCGAAGAAGGCGCGGAATCGTTCTACATCCCGAGCTTGTCGAGCCGCAAGATTGTCTACAAAGGCATGCTTACGACGGCACAGGTCGGCTTGTTCTATCCGGACCTGCGCGACGAGAAGCTGAGTTCGGCGATCGCGCTGATCCACTCGCGCTTTAGCACGAACACGTTCCCGAGCTGGGACCGTGCCCACCCTTACCGGTTCATGATCCACAACGGCGAGATCAACACGATGCGGGGCAACGTCAACTGGATGCATGCCCGCCAGGCGCTGTTCGAGAGCGAAGTGTTCGGTCCCGACCTCGACAAGGTCAAGCCGGTCATTAACCCGGACGGTTCCGATACGGCCATGTTCGACAACACGTTCGAATTCCTCTACCTGAGCGGACGTTCGCTGCCGCACGTGGCGATGATGATGGTACCGGAACCGTGGAGCAAGCACGAGACGATGGACGATACCAAGAAAGCGTTCTACGAATACCACAGCTGCCTGATGGAGCCGTGGGACGGACCGGCCGCGATGGCGTTCACCGACGGCGTGCAGATCGGCGCCATCCTCGACCGCAACGGACTGCGTCCGGCGCGCTACTACGTGACGAAGGACGACACGATCATTCTGTCTTCCGAAGCGGGCGTGCTCGATATCGCGCCGGAAGATATTTTGTACAAAGACCGCCTGCGTCCGGGCCGGATGCTGCTGATCGACACGAAGGAAGGCCGCATCATTTCCGACGAGGAAGTGAAGCAGCAGATTTCGTCCGAGCTTCCTTACCGCGACTGGCTGGACGAGCATATGATCAACCTCGACGAACTGCCGGAAGCCCAGGAACCGCCGGCTCCCAAGCACGAGAACGTGACGCAGCTGCAGCTGTCGTTCGGCTACACCTTCGAAGAACTGCGCAAAGTGTTCGAACCGATCGCTTCGACGGGCATCGAAGCGACGGGCTCGATGGGCTACGACGCGCCGTTGGCCGTCCTGTCCGACAAGCCGCAGCGCCTCTACAACTATTTCAAGCAGATGTTCGCGCAGGTGACCAACCCGCCGATCGACGCAATCCGCGAAGAAATCGTCACGTCGGCTTCGACGGCGATCGGAGCCGAGCGCAATCTGCTGCTGCCCGAACCGGAGAGCTGCCGGATGATCTCGCTCGATACGCCGGTGCTGTCGAACGAAGACTTCGCGAAGATCCGCCACGTGCATCGCCACCGCCCGGGCTTCCGCGCGATGACGATTCCGATCTTCTTCGAAGCGGCAAGCGGCGCCGACGGCCTGCGCGGCGCGCTGGACGCCATGTGCAAAGCGGCCGACCGCGTGATCAAGAAAGGCCATAACATCCTCATCCTGTCCGACAAAGGCGTGAACCGGGACAATGCGGCCATTCCGGCGCTGCTGGCCGTCTCGACGATGCATCACCATCTGATTCGCCAGGGCACGCGCACCAAAGTGACGCTGCTGCTCGAATCCGGCGAGCCGCGCGACGTGCACCATTTCGCGCTCCTGCTCGGCTACGGCATCAGCGCCGTGAACCCGTACCTCGCGTTCGAGACGTTGGACGACATGATCGCTCAGGGTCTGCTGCGCGGCGTCTCGCACGACAAAGCGGTCAAGAACTATATCAAGGGCATGACGAAGGGCGTCGTGAAGATTTTGTCCAAAATGGGCATCTCCACGATCCAGTCGTACCGCGGCGCGCAAATTTTCGAAGCGGTCGGCTTGAAGCCGGAATTCGTGGATCGCTACTTCACCTGGACGCCGACCCGCATCGGCGGCATCGGGCTCGAAGAAGTCGCTTTCGACGCGCTGCTTCAGCATAACCGGGCGTTCTCCGACAAAGACGGCATCGACAAGGTGCTGGATTCCGGCGGCGATTACCAATGGCGCAGCGACGGCGAGGAGCATCTGTTCAATCCGCAGACGATTCACCTGCTCCAGCACGCCGTGCGCACGGGCGATTACGAGACGTACAAAAAATACGCGCGCCTCGTCGAAGGCGAGTCCAAGAAGCATCTGACGCTGCGCGCGCTGCTCAACCTCAAGCCGGTAGGCCAACCGATTCCGCTCGACGAAGTCGAACCGGCGGCCGCCATCATGAGACGCTTCAAGACCGGCGCGATGTCGTTCGGTTCGATCAGCAAGGAAGCGCATGAATCGCTTGCGATCGGCATGAACCGCGTAGGCGGCAAAAGCAATACGGGCGAAGGCGGCGAAGATCCGGCGCGCTTCATTCCGGACGCGAACGGCGATTCCCGCCGCAGCGCGATCAAGCAGGTTGCGTCGGGACGCTTCGGCGTCACGTCGAACTACCTCGTCAACGCCGACGAGATCCAGATCAAGATGGCGCAGGGCGCCAAACCGGGCGAAGGCGGACAGCTGCCGGGCCGCAAGGTGTATCCGTGGGTCGCGGAAGTCCGGGGCTCCACGCCGGGCGTCGGCCTGATCTCGCCTCCGCCGCACCATGACATCTATTCGATCGAAGATTTGGCGGAATTGATCTACGATTTGAAAAATGCCAATCCGCGCGCCGACATCAACGTCAAGCTGGTGTCGGAAGTGGGCGTCGGCACGATCGCGGCCGGCGTCGCCAAAGGCCGCGCCGACATCATTCTCGTCAGCGGCTACGACGGCGGAACCGGCGCGTCGCCGCAAGGTTCGATCCGCCACGCGGGCATGCCGTGGGAACTCGGTCTGGCCGAGACGCACCAGACGCTGATCCTGAACAATCTGCGCGACCGCGTCGTCCTGGAGACGGACGGCAAAATGCTGTCGGGCCGCGACCTGGCCGTCGCCGCGCTGCTCGGAGCCGAAGAATACGGCTTCTCGACCGCGCCTCTCGTCGCCGTCGGCTGCATCATGATGCGGGTCTGCCAGCTGGACACCTGTCCGGTCGGCGTCGCGACCCAGAACCCGGAACTGCGCAAAAACTTCATGGGCGATCCGGAACACGTCGTGAACTTCATGAAGTTCGTGGCGGAAGATCTGCGCGAGATCATGGCCGAACTCGGCTTCCGCACGATTCAGGAGATGGTCGGACGCACCGACTGCCTCGACGCGGTCGACGCTTCGCACCACTGGAAGAAGAAAGGGCTCGACCTCACGCCGCTGCTGCACGTGCCGACTCTTCCGGAAGGCAGCACGCCGTTCCGTTCGCAGACCCAGAACCACGGTCTGGAGCATACGCTCGACATGCGCGAACTGCTGACGGCCGCCGCTCCGGCGCTGGAACGCGGAGAGAAAGTCGAAGCGCACTTCAAGATCACGAACGTCGATCGCGCGGCCGGCACTATTCTCGGCAGCGAAGTGACCCGCAAGTACGGCGCGGCCGGGCTGCCGGAAGACACGATCAAGCTGCACTTCACCGGCTCGGCCGGCCAGAGCTTCGGCGCGTTCGTGCCGAAAGGCATCACGCTCGAAGTGTCGGGCGATTCCAACGACTACGTCGGCAAAGGGCTGTCGGGCGGCAAACTGATCGTCAAGCCCGATCCGAAAGCGACGTTCAAGTCGGAAGAGAATATCATTATCGGTAACACGGCGCTGTATGGCGCGACCGGCGGCGAAGCTTATATTAGCGGCATCGCCGGCGAACGCTTCGCGGTCCGCAACTCGGGCGCGAAGATCGTCGTCGAAGGCACGGGCGACCACGGCTGCGAATACATGACCGGCGGACGCGTCGTCGTGCTCGGCACGACGGGCCGCAACTTCGCGGCCGGCATGTCGGGCGGCGTCGCGTACATCTACGACGGCGCGGGCGACTTCGTCGACCGCTGCAACCTGGAGATGGTGCTGCTGGAGACGCTCGAAGATCCGGCGGAGAAGGAAGAAGTGCGCGAACTGATTCAGCGTCACGCCGACCTGACCGGAAGCGGCGTAGCCAAGCTCATTCTCGACGGCTGGGAACAGACATCGAGCCGCTTCGTCCGCGTCATTCCGAAAGACTACAAGCGCATGCTGGAACAGATCGAAAAAGCCGAATCGACCGGCTTGACCGGCGATGCCGCGCTGTTGGCCGCTTTTGAAGCCAATATGCGCGAACTGGCCCGCGCGGGCGGCTGATGCCGCACGGCTGGCCGGCGTAGGACCTATTGATCCTGACTTAGCGCAGGCCCGTTCGTTTCTCGCAGGAGAAGCGAACGGGCTTTTTTTGCCGGAAAAAGGTCTGCCCCGGCGTTCGTCTATGTTACATTGGTACAAGCAGTGTGCGTTTGCCGTTCGGCCTATCGAAGAACCACGAACAAGGAGGACACCGAAACCCATGGAAACCATCAGTGACAAGATGCCTGTTCCGGGCGCTTCGAGCGCAAGGACCGGCGAGCCGATCGTCCGTTTCGACAACGTGGTCAAACGAATCGGCCGCAAGACGATCATCGAAGGATTGACGCTCGACGTGCCGCCGGGACAAGTATTCGGCTTTCTCGGACCGAACGGTTCGGGCAAGACGACGACGATCCGCATGATGACCGGATTGATGGCGCCGAGCGCGGGAGACATTCTGATCGACGGCCGCAGTATCACGCGGAATTTCGAACAGGCCATCTCGCAGGTCGGCGCGATCGTGGAGAATCCCGAGATGTACGGTTATCTCAGCGGGTATCGCAACTTGCTCCAATATGCGCGCATGCGCGCCGACGTGCCCAAGGAGCGGATCGACGAAGTCGTGCGCTTTATGGGGCTGGAGCGCCGTATTCACGAGAAAGTCTCGACCTACTCGCTCGGCATGCGCCAGCGGCTCGGCGTCGCGCAGGCCATTCTGCATCGCCCCAAGCTGCTGATCCTCGACGAGCCGACGAACGGACTCGATCCGCAGGGCATCCGCGAGCTGCGCGATTATTTGCGCGAGCTGACGCGCGTCGACGGCACGACCGTATTCGTATCGAGCCATCTGCTCAGCGAAATGGAGCTGATGTGCGATACGGTGGCGATCATTCAGGCCGGACGGCTGATCGACGTGCACGGGCTGCACGGCGAGGCGGACGCCGACGCGACGCTCGAAACGATGTTCGATGTCGGCGAACGGATCGAAGAAGCGCTGTCGCTGCTCGGCGGCGGCGAGATCCGCGACAGGCAGCTGGTCGTGCGCACGAACCGGCAGGGCATCGCGGAGATCAATCTTCGCTTCGTACAGGCGGGCATACCGGTCTACGGCATTCGCGCGCTGACCCGTACGCTGGAAGATCAATTCCTGGAGATGACGGGAGGCGGACCGATTGTCTAACTTTTTCAAGCTGGTACATAACGAAAATATTAAAATCCACGCGAGGACGCGGACCTGGATCATGCTCGGCGTCATCGGGCTGGTCGGCCTGCTGATGCCGGTGCTGTTTCGGTACGTCAGCGAAAATATCGGATTGTGGAGTTCGATGAACGCGCTGCTGCAGTTCTGGTTCCTGCCGACGGTGTTCACGATCGCCGTGGCCGCGGATACGGTCGCCGGCGAATTTTCGCGCGGCACGATCAAGCTGCTGCTGATTCGCCCGTGGAGCCGCGTCAAGATTCTGCTGTCCAAATACGTCGCGGTGCTGCTGTTCATGCTTACCTTGTACGCGCTGCTGTTCGGGCTCGGACTCGGGATGTCGGCGCTGCTGTTCGGCACTTCGACCGGCACGACGGACGTGCTGGGCGAACTGATGGGCAGTATATCCGACTACTTCTGGTGGGCGCTGCTGTACCGGATCGTCGACTGCCTGATCTATGTCACGATGGCATTCATGTTCTCGGCCGTGTTCCGCAGCAATTCGCTGTCGGTGGCGCTGACGATCATCCTGCTGTTCATGGGCGGGCTGATCACGCTGCTGATCGATCCGGCCAAATACGAGATCGGCCGCTATCTGCTGTTCGCGAACCTCAATCTGAGTCAGTACATCAGTGCGGAGACCGGCGCTTACGGCGTGTCGTCGCTCGGATTTTCGCTGGCGGTGCTGGCCGTCTATTACGTCGTCTTCCTGGCGTTGACCTTCTGGATTTTCCGCAAAAGGGACGTCGCGGCGTAACCGGCGGCGCTTCGGCGCCTGAACGGGAGCCGGCAGTCCCTCAGGCACTCGGCCCGTTTTCGTTTCCGCTTCGGCGGGGCCGGAAACGGGTTTTGATTTGCCCGGATTCGGGAAGCGGCAGGGTGCCCTCGGCGAAACATTTGCGTTATAATGGAGAGATCAACGAACCGGACCGCTCGCGGGAGCTTCGTGCCGGTGAGGAAATGAAGGTGGAACGAAGCGTGGAGGCATACGAAACATACAGCAGGACATGGATCTCGCGCGGCGAAGCCGATACGGCGCGGTTGGCCGGCTATTTTGCCGCGCTGGCGCAGCCCGGAACGGTCATTGCGCTGGACGGCGATCTGGGAGCGGGCAAAACGAAGTTTTCGCAGGGGTTTGCCGCTGCGCTTGGCGTGCGGGGCATCGTGAACAGTCCGACGTTTACGCTGATCAAGGAGTACGAAGGCCGGCTGCCGCTATACCATATGGACGTCTACCGGATTACGCAAGATGAAGCCGAAGACCTGGGGCTGGACGAATATTTCGAAGGCCGCGGCGTATCGCTCGTGGAATGGGCTTCGATCATTCCTGACCTGCTTCCGGCGGGCCGGCTGAATCTGCATATCGAACATGCGGGCGGAGAAGGCCGCCTCGTGACATGCGAAGGCATCGGCGCGCCGTATGCGGCATGGGTCGAGAACCTGCCGGAACCGGGCGTGCTCGAATAGTCGAACAATTCCGAATGACCGAATAAGCCTGAATAATCGAACAGGGATGGAGATATTGCAGATGGAAAACAATAACGGGGCGCAGGGCCGGGTGTTGGCGCTCGATACGTCGAGCGCTTCCCAGGCCGTTGCGGTACTCGAAGGACAAGACATACGGTTCGAAAGCAGCAGCCTGGCCGAACGCAACCATTCGGTCAATCTGCTGCCGAAGATCGAACGCGCGCTGCGGGAGTCCGGCACGGACAAGCGGGCGCTTGCGGGTATCGCCGTCGGCATCGGACCGGGCTCGTATACGGGCGTGCGGATCGCCGTCACGACGGCGAAGACGCTGGCGTGGGCGCTGAAGCTGCCGGTCGCGGCCGTATCAAGCCTGGAAGCACAGGCTTGCTCCGGACTGGAAGCCGCCGCTCCGCAGGGGCGGAGCTGGATCGTGCCGCTCGTCGATGCGCGGCGCGGCCAGGCGTATACGGCGCTGTTCGAAGCGGCCGGCCCGATCGGCGCGGCGCCAGAAGGGCAAGAGGCGCAGCCGCTGACCCGGCTGGCCGACGACGCCATATTGATGGTGGACGACTGGACGGCGCGGTTGGCCGAACGATGGAATGCGCTGCCGATCGGCGAACGCCCGGAATACGTGCTGTTCACCGGCGAAACGGACAAGCACGGTGAGACGGTGCGCAGCCTGGCCGGGTTGACCGGCCTGGCAGCGGAGCGGGTGCTGCTGCAGGATTGCACGGCCGAAGCCCGCTGGATCGGGCGGATCGGCACGCGCAAGCTGGAGAGCGGCGACACGGTAGACGCGCATGCGCTGCTGCCGAATTACACGCAGGTCACGGAAGCGGAAGCGAATCTGCTGCGCAGCCGACCATAACGCAGGCCGAATGGAACAGAGAAAGGGGACCCGCGCAGCATGCAGCATAGAGAAATCGAATCTTCGTCGTCTTCGAACGAGCCGTCCGTACATTTTCGGACGATGCGGCTCGAAGACATCCCGGACGTGATGGTGATCGAACATGAATCTTTTTCGCTGCCGTGGACGGAACAGGCGTTTCGCAGCGAGATGACGCTCAATCATTTTGCCCGCTACCTGATCATGGAAGTGGACGGCGAAGCGGCCGGTTACGCCGGCATGTGGACGGTTATGGATGAGGCGCATATTACGAATATCGCGGTGCGCACGGCGTACCGCGGACGCAAGTTGGGCGAGCGGCTGCTGGACGAACTGCTCGGCATGGCCGAGTCGCTCGGTCTGGAGCGGGCGACGCTCGAAGTGCGGGTCAGCAACGACGTGGCCCGCAAACTGTACGTCAAAACGGGGTTCCGCGAAGTCGGAATCCGCAAAGGGTATTATTCCGACAACAACGAAGACGCCGTCATCATGTGGATCGGCCTGCAGGGGCGCTCCGGCGCGGCAGGGCATACGGAAGGAAGCGTGTAACAGGCATGGATAACGTAGCAGAACAGCAAACAGGGCGGGCAGGCACGTACATTCTCGCGGTCGAGACAAGCTGCGACGAGACGTCGGTCGCCATCGTCAGGGACGGCCGCGACGTGCTGGTCAATCTCGTGGCCAGCCAGATCGAGACGCACAAAGCGTTCGGCGGCGTCGTGCCCGAAGTGGCTTCGCGCCAGCATGTGGAATGCATCACGCGGCTGATGGAGCAGGCGATCGCGGAGTCCGGGCTTGAGCCGGACGAATTGTCGGCGATCGCCGTTACGGAAGGGCCGGGACTCGTCGGCGCGCTGCTCGTCGGCATCATGGCGGCCAAAGCGCTGGCGTTCGCGCTGGACAAGCCGCTGATCGGCACGCACCATATCGCGGGGCATATCTATGCCAACCGGTTGACGGACGAGATTCAATATCCGGCGATCGCGTTGGTCGTCTCGGGCGGGCATACCGAGATCGTCCGCATGGAGAGCGAAGGCCGGTTCGAAGTGGTCGGGCAGACGCGCGACGACGCGGTGGGCGAAGCGTACGACAAAGTCGCGCGTTCGCTCGGATTTCCGTATCCGGGCGGACCGCACGTCGACCGGGCGGCGCAGGCTTCGGACACGGCAGCCGCGCTGCCGCGCGTCTGGCTGGAAGAAGGCTCGTACGATTTCAGCCTCAGCGGATTGAAGTCCGCCGTGCTGAACCTGGTCAACCAGAGCCGGATGAAAGGCGAGGAGATCGATCAAGGCGCAATCGCGCGCGGGTTCCAGGAATCCGTCGTCGAAGTGCTCGTCGCCAAAGCGGTGCGCGCCGCGCACCAATTCGGCGCGAAGCAGCTGCTGCTGTGCGGCGGCGTTGCCGCGAACGGCGGCCTGCGCCGCGAGCTGACGGCGCGCTGCGAGGCGGAAGGGATTCCGCTCGCGATTCCGCCGATGCGATACTGCACCGACAACGCCGCGATGATCGGAGCCGCCGCTTACGTGAAGTGGACCCGCGGCGAACTGAGCGATTTGTTCATCAAAGGCGAACCCGGCATGTCACTGGAACAATGGTCGGTCACGGAGTAATCCGTTTGCCGGCCGCCACGAAGCGGAGGCTTGCCCGCTTCGCCTCCCAATCAAGGTCTCTTCCCCGGCGGAAGAGGCCTTTTTGTGTAAACGGTCATCGTCATTCGCAAGTGTGCCGTATCCGCCGTTAACACAGGCTTTACTCCCCGTTGTCAATCCCTGCATAAACTTATCCACATATCCCCTTCCGTTTGTGGGTAAGTGCTGCAATCCCGCGCCAAATGCCTGCTTCGATTTTTATGCAAAAGGGGATATGTTTTTCAAAACGGAAGGTCGTAATCTGTGGATAATGTGGACGAAAAAGTGGATAAAATTGGTTTGGAGCGAAAATAGGCGGTATAAAAGCAAAAAACCGACCCTGAGGGCCGGTTCAATTCGTAATTCATACCTGTTTCTGTGGATAACACGGTGGATAACAGGGATAAGCGAAAAATCGTATTGACAAAAAAATTATTCCGCCGCGAGCGTTTCCCATTCTTCGTAAGCGGCAGCGAGCTGCGTTTTGTGGGTATCGATCTGCGTCTGACGTTCTTGAATAGCCATGTAATCTTCGTAAATTTCTGGAAGTGTCAACTCCAGTTCAAGGGCGGCTACGGCGCTCTCCAGTTCCGCGATCAGCGTCTCCAGCTGTTCCATGCGGCGCTGCCGGGCACGTTCTTCGCGCTTGGCCTGCTTGCTCTCCTCGAACACGGCCTGCGTGTTTTTGGACTCGTCGGCTTCGCTGGCCTGGGCGGCCGCGGACTTGCTTTTCCCGCCGAACAGCGCCGCTTCCTGGGCAATCTCTTCGAGCTCCTGCTTTTTGTCGACATAGTCGTCGTAGTTGCCGAGGTAGCTGGTCACGCCGTTTGCGCTCAGTTCGATCACGCGTTCGGCCATCTTATTCAGGAAGTAACGGTCGTGCGAGATGAACAACAGCGTGCCGTCAAAATCGATCAGGGCGGACTCCAGCACTTCTTTGCTGTACAGGTCCAAATGGTTGGTCGGTTCGTCGAGTACGAGCGTGTTCGCTTCGAGCAGCATCAGCTTGGCCAGCGAGACGCGCGCTTTTTCCCCGCCGCTGAGCGCCGAGATACGCTTGAGCACGTCTTCGCCGCTGAACAGGAAACTGCCGAGCACGGTGCGAATCCGCGCTTCTTCCATATGCGGATACGTGCCCCACAGTTCTTCGAGCACCGTATTTTGCGGATTGAGCGTGTCCTGCTCCTGGTCGTAGTAGCCGATCTGGACTTTGGCGCCCCACGTAATCCGGCCTTCGTCCGGCTTGAGCCGGCCGATCAGCGCTTTGAGCAGGGTCGACTTGCCGACGCCGTTCGGCCCGATCAGCGCGACCGTCTCGCCGCGGCTGAGCGCGAACGACGTCTGCCGGAACAGCTTGTCGCCGTCGTCATAGGACGCGGACAAGCCGTCCACGTGCAGCACGTCCTTGCCGGACGAATATGCCGATTGGAACGAGAAGTTGGCGCGTTTGAGATCGCCGGCCGGCCGGTCGAGCCGATCCATTTTTTCCAGCGCTTTGCGCCGGCTCTGGGCCCGCTTCGTCGTGGAAGCGCGGACGATGTTTTGCTGAATGAAAGTTTCCATCTTCGCGATCTCGCCCTGCTGCTTCTCGAACTGCTTGAGGTCCGCTTCGTACTCGGCCGCTTTGAGCTCGGTATACCGGCTGTAGTTGCCCGTATAGCGGCGCGCCCGGTGGCGTTCGATCTCCACGATCGCCGTGACCGTCTTGTCGAGGAAATAGCGGTCGTGGGATACGATCAGCAGGCCGCCGTCGTACCCGCGCAAATAATCTTCGAGCCAGGTGAGCGTCTCGATGTCCAAATGGTTGGTCGGTTCGTCGAGCATGAGCAGGTCGGGTCCGCGCAGCAGCATTTTCGCCAGCGCGAGCCGGGTCCGCTGTCCGCCGCTGAGCGTCGAGACGATCGTCGAAGGATCGAAATCGCCGAAGCCCATCCCGTGCAGCACGCTGCGGATCTTCGTGCCGATCTCGTAGCCGCCGTGGTCGCGGAACCAGTCCGAACGCATGGCGTAGCGGTTCAGCAGATCCTGGTACGCTTTGTCCTGCTCGGAGTGCGAAGAGCCTTCGGTGATCGCAAGCTCCATCTCGCGGATTTCCCGCTCGGCTTCCAGCAGGTCGGCGAACACGTCCAGCATCTCTTCCTGGATCGTGCGATCCGACTGCAGCCCGCTGTTCTGGGCCAGGTAGCCGATGGTTGTTTCTTTGTTTTTGAAAATCTGGCCTTCTTCATGAGACATTTCGCCCGCCAAAATTTTGAGCAGCGTCGATTTGCCCGCGCCGTTGACACCGACGAGGCCGATGCGCTCGCGCTCCAGTATTTGAAACGTAATGCCTTCCAGAATGCTCTGGACGCCGTATCTTTTTGCGATTCCCGTTGCTTGCAGCAGCATAATTCGAAGTCCTCCGCGCTTATCAAATTGGTCTTTTGTGATTTCATTTTACCGTAGAAAGGTGAAAAAACCAAAGAGGACATGCGCAAACGGTTCGCGGGCGCGGCGCGGCCGGAAAATTGGCGGCGATCGGGGCGCGAAAGTTTTTTGGGGAAAAAGCCTCCGGGGGCTTCGCAGAGCCTCTACAGCGGTGGTTATTTGCGCAAAACAATGATAAACTTGAGCATGTGAGAACAAAAAAGAGAACAGAAGAGAATACGGGAGGCGAGCGGCATCGAACCTTTACCGGACAAGACGGAGCTGCGGCTTCGAATGGAACGGGTGAGAGCGGAGCTGCCCGAATCGCTGCGCCTTGAGGCTTCTTCCGTCGTTTGCGAATATGCCGCCGATCGGCTGGACGCCCTGCGCGAGCGCAAAGGGGCTCCTCTGGTCGTGCTCGGCTACCTGCCTTACCGCGGAGAACTGGATATCCGTCCGCTGCTGGAGACATGCCGCGGATGCGGGGATACGGTGCTTGCGCCGCGCATCGAGCGGGGAACGCGCCGCATGCGGCTGCTGGAACTCAAGAGCGCGGCAGACGAGGCGTCCGGCAGCTGGGGCATTCCCGAGCCGAAGGAGCATCTGCCCGAATGGCCGGAAGACCGGCTCGGCAGCATCGACGTGATGTTTGTGCCGGGCTTGGCTTTTGACTTCAAGGGCGGGCGCGTCGGTTACGGAGGCGGGTTTTACGACCGGCTGATGGAGCGTTTCGAAGCCTGCGGCGCAAGCCCGGGCATTTGGGCGCTGTCTTTTGCCGAGCAGACGGTGGAGGAAGTGCCGATGGAACCGCACGATTTCCGGATAGAACTTCTGATCGTGCCGTCGGGCATGAACAGTACGCAGGACCTGGTCTGACGGCAGCGGCTTCGGTCGTATAGATAGGAACGGACGCAAGAAGAGCGATGGATGAGAAGAGGTGACCCCATGCTGTGGAAAGTGGCAATTTTGACGGCCAGCGATAAGGGAGCACGAGGCGAGCGTGAGGACACGAGCGCGCAGGTGATCCGGGAGTTGGTGGAGGAAGAAGTAGGCGGCGAAATTATCGAATACCGGATCGTGCCGGACGAGTCGGACGAGATCGTGGCGGCATTGATCGAAATGACGGACTATTTCCAGGCGGATCTCGTGCTGACGACCGGAGGCACCGAGCTTGCGAACCGCGACGTGACGCCGGAGGCGACGAAGCGGGTCATCGAGCGGGAAGTGCCGGGCATGGCCGAAGCGATGCGGATGAACGTGATGCACAAGAACCGGGCGGCGATGCTGTTCCGCGGCATCTGCGGCATTCGCGGCCGTTCGCTGATCGTCAATCTGCCCGGCACGCCAAAAGGCGTGCACGAGAACCTGGCGGCCATCATGGACCAACTGCCGGAAGCGCTGCTGATGGTGACGGGGCAGTACCGGCAGTAATCCCGGGCACGCAACAAGAAGGACGGCCCCAGGCATGCGGGGTGTCTTTTTTTGTGCGGGGGGGACTTGAAATTTTGCGGCGAGACTAGTAATATAAGACTTGGCTGTTAGCACTAGGCGTTGTCGAGTGCTAACGAAGAAGATTCAACACTTCAATTAACCTTTACAAGGAGGCTATTTTTCATGATCAAACCGTTAGGTGAACGCGTACTCGTAGAAGCGATCCAGCAGGAGGAAACGACTTCGTTCGGTATCGTGCTTCCGGATGCTTCGAAAGAAAAGCCGCAGGAAGGTAAAGTCGTTGCCGTAGGCAGCGGAACCCTCAAAGACGGCGTTCGTACTCCGCTCGAAGTGAAAGAAGGCGACGTGGTACTGTTCTCCAAATATGCCGGCACCGAAGTGAAATACGAAGGCAAAGAATACCTGATTATGAAAGAAAGCGACATCCACGCCATCCTGGCGTAAATGTCCCCTTACACATACGTTTTTTGAACGAAAGTGATTGAATGCAGCGTCTTGAACGCAGCATCGCAATTCCATATCCCAGGGAGGTTATTCGACCATGGCTAAAGAGATTCTGTTCGGAGAAGAAGCCCGTCGCTCGATGCTTCGCGGCGTAGATGCACTTGCAAATGCGGTAAAAGTAACGCTCGGTCCAAAAGGACGCAACGTGGTGCTGGAGAAAAAATTCGGCAGCCCGCTGATCACGAACGACGGCGTGACGATCGCGAAGGAAATCGAACTGGAAGACGCTTTCGAGAACATGGGCGCCCAGCTCGTCAAGGAAGTCGCAACGAAAACGAACGACGTAGCCGGTGACGGAACGACAACCGCTACCGTTCTCGCTCAAGCGATGATCCGCGAAGGCCTCAAGAACGTAACGGCCGGCGCAAACCCTATGGTTATCCGCAAAGGCATCGACAAAGCGGTCAAAGCTGCGGTCATCGAACTGCAGAACATCGCGAAGCCGATCGAAGGCAAACAATCGATCGCCCAGGTTGCGGCTATCTCCGCGGCTGACGAAGAAGTTGGCGAACTGATCGCCGAAGCGATGGAAAAAGTGGGCAAAGACGGCGTTATCACCGTTGAAGAATCCCGCGGATTCGCAACGGAGCTGGAAGTCGTGGAAGGCATGCAGTTCGATCGCGGCTACATTTCCCCTTACATGATTACCGACACGGACAAGATGGAAGCGGTTCTCGACAACCCTTACATCCTGATCACCGACAAGAAAATCAGCACGACGCAGGAAATTCTGCCGCTGCTTGAGAAAATCGTTCAGCAGGGCCGCGCACTCGTAATCGTGGCTGAAGACATCGAAGGCGAAGCGCTTCCGATGCTCGTCCTGAACAAACTGCGCGGCACGTTCAACGCCGTTGCCGTCAAAGCTCCGGGCTTCGGCGACCGCCGCGAAGCGATGCTGCAGGATATCGCCGCTCTGACCGGTGGACAAGTGATCACCGAGAAGCTCGGTCTGGAACTGAAAGCGACGACGATCGAGCAGTTGGGTTCGGCTCGCCAGGTTCGCGTAACGAAAGAAAACACGACGATCGTGGACGGTGCCGGCGTGAAGACCGACATCGACGCTCGCGTGAACCAAATTCGTTCGCAGCTGGAAGAAACGACTTCCGAGTTCGACAAAGAAAAACTGCAGGAGCGTCTGGCTAAACTTGCCGGCGGCGTAGCGGTTGTCAAAGTCGGCGCGGCAACGGAAACGGAACTGAAAGAACGCAAACTGCGCATCGAAGACGCGCTGAACGCGACTCGCGCAGCCGTTGAAGAAGGTATCGTATCCGGCGGCGGCACGGCTCTGGTTAACGTCTACAAAGCCGTAGCGGCTCTGACGGTAACCGGCGACGAGAGAACGGGCGTCAACATCGTTCTGCGCGCTCTGGAAGAACCGATCCGTACGATCGCGGCTAACGCCGGCGAAGAAGGTTCCGTTATCGTGGACCGTCTCAAAAAAGAAGAAGTGGGCATTGGCTACAACGCCGCTACCGGCGAATGGGTCAACATGTTCGAAGCGGGCATCGTAGACCCTGCGAAAGTCACGCGTTCCGCTCTGCAAAACGCGGCTTCCGTAGCGGCTATGTTCCTGACGACGGAAGCGGTTATCGCCGACAAGCCTGAACCGGCCGGCGCTGCGGCTCCGGATATGGGCGGCATGGGCGGTATGGGCGGCATGATGTAACAGGTTCGCCCGGAACCTTGCTTGACCTTGCTCCACCTTGGTTTAAAGGCTCCTTCGGGAGCCTTTTTCCTTTTTTTTAGCTTTCCTTTTTTGGAGTATATACACAAAAAGATAACCCAAAGCGACGACCCCGGCAGCCAGCAGGGAAACGAGTACGGAAGCGAGCGTCAAAGTTCGTCCTAGCACATAAGCGATCAAAAGACTGGTTAAAAACGTTAAAATCAGATTGCTGATCATGGCATTCCGTTTCATGGCATCCCTCTTTTCTTGGTATGAATATAGCATAAGAAACAGGATTAAAATTGAAATTAATAAATCGCCGCCTAAGCGAAAGCCTGCTCGGGTTCCAGCCCGCAGCAGGCTTTTTTTTTTGCTATGTTAGTACCTTTAATGGAATAAAGGGTAATAGCGATAGAGAACAAATGTTGGCCACGATCGACGTTGAAGTTCAAACCGTACAAAGCGAGGTAATGCTAGTGTTGACCCTTATGGCGGCCAGGTGCCTTCGTCTCCTGCCCAATCAGGCGAAGAGGACGCCGATGCTCCCGAGTGAGCCCGTACAAGACAAAAAAGAGATGCAGGTCGAAACTTCTGTCAAAACCGCGGATATTTCCTTCTATTATCCCTCGAATACCGAGTCGCACAGTCTTCCGGTGTACGTTAATTTTCACGGCGGAGCGTTCATTATGCACGACAAAGAGATGGACGATCCGTACTGCCGCTACCTGGCCAACCGGACCGGCTGCGTGATCGCGAACGTGGAGTACGCCAAAGCGCCGGAGTACCCTTTTCCCGGCCCGGTCGAGCAGGTGTATGAAGTGTTCCGCTGGATCAAGAAGAACGCCGGCGAATTGAATATCGATGCGGACAAAATGATGGTCGGCGGACAAAGTTCGGGGGCTAACCTGGCCGCGGCGCTTTGTCTGTATCTGGAACAAAAAGAAGAACAGCAGCCGCTGCTCCAGATGCTGTCCTGCCCGATGCTCGATTTCGCCACTCCTTTTTCGCATAAACCGGAACCGAATCTGTGGCGTGCGCGGTATCCCCAAGCCGCCCATTTTTTGAACCTGTGCTACGTGCCGCGCAAAGGCCAGGCGGAGCATCCGCTCGCTTCCCCGGTTCGGGCTGTCGTCAGCGACCGATTGGCGTCCGCTTTTATCGTTATCGCGGAATTCGACGCCTTCCGGCCGGAAGCGGAACATTATGCGAAGAAATTACGGGAAGCCGGCGTATCTGTCGAGCAAAAGCTGTTCAAAGACTGCAAACACGCGTTTACCCATCTGGGTCCGAGACAAAAAGCGGAAGAAGCGTGGGAGTTGATCGCCCGCAAAATTAGGGAGACGGCCCAATAAACGGCGTGTAGAATAACGTAAGGTGCAAGCCTGCTTGGCGCAGCAACGAACCCCATTTTCGATTTACCGGAAGGAGAAACCCGACAAGTGAAAACGACAAACAAAAACGTACTGGTTATCGGAGGCGGACTTGGAGGACTTTCGGCCGCGATTTCGCTGGCACAAGCCGGATACGGCGTCTCTTTGTACGAGAAAAACGATCATATCGGAGGCAAGCTGAACCGGCTGGATCAGGACGGTTTCGGCTTTGATCTGGGCCCGTCCATTTTGACCATGCCCCGGGTGTTCGAAGATTTGTTCACGGCCAGCGGCAAATCAATGCAGGATTATGTGCGGACCGAAAAGCTGGATCATCAATGGCGTTCGTTTTTCCCGGACGGCAATATTATCGATCTGTACGAAGATTTGCGGGAAATGCAGGAGAAGAACACCGTGCTGAGCGAAAAAGACATGCGCGAGTATCAGGATCTGCTGAACTATTCCAAAAAGCTGTACGACATGACGGATAAAACGTATTTCAAGCATGGCGTCGATTCGACGAGAGAGATCATGAAACATACGACGCTGCTCGGCGCTTTGCGTAATTTCGATCTGTTCTCGACCGTGCGCGGAGCGATCGACAAACGGATCAGCAACAAGCAGTTCAGCGATATGCTGTCCTACTTTATCAAATATGTCGGTTCGTCGCCTTACGACGCGCCGGCCGTGTTGAACATGATGATCTATATGCAGCATGATCAGGGCGTCTGGTACGTACCCGGCGGGTTGAACAAACTGGCGGACGGTCTGGTGAAGTTGGCCGAAGAAGTCGGCGTCCAGTTCCATCTCGGAACCCCGATCGCCAAGCTGGAGAAGAAGAACGGCGAGATTACGGGAGCGGTGCTGCCGGACGGCACGAAGCTGACCGCGGACTATTACGTTTCCAATATGGAAGTCATTCCGGTGTACGAACGGCTGCTGGAAGAAGACAAAGATTTTGTCGGCAAATTGAAGAAAAAATTCGAACCGGCCAGTTCCGGCCTCGTTATGCATTTGGGCGTCAAGAAGAGTTATCCGCAGCTTCGCCACCACAACTTCTTTTTCGCGGAAAACATGAAGCAGCAGATGCAGTCGATTTTCCATCAGCATAGACTGCCGGACGATCCGGTCATTTATTTGGTCAACGTCAACAAGACGGATCCGTCGCAAGCTCCCGAAGGACACGAGAATATCAAAGTGCTGCCGCATATTCCTTATATTCAAGACGAGAAACCGATTACCGAACAGGAATACGAGCAGTTTGCCGAGCGTACGCTGATGAAGCTGGAGAGAATGGGTCTGGACGATCTGCGGGCCAACATCGTGACCAAAGACGTCTGGACGCCGGACAAGATCAGACAGATGTACGGCTCGGATCGGGGCGCTATCTATGGAACGTTGTCCGACCGCAAAAAAAATAAAGGCTTCAAACATCCGAAACAAAGCGAACGGTACAACAACCTGTACTTCGTCGGCGGAACGGTGAACCCGGGAGGCGGCATGCCGATGGTGACGTTGAGCGGCCAGCTGGTCAGCAAAAAAATCGTGCAAAGAGATTCCGGCCATGCCGGACAATGAACACCGCCTTCTGGAGACTTTACCGGACAGACAGCGGGCCGAACTTTTGTCCAAAGGAGTTCCTTCGAGCGAGCAGCGCAAAAAACGGCTGATCCAGCTGAAAAATATGCTGGTCGAGCACGAAAAAGCGTGGACCGATGCGCTGCATGCCGATTTGGGCAAACCGGCGTTTGAATCTTTTTCATCCGAGCTCGCCGTTCTGTTGAACGAAATCGATTACGTCTGCAAGCATATCGACAAATGGAATCGGCCCCGGAGATCCCGGCATCTCAAGCTGGGCTATATCCAATCGCTTCACAAAAAAAGACATCCGCACGGAAGCGTACTTGTGATCGGATCGTGGAATTATCCGGTCCAGCTGACGTTGATGCCGGTCATCGGAGCGATTGCCGGCGGCAACGCCTGCGTCATCAAACCGTCCGAATCCGCGCCGGCTTCGGCCGAACTGCTCAAACGGCTGATCAATCAACAGTTTCCGCCGGAGCAGCTGTACGTCGTGACCGGAGATGCGCAGACCGCCAAGCAGCTGACTTCGGCTCCGTTCGACCTGATCTTCTTCACCGGCAGCGGCGGAACGGGCAAAGCGGTAGCCGATCAGGCCGCCAAGCGGCTGACGCCGGTCATCCTGGAACTGGGCGGGAAAAATCCGTGCATTCTGGACGAAACAGGCTTTTCCGCGGCCGCTGTCCGGGATATCGTCTGGGGCAAATTTCTGAATGCCGGTCAGACCTGCATCGCGCCGGATACGCTGTATGTCCATCAGTCCGTGTACGAACAGACGCTGGACGAAATTTCCGCGGCGCTGACCGCTTTCTACGGCAAGCAGCCTCAGGCAAGCGCGGATTACGGCCGGATCTGTACCGAGAATCATTTTGACAAAGTGTCCGGGTTTATCGGGCAGGGCACCGTTCGGCACGGCGGCGCGTCCGATCGCGCCGAACGGTTCGTCGCGCCGACCGTGCTAACGGATATTCAACCGGGCAGCCCGGTGTTGGAAGAAGAGATTTTCGGGCCGGTTCTGCCGGTCATTCCGTATGCCGATCTGGAGTCTTTGCTGTCCGGCGGCAGCCTGCAGCGCGATGCGCTCACCGGCTACATGTTCAGTCAGAACAACGACCGCATTCGGCGGTTCAACGACTATATGCGCTCGTCGACGATCGGCGTCAATCAGGTGATCCATCATGCCGCGAGTCCGCATATCGCGTTCGGCGGGGTCGGCCGCAGCGGATACGGCGCTTACCACGGCAAAGCCGGGTTTCTGGCGTTCAGTTACGAGAAAACCAACTACCGAACGTATCATTATTTGCGTTTTCAAGGCAAATTTCCGCCGTATTCCGACACCAACCTGAGCGCGTTGAAAAAGTTAAGAAAATGGCTGCTGTAGGAAAAAGCACAAAGCAAATACGAGACGGAAATGAGGGTTCTTGGCATGAGTAAAAAGGTCATCGTCATCGGAGGAGGTGTAGCGGGGCTTGCTGCGGCTATCCGGCTGCAGCATGCCGGTTACCGGGTAGAGATCTATGAAAAAGGGTCCACGCCCGGCGGCAAAATGAATCGGATCGAACTGGACGGAGGCTACAAATTCGATTTGGGACCGAGCATCGTCATGATGCCGGAACTGTACCGGGAAATTTTCGAAGTGTGCGGCCGCAATCCAGAGGATTACATTCCGATGGAGCGGCTGGATCCGATTTACCGGGCTTATTTTAGCGATATTCCCGACCAGCCGTTCGATATTTCCTCCGACCTCACCAAGCTGACCCAAACGATCGAAGCGATGAGCGAAGAAGATACGGCCGGTTTTTTCCGATATTTGCATGAGATTTACCAGAAATTCATTATTGCCAAGCGTTACATTTTGCCAAGACCTTTCCGCAAACGGAGCGACTTTTATAACCTGGCGATGCTGAAAAAAGCGCTGAAGCTCAAACCGTACGACACCGCGGACAAATTTGTCGGTCGGTATATCAAAAACAAGCGATTGAGACAAATGATCAGTTTTCAAACGTTGTATATCGGCATCTCTCCGCTGACCAGCCCTTCTTTTTATACGATGATTCCGATGCTGCAATTTTTGTACGGAGTCTGGTTTATCAAAGGCGGCATGTATACGATGGCTTTGTCGATGGAACGGCTGTTCAAAGAGCTCGGCGGAGTCGTTCATTACGGGCAGGACGTGCAGCAGATCTCGATTCAGAACCAACAAGCGGAAGGAATCGTCGTGGGCGGGCAAAAGATCGCTTCGGATTACGTCGTGTGCAACGCCGATTTCCCGTACGCGATCAAGAATCTGGTGCAGGACAAGCCTTCCAAAGGCAAACATACCGACAAAAAAGTGGACAGCATGAAATATTCCTGTTCCTGCTTCCTGCTCTATCTCGGCATGGACCGAAAGTACGAAGAAATCGAACATGTGCACAATTTTATGTTCAACGAGAACCTCGACCAGAATCTCAAAGATATTTTTGACGGCAAAAAACTGACGAATGCTTCTTTCTACGTGTACATCGCTTCGAAAATGGATGCGTCTCTGGCGCCCGAAGGCAAAGAAGGGTTGTATATTCTGATGCCGGTATCGAACGTGGCCGAATCCAAGTACGAATGGAACGAAGAGACGGTGTCTTATTATCGCGGGTACATCCTGAACGAGTTGAAGAAGATACGCGGTTTTGAAAATATCGAGAACGAGATCGTAGCCGAAACGCATACGACGCCGCTGGATTTCAGTTCCAGGTTCAATGCGCATCACGGCGCCGCGTTCGGGCTGCAGCCTATTCTCAAGCAGAGCAACCACTACCGCCCGCAGAGCAAAGCGAGTGATTGCGAGCACCTGTACTTTACCGGAAGCAGCACGCATCCCGGCGCCGGCGTCCCGATCGTGCTTCTGTCGGCCCGCATCGCTGCCCAGGAATTGATCCAGGACGATACGGGCAATCTCTTCGATTATTCGGTGCAATGAAGAAGAGGATAATGAGGAACAAGGATAAAGAAAGGTGGGGAAAATCATAACGGTTGTGGACCTTATCAAACTTGGGATCGGACTTGCGGCAGTCTTGGCCGGCTTCCTCGTGTTCCGGTCGCTGCCGGTGCCGGCGTCTTCTTCCTCCGGTGCCGCGTCCGGCCTGCCGTTTCTGTCCATTATCGTGCCGGCCAGAAATGAAGCGGGCCGCATCGTGCCGCTGCTGAAATCGCTGCAGGAGCAGCGGTTCACCGCATTCGAGATTCTCGTCGTGGACGACGACTCGTCCGACGGGACCGCCGCCATCGCGGCAAGCTACGGAGCGACTGTGCTGCGCAACAAGGGGTCGGGCAAATCGTCCGCCTGCTGGTACGGCGCCGAACAGGCCCAAGGAAGCTGGTTATTGTTTTTGGACGCCGATACCCGGTTCGAAAGCGCGGACGGATTAAGCCATCTGCTGCATTTTTATCGGGAAAAAGGAGCCAGAGGCATTACCGCGCTCCAGCCTTTTCATACGGTGGAGCGCTTGTACGAATACATCTCTATCGTGTTCAACATCATCGTCGTGGTCGGCATGAACCTGTTTACGGTATGGGGATCGCGCTTCAAAACGGCCGGTTCGTTCGGCCCGTGCATTTTATGCAATCGCGACGATTACTTCGTGTCCGGCGGGCATAAAAAAATCGAAGGCGCCATCATGGACGATCTGGCGCTGGGCGAAGCGTTTCTGGAACAGGATCTTCCTGTTCGCTGCCTCGGCGGCAAAGGCATTCTGTCTTTCCGCATGTACCCGGAAGGTGTCGGCAGCCTGATCGAAGGTTGGTGTAAAAGCTTTGCCGTCGGGTCCAAATCGACGCATCCGGCCGTCATGCTGCTGGTCATCTTCTGGATTGCCGGCAGTTTTATCTCTGCCGCCGCCCTGATCTCGGCCTTCATGGCATGGAATCCGCTCGCGATCGCGCTCAGCGCGGGCTTGTATATCCTGTATGCGGTCCAGAGCGCCGCGTTTGCGGGCAGGATCGGCAATTTCCACAAAGCGGTGTTTGCGGTCCATCCGATTTGGTTTGCGTTTTTCGCAGGCATCTATTTGTATTCCTTTATCCGCGTGAACGTTTTCCATTCCGTGAGTTGGAAAGGGCGCAAGATCAAGGTGTGAATGCCGTAGGGGCGGCCGGTGTATACGGTGTGCAGCGCGTACGGCGTGTGTGGTTAAGGTTAAGGCTCCTTTGGGAGCCTTCAGGCTGTCGAGAAAGTCCTATACGTAGGAGAAGCTTGTCGACTGCGGGAGAAATTCGTTCCGGTCGCGTGTTGAAATCAGGAAAAAGGATCAAATTTGAATGGGATTTTCCTGATTTCAAAGGCGAACGCTGGCGCTCCTACACTGAATTTCTCCCTCCGCCTCCTTATTTTGTTCAGAATCAGACTTTCTCGACACGTTGAAGGCTCCTTTGGGAGCCTTTTTTCTTGTTTGGGGAATGAGGTGAGGAATGAGTTAAGGGGTGAGCAAGATGACTGATCCTCTTCAGAACGTCATCCAACTCCAGCCAACAGCCAACTCCCGGAAATAGCTGCGCCAATCCATCTAATTTGCCGAAAAGACTTCTTTTGTACGAATACCTGCCATAGTCTAGCTAATCCGCTGTATGTTATGTTTTTCTTGAGATGAGCTTGAACATAGATGGATCTGTGCAGTTATTCGCGGTTTCCGGTAAGCCGTTCAGGCATGCATTGGGAAAAGCCAGAGGTGAGCATATCCCGAATTTTTCGCATAAAAAAAACGCCCGCAGAGGCATGCAATTGTTGGCTGCCGGGGCGCTTGTTACGTCGTTTTCTTTTTCCAGATGCGTTTGACCGCCCAATGCGGCAGGGTGACGATTTCTTGATCGACATGAATATCGAACATCGACGAGTTTTTGGGATTCAGCGTGCAGACCCCTTCGTAAAACTCGCCGCTGATGGCGTGTAAGCGGACAGGCAGCGAAATTTGGATGGCTTGGTTCAAATTGATCAAAATGATGTTCTCCTCCTGCAAATTCGTAATGGCTAAGTATACATACCACCAATTTTACAAAAGGAAACAAATTCCCAGTTCTGTTCGCGTTTTTTATTTACGGATTCGAGCTATGGTAAAATAAAGATCAAAACGATTCGATAGGAGCTGGATGCCGGACCATGAACAAAGGGAGCGAATATGCGATGGCGCACAAGCGGGAGCGGGCGCAGGAAGAGACGGTACGGCTGGCCCGACTGATCGATGCCCATATGAAGCGGGACGGAACGGCCGCCGCACGTATTCCGGGCGTCTATTTTAACCGGTACTCGCAGGAAGAACCGTCCGCTTACCTGCATACGATGTATTGGCCGACCGTGGGCATCGCGGCGCAGGGCAAAAAGATCATCCGGATCGGCGAAGAAACGGTCGAATATGAAGGAGCCCGGCTGCTCGTCGCGCCGGTCGCGCTCCCGGTGGCGATTCGGACCGTGCAGGCAAGTCCGTCCGAACCTTTTCTGGCCGTCGGCCTCTATCTCGATCCGCAGAAGATCGCGGCTCTGGTGCCAAGCGTGTACCCGGACGGCCTGCCGAATATCGAACGGCGCAGCCCGAGCTACGCGCTGGAAGCCGAACCGGCGCTCATCGGAGCCATGTCCCGCCTCGTCTCGTGCCTGGACGACGCCGTCGACGACGAGCTGCTGATCTCGCTGGCCGAGAACGAAATCTTTATCCGCCTGCTGCGCAGTCCGATCGGCGTCTACGTGGCGGAGACGGTGCTGGCCGGATCGAGCGTCCAGCGCGTCGCCAAAGCGATCGACTGGCTGCGGAACCATTATGCGGAATCGTTCAAAATCGCGGAACTCGCGGACAGGGTCCATTTGAGCGAATCGTCGTTTCGCGAACATTTCAAATCGGTCACCGGCGTCAGCCCGCTGCAATACCAGAAAGCGCTTCGCCTTCAGGAAGCGCGGCGGCTGATGCTGTCCGGCGAAAAGGACGCGCTGACCGCCTGCCGGTTGGTCGGCTACATCAGCGATTCGCAGTTCAGCCGCGATTACAGCCGCTTTTTTGGCAGTCCGCCCAGTCGGGACATCGCCAAATGGAGATCGTAAGCGCCGCGCGCAGACGCCCCGAATCGGGCAAGAAGCGGCGCGGAACGGTCAATCGTGGCCTCGTTTTTCCTTCTATAGTAAGAACAAGCTCAAATCGTTCGTGCGGTTTGTCCAAAAAAGCTTGTTCATACTAGGAGGATATATAATGCGTGTGTTGGTTACGGGAGCAAGCGGATTTATCGGGTCGGCCGTCGTACGGGAACTGCTCGGCAGCGGACATGAAGTCGTCGGGCTCGTTCGTTCGCGGGAGGCGGCGCAGCGGCTTGAAGGCATCGGCGCGGCGGCGGTCCGGGGTTCGGTCGAACGGACGGACGTGCTGCGCCAAGCGGCAGACGGAATGGATGCGGTCATCCATACGGCTTTTTTCCATAAATTTACGCATGCGGGGTTGTCGACGCGGCTGCGGATTGCGCTCGGGGGCCGTCCGCGGCAGGCGCCCGCGCGCTTCATGGCGGCCGCGATCAACGCGGAGCGGCGCGCGATCGGGATCTTCGGCGCGGCGCTGTCTGCCAAGCAGGGAGCGCTTGTGATCGCCATGCCGACGATGACGCTTGCTCCGGGGCGGCTGGCGACCGAAGAAGACTTCGCGGACCCCGGTTCGGTCGGCGGCGGCCGAGCGGCGTCGGAACAAGCGCTGTTGGCGCAGGCGGAACGCGGCATCCGGGCTTCGATCGTGCGCCTGCCGCCTATCGTGTACGGCCGGGAAGACCGGAGCGGCCTGCTGCCTTCGTTGATATCGATCGCCAAGCGGACCGGGTCGGCGGCGTACATCGGAGACGGACATAATCGTTGGCCGTCCGTGCATCGGCTGGATGCGGCGCGGCTGTTCCGCTTGGCCGCGGAGCAGGGAGCTGCAGGCGCGAGGTACCATGCGATCGCCGACGAAGGCATGGCTTTTGCGGAGCTTGCCGAAGCGATCGGCCGGGAGATCGGCCGGCCGGCGCAATCGATTGGCGCGAATCAGGCCGCGGCGCATTTCGGTTGGCTGGGCCCTTTTGCGGCGGCCGACAATCCCGTATCGGCCGAGCTTACGAGCGGAAGGCTGGGCTGGGAGCCGATGCAGCGCAGCCTGACGGACGAGCTGAAGCAGGGATACGATTTCGGCGCGTGAGAGACGCGCGAAAAAGGCTCGTAACGGGCTCATAACGGCCTCATAACGGGCTCATAACGGGCTCGTAAAGGGCTCGTAAAAGGCTCGTAAAGCCGGCCGAGCGTCCGAACTTCGGACGCCGGCCTCTTTTAGCCCGCTGAATCCGCCTAACCCGCTGAATCCGCCTAACCCGCTGAATCCGCTTGGCCTGCTCAGCCCGCTCAACCTCGCTAGCCTCGCTCCAGAGCTCAAGCCCGCCGGCTCAACCGAAAGCGCTCCGGCGTCGTGCGCTCCAGCTTGCGGAAGCAGTGGATAAAGTAGCTGCTTCGCGAAAAGCCGGACGCCGCCGCGATTTCCTGGACGGTGAGCGAAGACGACATCAGCAGATGCTTGGCGTGCAGCACCCGCGATTCGAGCAGGTAAGCGCTCGGCGTGCGGCCCATAAGCTGATGGAATTTGCGGCTGAAGTAAGGCACGCTGTAGCCCGTCAGGGCGGCGACCTCGCTCATGGACAGCGCAGCGTCCGTGCAGCGGCTGCGGATATGGTCGGCGGCCGCACGGATGCCCGGAATCGACGGATCGCTGGGCATCGCAAGCGGCGACGCCCGGTTGACGAGATGCAGCAGCAGCTCGTACAGCCGCGCCGACGCTTCCGCTTCCCGGTCGCGGTCGACAGACCGGCCGAGCCGAAGCAGCTCGTCCATGCAGAGCATGACCGCGGACAGGTCGGGCATGCGGAACAGCCACGGTTCGCCTAATCCGCGGCCGCCGAGCAGCCGGTCGGCGGACGGGCAGGCGAAATGGACCCAGCGGATGTTCCACGGATCGGCCGTGCCCGACGCGTAGCGCTGCGCGAGGCCGGGACCGTACAGAAAGCCGCAGCCCGCGCCCAGTTCGAACACGCCGTTCGAGGTATGGACGGTACCCGTGCCGCCGAGAATCAGATGCAGATTGTACAGGCTGTTCAGCTGGAGGTCGTCGCTTCGGGCGGGCCGATCGACCGCGTGCGAAGGATGCTCGCTGTAGCCGCCGACGAAGTCCGGGTAACAGAGCAGATGCGGAGAAGAAGGCGTCGGGAAAAAGAGATGTTCCTGCATGGTTGAGCTCCTTTGGAGTAGAAGAAATGAATGCTATGCCTGAACGGATTATACCATCGCAAAGGGATGATCATAACGCCGTAATCGCAAAAAAATGGTATCGGCGCAAGAACCCGTTATATCGCATGAGGCCGAATCCGCTTACAATACAGGCAGGACTCATTAACGAAAACGGAGGAATATCCCGATGGTCAAATCGATTCGCTTGAAGCAGCTGGAACTCGGCGTGTGCTATTACCCGGAACATTGGCAGGAAGAACTGTGGGAAGACGATTTCAGACGCATGCGCGAGCTGAAGATGTCGACGATCCGCGTCGGCGAATTCGCCTGGGCGCTGCTTGAGCCGCAAGAAGGCGTGTTCGAATTCGGCCTGTTCGACCGGGCGCTGGATGCCGCGCATCGCCACGGGCTCAAGGTCATTCTCGGCACGCCTACGGCAACGCCGCCCGCCTGGCTGACGCACAAGTATCCCGAAGTGCTCAACGCCGCGCAGGACGGGACGTTATACCGTCACGGCATGCGCCGCCATTATAACTACAACAGCCCCAAGTACCGGGAGCTGTGCGCGATCATTACCCGGGAAATGGCCGTGCATTTCCAAGACCATCCGGCGGTCGTCGGCTGGCAGCTCGACAACGAATTCAACTGCGAGACGAACGTCTTCTACGCCGAAGCCGATCATGCCGCGTTCCGGGCATGGGCGCGCCGCAAATATGCCACGCTGGACGCGCTGAACGAAGCTTGGGGAACAGTCGTCTGGAGCCAGACGTATACCGATTGGGAGCAGGTACATCTGCCGCGCCCGACCGTGGCCGATTCGCCGAACCCGCATCTGGCGCTGGACGAGAAACGGTTCATCTCGGACAGCGTGCTGGAGTTCGCACAGATTCAGGCCGATATCGTGCGGGAAGCGGCTCCCGGCCATTACGTCACGACCAACGGCATGTTCGGGCATCTGGACAGCCATGCGCTGACGGATTCGATGCTGGACTTTTTCTCGTACGATTCGTATCCGCAGTTCGCCAGCATTTCCGGGAGTACCGAAGCGAAGCCGCTGTCGGACCGCAAATGGAGCCTCAATCTGAGCGCCGTGCGCGACGTGTCGCCGAACTTCTGCGTCATGGAGCAGCAGGCGGGACCCGGCGGCTGGGTGAACCGGATGAAGATGCCGTCTCCGCGTCCGGGGCAGATGCGGCTGTGGACGTATCAGTCGGTGCTGCACGGCGCCGATCTGGTCTTGTATTTCCGCTGGCGCACGGCGACGGTCGGCACGGAAATCTACTGGCACGGCTTGAACGACTATGCCAATCGTCCGAACCGCCGGGTGCGGGAAGCGGGCGAAGTCGGCCGGGAGTTTGCGGCGATCGGCAGGAAGATCGCAGGCACGACGTACCGGGCCGACGTGGCGATTGTGCGCGATTACGACAACGAATGGGACGGCGAATTCGACATCTGGCACGGTCCGCTGACCGGGCGCAGCACCCATGCCTGGTACAAGCAGCTTCAGTACCGGCATATTCCGGTCGATCTGGTCTACCTGCGGACGCAGGCCCAAGACCAACTGGCAGCGCTGCAAAAATACAAAGTGCTGATCTATCCGCATGCCGCGATTCTGACGCCGGAGACGGCCGAGCTGCTGAGCGCTTACGTCGAAAGCGGCGGGAAGCTGATCTTCGGCGCGCGCACGGGGTACAAGGACGAGCGGGGACAATGTCCAATGCAGCCGATGCCGGGACCGGTGGCGCAGCTGTGCGGGATTACGGTCGAAGAGTTTACGGCGATTACCGGCACGGCCGCAGCTCCGGCGCTGCGCTGGACGCAGGGCGGCAGCGGACCACAGGCTTGGGCCGAAGGGTTCAACGACATTTTGGCGGTGGAAGATCCGGCGGTCGAGGTGATGGCGGAATACGCGGAAGAGTATTACGCGGGCCGTCCGGCGCTGACGAAGCGCCGGCACGGCGCCGGCGAAGCGTGGTATTACGGAGCGGCTTTCAGCGAACCGGTCGTGGACGGTATCCTCGACCTGCTGGGCGTGCAGTCGCCGAGCGCGGACTGGCTGAGCGTGCCGGAACAGGTTGAGATCGGCATCCGGGCGGACGATCATCGCTCTTATGTGTTCCTGCTCAACTACGGAGAGGCTCCGGCGGCGATCGTGCTAAGCGAACGCCGGACCGAACTGCTGGGCGGAACGCAGATCGAAGGCCGGGTGGAGATTCCGGCTTACGGCGTCCTGATTTTGGAATAAAGGCATTCTGCTGCCTGCGCTCGGCGTCGTCTTACACAAATAAAAACCGAGAATGCCCGGCCGTTGGCGGGCGTTCCCGGTTTTTTTATTTTACGCCGACAGGACACGTCCCCTTTCGAAGAGAATGTGTTACAATAGTCCCTTTTAAAGGTATTGAGATAGAGAAGCAATCCGAAAGGTAGATGACAATGAGCGGAATAGAAGAAAATCCGGATACGTCCCATCCCTTGTTCGAAGAAGCGCAGCAAATTTACCGTTCTTTGTACATCTACAGCACGGAGGCGGTCTTTTTGCTGTATGCCGACGGACGAATCGCGGACACCAATCCGAGCGGCGAACGGGTAAGCGGTTACGAGCGGTCGGAACTGCTGCGTACCCGATTCAGCAGTTACCTGCTGCCGACCGACCTGCGCCGGGCCCGACGAAGCTTTCGCAAAGTGCTGACGGAAGGGTGTCCCGAACAGGTCGGGTTTTCTTTTCGGTCGAAAACGGGCGGGCTCGTCACAGTCGACGCGAGGGTGGTGCCGGTGCTCAGGCAGGGCGAGGTGATCGGCCTGCTCGGCATATCGCGGGACATCACGCAGCAGGAGCAGGCCGTACAAATTTTGGACGATCAGAACCGGGTGCTGGAGATGATCGCCAAATCGACGCCGCTGGAGGAGACGCTCGACAAGCTGCTGCGGATGACGGAATACCAGACGGGAGCGAAATGTTCGATTTTGCGCTACGATCCGAAGCGCAACGCGCTGTTTCATCTGGCTGCGCCCAGCCTGCCTCGGGACTATTTGCGCACGATCGACGGCATCTCCGCGGATGAACGGGGCGGTTCGTGCGGGGCTTCCGTGCTGCGCAAAGAAATCGTGATCGTCGAAGATATCCAGAGCAGCGAAGTGTGGGAAAAATATCGGACGGTAGCGCTCAAATACGATTTGCGCGCCAGTTGGTCGCTCCCGATGCTGGACAGCGAAGGCGAGGTGCTCGGGACGTTCGCCATGTATTACGAACAAGTCCGCCAGCCGACCGAAAAAGAATTGGAGCTGACCCGGAAAGTGTGTTATCTGGCGAGACTTGCGATCGAGCAGAGCCGTTCCGACGCAATGATCTACCGGATGGCTTACCATGACAGCCTCACCGGCCTGCCGAACCGGCGCTTTTTCCAGGAAAAACTGAGCGAGACGATCCGGCAGGTGGAAGCGGACGGGCTCAAGCTGGCCCTCTTGTATCTGGATCTCGATCGCTTCAAAATGGTCAACGATTCGCTCGGCCACGGTTCGGGAGACGAGCTGCTCGTCGAAATCGCCCGGCGGCTCGCCGCTTCGCTCGGCCCGGACAAATTCGTGGCCCGGCACGGAGGCGACGAATTCGTCGTTCTGCTGATCGACGGGCAGGTGCCGGAGAGCGAACTTATCGCCCAGCGCCTTCTCGACATCTTTATTCGGCCGTTCGAGGTGGGCGGGTACGAACTGTTCGTCACGCCGAGCATCGGCATCAGCATCTACCCCGAGCACGGCGCGGACGCGGCGGCGCTGCTGCAAAACGCCGATGCCGCCATGTATGCCGCCAAAGAAGCCGGCAAAGACACGTATGCCGTCTACGACGCGCATAGCGAGACGCAGGACGGAGCGCGTATCCTGCTTGAGAACGACCTGCGCAAATCGCTCGAACGCCGCGAGCTGCAGCTGTTCTATCAGCCGCAGGTGTCGCTGTTTCCGACGCGGCGGATCGGGGCCGAAGCGCTGCTGCGCTGGCATCGCGGACAATCGGAATGGATCTCGCCGGGCGATTTCATTCCGCTTGCCGAAGAAACGGGCCTGATTCTCCAGATCGGCGAATGGGTCATTCGGGAAGCGTGTAGGCAGGGCAAGCAGTGGATCGATGCCGGGTACGAACCTTTTATTATGGCCGTCAATTTGTCTCCGCGGCAGTTCAGGCAGTCCGGGCTGGTCGACCTTATCCGAAGCATTTTGCACGAGACGGGGTATCCGCCCGAATATTTGGAACTCGAAATTACCGAAGGCATGACACTGGACGTGGAATCGGCTTCGGGCAAAATGCGGCAGCTGCGCGACCTCGGCGTCCAGATTTCGATCGACGATTTCGGTACGGGCTACAGTTCGCTCAATTATCTGAAGCGCCTGCCGATCAGCCGGCTCAAAGTCGATCGCTCTTTCGTTCGCGACATCGAGACCGATCTGGGCGACCGCGATATCGTCAAAGCGATTATCGCGATGGCGCATAACCTCAAGATTACGGTGATCGCCGAAGGCGTCGAGAACGAAGACCAGCTTGCTTTTCTGGAAGCGAACGGCTGCGACGAGATCCAGGGTTATCTGTTCGGGCGCCCGGTACCGCCGGACGAGTTCGAACGCGGAATGACGGTTCAGGGAACGGGCGGCCGCCACTCGTAACGGAGACGTGGAGGCGGCAGCTGCACAAGCAGAGCACAAAAAATATTTTTTATGTAAGACAAATAAAGGAAGAAGCCCTCATGTTGGTGTATACTGGATCATGCTGCGGCAAGCAAGCATTGGACATAGCGGAGGGGTTCGGTTGGCCAGAAGAAAAAGCAAAGCCAAACAGCAGGAAGAATTTTTGCAGGGAGTGATGGGACTGTCGGCGGTCGTGCCGGGACTTGCGACGCTGCATTTCACGCAATCGTGGCAGATCGCGGCCGGCGTCGGCGCAGCCGGATTTATCGTGGCCGTCTTCATCCTGATCAACGTCAGACTCGCGCGTTCGGCGCGGCTCAAGCGTTCCGGCATCGGCGAGATCGACCGGATGGACGGGGTCCGCTTCGAGCAGTATTTGGGCCATCTGTTCCGGTCGCAGGGCTTCAGAGCCGAAGTGACGCAGGCCCGGGGCGATTACGGCGCCGATCTGGTGCTGACGCAGGGCAATCGGCGGATCGTCGTGCAGGCCAAACGGTATACCAAAAACGTCGGGCTCAAAGCGGTGCAGGAAGTGCAGAGCGCCAAAGCGCATTACCGGGCGAACGAAGCGTGGGTCGTGACCAACAGCCAGTACACGGAACAGGCGAAGAAGCTGGCCAGGTCCAACAACGTGCGGCTGATCGCGCGCGACGAACTGGTCGAGATGCTGCTGGCGATGAAGGCGGGAACCGCCGCGGCCGCCAAGCGAACGAGCGCTTAGGCCGTTGTTGGCGCAGGCCGGAACCTGTACGCAAACCGAAAAACCAAACGGATCGGATCAAGGATCGAGCATCCTGCTTCGGTCCTGTTTGCCGTTTCGCCGCATCGGTCAATGCTTGTCCCGATGACGCCTTACGCGTGCCACGTTGCCGCAAGTGTCGCTGCTGCACCATTGGCGCCTGCCGTTTTTCGTATCGTCGTAAAAGACCCACTTGCACACGCTGTTCCGGCATATTTTGACGCGCTGAATCCGGTTATCCGCACACAGGTTGGCAAATGACAAAGCCGTTTCGGCGAGAAAAGCGTCCCAGTTTTGTTCGGCGGGAACGTGATCCAACTTGTATTCGCCGTTTTGCCGGATCAAACCCGGACGTCTGGGAGCACAAGCCATGTACGCGTTCAACCGATTCAACTGAGCGTCGGTGACCGGTTCGCCCGCGGTGGTCAAATCCAGCATGTCGCGCAGCAGCGCACGCAGATGCTTGAGCTGTTCGAGCTGCTTGGCGTCCGGCGCCGCATAAGCGTTCCAATCTTTCAAAAATGCCGAGAGCCAGCTTGTATAATCCAATCGGTCTTCGGATCGGGTGCCCAGATGGTCGTACCACATCGAATTGACCACTTCCACCGCCAATAGGCGTTCGTCCATCTTTATTCGCCTCCTTAAAATCGCCGTTGATTTTTATCAGTTTACCATGTAATGTATAAAATTAAAATAAGGCATTACAATAAGGCATTAAATAGAGGTGTTATTTTTTTGCGGATTTGTAATGGTTAAAGGTTAATTAAAACATTACGAGGGAGCGGCGTATGAAAAAGAAAAAGATAGGGAAACAGACCGGATTGTCGGGCAATCGGGATTTTGCGGTATTCTGGTTCGGAGAGACGCTGGCCATGTTCGGAGGACGGATCACGCTGCTGGCGATTCCGTTTGTCGCCGCTTTGACGCTGGGCGCCACGCCGCTTCAGATGGGGATGCTCAACGCCGTACAGATTCTGCCTTATCTGCTCTTGACGCTGCCGGCAGGCGTGTGGATCGACCGTATGCGCAAACGACCGCTGATGCTAACGGCTAATCTGGTCCGCGCTTTGCTGCTGTCGTTCATTCCTGCGGCGTACGCGCTCGACCTGCTCGGCATGGGCATGTTGTACGCGTGCGGATTTGGGATCGGGGCTTGCACGCTCGTATTCGACTTGGCGTATCAGTCTTATCTGCCTGCGCTGGTCGGAAGGAAAGACCTGGTAGAAGGAAACAGCAAACTGGAAATCAGCCGTTCGGCGGCCGAGATCGCCGGTCCCGGGTTGGCCGGGGCCTTGATCGGTATTCTGGCTGCTCCGTTTGCTCTTCTCGTGCATTCCGCCATGCTGCTGATTTCCGCGGCATCCATAGGAAGGATCCGCCGGATCGAACGAAAGCCCGATCCGCGTTCATCGGAGCGAGGGATGCTGTTGTCCGAGATTCGGGAAGGTTTGGCGCTCATTTTTCGCAATCCTTATCTCAAAGCCATTGCGGGTGAAGCGACGACCTACAACTTTTTCAGTCAGGTGACCGGCGCCGTGCTGATCTTGTATATCACTCGCGAACTGGGAATCGGGGCCGGGCCGCTCGGATTGATCATGGGCGCGGCCGGAGCCGGTTCGATTCTCGGTTCGCTGCTGGCCGGGCCTTTGGCGAAGCGGTTCCGATTGGGGCGGGCGATCTACGTCTCGATGCTGCTCGGCTGCGGCGCCCCGATGCTTGTCCTTTTGACGCACGGATCGGGTTTGCTTTCGGCGGTAATATTGTTCGTATCTTTTTTCTTCGGCGGGCTTGGGGTAGTGATCTCCAACATCCATGTCGTCAGCTTGAGGCAAACGGTAACTCCCGATCGCCTCCTCGGGCGCATGAACGCGAGTTACCGCTTCGTCGTGACGGGTGCCGCGCCGGTCGGATCGCTGCTGGGCGGCGTTCTCGGCAGTACGTTCGGGCTTCAAGCGACGCTGGCTATCGGAGCGGCCGGAACTTTGCTGGCGCTGCTGTGGGTCGTTTTCTCGCCGATTCCGAAATTGTCCGCCCTGCCGGAGCCGGCAGAAGGGGAAGGGTGAGAGGAAGGGGCGATTCAGCCGGCTTCTACGACAACTTCGTCGCTGTGCCCTAGATAGGATCCCGTCGCCCGCGCCTTGAACTTCTTTGAATAGTAAAGACTATCGGCCGATATACTTCACTATTTCCGTGTCTATGCAGGCCGATTCCGGGGTACACTGGAACAGCGAACACAATCGGCGCAGCCGATCCGGTAAACGGACAGAAATGGAGAGAATGGACATGACGATACAGTTGAGAAAAGCGGACGGTACAAACTTCAAAGCGCTGGAAAAGATTTACGGATATTCGTTTCCCCAAGAAGAACAGATTACGTATCAGGTGCTGATTGACGTGAGCAACGATACGGATCATCTGTTCTATGCGATCTACGACGACGAAGCCTTGGTTGGGTTGAATTATCTGATTGTAAAAGAAGACCGGCTCTACGTGCTATATTTGGCAATTGCCGACGGTCACCAAAGCCAAGGCTACGGCAAAGCGGTCATCCGCGAAATCCTGCGCCGGTATCCCGATTATCGCATTTACCTGAATATCGAAGAAGTCGATGCCAAATACGCGAATTACACGCAGCGGGTGAAACGCAAAGATTTTTACCTGTCCTTGGGATTTGAATCGCAGCCCTATCTGTTTACCAATGAAAAAGGGGTCGTATTGGAGACGCTGGCCGTAAACGGGACTATTGCGTATGAGGAAATGGAAGAGCTGTTCGCTTACTTCGTGCGGTTGGGCTGACGGGAAAGCGTGGCTTCGCCTGATCGAAGGGTGGGTCCAAAGATTTTGCTTTCATGAGTGATGGAAATCGTCCGAAAAGCTAAAAAAAGCGTCAAAAAGCCTGTCCAAAGCGGCTGAATCCGCCCCGGACAGGCTTTTTTGGCGTTGCGCGAAGAGGTTACGTGGACTGCCGCGCAATCAGTTCGAACGCCAGCGCGTGCGGCTGCGGAGCAGGCTGGCCCAAGCGATCCAGCAGGATGGAAAAAGCGTTCTCCGCCTGCTTGTCCGACGGATAATGCACCGTCGACAAATCGAGCAGCCGCGCCAGATTGTTGTTGTCGAAGCCGAGGATGCCGACTTCGCCCGGAACGGAAACGCCGCGGCGCCGCAGTTCGGTCAGCAGCCCGGCCGCCACATCGTCGTTCGAGCAGGCGATCGCGTCCGGCGGATCGGATTGATCGATCCACCAATGGGCGAGTTCTTCGCCGTCTTCGAGCGACATTTTGCCGTGAAAGTCCGGATGGCCGGAACCGCCGAGTTCGTGCGCCGCCGCAAAGTCCGCGTACGCCCGCATTCGCTGCGGCGTATTCAGCCCCCGCGACGAATACACGTTCAGAATGCGCCGGAACCCGCGTGCATGCAGATGTTCCAGTCCAAGCCGGTATCCTTCGTACTGGTCCATGAAGACGGAGGGGATACGGTCGCTCACGAGCCGCTGCCAGGTGACGATCGGTCCGTATTTGGCATACGACTCGATAAAGTTCCATTCGTTGGCGCGGTGCAGGCAGACGAGCGCGTCCAGCTGCTTGCTGCGCAGCATCTCCAGCGCCACCTTTTCTTTGCCCGGGTCCTGGTCCGTCAGAAAAATCATGATATTGAAGCCGTGCCGCTGCGCGATCAGGCTGAATGCTTGAATAAACGAAGTCGAAGACGCCGTGTACAAGCTGCTGACGACGCCGACGATGCGGGTCATGCCTTTTTTGAGAGAAGTGGCGCTTGAATTCGGTACGTAGTCCAATCGGTCGATCAATTCCAGCACTTTGCGGCGTTTCTCTTCGTTCACGTACGGATGGTTATTGAGTACGCGGGATACGGTGGCGGTAGAGACGCCGGCAAGCCGCGCGATTTCCCGAATGTTCGTCATGGGCTTCACCTCTCGTTTAAGCATAGCATAATTCGGCCCGGTCGCGGACCGTTCGCCTCGACCGGACCACACTGTTGCAACCGCTTCAAAAAGAGGCTTGACCTGTAATGCATTACATGGATTAACGTGAATACAGGAAGCATTCAGCCCGAATACGAGGAGGTTTTTTTGGATGAAAAAAGGACTGAAAATCGTGACGATCGGCGGGGGATCGAGCTATACGCCGGAATTGATCGAAGGGTTTATCAAGCGTCATGGCGAGCTGCCCGTGCGCGAATTGTGGCTGGTCGATATCGAAGCCGGCCGGGAGAAGCTTGAGATCGTGGGCGCGATGGCGAAGCGGATGGTGCAAGCGGCCGGCATCGACTGCGAGATCCGTCTGACGCTGGATCGCCGGGAGGCGCTGCAGGGCGCGGACTTCGTCACGACCCAGTTCCGGGTCGGCCTGCTCGATGCGCGGATCAAGGACGAAGCGATTCCGCTCAAGCACGGCATGATCGGGCAGGAGACGAACGGCGCCGGCGGCATGCTCAAAGCGTTCCGGACCGTTCCGGTCGTGCTCGGCATCGTCGAAGATATGAAAGAGCTGTGCCCGAACGCCTGGCTGATCAACTTCACGAACCCGGCCGGCATGGTCACGGAAGCGGTGCTGCGCTACGGGCAGTGGGAAAAGGTGATCGGATTGTGCAACGTTCCGGTCATGGCGGTCAAGACGGAATCGGCGCTGCTGCAAAAAGAAGAGTCGGAGCTGTTTTTCAAATTCGCGGGTATCAACCATCTGCATTGGCATCGGGTCTACGACAAGGACGGCAGCGAAGTGACGGCGGAGCTGATCGACAAGCTGTACGGGCCGGATGCCGATCCGGGCCGAATCGTCGAGAATATTCGCGATATGCGGTTCCTGCCGGAGCAGATCGCCCAGCTCGGCATGCTGCCGTGCCCGTACCATCGCTATTACTACATGACGGATAATATGCTGGAGGAAGAACGCGAAGAAGCGCGGCACGCGGGCACGCGCGGACAGGTCGTGAAGCAGCTGGAAGCGAGTCTGTTCGAACTGTACCAGGATCCCAAGCTCGACTACAAACCGAAAGAGCTGGAGCAGCGCGGCGGCGCCTATTACAGCGATGCCGCCTGCGAGATCATCAATGCGATTTATAACAACAAAGGCACGCAGATGGTCGTCAACACCCGCAACCGCGGCGCCATAAGCGATCTGCCGTACGACAGCGCGGTCGAAGTGAGCTGCCTCATTACGGCGCACGGCGCGGAACCGGTCCATTTCGGCGCGTTCCCGCCCGCGCAGCGCGGTCTGCTGCAGGTGATGAAAGCGATGGAAGAACTGACCGTCGAAGCGGCGGTGACCGGCGATTACGCGACGGCGCTGCAGGCGTTCACGCTGAATCCGCTGGTCACGAGCGGCGACGCCGCCCGACTCGTGCTGGACGAGCTGCTGGACGCGCATCAAGCGTATCTGCCGCAGTTTTTCGCCCCGAAGCTTGAGAAAGCCGGCGTCTGAGCGGCCCTCAAGCAGACCGAACAGGCTTTTCCCGCAGCGGGAAAAGCCTGTTCGCTGTTCGCTGTTTGGCGCGGCGCTTCAATACGGAAAGTCGCCGTCAGTCGTGCCGCACCAGATTAAGCAGCAGCGGCACGTCGCGGGCCGAGCCGACGGAGATGATGCGTTTGCCGGCTTCGTCGGCGAATCGCTGCAGCTTCTCGGCCAGGTCCGCCCGCGTGACGATCACGTCCGCGGCGCGGATCGCCCGCGTCACTTCTTCTTCCGACAGCGAAGAGATGTCCACGCTTTGCACGTCGGCCGACGTCAGCCGCTTGATTTCGTCCAGATAGAAAATGCAGGAGCTGTCCGTGCATTCGATAAACAGGTAGCGCGGCTGCGGCTGCCGGCGTTCCCCGAACAGCTGCACGTAAGCGAAGCCCGATAACAGCACGTCGTCCGGCTTCAGCTTCTCCTGCCGGGCTTGTTCGATCATCTTTTCGGTAAAAGCAAAATGGGGATGGTCCGCCTTGAACCGTTCGATCTGCCGTTCGCCTGCCACCTGCGTGCCGCGGCCTTTTTGCATGAGCAGCAGACCGTCTTCTTTTAACTGCGTGTAGACGCCCTGAATCGTGTTGCGGTTGATAGACAGCTGATCCGCCAACTGGTTCGTGGAAGGCAGCGCATCGCCGGGTTTGAGCAGCTCTTTGCCGATCAGCCATTTGATCTGTTCCTTGATCTGGACATGGATAGGCAGCGGAGACTGGGGATCGACTTTGAATAAAGGGCTCGACGTTTGCATGGGACACGACCTGCTTTCTGAGTTGCCTATTGATATAGATAAGTTAAGCTTAAAAAAGAATGCGGCAAAAATCAAGCTTTACCGCCTTCGCTTCTTTTATTGAGCAGGCCGAGCCTTCATGCTCTCTTGACAACCTCAAGGGAAAGGACTATTCTATATACATAAATGATTATTTAACTAGTTAATTGAAACGGAGTGAATGAATATGGATCAATCGAAAACGAGTATAAGCACGGTTTGGAACGGAGACCGGAGCGGTCAAGGCACGATCGAGTCCGGTTCCCTGAACGCGCCGATCGCGATTCCGCAGGCGTTCGGCGGAACAGGCGCAGGCACAGAACCGAAAGAACTGCTGCTGGCTTCGGCTTCCGCGTGCTTCACGATGACGCTGGTCGGGCTGCTGGAAGCCCGCAAGCTGCCTGCCGCACGCTTGGCGATGAACTCGGAAGTGTCGATCTCGCCGGAAGGGATCATGAAGATGATCCATCGGCCGGAGCTTGTTCTGCCCGACGGCACGCCGGACGAGTCGATGCAGCTTGCCGAGCGTACGTTCGAAGCGGCCGACCGCCAGTGCAGCGTAGGCAATCTGCTGAAGAAAGCCGGCGTAGAGATCGGGATCGAAGGCCGCGTATCGGCCGGCGCCGGCGCTCTCTGAATCGGAATGCAAGATCGAGGAGGTGCAACACGCATGAAAAAAGGGCATGACCTGCATACGGCCCGGGCGATGGACGAGTTCGTCGGACAGCCGGGGCTGCGTTTCCTGTACGTGTCCGCGCCCGATTGCAGCACGTGCCGGGCGCTGCTGCCCAAGCTTCAAGAGCTGCTCGGCGACTATCCCGCGATTGAGTTCGCGCATGTGGACGCCGCCGAGGTCGAAGAAGTCGCGGAACGCTTCCTTATTCTGGCCGCGCCGATTCTGCTGCTGCTGATTGACGGCCGGGAATACCTGCGGGAAGACCGCTTCGTGCGGTTCGGTCCGCTGCGGGAGCGGTTGGACCGCATTCACGAATTGTACGCGGGATGAAGGTTGTCCCGGCGAATCCCTTAATCTTAATCCCATAACCGTATAGGAGGAATTTATAATGGCTGTTACACATACGTCCGATCAGACTTTTATGCAGGATGTGCAAGACGGGTTGACGCTGGTCGACTTTTGGGCGCCGTGGTGCGGCCCGTGCCGGACGATCGCTCCGATTCTCGACGAGCTGGACACCGAACTCGCGGGTTCCGCGCATATCGTCAAGCTGAACGTGGACGAGAATCCGCAAATTTCGGGCGCGATCGGCGTGAAAAGTATTCCGGCGTTGGTCCTGTTCAAAAACGGCCAACCTGTCGAAGGCGTCGTCGGCGTGCAGAGCAAAAGCGCGTTGAAGCAGATGATCGACAAGCATCGCTGATTCTGCGCTTGCATACACTTGACCGCTTATCTATTGCGCGAAGCGCATGAACACGAATGGCACGCCAAAAAGCCCAAACCTGAGTTTGGGCTTTTTGGCGTGCGTGTTGAACGATCCAACCGTTCGCGATGTGGCGGTCAACCGTTTTCCCGGGTCGCCGCTTCAAGCTTGCGTACCCGGCTTTCTTTTTTGCCGTACAAAAAGTAATAAAGCAGGATGGAAGCCCAGATGATTCCGCCGAGCAGCACGTACAAGCCGCGGTAACCGGTCAGCGGGATCAGCAGCCCGATCAGCGCCGGCCCGAATCCGTTCCCGAGATCGAAAAATAAAAAGAACGTCGCGGTCGCAAGGCCGACCCGCCCGGGTTCGACCGACTGCACGGCCGCGGTCTGCGACACGGACGAGAGATTGCCGAACCCGAGCGCGATCAAGGCGGCTGCGACCAGCAGGCCGACGCTTTCCCAGGCGGAGCCGAGCAGCATCATCCCGGCGCCGAACAAGACGAACGCCGGATACATGATGAGATTGGCGCCTTTTTTGTCGATCAACTTGCCGCTGAACGGCCGTGACACCAGCACGAATACGGTATAAACCATGAAGAAAAAGCCGGCCGTGTCGACCAGATCCAACTCTATCGCGTACAGGTTCAGGTACGAGACGATCGCCGAGAAGCAGAACGTCATGACGAATATGTGAATCGAAATCGGCAGCGCTCTCGGCTCGATGAAGTCGGAAATCTTGAAGCCCGGGCCCGGCTGCGGAGTGGTGGAAGGAAAAGCGTGCACGGCCAGCGGAACGGCGATCAGCAGATTGACGAGGCCGAGCACAAGGCAGAAGACGAAAATCGCGCCGAAGCTCGTGTGCTGGATCATATACAAGCCGATAAACGGTCCGAGACCGGTCGCAAGCGCCGTGCTGACCGCGAAATAGCTGATGCCTTCGCCTTTGCGCGATCCGGGCAGGCTGAGTACGACGATCGTACTGACGACCGTCGAGATCACGCCGAGCGTCACTCCGTTCAGGAAGCGGCTCAGCACCAGGAATCCGATACCGAGCTGCACGAAATAGAGCAGCGTCGTAAGCGCGAACAGCAGCAGCGCGACCAGCAGCTTGGTCTTGGAAGGCGCAAGGCGCCCGACCCACAACCGGCCTGTCAAAGAACCGATAATGAAGATGCCGGCGATCAGGCCGGTCTGGCCGCTGGACGCCTGAAATTCCCGCATCGCGTACAGCGCGATCGTCGCGTTGAGCAAAAAGAAAATCAGCGTGACGAAAAAGTTGACGGTCGACAGCACAACGAAGTTTTTCGTCCACAGCCTGGCCTGTTCCGGCCGGCCCTGCCGGTCCTGCGGAAAGTTCGTCATCTTAGAACACGAGCGATTCGCCGTCTTCCGGGATGAGCAGCTTGGCATCGAAGCCTTTTTGCTGCGCGAACCGCTTCAGGTCTGCCCGAGACAGCAGCCAGTGGTTGACCGCTTCCATATGGACAGAGATCAATACGGCGTCCGGAGCGGCCCGGTGCACTTCGTAAATATCGTCTTCGCCCATGATCAGCGCGCCTTGACCGCGAACGCTGTTCTTGCCGCCGTTCACGATGATCACTTCGGGGGTATGCGCGTCGATCTCGTGCCGGACGCCTGCGTACCAGACCGTATCGCCGGCCACATAGAGCGTCTTCTCGTCGGCATGCTTGAATACGACGCCGCATACGTCGCCCATCTGCTGGAGGAGAGCTTCGCCTCTGCCGTGTTCGCCCTGCGTTTTGATCAGGGAGATTCCGTTGAACCGCGTCTGCGCCGTCAGCACTTCCACGTCGAGGAATCCGTCCGCCCGGATGAGGTCCGCATCGCGCTCGTTTTGAACGAACATTTTGAGCGTTTTGGGAATCGCTTCTTTGGCGACTTCGTCGTAATGGTCCAGATGCAGATGCGTCAAGATGACGGCGTCGACGCCGCCGAGAATCTGTTCGATCGGCATGGGCAGTTCGACGGTCGGATTGCGCAGCTGTTCGCCGTAACCCAAAGCGAAAGGTTCGTAGCGGCCTTGTTCGGCGAGCATCGGATCGATCAGAAAGGTCTGGCCTGCATATTGAAGGATAACGGTAGCGTTTCGGATGTGTTGAATGCGCATGGGTGTGAATTCTCCTGTCGGGTCTGTTTTTTCGTACGCTTTTCAGTCTATACTAGACAGCGGGTTCGAATAAACGGCCTGAATAAAGCGTTTGACCCGATTTACTTTGTTTTTGAAAGGAGATTGTTTGTGGATCAGACCGATAAACGCATTATCGAAGAATTGGGCCTCAACAGCCGGATCACGATGAAAGAATTGGGAGAACGGGTACATCTGACCGGCCCGGCCGCCGCCACGCGGGTCGAGAAGTTGGAAGACCAAGGGATTATCGAAGGCTACGGGGTGCAGGTCAACCATGCGAAGATGGGCTGTTACACGTATGCTTTTTTGAATATCTACATTAAGGAAACGTCGCATCAACCTTATCTGGCGTTTACCCGGGAGAAAAAAGGCTATGTGCTGAACAATTACAAGATTAGCGGAGACGGCTGCTACTTGCTGGAGAGCCGGTTTCCGAGCAACGAAGCGCTGAACGAATTTTTGGTCGAGCTGAACGAGTATGCCAATTACAAACTGTCGATCGTGCTGGACAAAGCGTAATAGCCGGGTATCTTGCAGGATACCTTCTATCCGAAAGGTGCGTACTTCTTTTGCGGATTCAGGTTCGTTAGACTACAGATAGGATCATTTGCACAAATATCTGGTCGGGAACCCGCTTGGAATAATCAGCTTGGAGAGAGGAAGGTTGTTGGACATGCCCAAAAACCCGGTTTATTTCGTATATGGCGCTTCCGGCGCACAAGGAGGAGCGGTCGCCGCCCGTTTATTGGACCAAGGACAACACGTACGCAGCCTCACGCGCCATTCGGACAGCGCGAAGAAGCTTGAAGAGCAGGGCATCGAAGCTTTCGTGGGAGATATGGCCGATATGCAAGCTTTGCATCAAGCGCATGCGGGCGTGGATCGGGTATTCCTGAACATTCCCGTCGAATTCGACACGGCCAGGTTCGACGCTTACGTGAAGAATGCGATCGAAGCGGCCGTTCAAGCCAAAGTCGAGCTGCTCGTCGTAAATACGGGCGGCTACGTTCCGGCCGATCAGCCTACCGATACGCTAGCCGTAGAGATCAGACGGAACCTGCTCGATCAGGTGCGGCAAAGCGGGCTTCCGTGGATCGGGGTAGAGCCGATCAATTATTTGGAAAACTTTTTGATTCCGGGCGTATTTAACGAAGGCGTACTCGCTTATCCGGTTCCGGCCGATCGGCCGATCTCCTGGATCAGTCTGGACGACGCGGCGCAGTATCATCTCTATGCGCTGACGCATCCGGAATTGGCGGGAAGCGTATTGGCGGCTCCGGGCGCAGAAAACGTGACCGGCGACGAGCTGGCGAATATTTTCGCAAGCGCGCTTGGCCGAGACGTACGGTTCGTATCGCTTCCATTCGAGCATTTCGAAGCTGCGATCGCACCGATGCTCGGGGCGCAAACCGCGGCGGGCCTCAAAGGGATGTATCAATGGGTCAGCGCCCATACGAACCTTCTTCCGCGATTCGCAGACGTGGACGACGAGGTAAAAGCACAGCTTGACTTGTCCGGCATAGCCGAATGGGTTCGCCGGACTTTCCGGTAAAACGAACGGGGAAGACCTGAACGGCTAAGACGCTGCGAAAAATAGAAAAAAACAGAGACCCGAGCAGGCTCAGGTCTCTGTTTGCGCAGGCTGAGGGGACAGCTGCGGCATCGGGCGGCCGTGGTCTTTGACCGTTTTGATCGACAGGTTGACGTTGTAATTGCCGTAGTGCAGCAGTTGGTCCAGGCAGGCATTCAACCGCTCCTGCGATTCGATCTTCAACGTCAGGTGATAGCACCCTTCCCCGGAGATACGGTGGGCTTCCGTAATCTCGCTGCGTTCGTTGACGAAACGGACGAACGCGTCGTGGTCGGTCGTTTTCATATAGATGATGACGAACGCCGTATAAGGAAAACCCAATTTCACCTCGTCCAGAATCAGGGAATACGCTTTGATGACGCCGCTGTCTTCCAGCTTTTTGATCCGGGCGCCGACCGCTTGTCCCGTCATGTGAATACGTTCCCCGAGGTCTTTCCATTGAATGCGCGAATGCTCGGACAGCGCTTGAAGAATCTGAACGTCGATAGAATCCAGCTGCATCGTGCAACTCCTTTCGCGGTGAAACCGGTTGGCGTCAAAGCGTTTCGTCGGCGCCTGTACCGTTTCCCGATTGTTCTCTATGATTGGAAGGTAAGCAAATTACGGATGAGGTGAACCTGATGACAACCGCTTTGATCTTGATCGATATTCAGAACGACTATTTCCCGAACGGCAGTATGGAACTGAGCCAGCCGGAGCAAGCTGCCGCCAAGGCCGCGAAAGTGCTTGAATCATTCAGACAAGACCGTCAGGATCTGATTTTCCACGTGCAGCATATCGCGGCCGATCCGGCCATGGGCTTCTTCCTGCCGGATACGAACGGAGTGGAGATCCACGCCGCCGTCAAGCCGGAAGGCGACGAGAGCGTCACGACGAAGCATTTCCCGAACAGCTTCCTGCAGACCGACCTGGAAAGCAAACTGAAAGCCAAAGACGTGACCGATCTCGTAATCGTGGGCATGATGACGCATATGTGCGTTGATGCTACCGTGCGCGCCGCGGTTGACATGGGCTACAAAGTGACGCTGATCGAAGACGCCTGCGCAACGAGAGAATTGGCTTACGGAGGCAAGACCGTAACGGCGGAACAGGTTCATTACTCTTTCGTCGGCGCGCTCGACGGCATGTATGCCCGCGTGACGTCCGCCGAACAATTCCTGGGCTAACCAACGAGCCGGGAAGTCGAAGTTCCTCTTGACCAGTATACGCCAAAAAGGACAGGCTTGTGCGCAGGTTCCGTCTTCGGATCTTCCAGGCACGCCCCGCTCCGATAGGACTTGCATCCTGCACGCGAACCTGCTAGAATCGGTTTAACTTAATAAAACGGACATGTTACTGGTAAAGCAGGCAGGAATCCATGAGATTATTTCATTCCGCAGGGAATGTCATGATCTTTGGAGTCCTGCCTTTTTTGTTCGTTTTATTCATTTTTGGCATAGAGGGGGATTTCAAATGGATCATACACAACTGGCATCCGAAATTTTGCGACAAGTAGGCGGTACTTCGAACGTCGTTCATCTGGGGCACTGCGCGACCCGGCTGCGCTTTACACTGGCCGACGACAGCAAGCCGGACGTAGAGGCGCTCAAAAAAGTGCCCGGCGTGCTCAGCGTCGTCAAAGGCGCGCAGTTTCAGGTAGTCGTCGGCAATCAGGTGATCGAAGTGTTCGACGAGATGCAGAAGCTGGGCGATTTTGGCGGCGATTCGCGAAGCGCCGCTTCGTCCGTGCAGGCGCCGCGCCCAAACGGCAAAAAAGCCGGCGCCGTCCTGCTCGATTTCCTGGTCGGGGTCTTCCAACCGCTGATTCCGGCCATGGCCGGCGCGGGAATCCTCAAATCGCTGCTTCTGCTGCTGGCGACGTTCGGCTGGGTGGACAAGACCGGCCAGACGTATCTTATTTTGACTTTTATCAGCGGCTCGGTCTTTTATTTCCTGCCGATCTTGGTAGCGCTTACGGTAGCGGCCAAACTGCGGGTCAACCATATCGTGGCCGCGGCCGCCATGAGCGTGCTGCTGTTCCCCGACATGACCAAAATGATGACGGAAGGCGCGCAGTTCCTGTCTTTCTCGATCACAAACGTCAATTACGCGTCGCAGGTCTTCCCGTCGATTCTCGGTGTTTTGTTCTATGCGTACATGGAAAAGCTGTTCACCCGTATTTCGCCCAAGCCGATTCGCGTCTTTTTCATTCCGATGATGTCGCTGCTGCTGACCGTTCCGTTCACGCTTCTGGTGCTGGGCCCGGTCGGCTTCACGCTCGGCACGTATCTGACTTCGGCCGTATTGTTCCTGTTCGCCCACGTAGGCTGGGTGGCGGTAGGGATCTTGTCCGCGCTGCTTCCGTTCATCATTGCCACCGGCATGCACAAGGCGCTGACGCCTTATGTCGTCAATTCGGTCACCACGAGCGGGCGCGAATTCCTTATGCTGCCGGCGCTGCTGGCGCATAATCTGTCTGAAAGCGCCGCCTGCTTCGCCGTCGCGATCCGCACCAAAGACTCGGGGCTTCGTTCGCTGGCGGTCTCTTCGGGCATCTCCGCCATGTTCGGGATAACGGAACCCGCACTGTACGGCATCACGCTGCAAAAAAAACGCGTGCTGATCAGCATCATGATCGCCTGCTTTATCGGCGGTTCGGCACTCGGACTGTTCGCCGTAGGCGGATCGACCGTCGTCAGCCCGAGCCTGGCCAGCATCTCGATGTTCGTCGATCCGGAAGACGGCAGCAAGATCCTGCTCGCTATCGCCGGACTGCTCATCTCGTTCGTGGCTTCGTTTATACTGACCCTGATTTTGTGGAAAGAAGAATCTTTGCCGGCCGCGTCCGTGCCGGAGCCGCAGCCTGAGCCGGAGCCCCGTTCGGCGCTGCCGACCGTTCCGGCGGCTGTGCTGTCGAAAACGCATGACAACGCGCCGTCCCTGATCGAATTGAAGCAGCCGGTGCCAGGCACCGTCATTGCGCTGTCGGACGTGCGGGACGAAGTGTTCTCCACCGGAGCGATGGGCCCGGGGATTGCCGTCGTACCGTCCAGAGGCGAGCTGTACGCGCCGGCGGACGGCACGATCCAGATGGTGTTCCGCACGCAGCATGCGCTGGCGATGGAACTCGACGGGGGCGCGGAGCTGCTGTTCCATATCGGAATCGATACGGTCAAGCTGCACGGCGCAGGCTTCGACTGCCAAGTCAAAAGCGGCGACCGGGTCAAAGCCGGCGATCTGCTCATGACCTTCGACGTGGAGAGCATCGTCGCTGCCGGATACGATCCGGTCGCGCTGACGATCTTGACGAACAAAGAGCGGTATACGGTGCGGGAAGCCGAACCGAAGCAGGCCGCGCAGGGCATTCTGGCGTTCGTGACGCCGGTGCCGGCCACCGTATAAGCAGGGAAGAAAAAGCGTTCAAACAAGGAGGAAAAATCTATGCAGTCTGAATTTCCGGAAGGTTTCTTGTGGGGCGGCGCTACCGCGGCCAATCAGTTCGAAGGCGGATACCTCGAAGGCGGCAAAGGATTGAGCACCGCCGACGTGATGACGTCGGGCGAACACGGCGTGCCGCGCGAGATCACGAACGGCATTATGGACGATCGCCATTATCCGAGCCATGAAGCGGTCGGCCATTACCGCCGGTTCGAGGAAGATATCGAACTGTTCGGCGAGCTGGGCTTCAAGTGTTACCGTCTGTCGATCAACTGGACGCGGATCTTCCCGAACGGCGACGAAGCGGAGCCAAACGAAGAAGGGCTGCGGTATTACGACGAAGTGTTCGATGCCTGCCTCCGACGAAATATCGAACCGCTGGTTACCCTGTCGCATTTCGAGACGCCGCTTGGGCTGCTGAAGTACGGTTCGTGGACCAACCGCCAAGTCGTCGATTTCTTTTTGCGCTACTGCGAGACGGTCTTCAACCGATATAAGAGCAAAGTGACCCGCTGGATCACGTTCAACGAGATCAACGTCATGTCCACGAAGCCGTGGATGGCCGGCGGCGTCGATTCCGACGAAGAACAGGTGCGGATGACGGCGGCGTACCACCAGTTTTTGGCCAGCGCCAAAGCGGTCCGGCTGGCGCATCAGATCAACCCGGCCAACAAGGTGGGGATGATGTACGCCGGGCATTTTTCGTACCCGCACAGCTGCGATCCCGAAGACGTGCAGAGACACGACGAATTCATGCACAAGATGCTGTTCTACTGCGACGTTCAGTGCAGGGGGCGCTACCCGGCCTACAAGCTCAAAGAATTCGAACGCGAAGGCATCACGCTGCCGATCGAGGCCGGCGACGAAGAGACGCTGCGTCAAGGTACGGTCGACTTCCTCTCGTTCAGCTACTATCTGACGCATGTCGTGGGCAAAGAAACGAGCCTGGTCATGAAAGGCTTGAACGGCGTGAAGACCGGTTATGCCAATCCGCATCTTCCCACTTCGGAATGGGGCTGGGCGATCAATCCGCTCGGGCTGCGCCATGCGCTCAACGTGCTGTACGACCGGTATCAGATTCCGCTGATGATCGTCGAGAACGGATTGGGCGCCGTGGACCGCGTCGAAGAGGACGGATCGGTACACGACGGCTGCCGGATCGATTATTTGCGCGATCATATCCGGGAAATGCGCAAAGCGATCCAGCTGGACGGCGTGGAGGTGTGGGGATATACGATGTGGTCGCCGATCGACATCATCTCCGCCAGCACGGGCGAGATGAAGAAGAGGTACGGCTTGATCTACGCGGACGTCGACGATCAGGGAGGCGGGACGTTCAAGCGTATTCGCAAAGACTCTTTCCACTGGTACAAAAAAGTAATCGCGTCCAACGGAGCAGACCTGGAGTCCTGACCGGAACCCCACGCAAAGAAGGTGCAGACTATGCTCAGACTGAAAAAAGTGTTGAATACAAGTGTCATTTTGGCGGAAGACGACCAGCACAAAGAGTTTATTTTGTTCGGCAAAGGGATCGGATTCGGCAAAAAAGTCGGTACGCCGGTCCAGGAAGATCAGGTCCATCAAGTGTTCATTCCGGTCGAGCACGACCGGGTGAAAGAACTGGCAAGTCTGCTCGATACGGTGCCGCCGATCTTCGCCGAACTGACGCAGCAGATCGTCGTGCATGCCGAGCAGCAGCTGCGCGTCAAGCTGAGCACGAGCGTCTATTTTACACTGATGGACCATCTGAATTTCGCCGTCGAACGGTTCCGCCAAGGCATCAATATTACGAACAAAGTCTACTGGGAGATCAAAAACTATTACCCGGACGAATTCCGGGTCGGGACGTATGCGCTCCAGCGGGTGAACGAAGCGTTATCGATCGAACTGCCGGTCGAAGAAGCGGCCAATATCGCGTTTCACCTCATTAACGCCCAGGGTGAACAAGGCGAATCTTCGAACGGCAACGGCGTGCGGTATGCCAAGATGGTCGCCAGCATCGTCAATCTGGCGCGCTACAATTTTCATCTCGATCTGGAAACGGACAATGTGCACTATACCCGCTTTATTACGCACGTCAAATTTTTCGCGGAGCGTTTCTTCTCGGATCAAATGCTGCAAGAAAGCGACAATGCACTGTTCGACCAGATTGCCGGGCTGTATCCGCAGGCGATGCTGGGCGCGCTCAAGATCAAGGACTATATCGAGCAGGTGTACGGCAAAACGATCCCCAACGACGAATTGGCGTATCTGGCCGTTCATATCCAGCGCTTGATGCGGCACAAACAGATGGAACCGTAGAGAACGCGCGGCATTCGCCTTGCACGCCAAAGATCCGCTCCCTTACTTGGAAGGAGCGGATCTTTTCGGCATGTCTGCCGATGCCGTGCGTCCGGCGTTCGAACGCCGGACGTACGGCATTCAGACGAACAGATTATGGTTGGCCTGTGCCGCCCGGCCGAGATAATGACCGACGCCGCCGCTCTGTACGTGATCCATCAATTCTTCGCGCCGGATGCCCATCAGGTCCATCGACATCTGGCAGGCGACCATCTCGACGCCCTGATCGGCCGCGCTTTGGATCAGCGATTCCAGCGAATCGACGTTGTGGTTCTTCATGAGCCCGCGAATCATTCGGGGTCCCGCACCCAGCATATTCATGCGCGACAAGCCGAGCTTGCGGCTGCTGCGGGGCAGCATAAGATCGAACAGGCGGCCCATCGTCGTCTTCTTGACGGTTTGGCGTTCGGGCTTGCGAATCACGTTCAGTCCCCAGAACGTGAAGAACATCGTCACTTTGCGTCCGCTGGCCGCCGCGCCGTTGGCGATGATGAAGGACGCGATCGCTTTGTCCAGCTCTCCGCTGAACACGACCATCGTGCTGGCCGGTTCGGCCACGGCCGGCGTATGCGGCGCAGCGGGGTCCGGCGCGGCTGCGCGCTTGGCGAGCGTCGCTTCGATGACGCCGCCGGCTCCGCGTTCGAGCCGCAGCAGCGAAGACGCGGTCATATCGGCCCAGGCGCGGATGTCTTCGTAGAAGCCGGGATCGGACGCGCGCACGCGCAGCGTCTGCCCGTCCGCGAGCTGATCCATCGCCTGCTTGACCTGCATGAGCGGACCGGGGCAGCTCAAGCCGCGGGCATCCAGCTCGCGGTCGACCGCAAGCGGCCGCGTCTCCTGCGGAAGCATCCCGGCATCCGGGGCTGCGGACGCTTCGGCTGCCTGGCCAGCGGGGGCGGAGGTGCGGTCGCCATCCGGGCTGCGGTCGAAGCCGGAGTCCGAATCGGATTCGGAGCCGGAGTGGGAACCGGAGCTGCGATCGGGATCGGAATCGGGCTCGCGATCGGAACCGAAGCCCGAACCGGGATCGGAATTGGGATCGGAATCGGGATCGAACGGCAGCTCCCGCGGCCGGAACGCGGCCTGCCGGTACGTCTTGTAGCCGCCGCTGAGATTCCGCGCGTCGAAGCCGTGCTGGCGCAGGATTTGGGACGCGGTATACCCGCGCAGCCCGACCTGGCAGTAGACCCAGACTTCCAGGGCCGGGTCCAGTTCGCCGAGCCGGTCGCGCAGCTCGTCGACCGGGATAGAGATCGAGCCGGGAATATGCCCGCCGGCATGTTCCAGTTCGCTGCGCACGTCGAGCAGCACGGAGCGTTCCGGCCGGCGGTCGGCCAGTTGGTCGTAGGAGAACGACCGGACCCGGCCGGAGAGAATATTGTCCGCCGCGTAGCCGGCCATATTCACCGGATCTTTGGCGGAAGAGAACGGCGGCGCGTAGCTCAGCTCCAGTTCGGTCAGATCCTGCACCTGCCCGCCGAAATGGATCGCGACAGCGATATCGTCGATCCGTTTCTCCACGCCTGCGTAGCCGACAGCCTGGGCGCCGAGCACTTTGCCTTCCGGCGCGAACAGCAGCTTCAGCGTGATCGCGCTGGAGCCCGGATAATAGGAAGCGTGCGACGAAGGATGCACGATGACGCTGCGGTAAGGGACGCCGAGACGCTTGAGCGTCTTCTCGCTGCTGCCGACGGAAGCGCCCGTCAGGTCGAACACTTTGATGACGGCGGTGCCCATCGTGCCGCGGTACGTCGAGTTCAGGCCGGCGATCCGGTCCGCCGCGATGCGGCCCTGCTTGTTGGCCGGGCCGGCCAGCGGCACCGCGGTCCGGGTGCCGTGCACGTAATCGGCGACTTCGATCGCGTCGCCGACCGCGTACACGTGCGGAGCGCTCGTCTCCAGCGCCTCGTTGACGACGATATGTCCGCGCGGGCCGAGTTCGAGGCCGCTTGCCGCGAGAAAAGCCGTATCCGGCTTCACCCCGATCGCCAGAATGACGAGATCGGCGGTCAGCACGCGATTGCCGGGCAGCTCGACGCCGATTCCGGCGCCGACGGAGCGAAAGCCCTGCACGCGCTGCGAGAACAGCAGCCGAACGCCGCGCTGCTCCATCTCCTGCGCCAGAATCGCGGCGAGTTCGGGATCGAACGGCGCGAGCAGCTGCGCATTGCCTTCGACCAGCGTGACGTCCAGACCGGCTTCCTTGAGGTTCTCCGCCATTTCGACCCCGATGAATCCGCCTCCGATCACGATAGCGGATTTGCCGCCGCCCGGCGATACTTGTTCTTTGATCCGGTCGATATCCGGAATATTGCGCACCGTGTGGATCAGCGGATGGTCGGCGCCCGGCACGTCCGGCACGACCGGGCGGGCGCCCGGCGACAGAATCAGCTCGTCGTAGCTTTCCTCGTACAGGCCGCGTTCTCCGCTTTGCACCTGCACGGTGCGGCGCTGCGGATCGATCGAGATCACTTCGCTTCTCGTGCGCACGTCGATGCGGAAGCGGTCGGCCATTCCTTTGGGCGTCTGCACGAGCAGCCGTTCGCGATCGTTTATGGCTCCGCCGATGTAATAAGGCAGGCCGCAGTTGGCGAACGAGATATAAGGGCCTTTTTCGAACAGGATAATGTCTGCGTGTTCGTCCAGGCGCCGCAGCCGCGCAGCCGCCGAAGCTCCTCCCGCCACGCCGCCGACGATCAATACTTTTTTGCTCACGATTCGCACTCTTCCTCTCCGAATAACGCTTTTACGATTTCTTCGATCCGTCGATCCGCCAACACGTAATTCATTTCCAGCCCGCTGCGTTCGGTCGAGACGATGCCCGCGCCGCGCAGCTTTTGCAGATGCTGCGAGACGGTCGACTGCGGGATGCCGAGGCATTCCTGCATGTACGACACATTGCATTTCTTTTTGCGCATGAGTCCGCGTACGATGCACAGCCGCACCGGATGGGACAGAGCTTTCAGCAGATTGGCCGGCTCGTCGAATTTTTGCAGGTCGTTCCCGGTGAAGTCGGGAAGGGTCATACGGCTCACTCCTTTTATATATCGTTATATTCGAATAATACGATATATAAGCGGAGGTGTCAACTTTGGGCTTCCGCGCGTACCGGCTTGCCGAAGAGGCGCCCGCAGAGAAAACGTTTATTTGTGCTTTTTTGCCCATTTGACAACGCTTCCCCCATCGTTCAAGGTTAATAGAGAGAAAGCACGATATGACGCCGAAGGAGGACAACAGCGATATGTGGGGCAAACGAACAGGATACGAAAAAGAAGGACGCCGCGTCTCGATTCAATTCGAAGGAGGCACCGGGCGGATCGAAGTCGTGAACGCGGGAGTCATCAACGTGTTTGCGCCGCTGCACACGCAGGAGCATGAATCGCGCGCGGTCGAGCAGCCGAATCCGGCGTTCGTGGTATGCGATTATACGGTCAGCGAACGCGACGGACGGATCGAGATCGTCACGGAGCAGCTGATCGTGCGCGTCTACGATCATTTCAAAGTCGACTTTTACGATGCCGCGGGCACGCCGCTCTGCCTCGATTACCGGGGCGAACGCGAACCGTTCCCGCGCCGGGGCAACGTCAGTATCGCGGAGGGCGAAGGCCACGCCGCCATGCGCACGAGCGAACACCACAAGATCCAGGTCCTCAAAGCGATGGAAGGCGAAGAGAAATTTTACGGCCTCGGCGACAAGACGGGACCGCTCAACAAACGGGGCTACGAATACGAAATGTGGAATACCGACGATCCGTCGCCGCATGTCGAGAGCCATAAATCGCTGTACAAAAGCATTCCGTTTTTCATTACGCTGAAGGAGCGGGCCGCGTACGGGCTCTTTTTCGACAATCCGTTCAAAACGTTTTTCGATCTGGGCAAAGAAAATTCGGACTACTATTACTTCGGCGCCGACGGCGGCAATCTGGATTATTACTTCATCTACGGTCCCGATCCCAAAAACGTCGTGTCGCGCTACACCGCATTGACCGGCCGCACGCCGCTTCCGCAGCTGTGGACGCTCGGCGCGCATCAGTCGAGATGGTCGTACGCGCCGGAATCGAGAGTGCTGGAGATCGCGGAGAAATTCCGCGAACACGATCTGCCGCTCGACGTCATCCATCTGGATGTCGATTACATGGACGGGTACCGCGTGTTCACGTGGGACGACGAACGTTTCCCCGACCCGGCGGCGCTCACGAAACGGCTCGGCGAAATGGGGATCAAAGTCGTCACGATCATCGATCCGGGCGTCAAAAAAGACCGAGGGTACGGCATCTATGAAGAAGGGTTGGAAAAAGGGTTCTATGCGACCGACCGCGACGGCGTGCCTTACGTCAACGCGGTCTGGCCGGGCGACTCCGTCTACCCGGACTTCTCGGACGAGCCGGTGCGCCGCTGGTGGGCGGACAATCAGAAGATCATGCTCGACGCCGGCATCGCGGGCATCTGGAACGACATGAACGAACCGGCGAGCTTCAACGGACCGCTGCCGGACGACGTGCGCTTCAAGAACGACGGACGAGGCGCCGATCACCTGGAGATCCATAACGTCTACGGCCATTTGATGTCCAAATCGACGTATGACGGCATTCTCGAAGCTTCCGGCAAACGGCCGTTCGTCATTACGCGCGCCGCTTACGCGGGCACGCAAAAGTATTCGACCGTCTGGACCGGCGACAACCAGAGCTTCTGGGAACATCTGCGGCTGTCGATTCCGATGACGCTCAATCTGGGCTTGAGCGGATTCGCGTTCAACGGCTGCGACGTCGGCGGGTTCTCGCACGACTGCACGCCGGAGCTGCTTGCGCGCTGGGTGCAGGTCGGGGCGTTCAGCCCGCTGTTCCGCAACCACACGGCGATCGGCACGCGCGATCAGGAGCCGTGGGCGTACGACGAAGACACGCTCGACGCCTACCGCAAAGCGATGAAGCTGCGCTATCGCCTGCTGCCGTATCTGTACGACCTGATGCGCGAAGCGGAACAGACCGGCCTGCCGCCGATGCGTCCGCTGCTGCTGGAATTCCCGGAAGACGAGCATGTGCACGAACTCGACGATCAGTTCCTGTTCGGCAGCCGGATGCTGGTCGCGCCCGTGATCGAGCAGGGCAAGCGGTATCGGGCCGTCTATCTGCCGGAAGGCTCGTGGGTCGATTACCGCAGCGGCGAGACGCTCGAAGGCGGCCGCGTCATTCTGGCGGAAGCTCCGCTCGACGTCTGCCCGATCTACGTGCGCGCCGGTTCGTTCCTGCCCGCTTACCCGGATCAGAAGTATGTGGGCGAGCTGAAGATCAAGGAACTGCTGCTGGACGTCTATCCCGGCACAGGCGAATACGTGCATACGCAGGACGACGGCGAGAGCTTTGATTACCGCAGCGGCAGCTACAACGAGTACCGCTTCAGCCAGAGCGAGCAAGACGGCGAGCTTGAGATCGCCTGGGAAGCGAGCCATGCCGGTTATGACGGGGAGACTTACGCCTCGTTCCGGCTGACGGTGCACGGACGTTCCGCTTCGTCGGTAGAGCTGAACGGGGAAGCGATTCCTTTTCTGGCGGAAATCCGCGGGACGACGTTCCATGTTCCGGCCGGAAGCGGCAAAGTGCGGTTGATCCGATAAGCCCGGATTGTGCACGGTGCTTCGCGGTGCAGCGGTCCGAATCGGTTCGGTCCGCGTGCCGCGAAGCTTTTTTTGCCGGATGAATACGTTCTCTTCGCAAAAATCGCGCCCACCCGTGCGGATTCGTATTTCGTTCCTGAGCCGTAAACCTATATAATAGAAGAAAGGGGCGCCAGAACAACCTGTTTTTCGTCCCCGGACTCAACTCATGGAGGAACGCAATGAAAACCATCAAAGAATTTATCGAAGGCGACGATATTATCGGGTTCTACCTGTTAAAGTCCGCCGATCTCAAACAGACCAATTCCACGCCGCCCAAAGACTATTTCGATCTCGTGCTGGCGGATGCCAGCGGCGAGATTCCGGCCAAGCTTTGGGACGTCAGCACCGCGGACAAAGAGACCTTTTTCCCGCCCATGCTCGTCAAAGTGCGCGGCATCGTCCAGAAATACAGAGAGAAGCCGCAGTTCAAAGTCAGCAAGCTTCGTCCGGCCGATCCGGAAGACGGCTACACGCTGACCGACTTTATCCGCTCCGCTCCCGTGCCGCCGAACGATCTGGTCTACACGATCAAGACGACCGCCGCGGGCATCTCGGACACGGATCTGCGCCGCCTCGTCGATTACTGCATCGACAAGGTCGGCGACAAGCTGATGCATTATCCGGCTGCCAAAGCGATGCACCACGCGTTCTACGCGGGTCTCGCCTACCACACCGTCCGCATGCTGGAATTGGCGGAGTTCCTCTGCAAGCAGCGTCCGTTCCTGAACCGGGACATGCTGCTCGCGGGCATCATCTTGCATGACATCGCCAAGACGGAAGAGATGACCGCCGAACTCGGCGTTGTGTCCGAGTACAGCTTCACCGGCAAACTGATGGGACATCTGGCGCTCGCTTCGACCTGGATCACGGAAGCGGCGATCAAGCTTGAGATGGACCCGGCGTCGGAGAAAGTCATCCTGATGCAGCATATGGTGCTGGCGCACCATAACAAAGGCGAGTGGGGCAGCCCGGTGCAGCCGCAGACGGCCGAAGCGATCGCGCTCCATTATATCGATCAGCTCGATGCCAAGCTGCAGGCGGCCGAAGACGCGCTCGACATGATGCCGGACAACGAACAATGGACCGTACCCCTGCGCGTGCTGGAAGGCAAAGCGCTGTACCGCGGACCTAAGGGCGAAGCCTGATCGTTTTTTAACAACGTTGTTTTGTCGGCGCCTTGTTCGTAAACAAATATTCCGTTTGATCTGGACGGCTTTTCGCGTTTCAACGAGGGTTGACGCGAAAAGCCGTTTTTTTGCGCGCCGAACGATGGAAACAGGCAGAAGAGGGTTGACAAAAGAAAGCTAATGTAACTATAATAGTTACATTAGCTCGATCCGAAAGACTCGCCGGATGCGTACTGCGGTTCGGCGGCCGGACACGGATCGGTCCACACTCAACCCAATGGAGGTTTTATATTATGAAGATTGCAGTAATCGGCGCCACAGGCAAAGCGGGACAGTTGATCGTGGAGGAAGCCGTGCAGCGCGGCCATGACGTGACGGCCTTTGTGCGCGATACGTCCAAGTTCGATCTGGAAGGCGTGCAGGCCGTGCAAAAAGACGTGATGAACCTGACTGCCGAAGACGTCATCGGCTTCGACGCCGTCGTCAACGCGATCGGCATGCCTCCCGGCCGGGAATCGGGCCATATCGAAGCGGGCCGCACGCTGATCCAAGCGTTCCAGGGCGCGCCGGATTCCCGCCTGATCGTCGTCGGCGGAGCCGGCAGCCTGTTCGTGGACGAAGCGCAGACGACCCGCCTGGTCGATACGCCGGACTTCCCCGACCTGTTCAAGCCGACCGCGTCCAGCCAGGGCCAGAACCTGCAGGACCTTCAGGCTTCCGAAGGCATCCGCTGGACGTTCCTGAGCCCGGCCGCGTTCTTCGACGAAGCCGGAGCCAGAACCGGCCGCTACCAGACCGCGGGCGAAGTGCTCACCGTCAACGCCGCGGGCGACAGCTATATCAGCTACGCCGATTACGCAATCGCGATCGTCGACGAGATCGAGAACGCCAAGCATGTGAACCAACGCTTCAGCGTAGTCGGCGAGAAAGCGTAAGACGCGCTTTGCGCGGGCTTACGGCTTCGAAGTTCCCGCATGCCTGCGCTGCCGCAAGGCAGTCCAAAGACGCGATCCCTGTGGGGGTCGCGTCTTTTTGGTGTACCGATTCCAATCGCAGTACGCTTCTCCTTGGCCGGCACGCTTTATCGTGCCGCACGCCGCACCCAGGCTCATAACAAAAAGCGATCCCCGAAAGGATCGCTTCATCATGACTTCGAATCTTACTGCTGACTTCGAATTGGACTTCGCTTACTTCAAATCGTATGTCGCTTATTTCGAATCTTACTTCGCGTCGACCATGTCTTCGATCGAAGTCGCGTCGACGTAAGCCGGTACGACCAGGCCGGTCTTGACGCCCGTCATGTTGGCGCCGAGGTCGTCCAGCTTGTCTTTGTACTGGCCCCAGTAGTCGGCGTGCGTAAGCGGCAGCCATGCGGCAAGGCTCGCGTCGGCATCGCCTTGAGCGACGCCGAGCCACATCGGGCCGGCTTCGACCTGCAGGCCTTTGACCGTCAGGCCGAGTTTCTCCTGCATGATTTCCTGCACGAGGCTGAAGCTTGCGATCTCGGAATCCCAAGCGACGTACGCGAGGGTAACGGTGTCGCCGCTTGCCGGCGTAATGCCGTCGGTCCATTCGGCGACGCGCTCCGGATGGGCGGCCACGAAGTCTTTGGCCGCTTGTTCGGCCGGCGTGCCGTCCTGGATCGCGATCATGAGCTCGCCCATTTCGTCTTCCGTCCATTTGAAGTTGCTCAGGAACTGGTAAGCTTCAGGGTGATCCTGTTCCAGTCCTTTGCGGGCGATCGTATGGATTTCTTCCGCGTCGCCGTACGACTTCTTCGGATCTTCCAGGTATTTCAGATCGTATTTGGAGAACATCCAATGCGGTGTCCAGCCCGTAATGACGATCGGATCTTCTTTTTTGATCGCTTTGTCGAGCGTTGCGGTCATCGCCGCGCCGGAACCTTCGATCAGCGTCCAGTCGCTCAGACCGTAATCGGTAATCGCTTTTTGCGTCGCGTTCATGATGCCGGCGCCCGGATCGATGCCGATGATCTTGTGGTCGACCTGGTCGCCGAGCGAAGCGGATTCCGAACCGGAGCCGGCGGCGCCGGTAGAAGCGCCTCCGCCCGAAGAGCAGGCACCGAGGACGAGCATAGCGGCGAGACTTGTCATTCCGAACCATTTTTTCGTGCCGAAGTTAAATTTTTTCATTACGCATTTCTCCTTTTTCTAGCAGGTTTGAATATATTTTGCGAGAGACGGTCGAGTACGATTGCCAGCACGACGACGGCAAGCCCGGCTTCGAAGCCCTGGCCGATATGCAGCTGCGTGACGGCGCGGTACACTTCGACGCCGATGCCCTGCGCGCCGATCATCGAAGCGATAACGACCATTGACAGCGACAGCATGATCGTCTGGTTGATACCGGCCAGAATGGTCGGCATCGCAAGCGGCAGCTGAACTTTGAACAGCTTCTGTGCGCCGGTCGAACCGAAAGCGTCGGCCGCTTCCACGAGTTCGCCGGATACTTGTTGAATGCCCAGGTTGGTCAGGCGGATCGTCGGCGGAATCGCGAAGATAATCGAAGCGATCACGCCCGGCACGACGCCGAGGCTAAAGAACGTGACGGCCGGCAGCAGGTAGACGAACGCCGGCATGGTCTGCATGAAATCGAGCAGGGGCGTGATGACGCTCGAAGCGCCTTTGCTTTTCGCGCACAGGATCCCGATCGGAATCCCGATGATGATCGAGATCAAGCCGGACGTCAGGACGAGCGCGAGCGTGCTCATCGTGGCATCCCAGTACCCGAGGTTCCAGATCAGCAGGAAGCCCAACACGCTGAACAGCGACAGTTTCCATTTGCCGGCGAAGTAGGCGATAACGGCCAGCAGAACGATGAACAGGATCGGATGGGGCAGCATGAACAGATCCGTGAACAGGTCGACGACTTTTTCTATTGTAAAAGCGATGCCGTCGAACAATCCTTCCAGATTGATGCTCATCCAGTCGACGACCGAATCGACCCATTTGGCGATCGGAAGCTTCGGCATCTCGGCGGTAATCAGATTAATCGGCACGGCTATAACCTCCTTCGTTTTCCACTTCTCCGGCCATGGCGCCAAGCAGGCTGCCGCGAACGACGACGCCCATCAGGCGGTTGTCCGCATCCACGACCGAAATAGGAATCGGAGACGTGCTGCTGAGTTCGAACATTTCGCCGATCAGACGATCCGGCGGACAGACGGGACATCCCGGAATCAGGATATCTTCAATAGTCAGCTTGTCCTTGACGGCGCGCGAAGCGTCTTCGGCGGTAATGGCACCGAGCAGCCGCTTGCTGCGGTCGATCACGAACAGGTTCGAGACGCCGCGTTCGCGCATCAGTTCCAGCGCGACGCGGGGGCCGCGATCCGGCGTAATCGTCTCGGGACGGCGCATAACGTGTGACGCGGTGAGCACTTTGGACAAATCCACGTCTTCGACGAAACGCTGCACGTAGCGGTTGGCCGGCTGGATCAGGATCTCTTCCGGCGTGCCGATCTGCACGACTTCGCCGTCGCGCATCAGTGCGATGCGGTCTCCGATGCGAAGCGCCTCGTCCAGGTCATGGGTAATGAAGATAATCGTTTTTTTCATCTTCTCCTGCAGGTCGAGCAGTTCGTCCTGCATATCGCGGCGGATCAGCGGATCGAGCGCGCTGAACGCTTCGTCCATCAGCAGCACTTCGGGATCGTTGGCGAGCGCGCGGGCGAGGCCGACGCGCTGCTGCATGCCGCCGCTGAGTTCGTCGGGCATTTTATCTTCCCAGCCTTTGAGGCCGACGAGTTCAAGCGATTGCTTCGCTTTCTCGTAGCGCTTCGACTTTTCGACTTTTTGGATTTCAAGTCCGTATTCGACGTTCTCGATCACGGTGCGGTGCGGGAACAGCGCGAACTTCTGGAAGACCATACTGATCGTTTTGCGGCGCACGTCGCGCAGCTGCTCGGCATTCATCTTCATCAGGTCTTTATCGTGCACGAGAATTTGTCCCGCGGTCGGATCGATCAGCCGGTTGAACATGCGCACGAGCGTCGACTTGCCGCTGCCCGACAAGCCCATAATGACGAAAATTTCGCCGGGCTCGATATCCATGTTCACCTGGTTGACCCCGACGGTGATTTGTTTCTCTTTGGCAAGCTTTTCCTTGTTATAGCCTTGTCCCAGTAACTTGATACCCTGGGCAGCGTTAGGTCCGAACAATTTGCTTACGTTCCGAATGCTGAGTATCGGCATTTCGTTCACCCCTCTTTTCTATTTAAAGGCATCTTTTTCCGGCAGGCGCCGAATGGTGGATAGGCTGCATGGTTCGGGGACGGCGTCTTTAATGGTAAAAAGCCGGGTCCCCGGAACCAACCGAGCTCCGTGATACCAACGTCCTAAATTGTAACAAAGCAATCTTTTCTTTTCAACCTTCATATCCGTACGTTAAGTTCGTACAGAAAAAACTGTACAAAGTAATAGTCGTAAATGCTCGAAATTGCTCACGTATGCTCTTTTTTAAGAAACTTTACAATTGATTGACGTTCTCCTAAAATAAAAAATGACAAATCTTGCGCAGATGAGACCGGACCTTTCAAGGTCACAGGCGCAGAAAGTATAAATGAAGCTTGCATCGCCGCATGCGGGCCTGTTATAAAAAGCGTATAGGGAAAGAGATTAAGGAGGCTTCAGGGATGGGCTTGGACCAGGACCAGTGGAACGAAGAAGAACACGACATCGTGCAGCGCATCCGCAAACGCGTGATCGAAGCCGTGGGCAAAAATATGGAGTTGTACGGCGTGACGCTGTCGACCGGCCATCTGTACGGGCTGCTTTTTTTTGCGGACAAACCGATGACGCTCGACGATATGGGCCGCGAAATGCAAATGAGCAAGACGAGCATGAGTACCGGCGTGCGCTCGCTGCTCGATTTGAACATGGTCAATAAGGTCTGGGAAAAAGGGTCCAGAAAAGATCTGTACGAAGTCGAATACGACTGGTATCAGACGTTTACGGACTATTTCGCTACCCAGTGGCGCCGCGCCGTCGAAAACAATCTCCAGGTACTGCGCCGGGCGCTCAAAGAGATCGATCGGCTGCTTGAACAGCCCGATATGAGCGAGTTCACGGTAAACGTGTTAAAAAAAGACCGAGAGAAAATCCGCCAGGCCGAAAGTTATTACCGCTGGCTGGACCGGGTCATCGACGCGATGGAAGACGGGGATTTGTTCGAATGGGTGCCGCGCGAAACGGAGTCTTGAGAACGCTGTAATGCCCAAATTTTAAAATATTGCCCGCCCGGGGAAAATCGGCCGCTTTGCGGCGCTTCTAAAAAACCCGGAGCGGGTAATCTTTTTATTAAGGCGGATTTTGTCTCTGGCCTTCTTTGTACCTGCAATTCTTCGACGGTGTGGACTGGTCTGCCGGCATTGACAGCCCCGCTTCCCAAGCTTACGCTGGAATTAACAAATTTACGTTAGAGGTGGCTGTTTTGCCTATGCAGTATCGTCCTACCCAAGCCGTCGTGGATCTGGATGCGCTTCGCGCCAACTACGAGGCTTTTCGTTTGCACCTTGGAGCTTCGACTCTTCTGCTGGCCTGCGTCAAAGCGAATGCCTACGGGCACGGAGCGGTGGAGGTCAGCCGCGAGCTGGAGCGTCTCGGTGCCGATTATTTGAGCGTCGCTTTCCTGGATGAAGCGTTGGAGCTTCGAGAAGCGGGGATCGTCATGCCGATATTGGTGCTCGGCTATACGCCCCCGGAAGGACTTGCGATCGCGCGCGATCGGGAGATCACGGTGGCCCTGTTCAGCGACGAAGTGCTCGAAGCGGCGCGCCATCTGGGCCGTTCCCCTTCCGGCAGCCGGCTCAAGGTTCACGTCAAAGTGGACAGCGGCATGGGCCGTCTCGGACGGATCGCCGGTCCGGATGCGACCGACTTCGTCAAAAGAGCGCTTGAAGCGGACGGGATCGAGGTCGAAGGATTGTTCACGCATTTTGCCAGAGCGGATGAAGCCGACAAGGCCTATACTACGGTTCAGTACGAAGCGTTCCGCGGCACGACGGACGCACTTGCGCAAGAAGGCATCGAAATTCCGTTGATACATACCGGCAACAGTGCCGCCGCGATCGACACGCCGGGCTTTTCACCGAAGATGGTTCGCATCGGAATTTCGTTGTACGGGTTCTATCCTTCCCGCGAAGTCAACCGCACCGCCGTTGCGCTTAAGCCGGTGCTGACGCTCAAGACCGAGGCCGTCTTCGTCAAGACGCTTCCTCGGGCGATGGGCATCAGCTACGGCTCGCTGTACACGGCGGAAGCGGGCGAACGAATCGCGACGCTGCCGATCGGCTATGCCGACGGTTACTCGCGGATGCTCGGCGGCAAAGCCGAAGTGCTGATCCGGGGCCGCAGGGTTCCGGTGACCGGAACGATTTGTATGGATCAATGTATGGTGTCGCTCAAATCTTTCGCCGACGCGGAAGATATCCAAGAAGGCGAGGAGGTTGTCCTGCTCGGCAGCCAGTCCGGGGAAGTCATCTCCGCGGACGAAATTGCCGCCAAGCTGGGAACGATCCATTACGAAGTGGTGTGCATGCTCGCCAATCGCGTACCGCGAATTTATACCCGAACGGGTGTTGTCATTGCGGAATTAAACCCCCTTTTGCATGAAAATCCAAACCGGTTTCGAGTGCTTTCCGAGTAAAGTGTGAAGAAATAGGGTGTACGGATGGAAGATTGTGAGCTATAATGGGTGGCAGCACAGGTGATATACGAATCGTATATACACTATTTCAACAGTCCCCGATTCCAACGGAGTTTTTCGACAAGATCAAGGGACCGTTGACGGGTAAAAGCTCATGGGGGTGGACGAACGGTGGCGAACTTGCAAAGCACCAAGAGAGTGATGATCAGCCTGCCTGATCATCTTCTGCAGGAAGTGGATGGGATCGCAGCTTTGGAAAATTCCAATCGTAGTGAACTGATCAGGCTGGCAATGAGACAGTATTTGGTCGACCGGAAGAAGCGGTATATCCGCGAGTCGATGCAGCAGGGTTACATGGAAATGGCCCACATCAATTTGTCGATGGCTTGTGAAGCGTTTCATGCGGAGGAAGATGCGGACATCACTCTGGTTCGCTTAGTAAGCGGGGTGTAACTATTGCTTGTAAAACGCGGTGACGTATTTTTTGCGGATCTCTCGCCAGTGGTGGGATCCGAGCAGGGCGGGGTGCGTCCGGTTCTGGTGATCCAGAACGATATCGGCAACCGCTTTAGCCCTACGGTCATCGTCGCGGCGATTACCGCCCAGATTCAAAAAGCCAAGCTGCCGACGCACGTGGAGATCGATGCCAAGACGCACGGATTCGATCGCGATTCCGTCGTCCTGCTCGAACAGATTCGAACGATCGACAAGCAGCGCCTGACCGACCGGATTACGAGACTCGGCGAAGAAACGATGAAGCGGGTCGACGAGTCTTTGCAAATCAGCTTGAGCTTGGTTGATTTTTAATCCGGAACACTAGCCGCCATTGGATCGGAATTCGGAGCGGCCGCCTCTGTCCGCGGACAGGAAGCGCGGTCTGCCCCAATCGGAAAAAGAGCACGTTCGTGCGAAACCTTTCGCGCGCGCGTGCTCTTTTTTTCGCCGTTTGGCAGGTGAGAGGAATCGGCCTGTTTCCGCCCCGGGCGGTTGCAGGCTTCTTTTGTGCGTGGAATGGACCGCATTCGAAGAAGCAGGCAGAGAGCGCAATGAAGCAGAACATGAAGCAGACAATGAAGTAGAATACCTAACATGAATATAACGATTCAGCCGCTTGAACCCCGGAATCCGGCTGCACGCGTATAAGACTTCGCTGCGGTGTCGAAGTAGTGCGAAGGCGTCGACGTCAGGCGGAATGAGGTGTAAAATAGCGGGTGAGTGCTTATAAATAAACGGCTGCGCCTAAAAAGGCCTTGTCGATCATGATTAAACATACAGCGAGGAGAACGTTCAGATGCGGTTTAAAAATGTGTTTTCGATTATAGGACCTTCCATGGTCGGTCCTTCTAGCTCACATACGGCCGGAGCGGTGCGTATCGGGCTGATTGCGAGGCAGCTGCTCGGCGAGCAGCCGAAGACCGTCAAAATCGCTTTGTACGGTTCGTTCGCCGAGACGTATTGGGGACACGGAACAGATCTGGCGCTTGCGGGCGGACTGCTCGGCTACGCGACGGACGATGCCCGCGTAGCGGACGCGCTCGAGGAAGCGGAGCGTCTCGGTATCGGGATCTCCTTTTTCAAAGGCGTCGGCCTGGCTCCGCATCCGAATACGGCGAAGCTTGAGCTGACGGCGGCGGACGGCCGCACCGCGCAGGTGCTCGGCGCCTCGATCGGCGGAGGCACCGTCATGATTCATGAAATGAACGGCTTCGACGTGCGCTGCAGCGGCGAATACCCGACGATCGTCGTGCTGCACGACGACCGTCCGGGCGTGCTCGCTTCGCTGACCGCGCGGCTCGGCGGCAGCGATACGAATATCGGGTACATGGGCGTCGACCGCAAAGGGCGCAGCGCCGAAGCGATGACGGTGATGGAGCTGGACTCCGTGCCCGATGCGGAGCTGCTCGCGCAGCTGCGGCAGATCGAAGAAGTCAAAGAAGTGACGGTCATCAATTTGAGCGGCAGGGGGGCATAACGCAATGAGATTCCGTACATTAAAAGAACTGACGGCGATCAGCCAGGCGGAGAGCAAGACGCTCGCCGAGATCATGATCGAAGAGCAGGCCGCCGAAACAGGCGTTTCGCGCGAAGAGATCACGGCGCAGATGTCCGATTATTACGGCAAGATGAAAGCAGCGGTACGTCTCGGTCTGTCCGAACAGAATGTGTCCCGCAGCGGCCTGAGCGGCGGCGACGCGGTCAAAGTGCTGGACCTGGCGGAGAACGGCACGCCGTCTTCCGGCGATCCTTCGTCGCGGGCGATGGCTTATGCGCTGGCGGTCTCGGAAGTCAACGCTTCGATGGGCCGGATCATCGCGACGCCGACAGCCGGTTCGTGCGGCATCATTCCGGGCGTGTTCGTCAGTTCGCAGGAACGTTTCGGCTGGAGTGACGAACATATGGTGAACGGATTGTTCGCGGCCGGTGCGATCGGTTACGTGATCGCCAACAATTCGTTTATCTCCGGCGCCGAAGGCGGCTGCCAGGCCGAAGTCGGCTCGGCGATCGGCATGGCGGCTGGCGCTTTGGTCGAACTGCGCGGCGGCGGCGCCGAACAGGCGATGCATGCCGTCGGCCTCGCGCTCAAGAACACGCTCGGCCTGATCTGCGATCCTGTCGCCGGGCTCGTCGAGATCCCGTGCATCGTCCGTAACGGGCTGGGCGCCGTCAACGCGCTGGCCGCGGCCGATATGGGGCTGGCCGGCGTGCGCAGCGCTATTCCGTCCGACGAAGTCGTCAGCGTCATGCTGGAAGTCGGTGCGGCGATGCCGAGCGGACACCGCGAGACGGGGCAGGGCGGCCTCGCACAGACGCCGACCGGCCGCAAGCTGACCGAAGGGCTTATGCGCGGCCGCAAGCCGCTGCAGCCGGAGTTCGAAGAACCGGCGTCAGGCCAGGCAGAGACGGCCGCGGCGCAGACGGTCCACACTTCCGAATAAGCGGCTTATCTGCCGCGATACGGAGCGCAAAACGGCGAATTGGGGACGGAAAATAGCCGGAACAGGTTCGTTTTGGCGAATTCGGTCTGGAAGAATACCCTTCAATTTTGAATGTTTTAGATTCGGCATGGAAGATTGCGTAAAAGGTTCGAATTCGAAGAAACCCCCGATATACGCAGGCAGCGATTCGGGCGGGCAAGGCGAAGCGCAGCGGCGGCTCGGCCGTACGCAGGCTTCGCCTTTTCGGGCGCGCGGGAAAAGGACGGGAAGATGGAGAACGATCACGAACAGAAGTATATGTACGATTTTGCCTGTCACGAAGACGAAAGCTCGCTGTGCCGGATGGAACTGCGCCTCCTGCTCGGCAGCATCCCCCGGGAAAGATTCGTGCGTTCCGACCGGAACGTCGATCCTTCGCGCAGTCCTTTCGTCCGCGGGAAGCTGGAGATCGCGTTCAGCGCGGCCAAGCTGGAACAACTTGCGCAGGCGGCTTCCGCGATCGCGCTGAACGGCGAGACGTTCAAGCTTCGTTATATCGAAGCGGAAGGCAAGGCCGATTATGTCCAGCGCCGCGCGATCGAACGCTCGGTCGGCGCCGGCTTTGCCGGACAGGCGGACATGAAGCGTCCGCAGCGGCTGTACGGCGTCGCCTGGGCGGACGGCTTGTGGCATCTGGGCCGCTACACGGAGAGCGAGGCGGTCTGGCTGAAGCACAACGCCAAGCCGCGCCAGTATTCGACCGCGCTCGGTACGCGCACGGCTCGGGCGGTCGCGAACATTGCCGTGCCCGTGCCGGACGGCGTGCGCGCGGTCGACCCGTGCTGCGGGATCGGCACGGTACTCGTCGAAGCCGCTTCGATGGGCATCGCGATCGACGGCTTCGACCTGAATCCGCTGGCGGCGATCGGCGCGCGGGAGAATCTGGCGCATTTCGGGCTGCCGGGCCGCGTGGACGTCGCGGACATGCGCACGCTTGAAGGGCGGTACGATGCGCTCGTGCTCGATTTGCCGTATAATCTGTGTTCGGTGCTGACGGCGGGCGAACGCATGGACATGCTGCGTTCGGCGCGGCGCCTGGCCGACCGGTGCGTAGTCGTCGCGACGCAGGAGATCGGGGCGGAGATCGAAGCGGCCGGATTCGAGGTCGCGGATCGCTGCACGGTCCGCAAAGGAAAGTTTGCCCGCCATATTTGGCTGGCACGGTAGAACAAGGCCGCAGGCGGTTCATGCCGTCTTTTTCGCAGGCATGCAGCGATCGGATTTCGATTTTGGTTTGCGGACAACGAGGTCTGTCTGTCATAATGGGTACACCGTTTTTTCGCGGCGCGAGCAGCAGGCCCGCGAAAAGAACAAGGCCGCGCAGGCGGCCGGAGAACAAGCAGCGGAAGAAAGAGGGAGATACAGTGTCGGATCTGGAACTGAACAAGGAGACCGGTTCGTCCGAGATGACGGTCACCGAGCGCGAGGCGATGTTCCGCCGGACGGCGGAGGCGCTGGGCATAGCGGGCAAGCAGGTCAAAGCGGCGGTAGCGCTGCTGGACGAAGGCAACACCGTACCGTTTATTGCGCGGTACCGCAAAGAAATGACCGGAGAACTGGACGAGAACCAGTTGAGAGATATCGAAGAAGGCGTGCAGTATGCGCGCGGTCTTCACGTACGCAAATTCGAGGTGCTGCGCACGATCGAAGAGCAGGGCAAGCTGACGGCAGAATTGAAGACTTCCATTCTGGAAGCCGCCAAGCTGCAGCAGGTCGAAGACCTGTACCGTCCGTTTCGCCAGAAGCGCAAGACGCGCGCAAGCGTCGCGAAGGAAAAAGGGCTGGAGCCGTTGGCCGAGTGGCTGATGAGCCAGCCGGGCCGCGCGGACATCGATCGCGAAGCATCGCGCTACGTGTCCGAAGACGCGGGCGTGACTTCGCCCGACGAAGCGCTGCAGGGCGCGCTCGACATCGTGTCCGAGCAGCTCGCCGACGACGCGAAGATTCGCGCCTGGGTCCGCACGTATACGCTGGACCATGCGCTGCTCGTCACCGAAGCAAAAGACGCTTCCGCGGAATCCGTCTACGAAATGTATTACAAATACAGCGAGCTGGCCAAAAAAATGCCGCCACACCGCATTTTGGCCATTAACCGTGGCGAACGCGAGAACGTGCTCAAAGTGTCGCTGGAGACGGATTCCGCACCGATCCTGCGTTATATTGCCAGACGCGTTATCCAAGGTTCGTCTCCGGTCCATCCGCTGCTCGAACGTTCGATCGAAGACGCCTACAAGCGTTTGATCGGGCCTTCGATCGAACGCGAAGTGCGCGGCGAACTGACGGAAAAAGGCGACGCGCAGGCTATTTCGATCTTCGCTGGCAATCTGCGGAGCCTGCTGCTTCAGCCGCCGGTGCGCGGCAAGCGCGTGCTCGGCGTGGACCCGGCTTTCCGGACCGGCTGCAAGCTGGCCGCGGTCGACGAGACGGGCAAGCTGCTCGAAGTGGCCGTCACCTATCCGACACCGCCGCGCAATCAGATCCGCGAAGCGTCCGAGAAGTTCCGCGAACTGGTCGACAAGTACGATCTGGAGCTGATCGTGATCGGCAACGGCACGGCTTCGCGCGAGACCGAGCAGTTCGTCGCCGACTGGATCGGCGACTACAAAGCGCGCAAGCTGTCGTACCTGATCGTCAACGAAGCCGGCGCCAGCGTCTATTCGGCGTCCAAAGTCGCCCAGGAAGAATTCCCGGACATGGATGCGGCGGAGCGCAGCGCCGCTTCGATCGCAAGGCGGGTGCAGGACCCGCTGGCGGAACTGGTCAAGATCGATCCGAAAGCGATCGGCGTCGGCCAGTATCAGCACGACGTCTCGCAGAAGCAGCTCGAAGGACAGCTCAAAGCCGTCGTCGAATCGGCCGTTAACCACGTCGGCGTCGACGTGAACACCGCTTCGCCCTCGCTGCTGTCGTACGTCGCCGGTATCAACCAGACGACGGCCCGCAACATCGTCAAGTACCGCGACGAGAACGGTTCGTTCGGAAGCCGGACCGAATTGAAGAAAGTGCCGCGTCTCGGCGCCAAAACGCTCGAACAATGCGCCGGCTTCCTGCGCATCGAAGGCAAAAACCCGCTCGACCGCACGCCGATTCACCCGGAATCGTACAAAGTCGTCGACCGGCTGCTGGCCGAACTCGGCTTCAAGTCGTCCGATCTCGGCACGGCCGGCATGACGGCGGCGCTGGAAGCGGCGGATGCCCAGGCGCTGGCGGACAAGCTCGAAGTCGGCCTGCCGACGCTGCGCGACATTCTGGAGAGCCTTCAGCGTCCGGGCCGCGACCCGCGCGAAGAACTGCCGGCTCCGATCTTCCGGACCGACGTGCTGAAGATCGAAGACCTCAAGCCGGGCATGGAGCTTCAAGGCACCGTGCGCAACGTGATCGATTTCGGCGCTTTCGTCGATATCGGCATCAAAAGCGACGGCCTTGTCCATATTTCGCAGCTCAGTACGAAGTTCGTCAAGCATCCGATGGACGTTGTGGCCGTGGGCGACACGGTGACGGTCTGGGTCTTGAACGCGGATCTCAAAAAAGGCCGCGTCGGCTTGACGATGCGCGGACCGGTAGAGAACGCCTGAGTTCCAAGCCCTAAGCGCAAGCGGGCACGCACGGAAATTTTCATGACAAAAGCGTCCCGGAGTTAATATCCGGGACGCTTTTCGGCGCGTTCAAGCTTCGATTTTTCCAGCGATTTTCCTAACCGTTTGCCAAACGATAGGCCAAGCGATATTTAAGGGGCTTTAGGGAACTCAAGCGCGTTCCTCGGCTTTGTCGGCCGTGCCTAGCAGCTTTTGTTCCTTCTGCCCGAACTCGGGATTGCCGTGCACGGACAATTCCAGCCGGTCGGCCCCGAACGAGGCCGTCAGATCCAGGATGATCGGTTCTTCCGAGAACCGAACGGTGATCCGCAGCGAGCCGTCGCCGCGGCGGCCGAACCAGCCGTGGGCCGGACCGAGATCCGGCGGGAAGCTCGAAGAACGGCCGGCCGGAACCGGCGTCTCGGTCTTGTGCCATTCGCCCGCGCCGCAGAGCAGCGCGATCGCGGGGCGTTCGCCCGGGGCCGGGGCGTCGCCGGCTTCCCACAGCTCCAGCCGGAGCGAGTCTTCGCGCTCCGCCGTCAAGCGGACGGCCGCAAGCTTCAGGCCGCCGTCCAGTTCCCCGTCCAGCCGGTAGGTCCGGCCGGACCAGGGCTCGTCCGCCGGCGCTTCGCCCGCCGGCTCCGGCGCGTAGGCGAGCTTCCGCAGCCGCTCCGCGGCTTCGTCGCCCGCCGCGCCCGGCGCCGAAGGCGCATCCTGCATCGCCGGCAGCAGATGCGTCCAGACCGCTTCCAGCAGCTCCTGCGTCCGCGAGATCGCGGACGTCAATACGATAACGGCATCCTGCTCCGGCAGCACGAGGCAGAACTGTCCGAACGCTCCGTCGGCGCGATAAGCGCCGTGCCGGCATACCCAGAACTGGTAGCCGTAGCCGCGCGTCCAGTCGCCGCCCTGGTTGTCGCCGTTCTCGATACGTTTCGACGTCGCCAGTCGTATCCAGTCTTCGGCGATCAGGCGCTGCCCGTTCCATTGTCCTTTTTGCAGATAGAGCTGGCCGAACTTCGACAGGTCTTCGCTGGACAGCTTGAGGCCCCAGCCGCCGGTCGTAACGCCCTGCGGACTTTCCTGCCACGTTTTGTTTGCGATGCCGAGCGGCGCGAACAGACGCGGTTCCAGATAATCGACGACTTTTTCTCCCGTCAGCTTTTGCAGGATGACCGACAGCATGTACGTCGCGCCGCTGCTGTAAGCAAAAACGCTGCCGGGTGCGTGTTCGACGTCCGCCGCCAAAAAGGCGCGGGCCCAATCGGCTTCCGGCACCGGGCGAACGCGTTCCAGCGGATCTTTCGACTGGCCTGTGCCCATGACGAGCAGGTCGTGCACGGTCATCTTGAGCAGGTTGGGATGCGGATCTTCGGGCAGCAGCTCCGGCAGCAGGTCGGCGACTTTGTCGTCGACGGCAAGCCGTCCTTCTTCGACCGCAAGGCCGATCGCGGTCGACGTGAAGCTTTTGCTGACCGAATACAGCGCGTGGCGGTCTTCCGGCGCGTGCGGCGCCCACCAGCCTTCGGCGGCGACGGAGCCGCGGCGAAGCAGCATGAAGCTGCGCAGGTCAAAGCGGTCTTCGGCGACGGCATCGAGGAAAGAGAGGATGCCGCGCGGATCGATGCCGACTTCTTCGGGCCGGCGTCTTGGCAGTTGCGTGGATTGCATGGATGGTTGCCTCCAGACATAAAATATTCTTTTTATCGAATTGGCGGCCGACAGGCCGAACCTTACCTTGACAGTGTAGTCCACCCGCAAGGTAAAATTCAAGAAACGAACCAACGCGAAGAAAGGGGGAATGCCGCATGCAAAGCGGGCAGGCGATGACGGACGCCGAGCTGCAGAAATGGATCGAACGCTTATCGCTGGAACATTTCGGCGTGCCGTTCCGGCATCGGGCTTTTTTCAATGCAAGGCTGCGTTCGACCGGAGGGCGCTACGCGCTGCGTTCGCACGATATCGATATCAATCCGAGGCAGTTGGCGGCGCACGGCGCAGAAGCGGTGGAAGGGATCATCAAGCATGAATTGTGCCATTATCACTTGCACATCGCCGGACGCGGCTACCGCCACCGGGACGCCGACTTCAAGCGCCTGCTGGCCCGGGTAGGAGGGAGCCGGTACTGTCAGGCGCTGCCGGACCCAACCAGGCGCACACTGCCGTTCAAATACAGGTTGGTCTGCGCGGACTGCGGCATGGAATACAAGCGCAAACGCCGCATGGACGTCTCGCGCTACCGCTGCGGGCGCTGCGCAGGCAATCTGCGGCTCGAAGAATTGAACGCGGACGACGTGCGGAAGATCGATTGATCGGGTATAATGGAAAAAGCTCCCGGAATTCGGGCAGCCACATTTTCCAGAAACGGGGAGATCGATCCTATGGCCAAATCGGCAGCAAGAAAAATTCGCGACAAGCGGATCAGGGAAGGCAAGCTGGACACGACGACGATGAGAAGCCCGTTTGCGCTTGCGGATCTCAGAACGCGCAAAACGAAAACGAAGCGGGAGGCGATCGGCCGTCTCAAGCACAAAGACCCTTACCAGAACCCGAACTTCACCGGAGGTGACGAGGGTTCTTTTTTATTTTACGCGGCATATTCAAAAAGAAACGAAAAAGGGGTTGACGAAAAAATCCCGGCATGCTAAATTATATCTTGTTGAAACGTTAGCCAATGTTCCCTGATAGCTCAGTTGGTAGAGCACTCGACTGTTAATCGAGTTGTCACAGGTTCGAGTCCTGTTCGGGGAGCCATTTTTATGGAGAGATACCCAAGTGGCTATAAGGGGACCCTCTGCTAAGGGGTTAGACTGCGTTAGCGGTGCGAGGGTTCGAATCCCTCTCTCTCCGCCATATTTTTTACTCACAAGCAACTTATACACTTGATCGAATGAGGAACCTGAGAAGGTGCCTCTTTTTGTTTTCAGGAACGCCTTTTTTTCGAAAAAAGCACCCCAAATAACTTTTTAAAAATATTTTCAAAAAAAGCTTGCAATCTATCTGCTGCATTTGCTATACTCTTACTTGTGCCCAGTTGAGAAACACTGAGCCGCCAGGACAATAAGGCCCGTTGGTCAAGGGGTTAAGACACCTCCCTTTCACGGAGGTAACAGGGGTTCGAATCCCCTACGGGTCACTTTGAGCCATTAGCTCAGTTGGTAGAGCACCTGACTTTTAATCAGGGTGTCGAAGGTTCGAGTCCTTCATGGCTCACCATTTCTTTTTACTCCTCTAACAGAAATGGTGATGAACGTTCGCAAGATGAACGATTTGAATATGCGGTAGTGGTGGAATGGCAGACACGCTATCTTGAGGGGGTAGTGGGTGTATACCCGTGGAGGTTCGAGTCCTCTCTACCGCATACGACAAAAGCGCAGACTCCTTACGGAGTCTGCGCTTTTTTGTGTGCGTAGGGATTCGGCAGCATGCCGTCCCGATGAAGCCGGTCCGCCACGGAGGCGTATTGGGGATACAGCGCGCGGATGCAATCCGGGCAAATGTCGTGCGTCAGCACGGCGCCGTTGCATTCGCCGAACGCGGGAATCCGCCAGCCGTCCGGACGGCGGATTTGGCTGCAGTGGGCACAGATGACGATCCAGGGTGCAGTCGGACTGGGGACGGGCGGCGTTGGGGCATCGTCCGAAGCGGAAGGCGTCATCGGCCGAACCTCCCTGCGCTGCCGGTCTGCGAAGGGCGGAAAGAGTCGCTCTCGGGGCGTCGGGTCTGACAAGGTGTCGGAGAAGCGGACAAGTCCAGCAGTTCGGAGACCCGTTTACGGTATTTGGCCGCTTTGCGGCTGCCGTTGATCAGGTTCGACAGGCGGGAAGGCGGAATATCGTAAAGCTCGCAAAAAGATTTCTGGTCCATTTCGAGCTCCGCCAGACGCCGTTTGATTTCCCAACCGAACGGGGTGATCGGTTTTTTTCTCTGCAACGTATCGCTCCTCCTGTTCATGTGCAAACGGATGAATTATAATCGATTAGAGACGGACAAGGGATCATTTACCATAAAACGTATTATATACGCAAAGACGTGAACGTTCAATGGTAATATACGCAAATGCGTAATTATGAGCGAAAAGCGGTCGTGAGGAGGGCGTCAGTTTGCAGTCGATCTACGAACGAATCGAGCAGTTGATCAAGAGCAGCGGCATGACCAAAAAGGCGTTCGGCGAACGCCTCAGTATCAGTGCGGGCAATTTGGGCGATTGGCGCAGAGGCAAATCCACGCCGAGCACGCACAAACTGATCGAGATCGCCGCCTATTTTTCGGTAAGCCTGGATTGGCTGATGACGGGCAAAGAATGGCAGCCCGAAGAAGTCAAAGAAACGGGCGGCCGTTATTTTTTTGAAAGTTTGGGGCAATCGGATTGCCAGCTGGATCAGCTGACCGAAGAAGAGAAAACGTTCATGCGCGAATACATGGCGTTTGCCGCGTACCGGAGAAGCCGCGAGGCGGACAGCGGGGAATCGCGGGATCGGGAAGACTAGCGGGAGCCGGGGAGGACGGAGGGGAAATCCGTTTCGGTCCCGGCACGAAAAAACGCTTTGAAGCATAAGCTTCAAAGCGTTTTTTGGATAGGCGTCCCGTAAGCGTCGGCGGACATGAAGGCAGGCTCCGTCGTCGTCCGCGCGCGCGACCAGCGCTCCGACACGTCGTCGATCATTCGCATCAGCAGCTTGCGCCGGGTCACGTCGTCCAGGTTCAACAAGCGGGCGCAATGATCGACGTACAAGGTCGTATGGTGGTAGAGATAAGCCGTTACGGCTTGCTCGGGTTCGATCTCCAGATTGAAATTGATCCAGGCATAGCAGAGCGGGAGGCAGCCGAACGCTTGGCCGGTCTGGAGCGCTTCCGCGAACGGCGCGAAATTTATCCACGGGTAGAGCGATTTCGACAGCTTCAGCACTTTGCGTCCGGAGCGGCGCATCTCGGTATCGATTTCGTTGGGACAAGTTTTCGTGCGCAGGCTCCGGTCGATCCGGAACGCCGTCTCGACATCGCCGCGGGCGAAAGCGCCGTACAGATCTTCGATCGCGCGTCCTTCGATATGCGTCAATCGGGGATGGATATACGACCGCATCACTTCTTCAAAAGCTTCGACGCCGCTCAGGCGATTGCCGTTCATATCCTCTTTAATGCAGCCGACGGGCGACGGGGACGACGTTTCGAGCAGGGTCATGTAACTGAGAAGCTTTTGTCCGCTGTGCATGATGCTGCGCCTCCTTAAAGGGATAAGTGGATGAATTTTTGTGCGTTATATGAATGTTAGGTTTAGGATATGAAAAAGTTTTTCGTTCGTTATGCTGTTTATTTTTACATGAATATCGGGTGTTGGTCAAGAAAAATGAAGAATTAAGGTTGATTTTCTGCAAAATAATTCAATTAAATGACTCATTGAGTTATATAATATAACATTATGAAGTGCACGGATTAAAATCTTTTATCGGTTTTCGGTTTTTTTGAAAAAGTGGTTGACTGTATGCTTGAAATTAGGTACGATATAGAAGTTGATTCTCTCTTTGACGTGCGGTAGTGGTGGAATGGCAGACACGCTATCTTGAGGGGGTAGTGGGTGTATACCCGTGGAGGTTCGAGTCCTCTCTACCGCATACCGAAGAAGCCTGCAGATCCCGATTTTGGGGTTTGCAGGCTTTTTTATTTTTCCGTGATCCGCTGACGCAGAAAAGCCCTGCGCGTTTGCGAGGGCTTGTGAACTCTGGCTTGGGGTGACCCAACATCAGCCGAGCAGTTTTTCGATGTCTTTCTCCAGCTGATCCGGTGCCGTTTGCGGAGCGAAGCGCTTGACCGGGCGGCCTTCTTTGTCGATCAGGAATTTGGTGAAGTTCCATTTGACCGATTTGGAACCCATAAGGCCCGGCGCTTCGTCGCTCAAATATTGGAACAGGGGATGCGCGTTTTCGCCTTTGACGTCCACTTTTTCGAAGATCGGGAATTTGACGCCGTAGTTCACTTGGCAAAACTCTGCGATTTCCTCGTTGGTGCCGGGGTCCTGTTCCTTGAACTGGTTGCTCGGGAAGCCGAGAATCTCCAGGCCGCGGTCGTGGTATTTGTCGTACAGATCCTGCAAGCCCTGGAACTGCGGCGTAAATCCGCACTTGCTCGCGGTGTTGACAACGAGCACCACTTTTCCTGCGTAATCGGACAGCTTGACTTCGTCCCCCTTGGACGTGCGGGCTTCGTATTCATACACGGACATATTGAATTCCTCCTCATAAAATGATTACTCTCTTTTTGATTGTAAACAACTTAATTGAGTTTTGCAATTCGCTTTCGTTTCATTCGTCTCTGTTTGCTTTATAAATTAGATAGTTTGACGGACAGTGCATGCTTTTAAAATTTCACACGAATAGAAGGAGTGACGATATCATGGAATCTTTATATACGGCAAAAGCAACGGCCCGCAGAGGCGGAAGAAGCGGAATCGTCGAATCGGAGGACGGAGCGCTGAATCTGCAGCTGTCCGTACCGAAAGGGCTCGGAGGCGGCGGAGGCACCGGCACCAATCCGGAAGAACTGTTCGCGGCCGGCTACAGCGCCTGCTTCGAGAGCGCTCTGGCCAACATCGCCCGCAAAGAAAAGCTCGATATTCCCGATACCGAAGTCACCTGCCATATCCATATCGGCAAAGACGAGACGGACGGCGGATTCAAGCTTGCGGGCAAGCTGGAAGTGCGCATTCCGGGACTCGATCCCGACAAAGCCAAAGATCTGGTAGAAAAAGCGCATGCGTTCTGCCCGTACTCCAAAGCGACGCGCGGCAACATGGACGTGGAACTGAGCGTCGTCTAAGTCCGAACGGAAACGGAAGCCGGAAAGTGTCCCGCAAGTGGGCCTTTCCGGCTTTTTTTCGTCAAAGTCGCGCCGGAAGCGCGGTTGACACGAAGGGTGAAATTCATTAAGCTATATAAGCACGCGCCGTGGGTGAAGATTGCATCCTATGACGAGACTAAGAATAACGGGTGATACGAATATGGCTTACAGACCGACTGTGGTAAATGTAGATAAGGCCGGAAGCAACGACAAGGACGGATTGTACGAGTACGTCGTGCATCTGGAAGACGGCACGATGTGCCGCGTCTTCTATAATCGTTATCCGGAGTGGAAGCTGACTCATATCAGCCGCCTGCTCAAGACCCCATGCCCGATCTGCCGCAAGGACTATATCTGCAACTGCTTCGAGAAGTTCAAGGGCGAACTCGACGCGCAGCTGCGTGACGGAAGAATTGAACAACTGCTCGCGTAATCGGACAGCGGACGTACGGGATAACCCCCGTGCGTCCGCTGTTTTTGATAGGAACCGATCTTCGGCGCCGAACGCCGGATTGGATCAAAAGCGGTTCAAAGCGGCGCAGACGGTTAAACAATTCATAAGGCAGCCTGAAGGAAAAGCATTCATTTTGGACTGGAGGCGATCATCTTGAGCAGTGTGACTACCTGGAACCCCGACAGCAAAACGGCCGAGAAATCGGCCGTACGGACAGATGAACCGCATATCGTACTGATCGACGGCGTTTGCCATTTTTGCCAGGGAGCGGTGCGATTTATCGTAGCCCGCGATCCGAAAGGCACTTTTGAATTCGCTTCGCTGCAATCGGACCTCGGCAAGGAACTGGCCGGCGGAACCGGCTTCGAAGACTCCAGCGAACCGAATACGCTCGTCCTGATCGAAAACGGACGCAAATACGTGCGCTCCGCCGCCGCTCTGCGCATCGCGCGCCGCCTGCGTTTTCCGTGGCCGCTGCTGTACGCGCTGATCGTCGTGCCGCGCCCGCTGCGCAACGCCGTCTACCGCTATATCGCCCGCAACCGCTACCGCTGGTTCGGCAAAGACGATACGTGCCCGATTCCGCCGCCCAGCGTGCGAAAACGGTTCCTGGATACGGGAGCGGGGCAGGCCTAAATGCGAAAGCGCAAAATAGGTCTTGCCTGCTTGATCGCGCTATGCTATTGTGAGGACAAATAACAGGAACACGGCGGAAGCACCGCTCCGGATTGGCCGATTCAGGCCCGTCTGCGAGCGGTGCTTTTTTGTGTTTGCTGGACAAGGAGGAGATGAAATCGATGCGGAATGTGCGGATTACGTTGGCCGCCGCGGACGAACGGTATATCGAACCGTTTCTGCTGTATGCACGCACCGGGGAATTTGCCAAGCGCGTCAGCGTGCGGGCTTTTTCGCAACTTGACGCTTTTCTCGCCGCAATGGCGGCAGAGCGCCCGGACTTCGTGCTGGGCGAACCGGCGTTTCTGACGCCGTGGCTGCAGGGGGAAGGCAGCCGCGGCGTGCCGTGGGCGGCATTGGACGGCGGAGAAGCGGAGAATGCCGCGCTGGGCGGAACGGTGCTGCACGCTTTCCAGCCGCTGAACCGGCTGCTGACGGCGGTGTTGGACCTGGCCGGAACGGCGCAGTCGGCGGGAAGCGCCTCGCAAGCCGGAGCGCAGATCATCGCCGTACATTCGGCCGCCGGCGGAGTCGGCAAGACGGCGGTTGCGCTGAATCTGGCCAAGCAGCTCGGCGGCCGGGGACAGCGCGTGTTCTACCTCAATCTGGAGACGTGGGACAGCGCGGCGTCATTCCGGGCAGCCGGCAGCGAAAGCGGACTGCCCGGGCTGCTGTATGAGCTGAGAACGGCCCGGGAGAACGGCGAGGCGTGCCGCTCTCCGCTGTCGCGCCATGCGCCTTTTCAGGAGAAGCTCAAGAGTTTGTCTTTTCCGCCGCTGGAGCGTCCGGACGAACTGCTGCAGATGAGCGAAGCCGATACGGCGGGACTGCTCGATTACCTGGCGACGTGCGGAGCGTGCGACGTGATTGTGGCCGATACGGATACGGAAGATCACGACCGCTGCCGGGCGCTGCTGCGGCGGGCGGATCGGGTGCTCTGGCTGCTGGCCGACGATCTGCTGCATCTGCGCCGGACGGCGGGGTGGATGAACCATCGGGAAGCCCGGCAGCCTGCGGAGTTCTACGATCTGATCGGCAGAAGCGTATTCGCGGTCAACCGCTGCGGCGGCCGGTTGGACAATGTCCTGCCGCGTCCGGATCTGCGTCCGCTGGCCTTCCTGTCGTATATTCCGTCTTGGAAAGCTTTGTCCAGGGAAGACGTGCTGCTCGGCTCTCCGATCTTCCAGCGGGACATCTTGGCGCTGTGCGAGCAGCTCGGGCTGGGCGGAAGCCGCCGTCCGCCGCCGGCTTCCGCGCCGTATGCGGCCGCAGCGGCGACCGGAGGCGCGTCATGAAGCCGGAAGCCGCCGAAGAAGCGGTGCGGGAAGAGTTGTTTCGCGTTATGCGGGCCGAAGTCCGCTCTTCGCTCGATGTCACGCAGTCCGCGGACGACGGCGAGCTGATGCGGCGGATCGAACGCAAAGTGCTGTCCGATTCGCGTGCTGCCGCGATGACGTCCGGCGAGAAGCGGACGCTCGTGCGCCGGGTCTACGATTCGTTTCGCGGCCTGGACATTTTGCAGCCGCTGGTCGACGACAAAAGCGTGACGGAGATCATGATCAACGGACACACGGAAATTTTTATCGAACGCGCCGGGGAAGTCGTTCGCGTTCCGCAGCGTTTCGAATCGCAGGAGAAGCTGGAAGATCTCGTGCAGAGCATCGTGTCCGGCGTCAACCGGATCGTCAACGAGTCTTCCCCGATCGTCGACGCCCGGCTGAAGGACGGGTCGCGGGTCAACGTCGTGCTGCCGCCGATCGCGCTCAAAGGTCCGACGGTGACGATCCGCAAATTTCCGGAACGTCCGATGACGCTGGACGATCTCGTTCGGCACGGGGCGCTGGACGAAGACGCCGCGCTTCTGCTGAAGCATCTCGTGCGCAGCCGCTATAACCTTTTTATTAGCGGAGGAACGGGTTCGGGCAAGACGACTTTTCTCAATGCGCTGTCGCAGTACATCCCGCCCGACGAACGGGTCATTACGATCGAGGACTCCGCGGAGCTTCAGATCGTGACGGTGCCCAACCTCGTCTCGCTGGAGACCCGGAACGCCAACATGGAAGGCAAAGGCGAGATTTCGATCCGCGACCTGATCCGCTCTTCGCTGCGGATGCGGCCCAACCGGATCGTCGTCGGCGAAGTGCGCGGCGCGGAAGCGTTGGACATGCTGCAGGCGATGAACACCGGGCACTCGGGCAGCTTGTCGACCGGCCATAGCAACAGCGCGCAGGACATGGTCAGCCGGCTGGAAACGATGGTGCTGAGCGGGGCGGATCTGCCGGTTGCCGTGGTGCGCCAGCAGATCTCGTCCGCGATCGATCTGATCGTTCACTTGTCGCGGCTGCGGGACCGTTCGCGCCGGGTGGTGGAGATCAGCGAAGTGTCGGGGATGGAAGACGGGGCGGTCAAGCTGCGGAATCTGTTCCGCTTCGAAGAAGAAGGTGAGCGGGACGGACGGATCGTCGGATGCCTGCGCAGAAGCGCGGAGCCGATGCTGCGCACCGACAAGCTGCGGGACGCGGGCACGGCCGATTGGCGCCGGCTGGCCGGACTGCCGGAGAGGAGGTGAATCGAGATGCCGCGTACAGGGCGAAACGGCATAGGCAGAAGTTCCGCGGGCGGAATCAAATCCGTCACATCGGATTCCGCAGACAGCGTATCCACGCGGAAGCGGGAGAATTTGTCTCCGGCGGACAAATTGAAAGATTATACGGTCTACGCGTTGGCCGGCTACGAGCGTATCGTCAGCACGGCTGCGGCCGCCGGCCTGTTGTTTGCGGTCGGGATGCTGTTCTACCAGATGTGGCTGCTGGCCCTGCTGTTGGCGCTGCCAGCGCTCAAAGCTCCCGCGCTATGGCGCGTTCGGCAGATCGAACGCACGCGCACGCTGCTCAAGCTGCATTTCAAGCAGGCGTTGTACTCGTTGTCGTCGTCGATGGCCGCGGGCCGCTCGGTCGAAAACGCGTTTCGCGAAGCCGCGAAAGATCTGGAGCTGCTGTATCCGGGCGGCGGCAGCGACATGATTCGGGAGCTGGACGTGATCGCGACGCGGCTGGAATACGGCGAACCGATCGAATCGGCGCTGCTCGACTTCGGCCGGCGGGCCCGGATCGAAGACATCGACCATTTTATCGACGTTTTCGTGACATGCAAGCGGACGGGCGGCGACCTGATCGAAGTGGTTCGGCGCACGTCGGCGGTGATCGGGGAGAAGATGGATATCCAGCAGGATATCTCGGTCATGATCGCGCAGAAAAAATTCGAGTCGAACATTTTGCTTGCGACGCCGTTCGTCTTTATTTTGTTCATTAACGCTTCCGCGCCGGAATTTATGGCTCCGCTGTACGGTTCGCCGCTGGGCGTCATCTTGGCGACCGTTGGCCTGGGCCTGATGTTCCTCAGCGCCTGGCTGATGCGGCGCATCATGAACATTCGGATCTGAGAGGAGGGAAGACATGCTCGTCACGGCTTGTTCGGGACTGCTGCTGCTCGCTGCCGCGTGCGCGCTGTTGTTCGCCTTGGCGAAGCGGCAGCCCGTGCACCGGAAAATTGCGGCGCTGCCGATGGAAGGCATCCGCATGCGGGGGCTGCTTGCGCCGATGCTGGTGCTCGTAGAACGGATGCGGCTCGCCGCGCGCTTCCCGATTTTTTTCCATCGGCTTCAATCTTCCGTGCAGCGCGGCGAAGGACTGCGGAGCAGCACGGAGAGAACGATGCTGTTTCTGGCGCATATGCTGCTGCACGCCGTGCTGATGCTGACGTTCGGATGCGTCATGGCGATTGCCAATCACGGCTCCGCCGCCTGGCTCGCGATCGGACTCGGCCTTGCGGCCGTGCTGCCGATCGCGCTGATCAAAGACCTGGCGTCGAAGGTCAAGCGCCGGGAAGAAGCCGTTTTGCTGGAACTGCCGGAAATGTTGAACAAAATCGTGCTGTTGGTCGGCGCGGGCGAGACGGTGCAGCAGGCGATCGTCCGCTGCTCGCAGCAAAAAGAAGGCGTCGACCACCCGCTGTACAAAGAACTGGACCGCATGGTTGCCGAGTGGCGCAGCGGAGATCCTTTTCATCAGGCGTTCGAGCAGTTCGGCAAACGCTGCGGCGTGCAGGACGCTACCGTATTCGTCACGACCGTGCTGCTCAATCACAAGCGCGGCGGCGGAGAATTTGCGTTGGCGCTGAGAGACTTGTCGAGAACGCTTTGGGAAAAGCGCAAAGCGCTCGGCCGTATTCAAGGAGAACGAGCCTCGTCGAAAATGGTTTTTCCGATGGCTTTGATCTTGTTCGTCGTCATGCTCATGGTCGGAGGACCGGCCATGATGTTGATTCAAATGTAAGACCATTCAACGATTAAGAGGAGGCCTACTTATGCTGCAAGCTATCGGGAACAAAGCCAAACGGATATGGAGAGAAGAAGACGGACTGGGCACGCTGGAAGTCATTTTGATTATCGGGATTACGCTGATCATCGCCCTGATTTTCAAAAAACAGATCACGACTCTGGTCACCAACCTGCTCGCAAGCGTCACTTCCAAAAGCCAAGAATTTTTCAAGTGAACGCCGTGAAGCGGTCAGGTCTGAAACGTTTGGTTCTGAAAAGTTTGGTCCTGAAAAGGCCGGGTTCGAAACGTTCGGGATCTTTCATGCGCGACGAGGTAGCGAGCTTTACGGTCGAGTCCGCCGTCGTCATGCCGATCGTGATGCTCTGCGTCATCGTCATCTTGATGCTCTGCCTCTATCTGTATCAAAGCGCCGTGCTCGTTCACGCGTCGGCGATCACGTCGGAGCGGGCGGCATACAGTTGGAACAACCGGCATAAGGACCCGCGGACCGGAAGTTTCGGCGCGGACCGGACCGAAGAGCTGTATTGGCGTCTGACCGAAGACCGGCTGCTGGCTTCGCTGTTCGGCGGACTCGGCGGCGGATCGGGCGAAGAAAGTATCCGGGTGCCGGGAGGCGCCGGTCCGTCGCTTGGAGCCGTCAAAATGGCCAAAGCCGCGGAACGCCTTCCGAAAGGGATGGACGGGACGATGACCAGCCGGCGCGGCCTGCTGCATCGGATCGTCACGGTTCTGTATACGCCGCTCCGGTTGGCTCCGATCCGGGCGATCGCCGGCGACCGTATGGGCGGCTCGCAGTATTCGACGGTCGTCGAACCGGTGGAATTCATTCGCAATATCGAACTGGTCCGCTATTACGCGGGCAAATTTCGTGCGGATCAAGCGGTGCCGAATGACGAGAAGGGCGGCGCTGCCGTCGCCATGACCCCGGCAAACGCCGGAGCGCAGTTGGGCAAAAAAGCAGCCAAGTAAAAGAAAGGGAAGCCGGGATACGCGTTGATGGACGTATCCCGGCACGGGGGTGAAGCTGTGGCTTTTCGATCGGGCAAATTTCGCAGGGGGCGGCGGCTGATTCGTACGCCTCGTCTGTGGCACAACGAACACGGTTCGATCACGATTTTTCTCAGTCTGATTCTGGCGGTCATGTTGGCTTTCGTCGCGATTTTTATCGACTATTCGCGCATGTCGGCGTTAAAAGCGAAAAGCGAGCGGCTGCTGCATGCGGCGACGCGTTCGGTCATGTCGGCTTACGTGCCGGAATTGCAGCGCAGTTACGGACTGTTTGCCTACGGAGATACCGATCCGGCGATGATTCTGTCGGGCGTGCTCGATCGGAGCTTGGCGTACAAAGCCAGAATCGACGTGCTGCCGATTCTGGATGCCAAGCGTCTCTCTTCTTCGGTGGAACTCAGTCGGGAACTCGGCGGTTACGACGTGTTCGCGGCCCAAATCAACGAAGAGATGAAATACAAGGCGCCTGTCAATTTTGCGCTCGAAGTGGTCGGAAGATTCAAGCCGATGTCCCAAGCGATGAAAGAAGCGTCGGGGACGGTGGAGATACTGGCGCAAATCCAACAGCTGTACGACCGGCGGGAAGCCGAACTCGACCGCATGCTGAACATTCAACAAACAGCCGGACACCAAACGGACGGATTGGTCGAACAAATCGGCACCAACGGCGCACGCGAGCTGGCGGATGCTTCACTTGGCGGCGGGGTGTTTTCGGCGGCGGATATGGCTGCGCAGTACGACGACTACAAAAGGCAGCAAGAAAGCGCAGCGTTCGGAGCGCCGCCGGCCGACGGCAGCGGAAACGAAGCAGCGGATACCGGATGGTTCGAACGGATGCAGCGGCAGTCGAAGATTGCCGCCTACGAATCCGGTTCGCGGCGCCTCGCGGATCGGATGCAGGCCGCCGTGACACGCGCCCTGCCGCCGCATACGAACGATATGCGTAAAGCGTCGGAACATCTGCTTCAAGCCCAGCGGATCAACGCCGAGATGGAAGCGGTTATCGCCGCTGCGGGCAGGCGGGGAGCGGACGGCGCTTACGATGCCGTGACGCGGTCGGATATGTCGGGAGCGGCAGGCGGGCCTGCGGGCGGCAACGCTTCGGTCCGGCAGAAGCTGCGCGAACTGCCGCTGCCGGACCGGTTTTTCGTCGGCATGCGGCAGCGGATCGAAGGTCAGGAACGTGATTTCTCAAGTCTGCGGACAGACGTCGAGGCGCTGCGGGAAATGCTGCCTCGGGCTTTGGAATATTCGGGAATGAACGGCTATGCGTTAAAGGGTCTGGTCCGTGCGGCGGGCAGGGCAGCGGGCGCTTATAACGATCGCTACGGAGGCCGGGGAAGCGTGATCCGCGAGATCGAAGCGGAACTCAAGTCGCATCGCGCCGACGACGAACTCCGCAAACGGGAAGAACGTATAGCCAGCGGCAAGCTTAGGGAAGCGAACGAAAAGATCGCGTTTTTGTCACGCGCCGTAGGCCATCAAGCCGATTTTCGGCGGGTGGAACGATTTTACCGGGAAAACCTGAAGTTGAACCGAGGCATCGCCGCAGCGGTTAGCGCAGACCGTCCGGAAAAAGATTCGGCGGCGGCCGGCAAATACGCGATGGAACGGATGGATGGTTTCTTCGGCGGCATGGCCGGTATGCTGGATGCGACCGGAGACCGGCTGCTGCAAAACGAATACGCGTCGGACCATTTTTCCCATTTCGATTATGCGAAAGTGCAAGCTCTGACGCTGCCGGGCACTCCGTTCGACGGAGCGGCAGCGGGAGATCTGCTCAGCGTAGAAAATCAGGAGCTGGAGTATATCCTGTACGGCTTCGGTCATCCCGGCGGCAACCTCGCGGCGGCGTATGGAGAAATTTTCGCTATGCGGCTGGCGATTCGGACGATGGAGTCGCTCGCCGATCCGGCGGTTCTTGCGTTCGGCAATCCGCTCGTTATTCTCGCCAAAGCACTCGTGCACGGAATTACGCAGGCGCTGGTCGATATGACGATGCTGGCCGAGCAGGGTTACGTGGAGTTGTCCAAGACACTCAAGATCAAGCTGACGTACAAAGACCATTTGAGGCTGTTTCTGTTCGCTCATCCGGGCAGCGACAGCCGCCTCTCCCGCATGCTGGCGATCATCCGCCTCGATACGGGAATCAATCCCGACGACCACTATACGTATTTGTCCGCGGATGCCGGAATCACGATGCCGGTCTGGTTTCTGCCGGGCGTCATGCGAACGCTGCGGATCGGCGGAGGCGCCTGGGAAGCCGGTGCGTACACGGTCGATCTGCAGGCAGACTACTCGTATTGAAGAATGAACGATGAAGGATGGAGGCGGCTTATGCAGCGGATTGCAGGCAAGAACCGGCGCTTCGCCGGCGAACGGGGCAGTATCGTGGTGGAAGCTTCGCTCGTCCTGCCCCTGTTTCTGCTTGTTTTCGTTTTTTTGGTCTATATCGTGCAGATGACGGCGTATTCGACCGTTCTGCAGACGACGGCTTCCGAAGCCGCCAAGCAGGTCGCAACCCACCTCTACCCGGTCCAGACCGCGGCGGACAATCTGCGTCGGTTAGAGCCGGTATCCAAAGCGCTGCAGGGGTTTTCCAAAATTTCGTTTGCCGAATTGGCTGCGACATACGGATCCGCGCTGCCCGATCCGATCGGCAAATGGGTCGCGGAAGCGGCCGCCACCGGCGACCTTCCGCTGCAGGCGCTCAAAGACGAAGCGGCTTCGAGCGTGCTTGATCCGGTGATCAAGCCGCTGCTGGGTCCGCTGATCGCGAACGGGCCGCTGGAAGACGACAGGCTGCACGTTATCGGGATCAGCGTTCCGACGACGGGAGCCGGCAATCGGCCTTATTTCGGCGTCGAACTGACTTACGAACTTCCGCTTCAAGTGCCTTTTACGGGAAAGCCTTTGTCGATCCGCGCCAAAGCGGAAGAACGGGTCTGGATCGGAGATACCGGGGAACAGGCGGGGGCCGGCACAGGTGCCGCAGCGGGTACGGGCACGCAATCCGGCAGGCCTGCGGTCATCACGTCCGTGCCGAATCCGGCTTACCCGGGCCGAAAGGCGACCGTGACGGCCCGCGTACAGCCGCGGCAGCGCGCGACGATCAAAGTCGTGTACAAAAGCGGCAGCAGCACAGCGCGCTATCTGGGGCAGCAGACGGCCGACGCCGCCGGTAATCTGTCCTGGACCTGGCTGGTCGGCGGCAATACGACTTCCGGCGATTGGACGCTGATCGTGGAAGCCGAAGGGGCAGCGGCGGCCGAAGCCTCGTTCGAAGTCCGCTAATCGAATCCCAATCTGAAATCCCAATCTAATGAAGCAAACGGAAAAGAGGAACTCCATGATCGACGACATGGCTGCCTATATGGGCTGCGGCTGCTTTTTGGCTGCGGCCTTCATGACGGACGTTCGCACCCGCAAAATTCCCAATCGGCTGAACCTGTTGTTCGCGTTAAGCGGACTGCTGTATCGCGGCGTCTCGCACGGAGCGGACGGGCTGCTGTTTGCGCTGCAAGGCTGCGCCGCCGGATTTGCCACTCTGCTGCTGTTGTATCTGCTCGGAGCCGTCGGCGCGGGCGACGTCAAGTTGTTCGCGGGAATCGGAGCCTGGACAGGCCTCGCGTTCGCCGCCCAGACGCTGCTTTATTCTATTTTGTTCGCCGGAGTCATCGGGCTGGGCATTTTGTGCTGGCGGCGGGAAGGATTGGTGCGGATCAAGATGATCTTCGGCAGTTTGGCCGGACTGTTCGTGTTCCGCAGCCTGAGTCCGCTGACGGCGGATCGCGTCAACCATCTGACGTTTCCGTTCATGTGGGCGGTGCTGCCCGGCGCGCTGGCCGGATACTTTTATTTGCATTAAGGGGGTTGGACATGGCCGAATTCGTGACCGATTTTATTCAGAGCGATACGACATACATGGTGCTCAAAAACAAGTCGAATCCGGAAGCGGGCACGCTGAACCGGATACAGGTGAAGATGCTGGCCGCTTCCAGCGTGCCGCATGTGCTCGATCTGCATGTGCGCGAAGTGGATACGGACACGGAACTGCATTACGACATAGGCGGGAAAAGAATGCTGTCGGCCTGCCTGCGAACCGAAAAGATCACTCTCGTCGAATATTATGCGCTGCTGCTGCAAATCGTTACGGCGCTCGAATACGGGATGACCTATATGCTGAATCCGAACCGTTTTTTGCTCAAGGAAGATTATATGTTCGTGGACGGTCCGCTGGCCGAAGGGATCGTATATCTGACGTATGTGCCGCTGGACGAGTCTGCCGGAGCCGCGCCGATTCGGGAACGCATCGGCAGTCTGGCCGCACGTTGGATGACCGCGGTGGACGATCTTCGGGGAAACGGGATCCAGCATGTGTTGCAGATGTGCGAACAGCCTTCTTTCTCGCTGCAAACGCTCAAAAGTTTGCTGATCGGTCTGTTGAGCGAAAGCGGCAAACCGCCTGCCGGCGATTCGGACGCGTACGGACCGAACATGCCTCAAGCTTCTTTCCGGGCAGGCGGCGGCGAAGCGGTTGGTGTAGGCGGCAATGCCGACAGATCCGCAAGCCAGGCCGCTTGGCCGCAGCACGGCGAAGGCAGGGCCGAAGTTCCGGCTGCACCCGACCTCGCCGCGTTTTACGCCGAGCCGGCTGCCGCGTTTTCGGGAGAATCGTTCCGCTCCTTGCCTTCGCCGGATTCGGTGCTTCAAGGCCCCGAGACCGAACGCAAACGCTCGGAAAACGGCAGCAGCGGCCGGTTGATCGCGCCTCTGATCGCCGGCCTGCTGCTGGCGGCGCTCTGGAAGCTTCTGTACCTGGACCATCCGGGCCGAGTCAGTTTGCTGGTCTGCGTCGTGGCTGCGCCGCCGCTGCTGCTGTTCGCTTATGCGGGCTGGGCTGGCAAGGTGAAATTCGGCGGCCGGAGGGCGGAGCGCCGCCAGGAGGAAGAAGAAGCGGAAGCTTTGGCTTCGGCGTGGCAGGAACCGGGGGGAAACCCGGGACCGCGACCGTTTTACGGGCAGCGAGAACAAGCAGGCGAAGGCAGTTCGGGAGCCGGAGAGCGCATCATGCAGAATCGGGATACGCAGAATCGGGACATGCGGACGGAATCCGCCGGAGGAAGAAACATTCCCGATTTTCTGCATCCGGGTTATGCCGCGAGTTCTTCGTCAGGCGATGTCTCCGAAGCGGCGATGGCTTCGTCTTATGCGGATTCCGGCACCGGCGTGATCGGCACACCCGCTTCGCAGCCGACCGTCATGCTGGACAGCGGCCGCAGCCGGGCGTGTAAGGGCGGAGCGCCGGCATCGGCCGACCCGGGGCCCCGCTACCGGCTGGAACGTATCGAAAACGGGACGCTTCCGCAAAGCATCCCTCTGCCCGCAGGCCATTTTACGATCGGACGCGCGGCGGACGTCTCGCAGCATGTAGAGACCGCGGCCGGCATCTCCCGTGCGCACGTGGAACTGGAACTGTGCGAAGGCATGTACACGATCAAAGACATCGGTTCGCGCAACGGTACAATATTGAACGAAGAGACACTGATTCCGTACAAAGCCTACGAGCTGCGCGAAGGCGACACGTTTCGGCTCGCCGGGATTTCGTATACGTTAAAGAGCGGATGATCGAGGCGGAATTTGGTATCATACATACAGCTATTCGAATGATTCGAGTCGTCCGGGTACTCAGTCCCGTAAAACAGCAGTACCGAATACGGGGAAGCGCCAAAAATGAACGAACCGAAGTTGGGTCAGGCGACAAATACGCTGCAAGGTTTGAGTCAGGACGCCGAAGCGCGGCGGGTGTATGAAGCACGCCAGAAGGTTCTGCACAACAAAGCTTCCATGCTTGATGGGGCTGCATAGGCAGGTATCAGTATAGTCGCTATAAACATGCTGCGATTGGATCTCGATTTGGATACGATCGTTCAGGCGACGGGATTATCGCAGTCGGAGATTCTGGCTTTGGAGAAATAAGCTTTACCAAACTTAAAAAAAAGAGTCTATTCAGATTTTCTCTGATGTAGACTCTTTTTTGATTTATTTAGGTTGCTTTTATTCTTGTCTCAAATTCAAGATTGCTTTGCTTGCATAAGGATGTTTGAACTTGAGTAGATTCTTATGTATTGATTTCATAATGGAACGCAGGATTTCATGCATATGAGGTATAAAGAACTTCTTTCCATCTGTTTAAATAATATTATTTTAAATATATCTGCAATCAATGAATCATGAAATATTAAAGTAATATTTTATATTTTGGTTGTATTTTACTTTGATAAGTATAATATTGAATTGGTAGAACAAGGTTCTTTTCCTAAAGTCATAAATGCGATAAGAATTGAACTTATTACATAATTGAGTGTGGAAAATTCTAAACTTCTATCCACAAGACAGATACCTTAAAGTTGATTCTTAATTCGTCATTGAACTTGATGGAGAAGAATAAAAAAAATTGGGAGGTAAAGAAATGAAAAAAAGTAGTTTGGTACTTAGTTAATTGCTTGTTTTCTCCATGCTTCCATTTAATGCTAATGCGGTGGAGTCATCAGTTTTTGAAAAGACTGCTATTCAACAAGAAATTGAACAGGCATTACAAGAACAAGTGAATTATCATGTAAAAGAATACGAGCAGTTGAGCACTGATGAGGAAAGAGTAGAGTACCTTGAGAAATTCAGTGATCTTGATGATGTCAATAAGGCAGCAGTTACTGATTCTTTTTCTACTCAAGTTTTAGAAGAAGTAGCACCAACTGAAGTACAAGTAACCGATATCTTCGAAGACACTTTAGACAAAGCTTATGTATATACTATGGATGAACAAGGAAATGTTTATGATAGGAACGGCGATGTTGTTAATCATATTGATTTAAATGCCACTTCTCCAAACCAAGTAGATGTATTGAATACTCAAAATATTGCAGATGCTGTTACTGCCAACAAAGTGCTAGGGAATAATTCCGGTGCATTTTCGCGACAAACTACACGAGCAGGATATAAAGGTATTTCTACAACATTGGTACTTCCATTGTCTCAAAACTTTCAAGTCGAAACAGAGAAAGGAACCACGGGGTACATCTATAATGGTATAGATGTCAACCCAACCTCTGGAGGTTACAAAGTTGAAGCAGGATTTCAATACAGTAAAATGCGTAGTGGCTATAGTGCAATGATTCATCCAGAAGGTTCAAATCAAACGGCTATACCAACAGGGCCTACTACAGGTACTCCTGCTCCTCCTCTCTACAAGCCGGGTACTTCGGTAGTCAGTAACTTGCTATATGATACATCATCTCAACAATTTAAACATTTCGTAAATGGAACTAACGTGAATGGATTAAAACAATATATTTATTTTTTCTCGAAAAAATCTCTAAGTGCCAGCGAACTTAGTAATATGCATGTGAAGAGAGTAGTTGCATTGGCAAAAGACGATTATAGACAAAATAATATTGGTCGAGTAAGTGTCCAGTATACGGCATCTACTCTTACCAATGCATCAGGTACGCAAGTTGCTCTGAATTCTGTTCATTTAGATCAGCTTTTGAAAGGAACAAATATTTATGGTACATCCGATTGGCCGAATCATGCAGTGACTAAGTCGCCTGCTAGCGGGAGTATTGCTTCACAATTAATTACAGTCAACACCACTTCTTTACCCAATTAATTTTTAGACTATCTATAACCTTTCCCAACAAAAACTCGTCTATAAAGAATCATAAAATGCCAAAGGAGGATGGATATGAAAAAGTTAATTTGTTCTTTGGCTTTTCTGATCGGTGTTACCATAATGAGTTCAAATGCTTTTGCCGCTGATCCTTCCTTAAGAACCCGAGCAAATCAACGGATTTTTATGGGAGAGGAAAAAGTTCTGATGCATATATCTGGTCCTGGCATTCCTACCGAGGTTGCGATTGCAGGGACATTGTACAAAAGCAAATTTGTTTCTTTAAGAGATTTGTTTGGACCTACCACCAGCACGATCAATTGGGACGAAAAAAGCAAAATTGCCACAGTATCAAATCATGGTAAAAAATGCTTCTTAACTTCTCCAGCGATCCTGTAATTCCCCAAAAAGGAGAAGTTGTGGTTCCGAGAACTTGGATTAAAATGCAAGATGGAAAAACAATGATTGATATCTATGTGCTGGCCTATATTCTAGATCAGTATGGAGGGGTAGATCGGAATGGAGAGAAGAATCAAGATCTTGAAAGAGAGCAGTGGAACGAGAAGTTAAACTTCTTGGGTATCAAGGACATGCAGCCCTTGCCAGAAGTAAAAGCTAGACTAATGCATATCTATGTGACTCTTTCTTGATTTAACATGATTTATTTTCAAAATAGATGTCATTTTTGCAAAGCAGGAGTACCCGATACGGGAAGGTGCCAAAATGAACGAACCGAAGTTGGGTCAGGCGATAATACGCTGTAGGTTTTGAGCCAGGACACTGAAGCGCGGCGGGTGTACGAAGCACGCCAGAAGGTTCTCCACGACGAAGAAAAGAGCAGGGTCTTCTTTTGTTACAGAAGGCCCTGCACTTTTTTATATATCAATATAAAGGAGGCTCAACATGAAAAAGTTTGTATGTGTTTTAGCTCTTGTCATCGGCCTTGCAACAATGAGTTCAAGCGCTTTTGCTGCCGATCTTTCGTTAAGAACCCGGGCCGATCAAGTCATCTCAATGGGTGAAAAAACCATCGTGCTGCACGTAGGAGGCGGGAAGGCACCCAAGGATATCGCGATCGAAGGGACCGAGTACACAAGCAAGTTTGTTCCTCTGAGAGAAGTGTTCGGCTATACCTCCAGCACGATCAAATGGGATGGCAAAAGCAAAATCGCTACCGTAGCGAATAACGGTAAAAAGCTGCTGCTCAACTTTTTCGCCAATCCTGTAATACCGAAAGCCGGAGAAGTGGTAGCTCCCAGAACCTGGATTAAAATGCAGAACGGACAGACGATGATCGATCTCTACGTGCTGACTTACATTCTTCATCGGTATGGAAATGTGAATATTGACGGAGAGATTTACAAGGACATAGAAAGAGAAGAGTGGAATAAAAAGTTGGATTTTCTGGGTATTCAATATTCGGAATGGGTGCCGGAACTGAAAGCGGGGAAGATGCACATTTACGTGACTCTTCCTTAACAGAGATCGTTGATTTTGAAGTGGCGTTCCTTGGAAAAGAGTCCGTTCAGGTTGATCCCTGATCCGGACTCTTTTTTACCTGCTGATTCCAGCTGTGCCTACTTCCGCTCCAAATCCCGAATCGCTTCTTCCACGTAGGGATGCCCGAACTTGAACCCGTTCTCCTCCGCGGCCCGCGGAAGGACGTGCTGGCCGCCGGTCACCATAAGCGACATTTCGCCGAGCACGGCGCGCATGAGCGGGGCCGGCACCGGGAACCAGTGCGGACGGCCGATGACGCCGCCGATCACGCGGCCGAGTTCGTCCTGCCGGACGGCGTTCGGCGCGGACGCGTTGATCGGGCCGGACACGCCGGGCTGCGTCAGGGCGAATTCGAACAGCCCCGTCAGATCGTCGATATGAATCCACGACATCCACTGCCGCCCGCTGCCGAGCTTGCCGCCGCCCATCAGCTTGTACGGCAGCTTGAGCACCGGGTACACGCCCGCTTCGCGGCCGAGCACCAGGCCGATGCGCATTTTGACGAGCCTCGTCTGCGGCATCGCTTCGATCGGATCGGCGGCGGCTTCCCACTTCACCGACAGCTGCGAAGGAAAGTCCTGCCCGCCGGGCGGCGAGCTTTCCGTGAACTCGTCCGTTTCGGACGTGCCGTAGATGCCGATCGCGGACGCCTGAACGAAGACGGACGGCGGCGTGGTCAGGCTGCGCATGCCTTCGATCAGTTTGCGCGTCGATTCCAGGCGGGAGCGTTCCATCTCCGCTTTGGCTTCGTCCGTCCAGCGCTGGCTGAGCGAAGAACCCGCCAGATTGACGATGCCGTCGAAGCCGGCCAACGCCTGCGGGTCGCGTTCGATGCGATCCCAGGTCAGGACGGCGGGGCCGGAAGCTCCGTCTGCCGCCTTGCGCGAGATCACGACCACTTCATGTCCCGACCGCGTGAGTCTTTCCGTCAGTTTTTTGCCGATAAATCCCGTTCCTCCGCTGATAGCAATCTTCATGCCGTACCTCCTCGTGCGGAACCTGCCGATTCGTCCGCGAATGATCCTACCCTTACTATTACTGTTCTTCTCCTTCTATTAAACGGCGTCGGGGGCTGTATGACAAATCGGAAGGCGCCGGCCATCTCCCGCATCCGATGACAGTTCTGACTTATCCGTGCTTATGCGTGGATTTCTTGCCCGCTTCACGTTAAAATAAGACAAGGTTTGGACGGCAGGCCGGATACGCGAACGACGGGATGGGCCGTTGCGGGCGACAAGATCCGGCAGCCGCAGACAAAGAGGAGGATGAACCATGCTTAAGATCGGCTCCCACGTGTCTTTTTCGGACAAGGGACTGGTGAGCGCGGCGAACGAAGCGAACGGCTACGGATCGACCTCGTTCATGATATATACGGGTGCTCCGCAGAACACGCGGCGCAAACCGATGGACACGATGAACATTGAAGAAGGACTCAAGCTGATGGAGCAAAACGGAGTGCCGGAGATTGTCGTGCACGCGCCGTACATCGTCAACCTCGCTTCGTACAAAGACCATACGTACGAGCTGGGCGTCAGCTTTTTGCAGGAAGAAATCCGCCGGACCCACGCGATCGGCACGAAGCAGATCGTGCTGCATCCGGGCGCGTTCACGGACAAGGATCTGGAATACGGCATCGAGCGTATCGCGGCGGGACTGACCGAAGTGCTGAGCGGCGTGGAAGAGACCGACGTGAATATTGCGCTGGAGACGATGGCGGGCAAAGGAACGGAAGTCGGCCGCAAGTTCGAAGAGATCGCGCGCATCATCGACAAAGTACCGAACAACGGACGTCTCAGCGTCTGCATGGACACCTGCCATATTCACGATGCCGGGTACGACGTCGCGAACGATTTTGACGGGGTGCTGAAGCAGTTCGACGACATCGTGGGATTGAATCGTCTCGGCGTCATGCATATCAACGACAGCAAAAATCCGGTCGGCGCGGGCAAAGACCGTCATACGCCGATCGGCGCGGGCTGGATCGGATTCGAAGCGCTCAACGGGGTCGTCAACCATCCGTCGCTGAGCCATCTGCCGTTCATTTTGGAGACGCCGTGGATCGGCAAAGACGTCAAAACGCAGCGTCCGATGTACGAAGTCGAAATCGCGCTTCTGCGCGGCACCGTGAGCGAGCGCTTCGGCACGGGCTTCGGCGAAGACGTCGAGAAGCTGCATGCCTTTTTCGCGGCGCAGGGCCTTGATCCGCGCGCGTTCACGCTCGATACGTGGTCGGTGCTCAAAAACGACGCCAAAGCCAAAAAGGCCGATCCGCGCGAACCGCTTGAGCGGCTGTACGATCTCGCGGTGCAGGAGTCGGTGCTGCCGAACGTCTCCGAAGAAGACCTCAACAAACGTCTGATCGCCGTGCTGGCAGGCAGGGAAGCGCTGGCGCGGTTCTAATTTTTTTGGCAAAAAAGCAGGGGAAGCACGCGGCGCGGCGTCCATATTCGAGACGTAACCGCTTCTTCCCGCTGCGTTCACCATGTCGAGAAGGCCGGTGCGCGAACAGTCGCGGCCGGACCCAAGGAGGATTACGGAATCATGGAGCAACATGTCAAAACTGCGGGTTCCGCAGGCCAACAGCAGCCGCAGGACCGGGCGCGCATGCTTATTTCTTGTCCGGACGGCCCGGGCATCGTCTCGGCGGTCTCGCGTTTCCTGTTCGACCACGGAGCGAATATCGTCCAGTCCGACCAGTATACGATGGACCCCGAAGGCGGAATGTTCTTCATGCGGATCGAATTCGATCTCGAAGGACTAAGCGGCAAGCTGCCTAAGCTGGAAGCCGATTTCATGGAAATTGCCAATCGGTTCGAGATGGATTGGAAAATCTACCGGGCGGCGAAAAAGAAAAAGTTGGCGCTGTTCGTCTCGAAAGAAGACCACTGTCTGGTCGAACTGCTCTGGCAGTGGCAGGCGGGCGACCTGGACGCGGAAATCGCGGTCGTCGTCAGCAATCACCCCGATATGCGGGAGTACGTCGAATCGTTCGGCATCGAATACCGCCATATTCCGGTCACCAAAGATAACAAGCCGGAAGCGGAACGCCAGCAGCTTCTCGCCGTCGGCGACGAGATCGACCTGATCGTGCTGGCGCGCTACATGCAGATCGTCTCGCCTTATTTTATCGAAAATTACCGCAACCGCATTATCAATATCCACCATTCCTTCCTGCCGGCCTTCGTCGGCGGCAAGCCGTATGCGCAGGCGTACGACCGCGGCGTGAAGATCATCGGCGCGACCGCGCATTACGTGACGGAAGAACTGGACGGAGGTCCGATCATCGAGCAGGACGTGCAGCGGGTCAGCCACCGCGACGACGTGCCGGAACTGAAACGGATCGGCCGCACGATCGAACGGGTCGTGCTGGCGCGCGCGGTCAAATGGCATGCGGAAGACCGCATTCTGGTGCATCACAACAAGACCGTGGTGTTCAACTGATCGCCAAGCCGCCGGATAGACCGGAAGTTTGATTCTTTTCGTAACAAAGACCCGCTCCGAACCGTCTTAGTAGAGAAACGTTCGGGCGCGGCGTCGTTATAAGATGCAGCCGTAACGGCGCATGACCGGCCTGTTGAATGCTCAACAGGCCGGTGTCATTTTCAGGGATGTAAAATTTAGTTATTTGAGGGATTCGATTCGCCAAACGAAAGGAGCCTGTTATGTTGGAACGGAAAAAAAGTACGGTGCTGCGCGGCCTGACTCTGCTGCTGCCGCTGCTGCTGATTGCCGCGCTGCTGCCGGCCTGGCCGGCGGGAGCGGCCACCGCGAGCGGCGGGCTTCAGGTCGCGACGGAGTTCGGTTACGGAGGCAAGATCAACGACGGACGCTGGAATCCGCTCCGGGTGACGCTGACCAGCGCCGAGGATCTGACCGGCGATCTGGTCGTTCAGGTCACGCCGCAGAACGGAATGGGAGAAAGTACATATGTGCGCCGCGTCGAGCTGCCGGCAGGCACGGCCAAAGAAGTGGTGTTTGCGATCCCCGGCGGTTCGTATTCGCGCAATACGAGTCTGCTGCGATTCTATCCGGGCTCGGTCGAGACCGGAGAATCGCTGCCGTTCCGGGAAGGCCGCGCGTATCTGTCGGGTTCGAGCCAGTACGGCGGCATCGTCGGCGTGCTGGCGTCTGATCCCGACACGATGAATTTTCTCAGTCTGCAGCAGGCCGGCGGACAGGCGATCAGCCTCGTGCCGCTCGAAGCGGACGATATCGGCGACAATCCGATACTGCTCGACGGACTCGACGTGCTCGTGCTGAACGATTTCGCCGCGGATACGCTGAGCGCGGAGCAGTCGGACGCTATTCGCAGCTGGGTAGAGCGCGGCGGATCGCTGGTGTTCGGCGGAGGCGCGGGTTATGCCAAAACGTCGGCCGGCTTCGAAGATCTCTCGCCGGTCGAAGCGTCGGGCGGGACCTCTTCCGTGTCCGCGGCGCCGCTTGTGCCCGGCGGAGACGGCAAGCCGCTCGCAAGCGGCACCGCGCTTACGGTCGCGAACGCTGCGGCGAAGCCGGACGCGCAGGTGCGCTACGGCGAAGAAGAACGGCCTTTGATCGCGTCGATGCCGGTGCAGGCCGGAGAAGTCTGGTACGCGGGTTACGATCTGTCGCTTGCGCCGCTGTCTTCGTGGGCGGGCAGTTCGCCGCTGTGGGGCAAGCTGCTGCGGGCAGACCTGAATACGCAGACGGCATCCGGCGTAAGCGCCGCTGTCCCTGCGTTCAGCTCGGACTATTACAACCTCTCAGGCACGCTGGATTATTTCCCTTCGCTGAGTATGCCCAAGCTGAGCGGACTTGTCTGGATGCTGTTGATTTACCTCGTCGTCGTCGCGCCGCTGCTGTATCTGGTGCTGCGCAAATTCGACAAGCGCGAGTGGGCGTGGGTATTCATTCCGCTCGTGGCCGTCGTCTCAAGCGGCGCGATCTATTTGGCAGGTTCTTCCGACAAAACGAACGAAATCGCCCATACGCTGAGCTTCGTCACGCTTGACGGGGAAGGCGAAGGCGTGCGGCGCAGCGCGACCGCGCTGTTCGTGCCGAGCAAAGGCGATTATACGGTCAATTTCCCGGCGGGCACGCAGCTCGGCCTAATGGGCGGAGGCGACAACTGGATGGGCGGCAATACCGGCGAGGTGAGCGGCAAACTGGGCAATTTCGTGCGCGAGGAACCGGAGGGTTCGCAGCTTCGGCTGGGCGACATGTCGTACTGGTCCGTCGCCAAGTTCACGGTCGAGGAACCGGCCAGCGCGGAGACCGGCAAATTGAACGCGAAGCTTGCGATCGACGACAAAGGAGCGATCAGCGGCAGCGTGATCAACGAGACGCCGCGGCGCATGGACGATATGGGGCTCGTCGCCGGAGGCCAGCTGTACAAGATCGGCACGCTTGAGCCCGGCGCGGAAGCTTCGCTCGGCCAGGCGACCCAGCTGTCTTCCGGTTATTACGACCTGGGCAGCTATCTGTTCGCGTATCCGGCGAGCGGCAGCGACGAATTCGTCCGCCAGCGTTCGCTGGCCCAGAACATTCCGGTCAACAGCGCGGTGAACCGGGGCGGAATGGAAGAAGCTTTCCTGGTCGCGTTCTCGGAAGATTCGGAAAACAAACTTGACGTGGGCAGCAAAAAAGTCGCCAACGACCGGCTGAGCATGTATACGCAGCCGGTGTCGATCGACGTCGTGCAAAACGGTGCCTTCAATCTGCCGTACGGCTACGTGGGCGGCTCGGTCGTCCACACGAACACGACGCAGGTGTCTGACGACGGCATGGGCCGCGTCAGCGCTTCGCCGGGCTCGATGACGCTCGGCTACACGCTGCCGGATCTGCCGGGCGCCGCTTACAAAGCGCTCGATATCCGGCTGCCGGACGGCCGTCCGCAGACGTTCTCGGTCGAACTGCGCAACGAAGCCGAAAACCGGTGGCAGGCGATCGAATGGAAGAGCGGAGCGGTCTCGGCTTCGTTCAAAAACGCCGGCGATTACGTGAGCGGCGACAACCAGATCCAGATTCGGATTCGGGTCAACGAGTGGACGACGATGGCGCTGCCGGAGATCAAACTGACAGGAGCGGTGCAGCCATGATCGAGATCAAGGAACTGAGCAAGCGTTACGGCAATTTTCAGGCGCTGGACAATATCAGCATGACGATCGACGCGGGCACGGTGTTCGGCTTCGTCGGCCCCAACGGGGCAGGCAAATCGACGACCATGTCGATCCTCGCCACGCTGCTGCTGCCGGATTCCGGCATCGCCAAAGTAAGCGGGTACGACGTGACGCGGCATCCCAAGGAAGTGCGGCGGCGCATCGGCTATATGCCCGATTTCTTCGGCGTCTACGACCGGTTCAAGACGGACGAATATTTGCATTTTTACGGAGCGAGCTACGGCATTGGGCGCACCGAACGGGAGAAACTGATTCCGCAGCTGCTGGAACTTGTCAATCTGTCCGACAAAAAAGACGCTTACGTGGACGGTTTATCTCGCGGCATGAAGCAGCGGCTGTGCCTTGCGCGCAGCCTTGTGCACGATCCCGAAGTGCTGATTCTGGACGAGCCGGCTTCCGGACTCGACCCGCGGGCGCGGATCGAAATGCGGGAAATTCTCAAGGAACTCAAGCGCATGGGCAAAACGATCATCATCTCCTCGCATATTTTGCCGGAGCTTGCGGAGATGGTCGATCAGATCGGCGTTATCGAGCACGGGCGCATGGTGGCGCAGGGCAGGGTGGCCGATATCCAGAGCCGGATGCAGGTCAATCGAGTGCTGCATATCCGTACGCTTGGCCGGCAGGACGAACTGGCGGAGCGGCTGCGGGATGAGCCCCACGTCAGCCGGGTGCTGAGCGAAGCGAACGGCATCCAGGTCCATTTCAGCGGGCAGGATGCCGAGCAGATGCAGCTGCTGCGCCGCATCCTGGACTGGGAATACGAAGTGGTCTCTTTTAACGAAGCGCAGACCAATCTGGAAGACGTATTCCTCGAAATCACGAAAGGAGGCGCGGCGACATGAGCCCGAAAAACAAAACGGACCGGGGCGGAAGCCTGTGGATCAATCCGGTGCTGGACAAAGAGTTTCGCCTGCGGATGCGGACGCCGCGGTCTTTCGTGGCGCTGCTGGCCTATGTGCTGATTCTGGGCGGGCTCGCGATCGGATTCATTTACGTGACGATGGGCTTTCAAGGTTCGCAGGCGGGCATGCGCTTCGATCCGTCGACGAGCCGGATGCTGTTCTACGTGCTCAGCATCGCGCAGCTGGTGCTCGTCGCGTTCATGACGCCGGCCCTGACGGCGGGCGTCATCAGCGGCGAGCGCGAGAAGCAGACGCTGAATATCCTGCTGACGACGCAGCAGAGTTCGTCCGCGATCGTGCTGAGCAAGCTGGCGTCTTCGCTGGCCTTCATGGTGCTGATCGTGCTGGCGACGCTGCCGATCTACAGCATCGTGTTCCTGTACGGCGGCATCTCGCCTTCGCAGCTCACGCTCGTCTTCCTGTTCTACCTGTTCACGATGCTGCTGCTCGGTTCGCTCGGCATCCTGTGTTCCACGCTGTTCAAGCGGACCATTATGGCCGTCATCATGACGTATGGCATGACGCTGTTCATTTTTGTCGTGACGGGAGTCGCGTACGTGCTGATGCTCGCCATCGTGCAGCAGACGTATTACGGCGGCACGGTGCAGCCGCCATATTCGTGGATCGGCTTCATTCTGGGGCTTAATCCGGTCGGCGCGTTGATCAGCATTTTCGAGCCGAATCTCTCCAAAGAAGCGTTTCTCGTCAACGGCGCGAACTTGCAAAGTCAAGCTCCGATCTCGCTCTGGCTCCAGTTCCTGCTCGTATATGCGTTCGTTATCGCAGGCGCGCTGTGGATCGCTATTCGCCGGATCCGTCCGGTGAGCCGGAGAAAACGCCCGGCCGATGCCGCGCCGCTCGGCGGAGAACCGGGCGAAAGCGCGGAAGTGGCCGAGATGCAGCCGAATCCGGGCCGACCGGGCAAATCGTAACCATCCGGCCCTGCGCCGGCATACATGAACGTTAAGGAGGGATCGGCATGGAACCTATTTTGTCCGCCGTTCGGAGTGTGAGGCTGCGGCTTCAGGCTGTTCGCGTCTGCGCGTTCGCGCTGCGGGGATTGGCCGCGGGATTCGCGGCCGCCGCCCTGCTGTTGGCCGCGGCACGCTTCGTGCCGGTAGCGCACGCGCCGCTCTGGGCGCTGGCGCTGCTGCCGGCCGGGGCGCTGCTTGGAGCGGCCGCCGCTTATCGGCGGCCCGTCGGCACGGCCGAAGCGGCGCGCGCGATGGACCGTGCCGATCCGGCGGAAGAACGCCGCGATCTGATGAAGACGGCGCTTGAATTCGCCGGGCGGGATTCGGCCGCGGCGAACTGGCAGCGCGCGCAGGCGCGGGCTTATGCGCTGGAATTCGCGGCCGAGCGCGGCAAGCGGCTGCCTTTCCCGCGCAAGTTCGGCCGGCCGGGCGTTGTTTCGGCCGTGCTGCTGGCCCTCTGCCTTCTTCTGCTGCTGCTTCCGAATCCGATGGATACGCAGCTGCGGCAGCGGGAGCAGGAGCAGGCGCTGATCGAGGAGCAGCGCGGCAAAGCCGAAGCGCTGGCGAAAGAACTCGCCCAGGCGCCGATCGAGCCGCAGGCGCGGGCGCCGCTCGCCGAAGCGGCGGCGAATCTGGCCGAGCGTCTCGGCGACTCGGGCCGCGCCGAAGAAGCGCTGGAACAAATGGAACGCACGATGAAGGCGCTGGGCAGCCAGGCGGAAGCGGCGGCCGGCGAGCAGCGGGAACTTGAAGACTGGAGCCGCAAGCTTGCGGCCCAGCAGGCGCTGCAGGAAGCGGCCAAGCCGCAGGCCGGCGACGCTTCGGAGCGGGCGGAAGCGCTCAAGGACGCGATGAACCAGCTGTCCGCGCAGCAAAAAGAAGCGTTGGCCGAAGCGATGCAAAGCCTTGCGGAGCAGGCGCCCCAAGCCGGCAAGGAAACGGGCGCGCTGCAGGAAGCGCTCAGCAAAGCCGCCGAGCAGTTGGCGGCTTCGGGCAATTTGTCCGACGAGCAGCTGCGCGAGCTCGCCGAGAAGCTGGCCGCGGCGGCGAGCGAGTCCGGCGGACTCGGCGAACAAAGCGATCTGGCCGCCGCGGCCGCGGCCCAGCTTGCGCGCAGCGGCATGCAGATGGCCGGGGAACTGGCCGCTTCGGGACTGTCGTTGTCCGAAGCATGGGGCAGCGGCGGAGCGGCCGAAGCGCTGGCCGACGCCGGCGAAGCCGGCAGCCCGGGCTCCGGCGAGAGCGGAGAAGGGGAAGGTTCGCCGGGCGAGAGCGGCGAAGGCGGCGAAGGCACGGGCGCGGCTGGCAGCGGGCAAGGTTCCGGTTCGCCGGGCGGCGCTTCGGGCCAGGGAGCCGGACAGGGTTCCGGCCAAGGCTCGGGTCAAGGTTCGGGTCAGGGCGCCGGCAGCGGTTCGGGCGCAGGTTCGGGTTCCGGTTCCGGCGGCTCCGGTTCGGGCCAGGGCGGCAGCGGCGCCGGGCAGGGCAGCGGCGGCCGGCAGCTGGTCACGACGCCGCGCAGCCTGCAGGGCGAAGGAAACGTCCAGTCCGACGGCGGACCTTCAAGCGGCGGCGACAAGCAGACCGGCGGCGTCTCGCCGACGATCGACGGCGTCAGCCGGCCTTACGAAGAAGTGTACGGTCAATATTCCGAGCGGGCCAAAGAATCGCTCGGTCGCAGTCAGCTGCCGCAAAGCGTGCAGGGACTCGTCGAAAGTTATTTTACCGAAATCCGTCCGCAGTCCTGACCGTCCGTTCGTATCGAATAAAGCCGAAGCGATCTTCCGGGAGGGCAAGCGGCGGCAAGGCTAGACGAAACGGCGTGCCGACAGGCCGCCAAAGGGGGAATGTTCATGCTGCAGAAGACCGATCGGATCGAGGCCTGGAGACAAACGATGGAAGACGTGCGCGAAGAGATCGCGCAGGTCATCGTCGGACAAAGCGAGACCGTGGAACAAATGCTGTGGTGCGTATTCGCGGGCGGGCATGCCCTGCTCGAAGGCATTCCCGGGCTGGGCAAAACGATGCTGGTCCGCTCGGCGGCGGACGCGCTGGATCTGCCGTTCTCGCGCATCCAGTTCACGCCCGACCTGATGCCGAGCGATATTACCGGCACCGACATGATCCATTTCGGCAATGCCGGCGGCGTCTCGAGCGAGTTCCGCGCGGGACCGCTGTTCGGCAGCATCGTGCTGGCCGACGAGATCAACCGCGCCACGCCCAAGACGCAGAGCGCGCTGCTTGAAGCGATGCAGGAGAAGACGGTCACGATCGGCGGAACGACCCACCGCCTGCCGGAACCGTTCTTCGTCCTCGCGACGCAAAATCCGCTGGAAAACGAAGGCACGTACCCGCTGCCCGAAGCGCAGCTCGACCGCTTCCTGCTCAAGCTGGACGTCGATTATCCGTCGCCGGACGAATTGAAGGAGATCATCCGCCGCACGACCGCTTCGTCCCAGCGTCAGGCCGTGAAGAGAGCCGATGCCGCAGCGCTGCTGGAGATCCAGCGCGGAGCGAGAGAAGTGCTGGTGTCCGAAGACGTGCTCGACTATGCGGTGCGCCTGCTCATGATGACGCATCCCGATCAGGGGGATTCGCCCGAATCGGTCAAACGTTATGTCCGGTTCGGTTCCGGGCCGCGCGGCCTGCAGGCGATGATCGCCGTATCCAAAGTCCGGGCGATCGTCAAAGGGCGCATGCACGTCTCGACCGGAGACCTTGTGGCCGCCGCGAAGCCGGCCATGCGCCATCGCCTGCTGCTCAATTTCGAAGGCCAGGCCGAAGGGGTGTCGCCGGATACGCTGGTCGACGATATTCTGGCCCGGCTGGAGCCGTCGAGATGAAGCCCGAACAGCTGCTCGGCGCGGAATGGACAGCGAGGCTGGACCGGTTGACGCTGTCCACCGCAAGGCGGGTGCGCGGCACGAGGCAGGGCCGGCGCAGGTCAAGGGAGCTTGGCGCTTCGCTGGAATTCGCGGATTACCGCGAATATTCGCCGGGCGACGACGTGCGGCGCTTCGACTGGAGCGTATACGGACGCACGGGCCGCAAAGTGGTCCGGCAGTATCTCGACGAGCAGGAACTTCAGGTGACGCTGTATCTCGACTGCTCGCAGTCGATGGCGTTCGCCGACGAAGGCGCACCGACCCAATCGCGGCACGCTTCGCATCTGGCCGACGAACCCGCACCAACCAAACTGCTGCACGCTTCGCGGCTGGCCGACGAATCTCCGCCAACCAAACTGCTGCATGCTTCGCGGCTTGCGGCAAGCGTCGGTTATATGGCGCTTGCGGGCTATGATCGCCTCGGCGTCTATCGGGTCGGAGCCCGGGTCGGCGAAGGGCTGCCGCTGCTGCGGGGGCGTCCTGCCGTGCACCGGATGCTGAATTTTCTGGCCGCTTCGGAGCCGGAAGGGCGGGGCGATCTGGCCGAGGCATTCGGCGAGCGTTCCCGGCTGCCCAAGCTGCCCGGTATGGCGTGGGTGTTCTCGGACTGCTGGACCGAGCGCGGCGAAGAGGAATTGGAAGAAGCGCTGGCCCGCCTGCAGGCCGCCCGTCAGGAAGTCGTGCTGGTGCAGGTGGTGACGCGCGGCGAGATCGAACCCCGTCTAAGCGGGGATCTCAAGTTGATCGACGCCGAGCTCGGAACGGCAAAAGAAGCCGCGCTGACCGGCCGGCTGCTGGAAGCGTATGAACGGGAATTCGCCGCTTACCGCGGACGATTGGCCGAGTTTTGCGCGCGGCGGGGCATTGCGTACGTGCTTGCGCCTACCGACGTGCCGGTGCGCGAGATTGTGCTCGGAACGCTGCGGGAGCAGGGATGGGTACGCTGAAGCCGGCTCGCCGGAGAACGAGAGGAGGTGCGGAGCATGGGAATCGGTTCATGGGCGGGACTCTGGTTTGCGCTGGGCATTCCGGTCATTGTTATTCTATATTTGTTCAAGCGGAAGTTTATCGATACGCCGGTCGCGAGCCATTTGTTATGGAGGCGGACGCTGGAAAATACCGAGGCGAACCGTCCCTGGCAAAAACTGCGCAGCCGCCTGTTAATGTGGCTTCAGCTGTTGGCGGCCGCCCTGCTGGCGTTTGCGCTGATGCGTCCGTTTGTATGGGCGGAAGCGGGCAGCGGCGGATACACGGTCGTCGTGGCTGACGTCTCGGCCAGTATGAGCGCGCGCTTCGCCGCCGGCGAAGGCGGGAACGGCGGCCCGGACGATCCGGATGCCGGAACCCGGTTGGACGAGATGAAGCGCGGCATTTTGGCGGATACGAACTCTTCCGGCGGCGGCCTGACGCTGATCCGCATGGGAGGCAGCCCGCAGGTGATCGAATCGGGGACGTCGGATCGGGGCGCCTGGGAAAAAGCGGTACGTTCGCTGTCGGCGGACTACGGCCGAACGTCTTACCGGGAAGCGATCTCGCTTGCGTCGGCCGTCGCGGAAGGACAGGAAGACGCCCGGATCGTCGTCTATACCGACGCCCAGTGGAACGAGCGCGCGGACGATCTGCCGGTTAATGTTCCGATCGAAGTGCGGCGGATCGGAAGCAATGAATACCGCAATGCGTCGGTCGAGCAGTTCGGCACGGACGCGAGCGGCCGGTTCGTCGGCGTGATCGCGAATACCGGCACGGTGCCGCTCGAACTTCGGGCGGAATGGTCCGGCGACGGCCGTCCGCTCGGCAGCCGGGAACTGAAGCTTGAGCCCGGCAAGCGGCAGACGGTGACGTTCGACGCGGCGGAAGCGGCGGACGCCTACCGGCTCAGCCTCGCCGGTGCGCCCGACGATTACGCGGCCGACGACGACGCGTTCGCTTTTGCGGAAACGGGCGGTTCGGTGAACGTGCTGCTGCTGTCCGGCGGCAATCTGTTTCTGGAAAAAGCGCTGCGGCTGTCCGGCGCGGAAGTGACCCGGCTCGATCTGTCGGGACGGACGCCGCCGGCGGACGGGGAAGAAGCGGCGGCAAAGAGCAGCGCGGCCGACGCCGGCGAAGCACAATCGCCGGAGCAAGCGCCGCCTCTGCCGCAGCAGCGGCCCGACCTGGTCGTCGTCGAAGGCGAACTTCCTTCGGCGCTGCAAAGCGGGGAATGGGGAAAAACGCTGTCCGAAGCGGCGCTCTGGACGATCGGCGGACCGGAAAATGCTAAGCAGCCGGGCAGTCGGCGCGCGGAAGTGTCCAGCCATCCGGTCACCCGGTATTTGACGCTGAGCGAGCCTTATTTCGGGCCGCTCGCGGCCGGCAAACCGGCCGGGCTGACGACGATCTTCACGATCGGCGAACAGCCGGCCGCGGCGGCGGGCACGATAAACGGCCGCAGGACGCTCTGGTTCGGCTTCGATCTGCAAAAAGGCGACCTGCCGCTGAACAGCGAATTCCCGGTGCTCGTCAGCAACGCGGTCTCCTGGCTGTCGGGCGGACGCGGAGGCGGCTTGGGCCGCGTCGTATCCGGTGCGGCGGTAGACATGCCGATCGCGGCGGACGCCGAGCAGGCCGTATGGCGTCCGCTGCAAGGGCCCGCGTTCGGAAGCGGGGCGCAGACGGTCGAAGCGCAAACGGATATCGCGCCGAATGTGCCCGGCTTGTACGCGTTCGAGCAAATCGGCAGCGGATCGGACGAGCTGCCGGCGTATCTGCTCGACGTGCGGCCGGACGTTTCGGAGTCGGCGGCGCCGGCCGCGGATGTTCCGGTATTCGGCCGGACGGCGGATACCGGCGAAGCCGGGTCCGGACCGGCGGCGAGCGGAGATACGCGCGGCCGGCTGCCGCTTACGGCCTGGCTGGCCGCGCTGATCGCCGCAATCATGCTGACGGAATGGGGGGTGTACCGACGTGGGCGTTCAATTTGACCATCCGTGGCTGCTTCTGCTGCTGATTCCGCTGGCGGCTTTTGCCGTATTCGCCTGGCGCGGTCCGGCGCGTATCCCGATGTTCCGGCACCGGCTGGCCGCTTCGCTGCGGACGATTGCGCTGCTGCTGCTCGTACTGCTGCTGGCCGGCGTGCAGCTCTATACGGTGCAGCGCCAGCATGAAGTCGTGTACGCGGTCGACCGTTCGTCGAGCGCGTCCGCCGGCGACGCCGACCGGGACTGGATCGATGCGTCGCTTGCGGCCAAAGCAGCCGACGATGCGTATGCGATGCTCTCGTTCGGTCGCGACGCGTCGGCCGAGCGGACGATGAGCGCCGATGCGCCGCTCGGCGGGCTTGAAGCCGCGGTCGACGCGGACTACACGAATGTGCAGCGCGCGCTGCAGCTGGCGTCCGGCATGCTTGGGGCCGGCGATCCGCGCATCGTGCTGATCAGCGACGGCGACGAAAATATCGGCAGCATGCTCGAAAGCGGACGCCTGCTCAAAAACCGCGGCATCGCCGTCGACGTGCTGGACAAGCGGACCGAGACCGAGCGCGACGCCGCGATCGATTCGCTGTCCCTGCCGGGCAAGCTGTATCTCGGCGAAGCGTTTACGGTCGAAGCGCGGCTGCGCAGCACGTTCTCGGGAACGGGCGAGATCCGGCTGTACGAAGACAACGTGGAGATCGGCGCGCAGACCGTGCGGGTGGAGCGCGGCGACAACGCCGTATTGCTGCAAGGGCTGGCCAAAAAGCCGGGCCTGCATCGTTATCGGGCCGAGCTGGGCCTGCCCGGCGACGAACAGTCCGCGAACAATGCGGCGTTCGCTTTTACCCGGGTTGCGGGAAGTCCGTCGGTGCTCGTGGTCGAAGGCAAACCGGGCACGTCGTCCAATATCGAAAAAGCGCTGAACGCGGGGCTGATCGATACGACCGTCATCCCAGCGTCGCTGCTGCCGTCGGAAATTGCCGATTACGCGCAGTACGACAGCATTTTGTTCAACAATGTGTCGGGCGACGCGCTCGGACAGTCCAAAATGGACGCGATCGAAACGGCGGTCCGCAGTTACGGGATCGGCTTCATGATGAGCGGCGGCGATCAGAGCTTCGGCCTGGGCGGCTACTTCGATACGCCGATCGAGCGGGCGCTGCCCGTCTCGATGGAACTCGAAGGCAAGCGCGAAGTGCCGGAGCTTGGCCTGATTCTCGTCATCGACCGTTCGGGCAGCATGAGCGGAAGCAAGATCGAGCTGGCCAAAGAAGCGGCCATGCGCACCGTCGAACTGATGCGGGCCAAAGACACGGTCGGCGTCGTCGCGTTCGACGATTCGCCGTGGTGGGTCGTCGAGCCGCGCAAACTGACGGACAAAGAAGAAGTGCTTCAGCTGATCCAGTCGATTCCGAGCGGCGGCGGGACGAACATTTTCCCGGCGATGGCTTCCGCGGCGGAGACGATCAAAGGGATCGACGCGCAGCGCAAACATATTATTCTGCTCACGGACGGACAGTCCGCGGGCGGAGGCAGCTACGAAGAGCTGCTGGCCGGCCTCGGCAAGGAACAAGTGACCGTATCGAGCGTCGCGGTCGGCTCGGACGCGGATCGCGGACTGCTTCAGCGCGTCGCGGATCTGGGCAAAGGCCGATTCTACGACGTGCAGGACGAGACGACGCTGCCGGCGATCTTCAGCCGCGAAGCGGTGCTGCTCGCCCGGACGTACGTCGTCGACAAGCCTTTTACGCCCCGGGTCGCGGACGCGGGCGATTGGGCTCCGCTGTTCGCGCAGGGGCTGCCGACGATCAACGGCTATGTGGCGACGAGCGCCAAGCCGTCCGCGCAGACAGTGCTGGTCAGTCCCGAACCCGATCCGCTGCTCGTCCGCTGGCAGTACGGCTCCGGCCGAAGCGTAGCCTGGACGAGCGATCTCACCGGCGAATGGTCGGGGCCCTGGATCGGCTGGGACGGCTTTGCGAACGTGCTTACCCAGACGGTCAAATGGACGTTTCCGCAGTTTGCGGCGTCGCCTTACCGGATCGAGACGGCGATGGCCGAAGGCGGCACGCAGCTCAGCGTGACGGCCGAACCGCAGGGCGACGCCGTACTTCCCGACGAACTGGTCGCTTCGATCGGCGGGGATGCAGACGCGGCGATCGATCCGGTGACGCTCGTGCAGACCGCTCCGGGCCGGTACACGGGCATGCTGCCTCTCGGCGAACCCGGCGCCTATCTGCTCAACTTGTCGCCTGCGGGCGCAGGAAGCGGGGGGGCGGATTCGGAAAACGCGGCGGGATCGACCGGGGCAGAAACGGCGGGCAGCGGCGAGACGGCCGCGCTTCCGGCTTCGACCGGAACCGGACTCGTCATTCCGTATTCGCCGGAATACCGCATTTCGTCCGCCGAGGCGCAAGGCTCCGCCCGCCTGGCCGAGCTGGCGCAGCTGACCGGAGGGCGCGTGCTCTCCTGGGACGATCCCGCGGCCGTGTATGCGCAGCCGGCCGCCCCGCACAAGCAGATGCGGGACTGGACGTCGCTTCTGCTGGCCGCCGTGCTGGCTTTGTGGATCGCGGATATCGCGATTCGCCGCCTGGCCGTTCCATGGGAACGGATCGCCGCGATGCTGGCGGCTCCGTTCGCGGCGGCCGGCCGGCGCGGTACCGGCGCCGCCTCCGGCGAAGCCGCTCCCGCGGAGGACGGCGCGCTCGCGCGCCTGTCCGCCGCCAAGCGGCGGAGCACGGCTGCCCGCGGCGGCGAGAAACGCGCCGACGAGAGCCGGGCCGCGCCTGCGCAGCGGCCGGCCGAAGCTCCCCGCGCAGCAGGCGGGGAGCCGGGGTCCGCGGCGGAAGGAGGCTTCGCCTCCGCCGTGGACCGTGTCCGCGCGGAGCGCGGCACCGGCCGTGCGCAGCCGGCCGAACGTTCCGCGGGCGAAGCCTCCCGCGGCGACCCGCCGTCCGGCCGCGCGAAGCCGCCGGACGAACCTGCGCCGCCGGATGACGGCGGCAGCGCCATGGACCGCCTGCTGGCCGCCAAGAAGCGAAGCGGCCGCTAGGCTCTCCAGCGCGTAAGACGGCGTAAGACAGCCGTCTTACACCGCTTTGCTTGAAGCCCGCCTTTCCGGCGGGCTTTTTTATATCCGCATCCTCGAACTTCTGCATCCTCGAACTCCTGCATCCTCGCGCCTCTGCGTCCTCGAACTTTCCATACCCATGCTGCCCATCTATCTCCCGCGCCCGCATTTTCCAATTCCCCTCTCCGCGCTATCCAGCTTCCATACTTTCCAACTTCCATGCCTTCCGCGTTCGTACAGCTTTTTACAAAACCCGCCCGTTCTTTTTACCGAAAAGACTGGAAAGCGGCCAAGCGGATCGGTATCTTTATTGAAATGAGGCTGTATACCAACTTTTGTGAAGGAGGCCTGCAGCATGGACACCGACTCCGGCAAGCCTGAACGGCCGAGTCCGGCAAAAAGCGGGACACTGTTGGAGATTTTGGCCGTATCGACGAAGCTCGGCCTGACTTCGTTCGGCGGGCCGATCGCGCATTTGGGCTATTTTCGGGAAGAGTACGTACGCCGCCGCGGATGGTTGGACGAGCGCAGTTATACCGAACTGGTAGCGCTGTGCCAGTTTTTGCCGGGACCGGCGAGCAGCCAGGTCGGGATCGGGATCGGGCTGCTGCGGGGAGGCTGGCTCGGGGGAGTGGCGGCCTGGATCGGATTCACGCTGCCTTCGGTCTTGCTGCTGATCGTGTTCGCGCTGTTTATGCAGACGTTCGACCTGGCGGAAGCCGGATGGATTCACGGGTTGAAGATTGCCGCGGTAGCGATCGTCGCCCAGGCGGTGCTCGGCATGGGCAAAAATCTGGCACCGGACCGCACTCGGGCGACGTTTGTCGTCTTGTCCGCGGGAGCGGTGCTGCTCTGGCCGTCGGCTGTGGTTCAGATCGCGGTCATTGCCGCCGCTGCCGTCTGCGGACTGCTGCTGCGCTTTCCGGCAGCGGACATGCCGCCGCCGGAAGTCCCCGTCGGGAAAAAGTTCGCGGCCGCCTGCCTGATCCTGTTTGCCCTGCTGCTGGCGGGTCTGCCGCTGCTTCGCGCAGGCACGGGCAGCCTGGAGATTGCGCTGGCCGACGCCTTTTACCGCTCGGGTTCGCTCGTGTTCGGCGGGGGACATGTCGCGCTGCCGCTGCTGGAACGGGAAGTCGCCTCGCCGGGCTGGATCGGCGAGACCGACTTTTTGGCCGGTTACGGCGCGGCGCAGGCCGTGCCCGGACCGCTGTTTACGTTCGCTTCCTATTTGGGCTGGATGATCGGCGGGATGCAGGGGATGCTGATCGCGACAGCCGCGATCTTCCTGCCGGCTTTTCTGCTGATTGCCGGAACGCTGCCTTTTTGGAGCACGCTGCGGCGGAGTCTGCCTATGCAGCGGGCGCTGCACGGCGTCAACGCGGCCGTGGTCGGACTGCTGCTCGCGGCGCTGTACGATCCGCTCTGGACGTCGTCTATATCTTCCGGCGGCGACTTCGCGCTGGCCGCGGGACTGTTCCTGCTGCTGTCCGTCTGGCGGCTGCCGCCGTGGATCGTCGTGGCGCTCGGAGCGGCCGGCGGCTGGCTGCTCGGGCTTGCTTTCTGATCCAGGCGCCGCGAACGCGCGCAGAGCAGCGCGGCAAACGCCAAAAAAGCCTTCGACCGAAAATCGGCCGAAGGCTTTTTCCCTGCATGGAGGCTGTGGACATCCAATCTAACCGTCCTACCGTCGCAATTCGTAAAATTCGCAGCGGTCCCGGTCATAATAATCCAGATCGCTGACGCTTGATTGAACGGCGACCATAGACGAGTCGAACCGGATGATCAGGCCGCCCGCGTTCAGCATCTCGTCATCGCGGAATACCCGTACGGTCCGTTCCTGATCCATCGCTTCCTGAAAATCCGTCTCGGATTCAAGCCTGCGGTTGGTAGCCATATCGTTCCTCCTTCGTTAACCCTATGGAGTCAGTCTAACATAATTCGCGCGCAAAACGGAACGGAAGCGAAGCGGGGCCTTTTTCTCGAAACCCCTTTCGAACTTTTCGCCAAAGCGTATAATAAAGCGGTACACGAAGCGAATAAGAGGAGGACAAAGCAATGAATCCTGTAATTTTATGGCCGGAAGGCGCACCCAATGCCGCCGGCACGACCGAGGAAGACGTACCCGCCATTTTCCCGTACCTGGTAAGCGGAGAGAATAAGGCGGCCGTCATCGTATGTCCGGGCGGCGGCTACGAGTTCCGCGCCGACCACGAAGGAGAGCCGATCGCGCTCTGGCTGAACACGCTGGGCATATCCGCTTTCGTCATCCGTTACCGCGTGGCGCCGTACCGCTACCCGAGCGCGTTATCCGACGTGCAGCGCGCCGTGCGCACCGTTCGCGAACGCGCGGCCGAATTCGGCGTCGATCCGGGCCGGGTCGGCGTGCTCGGCTTTTCGGCGGGCGGCCATCTCGCGTCCACGGCGGGCACGCTGTTCGATGCCGGCACGCCGGATGCCGAAGATCCGATCGAGCGCCAATCGAGCCGCCCGGATCTGCTCATGCTGTGCTATCCGGTCATTACGCTCAGCGGACCGTACACGCATGACGGATCGCGTATCGCGCTGCTCGGCGCGGACGCGGCCGAAGCCGAGATTCAGGCGCTGTGCAGCGAACGCAACGTAACGCCCGAGACGCCGCCGACTTTTCTGTGGCATACGTCCGAAGACGGCCTCGTTCCGGTCGAGAACAGCCTGCTGTTCGCTTCGGCGCTCGGACGCAGCGGAGTGCCGTTCGACCTGCACGTCTACGCGCTCGGCGGACACGGCATGGGCATGGCTGAAGGCGACGAACATGTACGGAATTGGACAGGGCAGGGAGCTTCGTGGTTAAGACTGAACGGATTTGCCGATTGATCAATCGGGTTTATGGATTTGCACAGCCGAAGCGGCTTGTCCGCTTCGGTTTTTGGTTTGTCTGCCGCGCACGAAGAAGGTGAAAACCTATCGGAAAGTTGTGGTAACGTTTCCTATCGGACAAATGAAAGAATCATTTTGAACATTTTTGTCACACTTATTTGGCACCCAATCTCTTTATGCAACCGCTTACTATCTCAAATCCGCATAAGAAAGCGCATGTAACGCCTTTTTGGCTGGATAAGGTTGGAAGCGGTTCACAGAAAGCGGTTTTGTGATTCAAACATTTTATTAGAACTGTATTGACACTTCTAATATTGAGGTTTATGATGTGTATCGAAACGATTCGATTGGCAAAGGAAACGTTTCCTGCTCTATGGGAAACGTTTCCCACGATCATCGGGTATTTTTGGGACAAGGGCTTTGAGCAGGCGTCAAAACCGATTTTGGAAGCGAGGTGAAGCGGCAGACGAGATGAATATCAAAGATATTGCGAAAATTTCCGGCGTGGGCATATCGACGGTATCGAGAGTGCTCAACAATAGCGGGGTCGTAAGCGATACCACTCGTGCCCGGGTGCTGTCCGTAGTGAAGCAGTACAACTACGTGCCGAACAGCAACGCCCGCAACCTGAAGAAGCTTCAATCCAATACGATCGCGTTGATGGTCAAAGGGATTTCGAATCCTTTTTTCGCCAACATGATCAAGGAAGTGGAGCGTCAGGTCCATCTGAGGGGCTGTCCGCTTATGATTCAGCAGGTCGAAGACGGCGTCGACGAGATCGCCGCAGCGATGCAGCTGATCAAGGAGAAGAATCTGTACGGCGTCATTTTCATGGGCGGGACGTACGATCATTCCGAAGAAGAGTTCCGCCAGCTCGGCATTCCGTTCGTGCTGACGACGATCACCACGTTGAAAGATGTCGATCCGTCCGCGTTTTCGAGCGTATCGATCGACGACGTGCAAAGCGCCTACAAAGCGACGGACTACCTGATTTCGCTGGGACACCGCAACATCTGTTTTCTGGCCCGGTTTCCTTTTAAGGAGAACACGATCGGCAGCCGCCGGCTCCTGGGTTACAAGAAAGCGCTTGAAGAGCACGGAATCGAATACGATCCGGCGCTCGTTGAAGACTGCGAGTACGCGCCAAGCTTCGGCTTCGCGGCCGCCAAACGTCTCCTGAACAAAAACCTGGGCGTCACGGCGATGTTTGCCGCATCCGACGCTATCGCGATCGGCGCCGCCAAAGCGGTGCTGTCGTCGGGGCTGTCGATTCCCGGCGACGTTTCGATCGTCGGGTTCGACGGTATCGAAATGGCGGAGTATTACCATCCGTCGCTCGACACCGTCAGCCAGCCGGGCGTGGAGATGGCCCATGTCAGCGTCGAAATTTTGTTCGACCTGATCGCGGGAGACACGGCGAACCGACATGTGGTATTCGAGTCCATGCTCGTCAAGCGCGGCTCCAGCCGCAAAGTGACCTGAAGCGGCGGAGGATGCGGAAGATCAATCTTCCGCATCCCCGCCGCGCACAAGGGATCGCTTTTCGAACGGCGCAACAAGTAAACGCTTGCTGAAACCGTTCACGCGGCGATCACGGCTTTCTTTTCCGCCAATCGAAACGATTCACCTGCACGATGCGCGGTCCGCCGCCCGTTTTGCCCAAGCATCATAGAGACCCAAGAAGAGTGAGGAGATGTCATGTGAAACCTGCAGCTATATCCCCGGGCTCGGCCAAAGGGGAACCATCCAAATTCAAACGTCTGTTGTCCGAAATCTGGAAGTACCGAATGACGTACACGCTGCTGATTCCCGGTTTGATCTGGCTGATCCTGTTCGCTTACCTGCCGATGGGCGGTCTGTCGCTCGCCTTCAAGGATTACCGTGCCAACGACGGCATCTGGGGCAGCGCCTGGATCGGATTCGAGAACTTCAAGTACGTGTTCCGCGACCCGGCGTTCGCCGACGCGGTATGGCGGACGCTGTACGTCAACATCATCAAACTGTTCATTACGTTCCCGTTCCCGATCCTGCTCGCGCTGCTGCTGAACGAGCTGCGGATGCGCCGTTACAAAAAGGTGCTGCAAACCGCGTTCACGTTCCCGCACTTCCTGTCGTGGATCATCGTGTCGGGTATCATCATCAACGTTCTGGCCTATGACGGCCTGGTCAACAGTTTCCTGGCCCTGTTCGGACTTCCGACCATCAACTTCCTCGGTTCCGAACAGAACTTCTATCCGATGATCATCCTGACGGATATCTGGAAATCGACCGGGTGGGGCGCGATCGTGTTCATGGCCGCCATCTCGGGGATCGACCAGGAGCAGTACGAGGCGGCGCAGATCGACGGCGCGACCCGGCTGCAGCAGATGTTCCGCGTTACGCTTCCGAACATCATGCCGACGATCACCATCATGTTCATCCTTTCGGTCGGCGGGCTTATGTCGTCCGGCTTCGATCAGATCTTCAACTTGGCAAATGCCGCGACGCAGAACGTATCGCAGGTACTCGACGTCTACATCTACCGGATCACCTTCCAGTCCTCGACGGACTTCTCGTTCTCGACCGCAGTCAGCTTGTTCCGCTCGATCGTGAACATGGTTCTGCTGCTGTTGGCCGACCGGGCTGCGAAATGGATGGGCGGAGACGGCCTGTTCCGATAAGAGAGGAGAACGCAACCGAATGAGTACATTGGCGAAAAAACACAAAAAAAGCAAATTCAACACCAGCCGGTTGACGGCGCTCGATATTTTCATCTTCTTGATCCTGACGCTCGGCGCGCTGTCGATTCTGATTCCGTTCTGGAACGTTATCATGATCTCCTTCGCGACCCAGCGCGAATATGCCGAAAATCCGCTGCTGATGTGGCCGAAAGAGCCGACGCTCTCGTCCTACAAAGCGCTGTTCGCGGACGGCAGCATCGGTACCGGTTACTGGAACACGATCAAGCTTATGGCCGCCGGCCTTCCGCTCAGCCTGTTCCTCACGGTCAGCATGGCGTACGGCCTCAGCCGTCCCAGCTTCCCGGGCAAAAAGCCGATCTTCTTCCTGGTACTGTTCACCATGATCTTCAGCGGCGGTATCGTTCCGCTGTACCTGGTCATGAAAGACTTGCATTTGACCGGTTCGCTCTGGGCCGTCATCTTGTCCGGCAGCTTCAGCGTATTCAACATGATCCTGATGATGAACTATTTCCAGGGCCTGCCGGAATCGCTGATGGAATCGGCAAGACTCGACGGCGCCGGCGAATGGAGAATCCTCCGTTCGGTCGTGCTGCCGCTGGCCGCGCCGATCATGGCGACGATCGCCCTGTTCTACGGGGTCGCCTTCTGGAACAGCTGGTACGACGCGATGATCTTCCTGCGAAAAGCCGAGCAGCTTCCGCTGCAAAACGTGCTGCGGGCGATCATCGTCGAATCGCAGACCAACGCCTCCAACGCCACAAGCGTCGGTCAGGGCACGGCCCAATCGTTCTCGACCGGGATGAAAATGGCAGCGGTATTCGTCACCATGCTACCGATCATGGCTTTCTTCCCGCTGCTGCAAAAGCACTTCGCCAAAGGGGTATTGACAGGGGCTATCAAGACCTGATCATACGATAGACAAGCTGTACAAGGGGTCAACCGGATTGTCAAAATCCAAACAACAAATGGGGGTAAAACATGAAAACGCACAAAATGTTTTCGGTCAAAGGGCTCTTCCTGCTCGCGCTTTCCCTGGTCATGGTACTCGTTACCGCCTGCGGTTCGGGCGGCGATGCCAAAACGGGCACGGCGGACGAGAAAAACGAAGACGGCACGTACGCGAACAATCTGGAAATTTCCTATGCCAGCGTAACGGACGTTTCCAAAGCGAAAATGGACGACAAATTCCACAAATTCTTCACCGACAAATTCAATATCACTTGGGATTACAACTATATCGACTGGGATTCGTGGCCGGAAAAAATGCGTCTCTGGATCAACTCCGGCGACCTTCCGGACTTCGCCAGCTGGAACTACGTGCAGGGCGACGCGATCAATTACATCGACCAGGGCTTGTTCTACAAGTTCCCGGACGACTGGAAAGAGCGTTGGCCGCAAACGGCAAAAGCGTACGCTTCGACGGGTCTCGGCGAACGTCTCGAAGAAAAAGTCGGCGGCACTTACGTTCTGCCTAAGCCGGTCTACTTCCAGAACCAGCCTGCCGATCCGCTGCTGAACCAAATCGGCGTTATCGCACTGCGCAAAGACTGGGCGGAAGCGGTCGGATTCGAACTGAAAGACGCGTACACCGTAACAGAACTGATGGAATACGCGAAACTGGTCAAAGAAAAAGATCCGGGTAAAGTGGGCAAACGCCTGATCCCGATGTCTTTCAACGCCGGCGACCTGCTGACAGGCTTCATGATGTCGAACAACGAACATTCCCGCGTCGAGTCTGCGTTCTACAAAGGCGAAGACGGCAAGTACACTTGGGGACCTGCCGACGAGTCCACGCTGACGGGCCTGAAGCTCGCTCAACAAGCGTACAAAGACGGCCTGCTTGATCCGGAATTCTACACCTGGAAAAACAGCGAAGGCGGAGACGCGTTCAAAGTGACCGGCATCTCCGGCATGAGCGGTCTGGGCGGCCTCGCTTCCTACAGACAAGACATGGATACCGCAATGAAAAAGAACCTCAAGCTCGACAGCTCCGACGTGGTGCACGAAGCGCTGATCATTGGCGAAGACGGCAAATACCGCAACCTGGAGCAGGTTAACTTCTGGTCGTCGCTCGTGTTCTCGCCGGACATTTCCCAAGAGAAATTCGAGCGCATCATGGACATGATCGAATACTCGGTGTCGGAAGACGCGCAGCGCATTCTGAACCTGGGCTTCGAAGGCGAAGACTGGAAAGAAGAAAACGGCGAACTGGTCAGCACGCTGCCGGAAGGCACGACGCTGGAAGACAAATACCCGGGCCGTTTCGAAGGACTGTACGTACTGGGCGATGACTTCAGCGTTATCAACCCGGCGATCAAAAAAGCGTTCCGCGAGCGTTCGGTGGAACTGTACAAAGAAAAAGCGGAGCTGAGCACGCAGGGCGGCGCCATGGCGACTTACGATTGGGACTTCCAGTTGTACACGTCGAGATCGAAAGACCAAGCCAACTTCGACTATGCGACCGAATACGCCAACCTGATTCTTCAGCCGGGCGATCTGGAAGCGAACTGGAAGAAGTGGGTCGAAAGCAAACAATCCCTCGTCAAGCCGGTGCTCGACGAACTGAACAAAGAATTCGCACAGTAAGAGCTTCATAACGCTTCAATCCGGGTCCGGCAGGCTTAGCGCCGGCCGGCCCGGTCTTAGGACAAACCCGGTGCGCGCGGAGTTTCCGCACGGACCGGGTTTTCTTCTTCTAGGGCATGTACGCAAACGTTTGAATGTTTCCGGTTTGCGTACGCGCCGTAAATGAGGAAATTAGCGCGACCCATTATATTTTGAAGGCTTGGAGGACTCGGTATGGACAATCAGCAACTTCTCGGCCTGATCGACAAGATGACGCTCGAAGAAAAAATCGCTCAACTGGTCCAGCTGGCCGCTCCTTTCTATGAAGGCGCGGACGATGAAGGCCAAATTACCGGACCGATGCAGGCGATGGGAATCACCGATTCCATGGTCGCAAGCAGCGGCTCCATTCTCGGCTATGCGGGAGCGGCCGGCGCGATCGCCGTGCAGGAAGCGCATCTCGCCAAAAATCCGCACGGTATCCCGCTGCTGTTCATGGCGGACATCGTGCACGGATTCAAGACCATTTTCCCTGTGCCGCTTGCGATCGGCTGTTCGTGGGATACGGAACTGGCCGAACGCAGCGCGGAGATCGCGGCGCGCGAAGCGGCCGTCTCCGGTATCCACGTGACGTTCGCGCCGATGGTCGACCTGGTGCGCGATCCCCGCTGGGGCCGCGTGATGGAATCGACGGGCGAAGACCCGTACCTGAACAGCTTGTTCGCCCGCGCGTTCGTGCGCGGACTGCAGGGCGACGATTTGCAGGCCGAAGCCGAGCGCGTCGCCGCCTGCGTGAAGCATTTTGCCGCCTACGGCGCTTCGGAAGCCGGCCGCGACTATAACACGGTCGATCTGTCCGAACGCCAGCTGCGCGAATATTATTTGCCGGCTTACAAAGCCGCGCTCGACGAAGGCTGCGAAATGGTCATGACTTCGTTCAATACGATCGACGGCATTCCGGCCAGCGCCAACGAGAAATTGATGCGCGATCTGCTGCGCGAAGAATGGAAATTCGACGGCGTACTGATCTCCGATTGGGGCGCCGTGAAAGAGCTCATTCCGCACGGCGTCGCCGAAGACGAACGCGAAGCGGCTTACCGGGCTATTCGCGCCGGCGTCGATATCGAGATGATGACGGCCTGCTACGTACACGAACTGCCGGAACTGGTTCGCGGCGGACAAGTGGACGAAGCGCTGGTCGACGAATCGGTGCTGCGCATTCTCCAGCTCAAGAACAAGCTGGGATTGTTCGAGCGTCCGCACCGCGGCGCGAATCCGGAGCGCGAAGCGGAAGTGGTGTTCAGCCGCGAGCACCGCGAAGCGGCTTACGAGCTGGCGACGAAATCGACCGTCCTGCTCAAGAACGACGGCGTACTGCCGATCCGGCCGGAAGCCAAAGTCGCCCTGATCGGTCCGTTCGCCAACAGCGGCGATATTCTCGGCCCGTGGTCGTGGAGCGGTTCGACCGAAGACGCGGTCCGGTTGGACGGCGCGCTCGCCGAACGGCTCGGCGCCGGGAATCTGATCGTCGCCGAAGGCTGCGGCATCGAGAGCGGCACGGAGCAGCAGCTGCGCGAAGCGCTCGAAGCGGCCGTGCAGGCCGACGTGATCGTGCTTGCGCTCGGCGAAGCGTCCGAGATGAGCGGCGAAGCCGGCTGCCGGACGGATATCCGCCTGCCGCAGGCGCAGCTGGAACTCGTCGCGCTTATCGCCGAGCTGCGCAAGCCTACGGCGGCCGTCCTGTTCAACGGACGCCCGCTCGACCTGCACGGCGTCTACGACAAGCTCGGCGCCGTCGTCGAAGCGTGGTTCCCGGGCAGCGAAGGCGGCGCGGCGGTCGCGGACATTCTGATCGGCGCGGTCAACCCGTCCGCCCGTCTGAGCATGTCGTTCCCGCATTCCGTCGGCCAGGTGCCGGTGTATTACAACCATTTCAACACGGGACGTCCGCTCGGAGCGGACGATGCCCAGGTGCGCTACGTGTCGCAGTATCTCGACGCACCGAACGACCCGCTGCTGCCGTTCGGCTTCGGCTTGTCGTACACGACGTTCGAGTACGGCAGCCTCAAGCTGTCGTCGGACAAGCTGCCGGGCGATTCCCGCCTGACCGTCAGCATCGACGTGACCAATACCGGCGAACGCGCCGGCACCGAGACCGTGCAGCTGTATATTCGCGATATCGCGGGCGAAGTGGTGCGTCCGGTGCGCGAATTGAAAGGCTTCGTCAAGCTGGATCTGGCGCCGGGCGAAGTGGGAACCGCGGTCTTCACCCTCGGCGAAGAACAGCTGCGTTACCACCATGCGGACTTGAGCTTCAAAAGCGATCCCGGCCGCTTCGACGTCTTCGTCGGCCGCAGCAGTCTCGATACGCAGCAAGGTTCTTTCGTACTGACGAACGCCTGACTTTCTTTTTACAGATAAAAAAACGATGGATATAGGAGTGAACTCATTCATGACGACTCTCGCAAACCCCAATTCGAAATTCAGCGTTCAGGCGGGAAGCCTGAACTTCACCTTCTGGCCGAGCGGCGACCTTTACCGGGCGCTCGGAGGCCAAACGATGCTCAACCAGCTGCTGTCGAGCCCGCTCGACGGTTCGCTCAATAACCTGTACCTGCGGTTCCACCGCGAATCCGGCATCTCGTTCTACCCGCTGCTCGGGATTGCTTCCGGCAGCTCCGTTAGCCGCGGCGCCAAGCGCGTCGTCTGGGAAGGCCGCGCAGAGAACGTCGAATACACCGTCACCTTCACCGTCACGGACCGCGACGTCTGGTTCTGGGACGTGCAGACGCGCGGCGAAGGCGTCAATATCGACGTCGTCTACGGCCAGGACGTCGGCAACGCCGATCCGGGCGCGGTGCGCAGCAACGAAGCTTATCTGTCGCAGTACATCGACCACACGGTGTTCGAAGACGAGAGCAAAGGCTACGTCGTCTGCTCCCGCCAGAACCAACCGCAGGGCGGCGCTTTCCCGTACATGCAGCAGGGTTCGCTGACGCGCGCGGCCGGCTACTCGACCGACGGCTTCCAGTTCTTCGGCAAATCGTACAAAGAAACCAATGTGCCGGAATCGCTGACGCAGGGCAAGCTTGCGAACCGGGTCTACCAATACGAATTCGCCTATACGGCGCTGCAATCCGAATTGGTCGCGTTGAGCGGCGAAGCGCGCTTCGTCTTCTACGGCCTGCACCGCGCCGACCATCCGTCGGCGATCTCGGAGCTTGAATACGCGGGCGACGTGCAGTCCGCCTGGGAAGCGTACGAAGCCGAAGCGGCGGGCGAGCTTTCATCGCTCCCGCCGGTCTCGATCAAAGCGTCGATCGGCGAACCGCTGCAGACGCTCGACCTGACGGAAGACGAAGTGGCGAACCTGTTCCCGAACCGGTACCAGGAAGAACGCGAGAACGGCAAACTGCTCGCTTTCTTCACGGACACGTACGAACATATCGTCCTGAAGGAAAAAGAGCGCCTCGTCGAGCGTCCGCACGGCCATATCCTCATGAGCGGCGGCAACGTGGAATTCGGCGTACCGGTGCTTGCAAGCACGTCTTACATGTACGGCGTGTTCAATTCGCAGGTCGTGCTCGGCAACACCAACTTCAACAAAATGATGAGCAATATGCGCAGCGCGCTTAACGTGCCGAAAACGGCCGGCCAGCGCATCTACGTCGAAGTCGAAGGACAATATCGCCTGCTGACGATGCCGTCGCTGTTCGAGATCGGTTTCAACTACGTGCGCTGGACGTACAAGACCGAAGCCGACACGCTGATCGTCACGGCGTTCACGACCGTGGACAGCCCGGAAGTGCGCCTGAGTGTCAGCTCGCAGAGCGGAACGGCTTACCGCTACCTCGTCACGACGCAGATCACGATGAACGTGAACGAATACGAATTCCCGCTGCATATGACGGAGCAGGGCGGCGTGCTGACGTTTAAGGCCGACACGGCTTCGCTCAGCGCGACTTCGTACCCGAACCTTGCGTTCCGCATGAAGGTCGACGGAGCGACCAGCTCGATCGGCGACGAGACGATGCTGGCCGAAGGAATCGACCCGGGCGACGCTTCGCTCGTGACGCTTGCGATCGAGCCGAGCGCGAACTGGACGCTGACGGTGCAAGGGTCGCTTGACGGCACGGAACTTCCTTTTGCCCAGCGTTCGGTAGAAGAAGAAGCCGTCAAGTACCGTGCTTTCTACAAAGACGTCATGAACGGGTTCAACCTGTCCAAAGACGGCAGCAGCACCAACGAAGAACTGTTCAAAGTCAACGCGCTCGCCTGGTGGTACACGCATAACATGCTCGTCCACTATTCCTCCCCGCACGGCCTGGAACAGTACGGCGGAGCGGCGTGGGGAACGCGCGACGTCTGCCAGGGACCGGTCGAATACTTCATGGCGACGCAGAAATACGGACAGGTCAAAGACATTCTGAAGACCGTCTATTCGCACCAGTACGAAGACGACGGCGCCTGGCCGCAGTGGTTCATGTTCGACAAGTATTTCGCGATCCAGCAGGAAGAAAGCCACGGCGACATCATCGTCTGGCCGCTTAAAGTGCTGGGCGATTATTTGAAAACGACGCGGGACTTCGGCATTTTGTCGGAAAAAGTGCCGTACACGGTCAAGCACGAGTTCGGCTTCACGGAAGACGAACATACGATTCTGGATCATGCCAAAAAGGAAATCGCCTATATCAAAAACAATTTCCTGCACGACACGTTCCTGTCTTCGTACGGCGACGGCGACTGGGACGACACGCTCCAGCCGGCGAACGCGCAGCTCAAGCAGTACATGGTGAGCAGCTGGACGGTCGCGCTGACGTACCAAACGGTCAACGTGCTGTCTTCCGCGCTTGAAGGCGCCGATGCGGCGTTCGCGCAGGAATTGGCCGAGATGGCCGAAGGCATCCGCGCCGACTTCGGACGCTATATGCTGAACACGGACGTCATTCCGGGCTTCGTGTACATGGAAGAAGCGGACAAGCCCAAGCCGATGCTGCATCCGAGCGACACGGAAACGGGCATCTCCTACCGCCTGCTGCCGATGACGCGCAGCATGATCGGGGAACTGCTCACACCCGAACAGGCGCAAGCGCATTACGAACTGATCAAGCGCGAGTTCTACTGCCCGGACGGCGTACGCCTCATGAACCGTCCGGCTCAATACGCGGGCGGCGTCAGCACCCACTTCAAGCGCGCCGAGCAGGCGTCGAACTTCGGCCGCGAGATCGGATTGCAGTACGTGCATGCCCATATCCGCTACGTGGAAGCGATGGCGAAGCTGGGACTTTCCGACGAGACGTGGAACGGCCTCGCGATCATCAATCCGATCGGCATTCAGGACGTCGTGCCGAACGCGGAGCTGCGCCAGAGCAACTCGTACTTCAGCAGCTCGGACGGCAAGTTCAACGACCGGTACGAAGCGCAGGAGCGCTTCGGCGAACTGAAAAGCGGCGACGTGGCCGTCAAGGGCGGATGGAGAATCTATTCCAGCGGTCCCGGAATCTACATGAACCAGCTGATCGGCAACGTGCTCGGCATCCGTCAGGAAGGCGGAGACCTGGTCGTCGATCCGGTTCTGCCGGCTTCGCTTGACGGAATGAACTTCGATTTCAGCTACGACGGCATTCCGGCGACGTTCGTGTACCGCATCGGTACGGACGTATCGGGTGTCGTGAAATTGAACGGCCGGGAAATCGGCGAGCGGGTAGGCGACAACCGCTACCGCGAAGGCGGAATCCGCATCGCGCGGGCCGATTTTGAAGCCGCGGCCGCCAAAGATCGCAACATTATCGAAATTTTCGTGTAATATTATAGAAAAACAACGGGGCGATCTTGACGGATCGCCTTTGTTGTCTGTTATATGGGTATAAGAAGTAAAAGGCAACCAGACAGGGGAGCGAGTGGATTGGTCAGTATCAAGGATATCGCCAAAAAGGCAGGAGTATCGATTTCAACGGTGTCTTACGCGTTAAACGGCAGCAGCAAGGTGACGGACGAGACCAGTTCGCGCATTCTGGCGATCGCCGAGGAACTGCATTACGTGCCGAACGCCGCGGCGCGCACGCTGAAGAAGCGAGAATCCCGCATCATTGGCGTATTCTTGACGGATTTCCGCGGCGACGTGTACGGCGATCTGCTGGACGGGGTCAAGCGCGTGCTCAATCGCGAAGGGTACGACATGATCGTGTGCAGCGGCATGCAATCGCACCGCATGCTGCCCGAGCGAATGATCGACGGCGCGATTATTCTCGATTCGGGATTCGGCAGCGAAGAGATTTTGCGGTACGCGGACCGCGGACACCGGATCGTGGTACTGGACCGCGAATTGATTCATCCGAACATCAACCGCGTGCTGCTCGACAACCAGGCGGGCGCGGAAGCGGCGATGAACCATCTGCTGGACCGCGGACACCGCAATCTCTATGTCGTGACCGGGCCGGAAGATTCGTACGATTCGAATCAACGCCTTGCGGCTGTGCGGCAGATGGCGGAAGCGCGGCCCGACGTCCGCCTGACCGAAATTCGCAGCAATTTCGAGAAGCAGGGCGGCGAAGTCGCGGCGCGGCAGATCGTCGACGAGTACGACGGTCCGGTCGCGGTCTTCTGTCTCAACGACGAGATGGCGGTCGGCATTAGCAATGCGCTGAACGGTACCGAACTCAAAATCGGCGAGCAGGTTCACCTGATCGGCTTCGACAATATCGAGCTCGCCAAATATTTGCAGCCGAGACTTGCGACCGTCGATTATTCGCGGCCCAAATGGGGCGCGGCGGCCGCCGAACACCTGCTCAACATCCTGTCCGGCGATTCCGTCGAACACGAACGGATGCAGGTCCGCCTGATCGAAGGCGGATCGGTCGGTCCGGCGCCTGAGCACCGCCCCGTCGACTGAACGTTTGTCCGGCGCCGCTTTTCGGCCGTGATCCGGCCATGCGCCTGCCGTGCGTCGGCCGTACGCCGATCCTGCGTTTCGGAACCCAAGCGTCTTTCCTTCCGGGGAAAGGCGCTTTTCGTTTGCCGGGATACGCAACTCCGGAGCTTGACCGGAGTGCGAGATTTGAATAGCCCGGCAGCGCTGTGTTTAAATGGAAGCAGCAGGTGAACCTCAGACGAGAGATGCGCGAAAGGCAGGAGAGACAATGGAATATACAGAGATCGTTACGCAACAAGGCACGCTTCGAGGCGCGGTCGTGAACGGGGCCCGTGTATGGAAAGGCATTCCGTACGCCCGGCCGCCGGTAGGCGACCTGCGCTTCCGCGCTCCGCAGCCTGCGGAGGCCTGGGAAGGCGTGCGCGACGCATTGGCATTCGGTCCGATATGCCCGCAGCCCGCTCCGCCGGAAACGTCGTTGTTCGGTTCGAACGCCGTCGAGATGTCGGAAGACTGCCTGCACCTGAACGTATGGGCCCCGGAGCCTGCCGGCTCGGCACTTCCGGTCATGGTCTGGATTCACGGAGGCGCTTTCGTGTCCGGCGCTTCGAGCCTTCCGCTCTATGACGGCACGCAGCTTGCCCTGCGGGGAGACTGCGTCGTCGTCTCCTTGAACTACCGATTGGGAGCGCTCGGCTTCCTGCACGTCTCCCCGCTCGGCGAAGGATTCGATTCCAATACGGGACTGCTCGATCAGGTGTGCGCGCTGGAATGGGTGCGCGCCAACATCGCGGCCTTCGGCGGAGATCCGGACGCCGTGACGCTGTTCGGCGAGTCGGCCGGCGCGATGAGCATCGCCGCGCTGCTGGCGATGCCCGCCGCCCGCGGCCTGTTCCACCGGGCCGTACTGCAAAGCGGAGCCGCCCAATCGATGCCGGCCGCCCAGGCCGAAAGCATCTCGGCCGGCTTCCTGCGCCGGCTCGGCGTGGACGGCGGCAATCTGGAGCGCCTCAAGACGCTCGGCGCCGAAGAGCTGCTTGCGGCCGCCGCCCAAATGGGCAGCGAAGCCGAAAGCGCGGGCGTCACGCTGCCGTTCCAGCCGGCGGTCGAACCGGGCACGCTTCCGGTTGAGCCCCTGCAGGCCGTAGCCGAAGGGTCCGCGGCGGGCATTCCGCTGATCGTCGGGACGAATCGCGACGAAGGCGTATTCTTTTTCCATGACGAATCGCAGGTGATGGCGCCGGAAGCGCTGATCGATACGCTGCGCGCGATGACGGGCCAGGAAGACGTCACCGAATGGCTGAAAGAGTATCCGCCGACGCTTGCGGGACAGGCGGACATGATGACCGACCTGTACTTCTGGCGCTCCGCGCTGGCGTTCGCCGAGGCGCAGTCCCGGCATGCCCCGGTATGGATGTACCGGTTCGACTGGACGCTGCCGGGCCATCCGTTCTTCGGAGCCGCGATGCATGCCGTCGAGATTCCGTTCGTATTCGGCAATCTGGTGCTGCTGCCCCGCATGGGCGTGCGCCTCGAACCGGTTATGCAGAACCTGTCGGACGCGATGCGCGAAGCGTGGCAGGGCTTTGCGAAGGCCGGCGATCCGTCGACCGGCGCGCTGCCGTGGGCGCCTTACGCCGAAGACGGCCGGACCACGATGGTGTTCGGCATGACGGCCGTCCCGGAGAACGATCCGCAGCGGGAGAAGCGCGAGCGGATCTTCGGAGCGGCCCTGTAGCGTTCTTGGGAAAAAGAGAGCCGTGCGGCGCAAAAAGGTTTGGCGCCGCGCGAATACGGGAGCGGCAGTCCGGGTAAAGGAAGATGTAGGCGGAGGGCGCGATCAAGCGTTTCTTTTTTCGCGGCGGCTTCAATTTCCGGCTTTGTGTCGAATCCTATGGAAATGAATATTTCAAAGTGATATACTGGACAACAGGAGTCTTCACAATCCGTCTCCGGTTCTGCCGGAAACGACCGAGGAGGATATTAGAACATGGCTAACAATATTAAAATCGACGATTTGTCGATTGCTACGGTACGGACCCTTTCGATCGACGCGATCGAGAAAGCGAACTCCGGTCACCCGGGCATGCCGATGGGATCGGCGCCGATGGGTTACCAGCTTTTCGCCAAGACAATGAATCACAACCCGTCCAACCCGAACTGGGTGAACCGGGACCGTTTCGTGCTGTCCGCGGGACACGGTTCGATGCTGCTCTACAGCCTGCTGCACCTGTCGGGTTACGATCTGCCGATGGAAGAGATCAAACAGTTCCGCCAATGGGGAAGCAAGACGCCGGGCCACCCGGAATACGGCCATACCGCGGGCGTCGACGCAACGACCGGTCCTCTGGGCCAGGGCGTGGCGATGGCGGTCGGCATGGCAATCGCCGAAGCGCACACCGCTTCCGTCTACAACCAGGCCGATTTCAAGATCATCGACCACTATACGTACGCGATCTGCGGCGACGGCGACCTGATGGAAGGCGTCTCGCATGAAGCGGCTTCGATGGCCGGCCATATGCAGCTCGGCAAACTGATCATGCTGTACGATTCCAACGACATCACGCTGGACGGCGAAGCTTCCCTGTCGCTGACGGACAGCGTCATGAAGAGATTCGAAGGTTACGGCTGGCAGGTTCTGCGCGTCGAAGACGGCAACGACGTCGACGCTCTCGCCAAAGCGATCGAGCAGGGCAAAATGGATACGGGACGTCCGACGCTGATCGAAGTCAAAACGATCATCGGTTACGGCAGCCCGAACAAGCAGGGCAAAGGCGGCCACGCCGGTCCTCACGGATCGCCGCTCGGCTCCGACGAGACCAAGCTGACGAAGGAATTCTACAACTGGGTCTACGAAGAAAACTTCTACGTGCCGGACGAAGTTCGCGAACATTTCGCCAAAGTCAAAGAAAAAGGCGAATTGGCGAACAAAATCTGGGACGACCAGTTCGAGCAGTTCCAGAACCAGAACCCGGAACTGGCCGCTCAATTCCTGATGGCGTTCAATGCCGACCTTCCGATCGGCTGGGACGAAGAACTGCCTAAGTACGCGGCAGGCGACAAAGAAATGTCGACCCGCGTTGCTTCCGGCAAAGCGCTGAACGGCGTCGTGCACCGCATTCCGCAGCTGTTCGGCGGATCGGCCGACCTGGAAAGCTCCACGATGACCCACCTGAACGACATCACCGTGTTCACGCCGCAGGAACGCGCGGGACGCAACATCTACTACGGCGTGCGCGAATTCGGCATGGCCGGAGCGATGAACGGTATCGCCCTGCACGGCGGCATCAAAGTGTTCGGCGGCACGTTCTTCGTGTTCACCGACTACCTGCGTCCGGCGATCCGCCTGGCTTCCCTGATGGGACTGCCGGTCACTTACGTGCTCACGCACGACAGTATCGCCGTAGGCGAAGACGGCCCGACGCACGAACCGATCGAGCAGCTCGCTTCCGTACGCATCATTCCGGGTCTGACGGTGATCCGTCCTGCCGACGGCAACGAGACTTCGGCGGCATGGGCTTACTCGCTGCAAAACAAGAAAAACCCGGTAGCGCTCGTTCTGACCCGTCAAAACCTGCCGATTCTGGAAGGTTCGGTCGAATGCGCATGGGAAGGCGTGGCGCGCGGCGCTTACGTCGTGTCCGACGCGAAGGACGGCAAGCCTGCCGCCCAGATTCTCGCGACCGGTTCCGAAGTGCAGCTGGCTGTCAAAGCGCAAGCCAAGCTGGCCGAAGAAGGCATCCAGGTTCGCGTCGTCAGCATGCCGAGCTGGGATCTGTTCGAACAGCAGGACAAAGCTTACCGCGATTCCGTTATCCTGCCGGAAGTCAAAGCCCGTCTGGCCGTCGAAATGGCGAGCCCGTTCGGTTGGGAACGTTATGTCGGCGATGCCGGCGCGATTCTCGGCATCAACACGTTCGGCGCTTCGGCTCCGGGCGGCAAAGTGATGGAAGAGTACGGATTCACGCCGGAGAACGTCGTGTCCAAAGTCAAGGAACTGCTTAACTAATACAGAACGCATCTCCCGATCCGCCTGACGCTTTGTTGAAGCGGCAGGCACCCGGAGTGCGAAGTTTATCGCCCCTGCGGCGTCCGTGCGAAAGAGCGCATCCGGTGATGGACTCCGGCCGGATGACGACAGGGGCTTTTTTATTCGATAATTTTTATTCGGCAAAACGGTTTGAAGCACGCAAATATTCGAGGAGGTTTTATACGATGGCCAAAAACGTTCATTTCGATTACAGCAAAGCACTGGGTTTCTTCGGACAGCATGAAATCGACTACTTCGCGGAACCGATCAAGCTCGCCCACGAGCAGCTGCATAACAAAACGGGCGTAGGTTCGGATTACCTCGGCTGGATCGACCTGCCGAAAGCGTACGACAAGGAAGAATTCGCCCGGATCAAAAAAGCGGCGGAGAAAATCCAGAGCGATTCCGAAGTGCTGATCGTAATCGGCATCGGCGGTTCGTACCTCGGCGCGCGCGCCGCGATCGAAATGCTGACGAACTCTTTCTACAACGTACAGGACAAATCCCAGCGCAAGACGCCTCAGGTGTTCTTCGCCGGCAACAGCATCAGCTCGACGTACCTGTCGCATCTGCTGCAATTGGTCGAAGGCAAAGACTTCTCCGTTAACGTCATCTCCAAATCCGGCACGACGACGGAACCGGCGATCGCTTTCCGTATTTTCCGTGCGGCGCTTGAGAAAAAATACGGCAAAGAAGAAGCCCGCAAACGCATCTACGCGACGACGGATACCGCGCGCGGCGCGCTCAAGAAGCTGTCGACCGAAGAAGGCTACGAATCGTTCGTTATTCCGGACGACGTGGGCGGACGCTACTCCGTGCTGACAGCTGTCGGCCTGCTGCCGATCGCGGCTGCCGGCGTGGACATCGACGCCATGATGCAGGGCGCGGCAGACGCGTCGGACGAGTTCTCGAACCCGAACGTGGCCGAGAACGAAGCGTACCAGTACGCGGCTGTCCGCAACGCGCTGTACCGTAAAGGCAAAGGCACGGAAATCCTCGTGAACTACGAGCCTTCGCTGCACTTCGTGTCGGAATGGTGGAAGCAGCTGTTCGGCGAAAGCGAAGGCAAAGACTTCAAGGGGATCTACCCGTCTTCCGTCGATTTCTCGACCGACCTGCACTCGATGGGCCAATTCATTCAAGAAGGCAGCCGCAACATCTTCGAGACGGTCATTCAGGTAGAGAACGTGTCCGAGCAGATCACGATCGAAGAAGATGCGGACGATCTGGACGGCCTGAACTTCCTCGCAGGCCAAACGATGGACTTCGTCAACAAAAAAGCGTTCCAGGGCACGATGCTTGCGCATACGGACGGACAAGTGCCGAACCTGATCGTCAACATCAAAGATTTCAGCCCGTATACGTTCGGCTACCTCGTCTACTTCTTCGAGAAAGCGTGCGGCATCAGCGGCTACCTGCTGGGCGTGAACCCGTTCGATCAGCCGGGCGTCGAAGCGTACAAGAAAAACATGTTCGCGCTGCTCGGCAAACCGGGCTTCGAAAAAGAAAAAGCGGAATTGGAATCGCGCCTGTCCGAATAATTATGCGGAATAATTCTGACATCAATCTTTACGGCAACGTGAATTCCTGTTTTAATAAGAGAATAACCACCGGTTAATTCGCTTCGGCGGTTCACCGGAACCCACAGAGGAAAGCAGTTCACCCGCGTGCATCGCGTTTATGGCGTATGCAGAAGATGGGGAACTGCTTTCTACTATAAGGAAGGTTCGAATCATCCATGTTGGAACGTTACAAGACGGTCAGACAAGAAGGGCAGCAAGAAATCGTGATTCGCAAGTCGCGTTTTATCGGTCATATTCGTCCTGTCGAGAATGAAGAAGAAGCGAACGCTTTTATTAACGAAATCAAAAAGCTTCATCGCGGCGCTACCCACAACTGCTCGGCTTATCTGCTCGGCGAGCGCGATGAAATTCAAAAGCAGTCCGACGACGGAGAACCGAGCGGAACGGCGGGCAAGCCTATTTTGGAAGTGCTCAAAAACCGGGGACTGAAAAACGTGGCGGTCGTCGTCACCCGTTACTTCGGCGGCATCATGCTCGGCGCCGGAGGTTTGATCCGGGCTTATGCGGACGGTGCCGTGGCGGCGGTCGAAGCCGGCGACGAGATTACGCGCGTGCTGCATACGCAGGTATTCGTCACGCTGGACTATACGTGGCACGGCAAAGTCGAGAACGAACTGCGAAGCCGCGAAGTGCGGACAGGCGAGACGCAGTTCACGGATAAAGTGACCGTTCTTTGCTTGCCGCCTGCGGGCGAAGCCGAGCCGTTCGTCTCCTGGATGACGGATCTGACGCAGGGTCAGGCCGACATCGCGAAAGGGGACTCCGTTTACTACATCGAAGGGGAATAACGACTATGGCGAGAAGAGCAGTAGAGCAGGAGTTGTCGCGGGAGCGAATCCTTGAGGCGGCCAGACATTTGTTCATCACCAAAGGATACCGGGCCATTTCCATGCGCAGTATCGGACAGCATCTGGGCTACAGCCACGGTTCGCTTTACTATCATTTCAAAGAAAAAGCGGAACTGTTTTACGCCATCGTGATCGAAGATTTCGGGTATTTGTCGAGCTGCCTGAACGGCGTGATGAGCGGTCCGGAGATCGACGAATTCACGCGCACCGAGCTTTTGCTGCTGGAATTTATCCGTTTCGGCCTGGAGCATCCGCATCAGTACGAGATCATGTTCATGACGCGCGACGAAGAACTGCTGGCTTACTGCCGCAGCGAACAGAGCCGGTGCCTGGACTTGTTCGCTTCCATCGTACGCGGACACTTGAGCGAAGGGCTGCATACGGAAGACTCGCTCAAGAGCATTCCGCTCAGCCTGTTCCTGTCCGCGCACGGATTCGTCTCGTACTACATTCAGGAAAAAGCGACCTTCGAAGAAATTCGGCCGGCAGCCGTTAATCATGTGCGCAATTTGTGCGCCCACCTGCATCTGCCTGCTTCAAGGCTGTGAACGATTAACAAAAGAACGCTTCGCTGCGTCGTTGCGAAAAAGAAAGAGCCTTTATCCCTTGGATAAAGGCTCTTTTTGTTTGCCAAATCGCAGTAGTAGGCGCCGTATCGTTAGGGCTCGCTTCGCAGGCGCTCGACCTGTTCGAGCGTCAGGCCTGTCGCTTCGGCCGCTTCCTCCGGCTGCAGTCCCATCTTGAGCAGCCGCCGGGCCGTGTCTTCGATGCCTTTTTGCACGCCCTGCTCGATACCTTGCTCGATGCCTTTTTGCACGCCCTGCTCGATGCCCTGCTCGATGCCTTTTGCCATTCCCGCCTTGAATCCGTAGATCTCCGCATTTTTGGCCGCATCCATCATGGATGCCTGATCGCGCAGAAACTTCTGGCGGTCTTCGTACTCCATTCTCAACTTCTTATCCTGACTCAGAAACTCCAGAGCCGTCATCGCTTTTTTCAGTTTCGGTTCGTTCATGGTCAGCACCTCCCATTGATTCGGATCGACGCCCTTGAGAAACAACAGCCAGTTCGCCAGTCCGCCTTCTTTTATATCGACCGTATGCGCTTCAAGCTTGGGCAGTTCAAGAAAATGCACTTCGATATCGTCGGTCAAAGGAATGCCGGTTCGATCTTCGCGAAGATGGAACACGCTGTGATACAGGGCGTTCGGCAGCAAAGCGAAGTTGACGATATTGATCGTCACGCAGCGCTTGAGCGATGCGTAGGATTGCCCTTCCACAAGTTGGCCGCCGTACTGTTTGCTCCAGTAGAAAAGCGTTCTTTTCTCCATGTCGTACCGGTTGAACAGCTGCATCTCCACGTTGATGAGTTCGCCTTCGGTCGTGCGCGCACGGATGTCCAGAATCGATTGTTTGTCGCTGGGCGAATCTTTGTCGGTATACGGATTGAGCAGCAGGATTTCGCGCAGCGGAGGCTGTCCGGATTCGGTAAACGTTCGATTGAGAAAAGCAAGCAGCACATCCCGGTTCTCTTCGCTTCCGAAAATACGTTTGAACAAAAAATCGTTGCGCGGATCGAGCAGTTCCAAAGGCATCAGCTCCGTTTTCTTTTTATTATAAAAGAAAGGGCGGGGCAGGGATATGGAGAGTTTGAGGCTAACCTTCCATAATTTTCACTTTGAACGTTCGCGAGCGGGGACCGTCGAATTCGCAGAAATAGATGCCCTGCCACGTGCCGAGCAGCAGCCTGCCTTTTTCCACGATGATCGTCTGCGACGAACCGCACGTAATCGCTTTGAGATGCGCGGCGGTATTGCCTTCGGCGTGGCGGTATTTGGGATGTTCCCACGGATACACTTCGTCGAGGATCATCAGGATGTCGCGCTTCACGTCGGGATCGGCGTTTTCGTTAATAGCGATGCCGGCGGTCGTGTGCGGGCAGTAGACCATGGCGATCCCGTTCGTCACGCCGCTTTGGCGCACCAGTTCTTTGACCCGCGGCGTAATATCGACGATCTCGTCCCGGCGGGACGTGGACAGTTCAAATGTATGCAGCATAAGCATAACCTCCTTGGATAAGCGGATTTGCGCCGACGCGCTTCGTCTACCCTTTATATACCCGGCAATCGTTTGCCTGTTTGCCCTGGCGTTTATTTCCTTTTGGTAAAAAGGTGATTGACGCTGGTCGTTAACCCTGTTACATTATGCAGTAAGTTAAACCGAGTAGACTAATGGGAATAATGCGATGAAGCTTTTCCGGCGTACGAGATCCTCAAGGCGCCGGCCGCTTCAAAATGGAGGAATATCCGGTGCAAACGTCATGGCTGCGTCACAAAGGCTGGACCTACGGTTTTCGCACGACGGTCCTGCTGTATTTCGTCGTATTGATCGTGCTTCCGATCGCGGGCGTCTACGTCTATGCGTTCACCGACGGCTGGGCGCCGTTCTGGGAAAGCATCGCCGATCCAATCGCCTGGAAAGCGGTGCTGCTCACGCTGGGACTCGCGCTGATCGCGACGATCATCAACGTGCTGTTGGGCACGATGATCGCCTGGGTGCTCGTCCGCTACCGGTTCCACGGACGGGCGATCCTGAACAGTCTCGTGGACCTGCCGTTCGCGCTGCCGACC